>DASXLA010000024.1:0-41669 GCA_036496505.1 Candidatus Acidiferrum sp. | reverse complement strand
GAAGGAAAGAAATCCAAAAAAAACCGACAAAATCCCGCTCCACCAGCCTGTTCCAAAGTCGGTGGACTCGGCATCACCAAAAAACTCATTAATTTTTTGTTCGATCACGATGTCAAACCCGTCGCCGTGAGAGCTTCCATCCTCACGCACTGCCGGGATCTTCCCGATCTGGCTGGCGTTCTAACGTAAGGAAGGCCGCTAAAGAGGATTCTATACCGTGAATCGCAGCTTGCGCATGTGTCGTGTCCGAGGAGTCGGCTATCGGACAAGTGCTTTCAGTTGCGCTGACCCGTTCGCTTGGCACGCGGTCGCACGTAGTGGAAACGGATCAAGTAAATGTTCTCGCCCCGGCCGTGTTTCGCGACTTTGAGCAGATCCAAAACACCAAGGAATCCAGACTCGTAGTCCAGGAGTGATATCTGGAAACCCTATCGGTTCAATCGAGTCGATCTGGATCTCGCCGCCCTCCATGCGATACCGCGCGCCTGTTCTGACCCGGGGGCGCGTCCAGATGCGCACACTGCAAGTGATTTCTCCGCGACGTACTCCCTCACGTAGTCGTTTCGTGAACGTCATGAATGGATTTTACGAAAATACTTCGCCGTTGGCTAAGCCCCAACGAACCCTCCAATCAGAAACCGGTCCACCACTGGGATAACGGGCTCGCGCGGTACCCGTTTCGCACCGTTTTCAGGCACCGTGATTGACCCGGTCCCCAGGTGCTTCTAGCATTGAGAAAGAGGTTCTCCCGCCGTGGCCGTCAACACCAGCATCGACGAAGAACTCAACCAGTTCGAGCGCGACATTCGCCAACTGAAGATCGAATACGATCAATATTTTGGCGGCGGACGCAAGCGGCCTCCCACGGAAATTGAATGGCGCCTGGAAATGGTAGCCAAGCGTTACGCCGAGCGCGGCGGCGAACTGAAATTCGGCCAGCGTTTCCGCTATAACAACCTCGTTCAGACCTACCAGAAATATAAGGATATTTTCCGCAAGCGCCTGCAGCAAAAAGAAGAAGGCAAAGTGCAGCGGCATTTTGGCGCTGCTGCCAAGGAGATTGAGGCCGAGCGCGCCCGCAAGGTGGCGGAAACCGCGCCGGCAACGGCGCCTCCACCCGCGGAGTCGCCGGCTGCTGCCGCATCGCTGAAAACGGCCCGTGCGCCCGCTGCGTATCGCATGGTGTGTTCCAAGCCCGAGGCCGAAACGGAAAAAATCGAGGAGCTTTACAACGTGTTCTTGCAAGCCAAGCAGAGCGCCGGAGAAGCGACGGAAAAGTTGACGCGCTCGGGGTTCAATGAGTTTGTGCTGAAGAAGACCAAAGACCTGCAGAAACAGAAAAATTGCAAAGACGTGGAATATGTCGTGGAAGTAGTGGAAGGGCACGTCAAGCTGAAAGCTCTGGTCAAAACCTGAACCAGCTCTTCGTTTTTTCCTCGAGCGCATTCCCGGAATTTCCCGCCGGGATTTCTACCCAACCCGCCAAGAGTTAACGCCGGCATTTTTTCTTTTGCCGCGGATGTGCGACGCTACAAGGCTGGCATTTCACTTGAGCGAGGGACAGATGGCGGTACGGCGCGCGTTGATCAGCGTTTTCGACAAGACAGGTATTGTGGAATTTGCCAGGCGGCTGGCTGCGCTGGGCGTCGAGATTCTTTCTACCGGCGGCACCGCGAAACTGCTGCGGGAGGCGGGCGTTGCCGTAAAAGACGTCTCGGAGTTCACAGGCTGGCCAGAAATGCTGGGCGGGCGCGTGAAGACGCTGCACCCCAAGGTGCACGGTGGCCTGTTGTTCCGGCGCGGCCACGCCGAAGATGAGAAACAAGCGTTGCAGCATGAACTCGCGCCCATCGACCTGGTGGTCGTCAACCTTTACCCCTTCGCGGAAACCGCCGCCAAGGCGGAGCTCACTTCCGGCGAGCTAATCGAAAACATCGATATCGGCGGGCCCACCATGCTGCGGTCAGCGGCCAAGAATTTTGAGAGCGTCACGGTGGTAGCGGACCCCGCGGATTACGAGCACTTGGCGCACGAACTCGAAACGGGCGGCGACACTTCGCTGGGCACGCGCCTGGAACTGGCGCGTAAGGTTTTTGCCGCCACCTCCAGCTACGACGGCATGATCACCATGGAGCTGGAGCGGCTGTCGGCGAAGGCCCATTCAGTGGAGCTGGGCGAAAAGCGGCCATTGCCGGGGCGCTTCCACCTCTCGCTGCGACTGCAACAAGCGTTGCGCTACGGAGAAAATCCCCATCAGGCTGCGGGCCTTTACGTTCCGCCGGGAGCGCCGCGCGGGCTGGCGGCGGCAAACCAACTCCAGGGCAAGGAGCTTTCCTACAATAATTTTGTCGATCTGGAGGCGGCCCGCAGCCTCGCGGCGGAATTCGCGCGTCCCGCGGCCATCATCATCAAGCACAACAATCCCTGCGGCGCCGCCGAACAGAAGACCCTGCTGGACGCCTATCTGAAAGCCTACGCCTGCGATCCCGTGTCGGCCTTCGGCAGCGTGCTGGCATTCAACCGCGCGGTCGACGCCGCCACCGCGGAAGAGGTGGCGAAATTGTTCGTGGAGTGCATCGCCGCGCTGGGTTTCGACGAGGACGCCAGAAAAATCTTTGCCGCGAAAAAGAATTTGCGTCTCCTGGAACTTCCCGGGAACGGATTGGACCCCGACCGGGAACTACAATTGAAGCGCATCCTGGGAGGCATGCTGGTGCAGCAGCCGGACCTCGGCGAGATTAACGACAGCGAATTGCGCACGGTTACGAAGCGCGTAGCCACGCCGGAAGAAATGACCACCATGCGCTTCGCCTGGAAAGTTTCCAAGCATGTGAAATCGAATGCCATCGTGTTTGCGAAGGATACCGCCACCCTGGGCGTGGGCGCGGGACAAATGAGCCGCGTCGACTCCGTGAAGCTCGCAGTCATGAAGGCACAATCTTCCTTACGCAACAGCGTGGTAGCCTCCGACGCTTTTTTCCCTTTCCCGGATGGCGTCGAGGAAGCCGCCAAGGCCGGAGCCACCGCGGTGATTCAACCCGGCGGATCGGTGCGCGATCCTGACGTGATTGCTGCTGCGGACCGCCTGGGCATGGCCATGGTGTTTACCGGCATGCGGCACTTTTTACATTGAAAATTTCGGGTTGCGCGCGATCCTGAGAGCCACCCGGTTGGATACGAACCCGCATCCAACGTTGGACGCATCGGCGGCCGGACCTGGAAACGGAAGCGCCTTTGCTTTTGACCCCATTTCGGACGCATGGGATACTTTCTTTTTGGGGCTTTCATGAACTCTGAACGAATGATTCTTGTCTTGTCACTCGCTGTTTTTGCGGCCAGCGCCGCGCCGGCGCAGACAACCGGCCAATCAGCACCGCCTCCGCCCTCCGCCGGCGACAAGGCCAATATTCCCGCCGCCCGGCAGGACCAGCAGGTCAGCGCCTCGTCTCCGGAAGTGGCCAAAACCTCTACGCGCGCGGACGCTTACTACAACTTCACCCTTGGCCACATTTACGAGCAGGAATACGAAACCACCAGCAAGCCCGAATACGCCACCCAAGCCATCGACGCCTACAAGAAGGCCTACGCGCTCGACCCGAAGTCGCCCGTGATTGGCGAGCGCCTCGCGGAAATGTACTGGAAGGCGCAGCGCACTCACGAAGCGGTGACCGAAGCGCAGGCCTTGCTGAGGCGCGATCCCAACGATCTGCAGTCGCGCAGGCTCCTGGGACGGATTTATCTGCGCAGCCTCGGCGATTTCAGCGTCGGCAACGGGCAGTCCGAAATGGTGGACCGTGCCATCGAGCAGTACGCCGAGATTTACCGCCTCGACCCCAGCGACTCGGAGTCTGCACTGTGGCTGGCGCGCCTGTACCGCCTGCGCAACGAACACGAAAAGGCCGAAGCGGTTTTGCGCGGTATGTTGAAGGAAGATCCCGACAACGAGCCGGCCATTGAGCAACTGACGCAGCTCCTGCTCGACGAAGGCAAAGCCCAGGAGGCGATCGCGCTGCTCGAAGAGGTCACCGCCCGCTCGCCGTCGCCCGCCATGCTGGATTTGCTGGGAGACGCCTACACCCAGACGCATGACTTGGGCAAAGCGGAAACCGCGTATCGCAAAGCCGTGGAGCTCGACCCCTCCGAATTGAGCCACCAGCGCGGGCTGGGTCAGACGCTCATGGCGGAGGAAAAATATCCCGAGGCGCTCGAGGTTTATCAGAAGCTGACGGAGATGATGCCCGACGACGCGGATGTGTACCTGCGCATGGCCCAGATTTACCGCGAGATGCACCAGCTCGGCAAAGCCGAAGACAATTTGGTGAAGGCGCGGCAGTTCGCGCCGGGCAGCCTCGAAGTGATGTACAACGAAGCCATGTTGTACCAGGCGCAAGGGCGCAATGAAGACGCAATTCGCGTGCTGTCCGACGCGGTCACCGGCATCAAGGGGCAGCAGGGCCTGCCTTCGCGCAGCCGCTCGCTGGCGATTTTGTACCAGCAGCTCGGACAGTTGTATCGCGACACCCAAAATTACCAGGCGGCGATTTTCACCTACCAGGAATTGGGCCGGCTCGGAGAAGAAGAAGACCGGCGATCGAGACTGCTGCTGATGGATATTTATCGCGCCGCCAAGGATCTACCCAAGGCGCTGCAAACCGGCAAGGAAGCGGTGACGAAATATCCGGCGGACATGTCCCTGCGCTCGAGCTACGCCCTGCTCCTCGGCGAAAGCGGGCAGACCGATGAAGGCGTGAAAATGTTGCGCACGCAACTGACCGGCAAGCCCACCGACCGCGACGTCTATTTGAATATCGCGCAGGTCTACGAACGCGGCCGCCGCTACAAGGAAGCCGAGCAAGCCGCCAAGGCCGCCGAGGTGCTCCCCGGCCAGCCCCGCGACAATGAAATGGTCTGGTTCCTGCTCGGCGCCATTTACGAACGCCAGAAATTTTATGACCGCGCCGAAGAACAATTCAAAAAAGTTCTCGAGGTCAATCCGCGAAATGCCGCGGTGCTCAACTATTACGGCTACATGCTTGGCGATTTAGGCATTCGCCTCGACGAAGCTCAATCTCTCGTGCAGCGCGCGCTGAAAGAAGAACCCTTCAGCGGCGCTTATCTCGACAGCCTCGGCTGGATTTATCTGAAAGAAAACAAGCTGGGCGACGCCGAAACCACTCTACGCAGGGCCCTCGAACACGAAAGCCACGACGCCACCATTCTCTCGCACCTCGGCGATTTGTATGCCCGCACCGGACGCCCCGAGCTGGCCGCTGCGGAATGGGAAAAATCCCTGATGGAGTGGAAACGCTCCCTGCCCGCCGATGTGGAGACCGACAAAATCGCGGAGATTGAGAAGAAACTCTCGCAGGTGAAGCATCGCGTCGCGCAGAAATCCTCTTCGCAAGAGGCCAAGCCACAATAGGCCGCATGCGCGAAGTACGCATTCCTTCGTTCGCAAAAATCAATCTACGCCTCGATATTCTGGGGAAACGCGCGGACGATTATCACGAGCTGCGCACCATTTTCCAGACGGTTTCGTTGCGCGATGAACTGCGCCTGCGCCCCGCCAAAGGCTCCGAAATTTCTCTCACCATTCACGGCAACGAAGAGCTGGCCGCTGAGCCGCCTGAAAAGAATCTCGTCTATCGCGCCGTGGAGGCTGTGAGGCGCGAACTGAACCTTCGCGCCGGCGTGGAAATCGAGTTGTTCAAGAATATTCCCGCGGGCGGCGGCCTTGGCGGGGGCTCCAGCAACGGGGCCGCGGCCCTGATGGGTTATCTGCGCCTGGTGAAACGGAAGCTGCCCATGCCGGTGCTCCTCCAGCTCGCGGCGTCGCTGGGCGCGGATGTGCCGATATTTTTGTTTGGCGGGCGCGCGCTGGGCGTGGGCCGGGGCGACGAAATTTACCCTCTGCCCGATATGCGCACCTTGCCGATTCTGATTGTGGCCCCAAGCAATATTCGTGTGCCCACGAAGGACGCGTTTCGCTGGCTGCATGAGCCCGCGCGCAAAGCGGTTACGTTGACAAAACTGGCTGCACACCATAAACTTTACGAGTTCTGTGCTCTGTCTTGGAGCGCGCGGGGAAGCGGCCTTTCCAACGATTTTGAGAAGGCGGTTTTCCGGCGCTATAACCGGCTCGATAAAATCAAGCGGGTTTTGCTTCAATCGGGAGCTGCAGAAGCCTCGCTGGCGGGTAGCGGTTCGGCGGTGTTTGGAGTTTTCCCGAGCCCAGCGATGGCGCGCCGAGCCGCTGTTGGGTTTCCGTACGACCAGACCTTCGTCTGCGAGACCGTTTCGCGCGACAGGTATCTCCGCGCTGTAGGTCGCGCGCGTGTCGTTCGTTGAGCCGCAGCGTCCTGCCGTTCCATCGTAAAACTGTTCGCCCTTTTTTAAAGTGACGTCGATTTGCGACCACTGGATGGTCTCGGAGCCTGTCCCTCGTGGATGACGACCGCTTCAAGATATTTTCGGGCACCGCGCACGTGCCGCTGGCGGAAAACATTTGCAGGCATCTGAACGTGCCGCTTGGCAAAGCGTTGCTGGGGCGTTTCAGCGACGGCGAGATTTATTTTCAGATTCTGGAGAACGTCCGCGGCGCAGACGTCTTCGTGGTGCAGCCCTGCTGTTATCCCGTGGACAACCATCTACTGGAGCTGCTGCTGATGATTGACGCCTTCAAGCGCGCTTCGGCCTGGAGAATCACTGCGGTGCTGCCGTATTACTGCTATGCACGGCAGGACCGCAAGGACAAGCCGCGCGTGCCCATCTCCGCGAAGTTGGTTGCCGACTTGTTGGAAACAGCGGGAGCCAGCCGCGCGCTGACCATGGATTTGCACGCGCCGCAGATTCAGGGCTACTTCGACGTTCCGGTGGATCATTTGTACGGTTCGCCGGTGCTGGTGGAATATTTCAAGAAGTTGAACCTGCCGGACCTGACGGTGGTTTCGCCGGACGCCGGCGGTGTCGAGCGCGCGCGGTCTTTCGCCAAAAGGCTCGGCGCGCCGCTGGCCATCGTGGATAAGCGGCGCGTGGACGTGGACGTCAGCGAAGTGATGAATCTGATCGGAGACGTTCGTGGCCGCAGCACGCTGATTGTCGACGACATCATCGACACCGCCGGAACTTTGGTGAAGACCGCGGAAGCGCTGGTGCGCGAAGGGTCCACGCAGGTCTTTGCCGCCGCCACGCACGCGGTGCTTTCCGGGCCGGCGGTGGAGCGCATCGAAAAGTCCTGCATTACAGAAGTGGTGGCCACGGATTCGGTGCCTTTGAGTGAGGCGGCCAAAAAATTGTCGAAGTTGAAAGTGCTGAGCGTCGCCGGACTGCTGGCGCGCGGGATTCGCTCCATTCACGAGGAGACCTCCATCAGCGAACTGTTTATGTGATTTTGCCGGAAGGGAATTGCGGTAGCACCACCAGGGAAGGAAATTTAAGATGGCTCAAGAAAAAATTGTTGTGGAAGCGGCGGCCCGCGCTAAGCGCGGCAAGAACGAAGCGCGAAGGTTGCGGGTAACCGGCAGGGTGCCCGCGGTGCTTTATGGCGGCAAGGGCGAATCCATCACGCTGGCGCTGAATGCCAAGCAACTTGGCGCGATTTTCCGCTCCGAGAGCGGGCATAACACCTTGTTTCAGGTGGACCTCAGCGGCAAACACGAGCCCGCGATCCTGAAAGACTGGCTGGTGGACCCCATCACCGGGAGTTTGCTGCACGTGGACTTGATGCGCGTCGCCATGGATGTGCGCATGCGCGTGAAAGTTCCCGTACACACCTTTGGCGAGCCGGCTGGCGTGAAACAGCAGGGCGGCGTGTACGAGATCGTTACCCGCGAAGTGGAAATCGAATGCTTGCCGGCGGATATTCCTACGGAATTCAAGGCGGATGTCAGCGCGCTCATGATGGGGCAGCAGCTCCGCGCCCGCGACCTGGCGATGGATACCGTCAAAATGAAGCTACTGACCGATCCCGATCGCGTGTTGGCCCACGTTGTGGCGCTGCGCGTCGAGGAAGAGAAGCCCGCCGATGTCGTTGCCGCGGAAGCAGCCACACCCGCCGAGCCCGAAGTCATCAAGAAGGGTAAGAAAGAAGTGGAAGGCGAAGAGGGCGAGGAAGGCGAAGCCAAGGGCAAGGCGGAAAAGAGTGAGAAGAGTGACAAGGGTGACAAAGGCGACAAGAAAAAGTAACACTGCTCTCGGTTTTCTCTTTTTCGTGTCGGGATTTGACTCGCGCGAATTTCGCGAATGGGGCAAGGGACTTGCTTTCGTGGTTCCTTGCGGTTGGATGATTGGGCGGGGTATGCGAAGTGTATGCGGCTGATCGTTGGACTGGGCAATCCCGATCCGGAGTATCAATGGACGCCGCACAATCTGGGTTTCATGGCCGTGGATGAACTGGCCAATCGCCACGGGATTCGTGTTTCGCGGCCGGAAGGCAAGGCCCTCGTTGGGCGCGGAAAGCTGGCGGGTGAAGACATTCTGCTGGCCAAGCCGCAGACGTACATGAATCTCAGCGGCATTTCCGTGCGGGAGCTGCTGGAAAAGTATGAGCTGGATCCGGCGGATTTGCTGGTGATCTGGGACGAAGCGCAGTTGCCCCTGGGAACCATTCGCATCAGCGCAGAGGGCAGCGCCGGCAGCCACAACGGCGCCAAGTCCGTGATTGGCGCGCTGGGTACGCGGGAGTTTACGCGATTGCGATTGGGTTGCGCGCCGGAGCAGGAAGTCAGCAGCCGCAGGGAGCACGTGCTGCGGCCCATGCGCAAGTCCGAGCTGGAAGTCGCTGCGGAGATGATTTCCGAAGCGGCCGACGCGGTGGAAATGATTCTGGCGCAGGGCATCGACCCGGCCATGAATAAGTACAACCGGCGCAGGGAACCGCCGCCGGAAGAAACGGAAAGCTGAACGAGTTTGCCGGGCGTGCCCGGAGAGAAAAGACGAGGTCATCATGGAAGAGCGGCTATACGATCTGATTTTTATTGCGCGTCCGGCGACGGCGGAAGACGACGTGAAGAAAGTGCTTTCCGTCATTGAGCATACTTGCACGGAAAAAGGCGGGAAGGTGGAAAAGCCCGAGTTCTGGGGCACGCGCAAGCTGGCTTATAAAGTGGCCAAGCATCGCGAAGGCATGTACTACTACCAGCAGATTCGCACCTCTCACCCGGAATTGATTGCCGAGCTGGAACGCCGTCTGCGCGTGCAGGACGCGGTGATCAAGTACCAGACGGTGCGTCTGGACGAAGATTTGAAGCGTCAGAAGAAATTGACGGAGCGGCGTGAGAAGCGTTCCGCGCGGCGCCCGCGGCGCGCTACTGCGCCGGCGGCTACACCGCCGACTCCACCGGCGACTCCAGCAACGCCGGCGGCTGCGCCGGAGCAGAACGCTCCCGCGAGCTAGTTTGCGACCTGCAACATAAATCGAATTTTGTGTTTTTGCGTTTCAAGTGAAAGGGTGGAAGGTTATGGCAGAGGAACAAAAACAGGTTCAAGCGCCGAGCGGCGCGCCTCCCCGGCGCGATGGCGGCGGTCACAGCGGTGGTGGGCATAGTGGCGGCGGACACAGTGGCGGAGGCCACAGTGCCGGCGGCCATGGCGGCCCGCGACGCGAAAGCGGGCCCGGAGGCGCTGGTCCCGGCGGACCACGCCGCGGCAAGCGCCAGTATTTCCGCAAGAAAAAAGTTTGCAAGTTCTGCGTGGAGAAAATGGACTTCATCGACTACAAACGCGCGGACATCCTCTCCCAGTTCGTGCAGGAGCGCGGCAAGATTCTGCCGCGGCGCATGACCGGGGTTTGCTCTCGGCACCAGCGCTGGCTGGGCGTGGCCATCAAGCGCGCCCGCAACATCGCCTTGCTGCCCTTCGCGGGAAGTGCCGCGGGCACGCAGCAGCCTCGCCAGGTAACGCCTCATGCGGCGACCGGGCCGGGGGCTGTGCATCCGCCCGCTGCGCCGGCGGCCCCGGCGGCCCCGGCGCCAGAACCGACTAACGCTTAAGTTTCGCGGCCAAACCGATTCGATCGTCAGGAATTTCAGGAGCTAAAGGAAAGCGCATATGCAAATCATTTTGCAGGAAGATATCGAAAAGCTCGGGCACCGCGGCGACGTGGTCACCGTCAAGCCCGGCTATGCCCGTAATTTTTTGTTGCCGCGCAAGCTCGCGGTGGAAGCCAGCGCCGGCAATCTCAAAGCCATTGAAAAGATTCGCGCTTCGCTGGCGAAAAAAACCGCCACGGAGATGGACGCGGCGCAGAAGCAGGCCGCGGCGCTGAACGGCGTGGAGCTGAGCTTCACGCGCAAGACCGGCGAGAACGACCAGTTGTTCGGTTCCGTCACTACCGGTGACATCGCCGACGCGCTGGCGTCCAAAGGCTTCAAGGTCGACAAGCGCCAGATTCACACTGCGGAACCCGTCAAGGCCCTCGGAGATTTTCGCGCCACCGTGAAAGTTTTCCGGGACATTACTGCGGAGGTCAAGATTCAGGTACAGAAGGAAGCCCACCAGGAGTAATTTGTCTCTTTGCAACGTGAAATTAACTGGAGGCACAGCAAATGTGCCTCCTTTTTTTGTCGACGGCTTTGAAAAACACGGAGAGATTCCTAACTGTGTAAATATTTTTGCACACGGAGAAAATTTCCAAGTCCAAAACTTTTTGCACCGGATATCAAACGCGCATGCACAGATTTTTTTGCGTCACTCGCGATTGTGAGTTGACGCCACCTTCGCTTCCACGCACAATGCGCCCATTGCAGTTCGTTCGGTTGGTGCGTTCAGGGTCGAGCCGTCAGCGTCCGACAAACAGCGTCAGCATCGCTAATTCAAAAAACCTTTTTCTTGCCTGGGGGCGCGGAAAATGCTACAAATTTGTGCGGGCGAAGAGAAAGCGAATGTCCCAGCTGCGAAGGCGCCGCTAACCCATGGCCGTTGATACTGTTCTCGAAAAACCCCTTCCTAATAACCTGGACGCCGAGCGTTCTGTCCTTGGCGCCATCCTGCTGGATAATAACGCCTTAAATCCCGCCGTCGAGCACCTGCGGCCTGAGGATTTCTTCCTCGACCAGCACCGCCGTGTGTTCACGCAGATGATTGCCCTGGGCGAAAGCCAGCAGGCCATCGATCTCGTCACCCTCACGGAAGAATTGCACCGCCGCGGCGATCTCGACGCTTCCGGCGGCGCGCCGTATCTCGCCTCGCTGGCCGACGGCATGCCCCGCGTCTCCAACGTGGAGCATTACGCGCGCATCGTGAAAGAGAAAGCGATGTTGCGCAACCTCATTCACGCCACGCACAATATTCAACAGCGTGCGTTTGAAGGCGAAGACGGCGCCGACACCATCCTCGACAACGCCGAGTCTTCGATTTTTGCGTTGGCGGAAGATCGCGTCAAAGCCGGCCTCATCCCGGTGAAGGACATCGTTCGCGACAATTTCGAGCGCCTCGAACGGATTTTCCGCGAAGGCAAGAGCATCACCGGCGTGGCCACCGGTTACGGCGAACTGGACAAGCTCACCTCCGGACTGCAGCCCTCGGAGTTGCTGATTCTCGCGGCGCGCCCGTCACAGGGAAAAACCGCACTGGCGCTGAACCTGGCGGAAAATATTTCCATCCGCAGCGGGCATCCGGCGGCCATCTTCAGCCTGGAAATGTCCAAGGAGTCGCTGCTGCAGCGCCTGGTGGCCTCGGTGGCGCAGATTGACGCGCACAAATTCCGCACCGGCCATTTGAGCAAGGAAGACTGGCGGCGCATGACCGAAGCGTTGGGCGTGATTTCCGCCGCGCCGCTGTGGATCGATGACGCCGGCTCCATCAGCGTCCTGGAAATTGGCGCCAAGGCAAGGCGCCTGAAGCGCGACAAGGGTTTGTCGCTGCTCATCGTCGATTATCTCCAGCTCATCACCGCGCGCGGCCGCTTCTCCAATCGCAACGAAGAAGTGGCCAGCATCTCGCGCGCCCTGAAAGGCCTCGCCAAAGAATTGCAGATTCCTGTGCTGGTGCTCAGCCAGCTCACCCGCGCCCCGGAACGCGACGATCGTGGCCCGCAGCTTTCCGACCTGCGCGAGTCCGGCGCCATCGAGCAGGATGCCGACGTGGTCATGTTCATCTACCGCCCGCATTTCTTTAAGGCAGGCGCCACGCCGGAAGAGCGCGAAGAGACCGAGCTAAAAATCGCCAAGCAGAGAAATGGTCCGACGGAGAGCGTCAAATTTGTGTTCCGCAGCCGCCTGACGCGCTTTGAAGAAGCCGCGCCGGATGCCTTCTCGCAGTTTGCCGCCGACGATATGTAATCACAGTGTGGCCAGCGGCCATCGCAGTCGCGTCAAGCTAGCCACAATACCTGCCATCCGCCAATTCGATTTAGAGGTTCAGCCCGGTCAGCCGTTGCGGATGCATGCGTACAACCTCTTTGAGAAGTTCACCTTAAGCAAAGTTCCACTCGGCACGCCTGACTTTCCCTCCGCTGGCCTGCGTCGTGCCTGTCTCTACAGCGCAGTTGCCCACTGTTGTCATTCACGCGGCAGTTGGAAGGCGGTCGCCCTTGGCTGTCGCGTGGATGGCGTAAACTGATTTCCCCAGGAAAAATATGTCGCGAGCATCGAAAAATCCCAAGACCTTGAATATGCGGCCGGTGTGGGCGGAAGTTTCCTTGCCG
The DNA here is from genome assembly GCA_036496505.1 of Candidatus Acidiferrum sp. Classification (GTDB taxonomy): domain Bacteria; phylum Acidobacteriota; class Terriglobia; order Acidiferrales; family UBA7541; genus Acidiferrum. The sequence continues at coordinate 29,026 of DASXLA010000024.1, read as the reverse complement.
GCGCTGACTCACAATTTCAAATCCATCCGCTCATACGTGAATCCCGCAAGCGAGAAGCGCGGCGCGCCGCGGAAAATTCTTTGCATCGTCAAAGGCAACGGCTACGGCCACGGCGGCCCGGCGGTCGCCAGGGCTCTTGAAAAGGCCGGCGCCGACTGGTTCGGAGTGACCTGCACGGAAGAAGGCATCGGCCTGCGTAAGGCCGGCGTGCGCAAACCCATCCTGATTCTCACCAGTTTTGTGCCCGGCGAAGAAAAGCGCCTGTTGGAGCACAATTTGACCGCGGTCATCCACCGCTGCGAGCAACTGGCGCAACTCGAGCGCGTCGCGGCGCGCCAGGCGAAGCGCAAAGTTTCCTTTCATCTGAAAATTGACTCGGGCATGAACCGCTTGGGCCTCGCGCCCGCGGACATCGACTGTTTTGCGCGGCAACTCGCCAAGGCCCGGCACCTCCAGTTGACCGGCGTGTTCACCCATTTTGCCTCCTCTGGAGTTTTCAGCGATACTCCGGTCGGCCGGCAGACGCGCGCTCAGGAAGAACTTTTTTATGCCGCGCTCACCCGGTTGCGCGCGCTGGGCATCGATCCCGGCATCGTGCATCTGGCCAACAGCGCCGCCATCGTGGCGCGTCCGGAAACCTGGGCGGATATGGTGCGGCCCGGTGCCATCCTGTACGGCTACCACCCTGGTTACGACCCGGTGGAGCAGCGCGCGGAAATCGAAAAGCGCCTGCCGCTCCAGCCGGTGATGAGTTTGCGCGCGCGCATTATCAGCCTGCGCGACGTTCCCGCCGGCGCCAGCGTGGGCTACGACTCTACCTTTGTGCCGCCACAGCCCTCCCGCATCGCTGTGCTGGCCGCGGGTTACGGCGACGGCATTCATCGCTCGCTGGGCAACCGCGGCAGCGTGCTGATTCGCGGCGTGCTCGCGCCCATGGTGGGCATCGTCTCCATGGACGTAACCATGATCGACGTGACCGGCGTGCCCGGCGTGGAAATCGGCGACACCGCCACCATCTACGGCACCGACGGCCATGTGCTCCATCCCGCGAACCTGGTCGCTCGCAGTATCGGCACCGTCACCTCCGACCTGCTCTGCGCGGTCAGCCAGCGCGTTCCCCGAATCTATTCCCGTTAATTCGTATTCCTATCCAACCGATTCAACTTTTCTCCGGCGCCCTTTGCATATCACCTTGATTTGTTCGGAGTGACAGAGTATATAAATCTCGGCTGCGGATTCACCGATTTGCGAGCGCACCGTCGAAGGTTAGCTGTAGCAAGGGGCCGCTAATTCGCAGGATGATTTTTCGCGTCCATCTCCCATGAACGGCAAAACTCCAGACTCAAGGGTTCGTTCCGAACTGTCCCCACACGTGCGAGCCTCGCCGGGGCGCGGTTCGCAGGTGCCCTTGCCGCAGGGTTACGCGGCGCTGGGCGAGGCGCACCCGGCCGGCACGAAAGTCGACTCCAAAGTGGACGCCGCGATGCCCTGGGAGTTCTGGATCCTGCGTGCTTCGCTGGCGCTGGCCATCGGCGCGCTCTGTTACGCGCTGGCGCCGTTTGCCTTGCATGGCGTGGGCGCGGCCGGCGCCGGCTTCCTGATTGCCCTCGTGATTCTGCTGGCGGAATTGCGCTTGCGCCACGCGGCGCTTAGCGGCTTGGTCGGCGGCGCGTGCGGCGCCATCGCCGGAATTTTTGCTGCGCTGCTACTCACGCTGATTATCTCGCGCACTTCGCAGCCTCCCGCCGCCAAGTCTTTCCTCGAAATCATCTCGCTGCTCGGCCTTGCCTACCTGGGATTGGTCGCCGGCATTCATTGCGGCGCCCAGTGGGCCGCGGAACCGCGCCCCGGAGCTGCCGCGCGCGATTCCACCCCGAATCCCTTGATGAAATTGCTGGACACCAGCGTGCTCATCGATGGGCGCATCGCGGAAATTTGCGAAGCGCATTTCCTCGACGGCCTGCTGGCCGTGCCGCAATTTGTGCTGCACGAGCTGCAGCTCGTGGCCGATTCTTCTGACCCGCTCAAGCGCCAGCGCGGCCGCCGCGGCCTGGAAGTTCTGCAGCGCATCCAGAAAATGCCCCAGGTAGACGTGCGCGTCATCGAGGATGACTTTTCCCGCACCGCCGACGTGGATCACAAGCTGATCGAGTTGGCGCGGCGCACCGGCGCCAGAATCGTGACCAACGACTTCAACCTCAACAAGGTAGCTACCGTGCAGGGTTTCTGCGTGCTCAACGTGAATGAGCTGGCCAACGCCCTGAAGCCCGTAGTGCTCCCCGGCGAAGCCATGCATGTGCTGATTCAGCGCGAGGGCAAGGAAGCCATGCAGGGCGTGGCCTACCTGAACGACGGCACCATGGTGGTGGTCGATGGCGCGCGCCGCATGATCAATAAAACCGTGGACATCGTGGTGACTTCGGTGCACCAGACCACCGCCGGCAAAATGATTTTCGGCCGCGTGGATGAGCGTGCCGAGCCGGCCGGTCCTTTGGCGCGCGCCGCCGCCGCGGGCCGCGCCACTGGCGGAAATTTGGCCCCATCGTATGGCTCAAGCGCCGGCTCGACGCGCGAAGACGAAAAAGATCGCGCGCTGGAATCGCGCGGTGGCGAGGAACCCGCTCCCTTTCCAGACGGTGAAACACAGTAACTTCCGCAACGCCGCTCCATCCCTTCTCATTTGCTCAGGCGTTTAGTTACCCTCCAACCTGCGCCGGAATTTCCGCACTGTGACTGCCGGTGTTCCACGAACACCGCGTTTCGCGTCTCTGCCACGCTTGCGGTACACTTTGAAAGTTTGCGGCGCCGGCGCTCGGGGCAGTGCGCGCGCCTCTGTCCGCGAACGGCAGCAGCTTACGACATGCGATTCATTTTTTAATTCACTTTATGGGTCGAATAGCAGCCATTCTTCCGGCTTCCGGGCTGGGAACGCGCATGGGCGCCGAGACTCCCAAGCAATTCCTGGAGCTCGACGGCACGCCCATCGTGATTCATAGCTTGCGGCGCATGGCCTCCTGTCCGCTGGTTACCGACATGATTGTGGCCACGCGCGCGGATGTGCTCGAATCGTTGCAGGCCACCATCCACGCGGAAAACTTTTCTCAAACAGTTCGCGTGGTGCGCGGCGGCGATTCACGCCAGGAATCGGTGGCCCAGGCTCTGAAGGAAGTTCCGGAAGACGTCGAAATTGTGTTGGTGCACGATGCCGTGCGGCCCTTCGTCACCGTCGAGCAGATTACTCGCGTGATCGACGAAGCCCGCAAGTGCCAGGCGGCCATACTGGGCATCCCCGCAATGGATACGGTGAAGGAAGTGAAGCGCGCCAGCCTGCCCGAAGACGTGGCCCTGATTACCGGCACGATTCCGCGCGAGCGCGTGGTGCTGGCGCAGACGCCCCAGGCTTTCTCGGCGAAATTATTGCGCGAAGCCTTCGCCCGCGCGGAGGCCGACGGTGTCAACGCCTCCGACGAAGCCGGACTCGTCGAGCGCATGGGACGGGACGTGCACGTGGTCCTCGGCTCGGAGCGCAACATCAAAATCACCAGGCCCTCGGACATGGAGCTGGCGCGCTTTTACCTGGAACGCGAGCGCAAAAAAGCGTGAGCACCCGCTGCGGCATCGGCTACGACCTGCATCGCCTGGCGCCCGGGCGTAAGCTCATCATCGGCGGCCTGGAGCTGCCCTTCGACAAAGGTCCCGTCGGCCACTCCGACGGCGATGTGCTGGCCCACGCGTTGTGCGACGCGCTGCTTGGTGCCGCCGGTCTCGGCGATATCGGCACGCATTTTCCGGATACCGATCCCAGGTGGAAGGGCGCCAACAGCCTGCAGTTTCTGGAGCACGCGGAAAAGCTGCTCGACGAAAAAGAATTTACCATTGAGCATGTCGACGCCGTGGTGATTCTCGAAAAGCCGAAACTCGGCCTGCACTTCCCGAAAATGCGAGAGGTCTTGGCCAACGCTCTCAGCATTTCGGCCGACCGCATTCACCTGAAAGCGAAAACCAACGAAGGCGTGGATGCCATCGGCCGCGGCGAAGCCGTAGCCGCGTACGTGGTGGCCACACTGGAAAAAACGTGACGCCTTTGCGTCTGTCGAGAGCCCTGCCCCTCCGAACCTTTCTGACTTCTCCTGATTTTCTGCTGTAAACTTTCTCTCCATGTCGTCCGAGCGGCAATTTCGCAAAGCCGTTGCGCCTCCGAATCTTTTCACCGCTGCCGACGTGGAAGAAATTCTTCGTGAGCGCGGCTGGCTGGCGGCGCACGCCTCTTCACCGGAGCTGCAATTGTGGTGCGAACGCGCCGCGAGCCTCCTCGGCCCGCACGCCGCCGACCGCGCGGCCCTCGCCGATCTTCTCGCGTTGATTTTTCACTATGATGCGCGCGAGGTGTTGCAGCGCGTGGAAAGCCACGCGGTGCTGGCGCGTTACGGTGCGCGCGAGGTGGTGCGCAAGGTCGCTTTCCTGTTGCTCGAAGGCGACGCGCTGGACTCCGAGCGCTTCAAGGAAATGATTACCACCATGAAGGCCGGCTCCGATTTGCGCAGCCGCGATTTATTTCACCCCATCCGCCTCGCGCTGGCCGGCAGAGCCGGTGACGGCGAACTCGATCGCGTGGTTTTGCTGCTTGACGCCGCCGTGGCGCTGCCCTTCGCCTCCCCGGTAAAATCCGCTCGCGTGCGCATCCTGGAGTTTTGCGCCGCGCTGGATTAAAACTTGTACACTGGCTGCTCGCATGCCTCCTCCCATTGACCGCTTGACCGGCATCAACGCCGTGCGCGAAGCGCTGCAGGCCGGCAGCGCCATCGACCGCATCGTCATTGCGCGCGGGCGCCAGGACACGCGCGCGGAAGAAATTGTGCAACTGGCCCGCGAGCGCGGCATTCCCGTGCGCTTCGAGGACCGCGGGCAGATCGATCGCCTGGCCAATTCAAAAGATCATCAGGGCGTGGTGGCCATCGTGGCCGCGCGTGCCGCGGGCTCGCTCGACGATATTCTCGCGCATGCCAACTCCACGCACGGCGGGCGCGGCGGGCTGATTGTGTTGCTCGACGGCGTGGAAGATCCGCACAACCTCGGCGCCATCATTCGCACCGCGCTGGCCGCGGGCGCGCACGGTGTGGTCATTCCGGAGCGCCGCGCCGTGGGCTTGACGGACACTGTGGCGCGCGCTTCTGCCGGCGCGCTGGCACATTTGCCCATTGCGCGCGTCACTAACCTTGCGCGCGCCATGGAAGAGTTGAAGGAAGCGGGCTACTGGCTTGTGGGTTTGGACGAGACCGCGGACAAAACCTATACGCAGGTGGATTACACCTCACCGGTAGGCATCGTGCTCGGAGGTGAAGGCCAAGGCCTGCACGAATTGACGAAAAAGCGTTGCGATTTTGTGGTCTCTCTGCCCACCAATGGCCCGGTCAAGTCTCTGAACGTATCGGTAGCCGCCGGCGTAGTGCTGTTTGAAGCCCTGCGCCAGCGCGCCGCCAAAAAAAAGTAGAAAAGTCCTGGACCGAATGTTTCCCCGTCAAGCAACTGTCATTCCGGCTGGAGCGGGCCGCGCTTTTTCTTCTCGATCGCGGAGCCAGCGAATCGGCACGCGTAGTGGAGGAGTCTCTCTTCGATCTGTCGCGGAGTCTCGTGCCTATTTGTCGTACTGAATCAGCGAAAAAACATCGAATCCGCCCAGCTTGCCCCGCCCGTTCAGAAAAGTAAGCTCCACCGCGAACGCGAATCCTTCGACTTTCCCGCCGAGCTGCTGCACCAGCCGCGCCGTGGCGGAAGCAGTGCCGCCGGTGGCCAGCAAATCATCGCAAATCAGCACGCGATCGTTCGCCCGCACGGCGTCTTCGTGAATCTCCAGCGTGTCCGTCCCGTATTCCAGCGCGTAGGAAACGCTGGCGCACTTCGCGGGAAGCTTCTTCGGCTTGCGCACCGGCACGAATCCGGCATTCAGGCGATACGCCAGCGCCGGGGCAAAAATAAAACCACGCGCCTCGATGCCCGCCACCACGTCGATGCTGTGGCCGTTGTAGTGCTCGCAAAGGCGGTCGATCAAAACGTGGAAGCCCCGTTTGTCTTTCAGCAGCGTGGTCAGGTCGTAGAACAGAATGCCCGGCTTGGGATAGTCGGGTACTTCGCGGATCAGTTTTTTCAGTTCGTCCATTTTTCGCTGCTCCTGGAGCATTGTGCCGGCTTGCTGGGGTGAGGCATATCACGGGCGGTTCAGTCGCTGTTGCCGATTACAAAGTCTTCATCGTATTGCGCGTCGGGCGCGGCGGCTTCCTCGCGGATTTCCGTCACGCTGGAAAAGCGCGGGCCGCGTTCCAGAACGGAGCGCAGTTCGCGAAGTTGTTGTGGCGTGCCCATCACAAACACTTCCACGCGGCCGTCGTGGAGGTTTTTTACGTATCCCCCCACCTTTATCTTGGCCGCGGCGCGCTGCGTGAAATAACGGAAACCCACGCCCTGGACGGTGCCCGAGATTAAAAACTTCCTGGCTTGTTTCGGCTCATTCACAAACGCAAAATTGTAGCAGACCCAGGCCACGCGGCAAAAAGCTGCCACGCCGCGCAAAGCGGCAGCGGACGAACTGGCGCTGCGGTAGACTCGTGCAGGCGCGCATGCGGCCCGGCGGCAGTGTACGCGCATCTAACTGACCATGAAATTTTCATCGCCCAAATGGACCCCCTTCTTTTTTTCGGCCGGCTTGCTGGCCTGTCTGGTTTTGCTCTTGATATCGGCGCCCCCCGTCCGCGCGCAGGAAGGCCCGCAGGGGCCCATGGAAGCGCCCAAGGATCATCACGTCACGCGCATCGGCAACGAGCCCGAGCCTCCCGCGCCGCCTTCGTTGCCGCCCGAGGAAATCATCCAGCGATTTGCCAAAAAGGAAGATGAATACCTGAAGACTCGCCCCAATTATAGTTTCCGCAAGAGTGTGCGCATCCAGGAGTTCGGCCCGGACGGCAGCCCGTCGGGAGAATTTCTGCGCGTCACCGACTACACCCGCATGGCGGACGGCCACGTGGCCGTGAAAGCCATCGAAAAACCGCAATCCACGCTGCAGGGAATTTATCTCGTGCCGGAAGACCTGGAAGCGCTCGACCGCATCCCGGTCTTTCCGCTGACCACCAACCAGCTCTCCAAATACGATTTGAAATACCTCGGCAAAGAGCAGGTCGACGAGATCGATTGCTACATTTTTCAGGTGAAGCCCAAAATGGTGGAGCGCACCAAGGCCTATTTCGACGGCGTGATCTGGGTCGATGCGAAATATCTGGAAGTGGTGAAAACCTACGGCAAGTGGGTCACCGAACAGGGCAACGCGCATGCCATCGAGCAGTTGCCGTTCTCGCTGTTCGAGACTTACCGTGAAAATGTCGACGGAAAATATTGGTTCCCGGATTATTTGCGCTCGGACGACACCCTGCAAAGGAAAGACGGCGACATTCCCGTGCGGCTGGTGGTGAAGTGGTCGGATTTTAAAGCTGCGCCGGCGAGCGGCGCGAGCGCTCCCGCAACCGGACCTGCGGCTGTTCCCGCGGCTGCGCCGGCCAATTCGCCCGGAACTTCAGCTACGTCGCCTGCGCCTCCACCTTCATCCAAGCCGTAACAATAGCTACCGTCAGAAAATCCTGCGCCGCAACCATTACTTTTGGCGCCCACCGTCCAGTTGTTGCAGCGCTCCGGGCAGTTCCGCGATGGATTCCAGCAGCAGGTCGGGCTTCGCCGCGCGCAGACGCTTCTCGGTGGGAAAAGGCCCGAGCACTCCGATCACCCGCACGTGTGCGCTCTTGGCCATCTGCACATCTTCGGGCGAATCGCCCACGTAAACGCATTGCGCCGCGTCCAGCCCGATGCATTCCAGCGCGAAATTGAGCGGTCCGGGATGCGGCTTTTTGTGCTCCGTGTCGCCGCTGCAGACGCGCGCGCGGAAAGCCCGCGTCAACCGGAACTCGCGCAGTTGGCGAAGCACCCGGTCGCGGTCGCCGCTGGTTACCAATCCCAGGCGATAGCGCTGGCCCACGCGAGACAATACTTTGCGGACGTTCTGCATCAGCTTGGGACGAAACGCGGAGTAGTGCTTGCGCCACGCGGAATCCGCGGCGTCCCAGTGATGCTCTGGCAGGCCGGCGGCGCGGTACACGTCATACCAGTTGGGCGAATAGTGCCGCGCCAGTTCGTCCATACCCCAGTTCACGCCCATTTCACGGAACATCGCCATATACGCCGAGGAATCCGCGTGGAAAGAATCCAAAAGCGTCCCGTCCCAATCAAAAAGGACGCCCCTGATGCCATTGACTTCATTCGCGCTTCCAGATTTGCGGCGGACCATGTTTCATGAACATAACAGAAATGGTGGAGCGCGAGCCGCAATGCGGCGCGCGTTAATTTAGAAATGAAGGGAATTACGAGTCTGCGTGAACCTGCCCGCTTAAATCGCCAGAAACCGCGACGGCACCAAATCGTCGCGGTCGAACTGCACGTCGTCGAAGGTCGCGGCCACGCCATACCAGCCGGGAGTGGCGGCAGGTTGGATGCGCCGCACATGCGCGAGGGAGGCCATCACCACGTTGCCTTGTCCCAGGGGCCGGCTGATCAGTACGATTTGCAGCTCAACGGCCGCGTTGATCGGCAGCTCCTTGGGGCACAGGAAATAAACGCCGGTGGAGCTGATATCGCGCGTCACCAGCGTAACGGGGAAGTCCTCAAACACCCCGTTGACGCTGCGCAGCTTCAAAGGCAGCTTCAGGCTGGCGCGCGGATACTCGCGGTGCTCGGGGTGCACGCCAACGGCATGCGTGGGCACGCGTATAAAGCGGCGGGGAAGTTCAGCGCGAAGTAAGGGTTTGCAACACAGTTTCGGGCCCTTTTCACCGGGTCCGGTCGCGCCAGCGGTAGCATCGGCTGGCTGCGCGGTAGAAGTCTTCAGAGCGAGTGCGAGATTGGTAGCGATCATCTCCCCTCAGAGATGCTGCTTTAGTGACCAGCCAACGCCCGGCCTCAAGCCTGGAAGCGACTCTCCATGGCATTGAAGGCGGGTTGCTAAGATGCCACCAGAGGAAGCGTGAGTCAACCTGTGGAAAAAGATGAGAGTGCCCTAATGCCCAACACATAGTAATAGTACTGGGTACGCGCGATTCCGGATGGCGCGACGGCATCCGCAGATGTTTAGCTGTACAAACTCATTGGAGCGCGACGCGAAAAAAAAGGCGCCGGCGCGCCGCCAGGCGCAATGAGTCGCAACCAATATGGCGCTGGACGCCGCCTGCGATCACAGTTATTTTGAATCAACCTCAAGGAATGTCTCCTACCGCGATAGAAGCGCAACGCCCACAAACACCCCAAAAGCCTTCACGCGCGGAATCGTCGCGCTGGGTGCCGGTCGCTTTCATCACCGTCTACATCTTATGGGGCTCGACGTACATCGGCATCCGCATCGCCATCGAATCTTTCCCTCCGCTGGCCATGGCGGCAATCCGGCACTCGCTGGTCGGTCTGATCCTTTATCCCGTGATGCGGTGGAAAACCGGTTTTCGCCCCACGCTGGCGAATTGGCGCACCGCCGGCGTCACCGGCGTTTTGCTGCTGTGCGTCAGCAACGGCAGCCTCAGTTGGTCGGAGCAGCGGGTGCCTTCGGGAATTGCGGCGCTGCTGTTGGCCACCATATCGCTATGGCTCGTGATTGTGGACTGGCTGCGACCCGGCGGCACCCGCCCGGTGCCCCGCGTCTTCCTCGGGCTCGTCCTGGGCTTCGCCGGACTGGCGCTACTCGTGGGCCCGGCCAGCTTGGGCGGTGGCCGCCGCATCGACCTGCTCGGCACCGCCGTTCTGCTCTCTGCGGCGTTCGTGTGGGCTTGTGCCTCCCTCTACTCGAAGCACCGCCCGGTGCCCGGATCTCCACTGTTGGTGGTAGCCATGCAGAGTCTTGCCGGTGCCGCGGCGCTCTGGATCGCCGCAATCGTTTCGGGCGAGTTTCATGCCCTGCATTTTGCCAACGTGACCGCGCGCTCCTGGCTCGCTCTCCTTTATCTGATCGTGTTCGGGTCTGGCGTCGGTTTTACCGCCTACCTGTACATCCTCAAAAAGAGCACTGCGGCAAAAGTGGCGACCTACGGCTTCGTCAACCCCGTGGTGGCCCTCTTCCTTGGCTGGCTCGTCGCGGCGGAAACCATCACCCCGCGCACGCTCCTTGCTGCGGCTGTAATTCTGACGGCGGTGATCCTGGTCATCACCGCGCCTAAAACCGCGTCTCTGCAAGCCACACAGCAGTTGCCCGCCCCTGGTGAACCCTGAGCCTGCCGGCTCGCCACCAGCAGGTGCCGCGGGCTGCAAAAACATCCTCCCTGCAATTTGAGTTTGCTGCGCGTTAGCGGATAGCATTGTCTTTGCGCCTGGGTTAATTTGGACGAGTCATGAACGCCTCAACTTCAACATCGCTTTCATCGCCAATTCCGGCAAGCGCCGCCGAGCAATATTGGCGCGCCGCGTTGGCCCGCGATGCTCGCGCCGACGGCACTTTCATTCTGGGAGTGCGCTCCACGCGCGTTTATTGCCGCCCCTCGTGCCCGGCGCGCCGGCCCTTGCGCCAGAACGTGGTTTTCTTTCGCACCGGCGAGGAGGCCGAGCGCCAGGGATTCCGCCCGTGCCTGCGCTGCAAACCCAACGAAAAATCCGGAGCCTTGTCGCTGGTGGAGCGCGCCGCGCGCGAACTGGCGCATAGTCACGAAGAAAATATTCGCGTGGCGGCGCTGGCCAAAAAGCTTGGCGCCACGTCGTCCGCGCTGCGCAGGGCATTTCAACAGGTCGCCGGGCTGGCCCCGCGCGATCTGGCGGACGCGCTGCGCCTCAAGCGCTTCAAGAGCATGTTGCGCGATGGAAAAAATATCACTGAGGCGCTTTACGCCACCGGCTATGGCTCATCAAGCCGCGTCTATGAACAAAGCGACGCAAAACTGGGCATGACCCCGGCGGCTTATCAAAAAGGAGGAAAGGGCATGAAACTCAATTACACCATTGCGAAATCCCCACTGGGAAAAGTGTTGGTCGCTGCCACCGAGCGGGGCGTCTCCGCCGTGTATATGGGCGGCGAAGACCAGGCTCTGCTCGCGGAGCTGCGGGATGAATATCCTCGCGCGGAAATTGCTCCGGCGAAGCAGTCCTACCAGAAGTGGGTGGGCGAAATCGTGCGCCAGATTGAAGGGCGGCCTGCCAGCGAAGAGTTGCCGCTCGATGTAAAGGGCACCGCGTTTCAGCGGCGCGTGTGGCAGGAGCTGCAGCGTATTCCGCGCGGCACCACGCGCACCTACACACAAGTGGCCCAATCGCTGGGGCAGCCGCGTGCGGTCCGCGCCGTGGCCCGCGCCTGCGCCACCAATCCCGTCTCGATTGTGGTGCCGTGCCACCGCGTGGTGCGCGCCGATGGAAGCCTGGCGGGTTATCGTTGGGGCTTGTCGCGGAAAGAACAATTGCTGGCGGCGGAGCGCAGCGCTTCGAAGTAGCACATTAAGTTCGCGCAACGCTCGAAAAACAGAAGAAGCACTGCTCCAAACTGAAAATTCCCGCTTACGCCCGCGGCTTTGTCCGCAAAACGCCTTTTGGCCAGTCCTGCTTGAACCGCGAATCCGGAATTTTCAGATTTTTCATCACGTTGGTGTAGTGAAAAATCAGGTAGTCGTTCGACCCCGACTCAAAAAACTTCTGCTGGATGGGCAGCCACGAAGCTTCGTCAATCCACATCTGGATTCTGGCAATTTGCTTCCGCACCTGGTCGGACTTGGGCGTCAGCTCCAGCATCACGGTTTTCTTGTGATCCAGCTCCGCTTCCCCGATCAGCGTAACCAGATAACTCTTCCGCACGTTTTCGCTCTTGGTCCCGAATCCCAAAAGCACGTACTGGTCCACCATCTCGCGGTTCTTCCCTAAATCGTATTCTTCCACACGATTGATCTTCGGCGTAAACACGTACAGCGAATCCCCGTTGCGCAGAATCGTCCGCGGATCCGGCTGCGTGAATTCGATGCGCATCTTCTCATCGCGCCGCACGTAAAGCTTCCCGGTTTCCGTGGACGTATCCTTCACCACGTCGGTGTACTTGAGATGCTCGATGTCCGCCGTCAGGGTGTGAAAGTCCTGCGCCGATTTATCCATCATCGCCAGCACGCCGTCCACCGTCCACGGCGTCCCCTGTTGGCGAGACACCCCTGCAAGCGCGCCGGCAGAAATAAGTATAAGAATCAGGAAAAGCAAAGAAAAACGTCTCAATCGTGGCCCCTGTAGAATTCGAACGTTTAGTCCACTTCGGTTCGGGGAACCTAGCATAGCAAAGAGACGCGTCGCTGGCTTGCGGCGTTTCAACGAAAGGGGCGGGCCCAGGGCGCTGCTTTACCCAGGGCCTCAGCGGCGGATTTCCACCTGGTAGGCGATTACCGTACCTTGTTCGTCGCGCACCGGCTCAATTTTGGAGATCGAGAAATTCCCACGGTGCAGTTCCGGCAAGGCTTCTTTGAGCGCATTGTGCAGATCGCCTTGCAGCGCGAGCTTCGTGGGCGGCGCCAGCACGCGCGTGTCCACGCGATAGGTCTGGCGGTTGCCTTCCTGCGCCACCAGCACCACCTGCCCCGGGCCCGCGGGCGCGCCGCTCGGCGGTTGATCGTGAAACCACTCCCGCGGCGTCAGCAAAGCAAAAACCAGAATCACGATCACCGCCACGTCGTATTGCCACGTCCCCCGCTCATACGACCAGAAAAATGTCCGCGAGAGAATTTGTCCCAGAGTGGCCACCTTAATCCGCCGGAATCCCGTCAACGATTACGCCGTCGCGCATGTGCACCACCCGGTCAAAATAAACCACCGCCTCGGGATTGTGCGTGATCATCACGATGGTCTGCCCCAGATCCTTATTAAGCTGCCTCAGCATCTGCAGCACCACGTCGGAGTTTTTGGAGTCGAGATTCCCGGTCGGCTCGTCCGCCAGCAGGATTTTCGGCTCGTTGATCAGCGCGCGCGCGATGGCCACGCGCTGTTGCTCCCCGCCGGATAATTCCGAAGGCCGGTGATGCAGCCGCCCGGTGAGCCCCAGCATCTTGGTGACCACCTCAAAGCGGTGCGGGTCGAAGCCGTTGCCGTGAATAAATTGCGCGATGGCGATGTTTCCCTTGGCGGTTAGCGTGGGCAGCAGGTTGAAGCGCTGAAACACAAACCCGATTTTATGGCGGCGCAACCGCGTGCGCTCGGCATCTTTCATCGTGGTCAGCTCGTTGCCGTCCACCAGCACCGTGCCCTTCGAAGCCTGCGCCATGCCCCCAATCACATAAAGCAGCGAAGACTTGCCGCATCCCGAGGGGCCCATCACCGCCACCGATTCGCCCGGCTCCACCTCGAAATTCACTCCGCGCAGAGCGGGCACTTCCACCTTGCCCGCGCGATAGAGCTTCCACAAATTTTCTGTTTTAAGTATCGGTTCCAATAGCTTTTCTTGAGTTTCGACCCCTTGGCAGGTTGTTATTGTAGCTGTGAAACGCATTGCTGCCTAGCCGCGCGAGGAATCCGCGACCGCCGGCCTCGTGGTTTAAATCCAATTTAGTCGTACGAAAGCGCTTCCACCGGGTCTTTACGGCTGGCCACCCACGCGGGGTAGCTGGCGCCCAGAATAGCCCCGCCCAGCGCGATGGCCGCCGCGCTCAAAATCCAGCGTGGCGTAATCAGGATGGAAAGCGTGGGAAAGCCGGCCAGGAACGCCGCGCGCACCACGTAGCTCAGGCCAACGCCGGCGGCAATGCCGATCACGCAAAGCGCCATCGATTCCGTAATCAGCGCGCGAACAATAAACGAGCGGTCCGCGCCCAGCGATTTCAGCACGCCGATGTCCCGGGTGCGTTCAATCACCGTGGTGTACATGGTCAGAAAGATGACCATCAGCCCGATAGCCACAGCCAGCGCTATCATCGCGTGGATAAAAGTCTGCAGCCCCGGAATATTCGTGGCCGTCATCAGCGAAAGAAAATCCTTGAGCGGGCGCACGGTGTAGCCTGGCAAGACGTGGCGCAACTCCTCCATTACGTCCGGGGTATGCTCCGGGCGCGTGCAGCGCAGCAGAAATATGGACGCTTTGTCGTGCGCGCCCACCAGCTCCTGCAGCGTGGCCAGCGGAACGAACAACCGCGCCCCTTTGCCATGTTCGATAATCGCGGCGACGTGCCAGTCGTGATTCAGCAGATTGTACGTGTCGCCCACCTTGATGTGCTTGGCCTTCGCGGCCCAATCGTCCACCAGCAAATCGTCCGGGCCTTCCATGTCATGCCCTTTGATGAACACGAAGCCGCCGGAAACCGCGCGAAAGCTTTCCTTATCGATGCCGTAAACCACTTCCACGCCGCCGGTGGAATTAAATTGCAGCAGCGCGGGCGCCACCGATTGCACGTACTTCTGCGCGCGCAAGATCGCTCCGATTTTGATGGGCATGGGCGAGCCGCTGAAGCCCAGAAAAACCGAGGCCGCCGGCGGCTGCACCATGATGTCCGCGCCGATGCCCTCGATGCGCTTGGCGGTCTCCGCCAGCAAACCGGACGTCAGCCCGACAATAAGCACCACCAGCGCCACTTCTACGGCCACCGCCATCACCCCGATGAACGTGCGCATTGGCCGATGCAGCAAATTGCGCCCAATGAATTCGCCCATCATCGCGCCGCGCCCCGCCTTTCCGCGCCCTGTGGCTTGGCGTTTTGCGGTTGTGTGTCCTGGTCGGGCGGCTTGGTGTCCGCCGTTTCTCCGACGTGAATCAATTCCGAGCCTGCCGGTTGCTCCAACTGGAAGCGGTCGGCCGGAATATTCTCGTTCAACGTAATTTTGGCGATCTGCAAATCCAGGCGGTAATCGTCATGGGGTCGGTCGATGCGAATGGTGTGAGGGAATTGTTGCAATCCGCCGCTGGACGGAGAGGCGGCGCTTCCGTCAGGCGCGCTTGGCGCCGCATTTACCGCCTCCCAGTCGGAAAAGCGCGTGTCGGAAAGCAGAATCCCGTGCGGCCCAAAACTCTCGAGGCGCGCCATCTCCAGATTCGCGCGATCGAACCAGATCTTGCGCAGAATTTCCGTTTGATAGCCCCCGCGCAAAACCGTCAGAACGTAATAACGCGCCGCCTCATCATTGAATTCCTCGAACAGCACCGGTTCTTCCTTGCGAACTTCCGGCCACAGCAGCGCCCCAAGCAGGTGCTGCGGGCGCAGATTCTCGATCGGCTTGCTGCTGTTGCGCTCAAGCGACACCGCGCCGACCAGAAATTTATTTTTCGAAGGGATGGAAACGCGGAAAGTCTGCCCGTCGCTCACCATGTCGAACACCGTGGTGCCGATCACCGGAGCCTGGCCAATCATGCGAATGCTCGCTGGACGCTGCGCCAGCAGGAAAGCTTTTACTTCGTGATATTCCTCGATGACGCCGCTGTATTTCGAGCCCGCCGTGGGTTTCAGCTCCACGGTGGCGTTGATGCTGTTTACCGCCCGCGCTTCGGCATTGTATTTCTCTAGCAACTCTTCACGCGTGGCCTCCTTTGCGACCGGCCTTTCGGCGGGCGAAGTGTTTTTCACCACTTTCACGTTGCCGCCGCAGCCCGCAAACACCAACGCCAGAATTGCCACGCAGATACCGCGACAACTCCGCCGTGTTGTCCTGGTTTTTTGTGGTTTTGCTGGCACAGGGTTCAGTTGGGCCGTGCGATATGCACGTCGAAAGGCTGAAGAGCTGGCCGCACCCGGCGAATTACTTCGCTCGGCCACAATTTTTCCGAGAGCAGCGTGACCCACCCGTCTTCCGGCTCGCAAATGGCGCAAAAGGTGTACCGCGTGTATGCCCCCTGGTAAGCGTCCAGCCCGCTCCGCGATAATTCGCCTTCGAGCGCTGCATCCGCGGTGTGCGCGCTTTTGCCCGCGCGAAACCCGAACGTTTCGCTTTCAAAGCGCCCAAAAAGATCGAGTAGCTGCTCTTGCGTGGGCTTGGGTACCACCAGGCAGCGCTCCGCGGCCTCGCGATAACGAATTTCGTGCGTGTCGCAGAAATCGCGCACGCGCTC
The DNA here is from genome assembly GCA_036496505.1 of Candidatus Acidiferrum sp. Taxonomy (GTDB): domain Bacteria; phylum Acidobacteriota; class Terriglobia; order Acidiferrales; family UBA7541; genus Acidiferrum. Next base: position 12,966 of record DASXLA010000024.1, on the reverse strand, counting down.
CAGATGGCTGAAAAAATCCATCACATACTCCTCTTCGCCTGCCAGCACCGGAAACGCCGCGGACCAGATTTGTGCCGCCTGCGCGCCGCGCACCGGCTCGCGGCTTTCCGTTTCCAGCAGCTCCAGTCCCACGGCTTTCACCTCGGAGCCCAGGTTCAGAATTTCCACGTCCAGCGAAAATGGTGGAAGTTCCAGCGCGCCATCGCCGAGGGTGCTGCCCGGAGCGCTCATTCTTCCATTCCTGCATGCGGAAATTTGCTGCGAAACTCCGCCGATTGCTTGCGCACGTCGAGCCAGTCAAAAAACGCGTCGGGAGTCTCCAGCCAGATGCGAAACCAGTTGGCGATTTCTTCTTTCTCGGCGCGCTTGGCCGCTTCCACTTTCTGGTTGCGCGAAATCATTTCCGCCCGGCGCTTGCCCAGCCGCGCCACATTCAGCACCCGCTCCACTGCCGCGTTTTCGCTCTGCGCCCGGAATTTGCGCATCAATTCATCCAGGCGCATCACGCTGACTTCCGCATCCTCCAGCGTCTTGAAATGCAGCAGGTCCTCGAACTCTTCTTCATACTGGTCTTCCGCTTCTTCCTGAAGCGTCAGCTCCAGCTTTAACCCCGCGCTTTCCAGCACGTCCGCGATATAGTCCGACCCGGTTTTCCCCGCTTCGCCATGCTCCGCGATCAGCCGGCGCCGAAGTTGGTCGATTTCCGCAGGCGTCCACTTCTGCACGCCGATGCTGCGCGCCGTCTCCAGGATGAGTTCTTTCTTTGTCGCCGAGGATTCGCTCATCGGGTCGCTGCCTGCTCCCCGGCAAGAAGCCGGCGGTACTTGATCACATTATTATTGTGTTCCGCTAGCGTAGCGCTGAAGAAATGCCCGCCCTGGGTGTTCGCCACAAAATAAAGATAGTTAGTTTGCGCCGGCTGGTACGCCGCGCGCAGCGACGCTTCGCCCGGATTCCCGATGGGGCCGGGCGGTAGTCCCGTGTGCGTATAGGTGTTGTAAGCCGACTCCATGCGCAGGTCCGTGAGCGTAAGCGTGCCTTTGTAGCTGCCGGTCTGCTCCAGCGCGTAAATGACCGTGGGGTCGCACTGCAGCGGCATCGATTTGTGCAACCGATTTTCGAAGACCCCGGCGACTAACGGGCGTTCTTCCGCTTTGGGAGTCTCGCGCTCCACCAGCGAAGCCAGCGTAACGATGGACGCCACCGGCCGCGTGCTCGGGATGGCCACGGCGCCTTGGTTCGGGTTGGCGGTGACGATCCCGGTGGCCGCCTCCGCGGGCGCCGCCGCAGCTGCCGGGCTCGAAGCCGTGATGGTGCTCCACTCTTCCTTGAATTTCCTCACCATCTCGGTCGTCAGTGTAAGTGCCGTGGGATGGCGCGGCAAGTTGTACGTTGCCGGAAAAAGAAAACCTTCCAGCGTATTGGCTCGCGGAGAAAGATCCAGAATCAGCGTCGGATCTTTCGCGGCGCGCAGAAAATCGCTGGCCGGCATCAGCTTGCTGTCCTCCAGGTCGCGCGCAATATCAAACATGGTTTCGCCTTCGCGCACCGTGAACGGCTGCTCGTAAACTTGGCCGTTGGCGAGCTTCCAGAAGACCTCACGCGCCGCGACGGGCTGGTCAAAAAAATATTCGCCCGCCTGCAGCGACCGCCGCGAGTGGCGTCGCGCGTAAATCTCAAACGCGTAGGCGCTGCGCACCACCCCTTTTCTCTTCAGTAGCCGCGCAACTCCGCGGCTGGACGCTCCATGCGGCACATCCACAAAAATTCCTTCCGTCGGAAAACCGCGGTACGGGAAGTTGATGGCGTACCACAGCCACCCGGCTCCGGCCAGCGCCACCAGCAGAACCAAAAGTAAAAATTTGCCCACGTCAGCTAAATCTCCACGCTTACCCGCACCCTATTTAGATGCTTTTCAGCCTCGAAAGCTACCGTTGCAAATATTCCTTGAGCATCAACGCTGCGGCCATGGCGTCCACCGTCAATTTGCCTTCCGTCTTGGGTTTGCGGCTCGCCTTGTCCGCATCCCGCCGTGAAGCTGGGCGAGGCGGCGCATGCATCGTTCTTCCGCCTTGCTCTTCCAGCAGGCGTTCCGCTTCCCAGCTTGTAAGCCGCTCGTCCACCATCTCCACCGGCACGCCAATCTGCTTGCGCACCCGCTCCGCAAAGCGCGAAGCTTCCTCCGCCATTTCGCCATGCGAACCGTCCAGCCGCAAAGGCAGCCCGACAATAATCTGCGTGACCCCCTGTTCGCGAGCCAGTTCGCGCAAACGGCGCATATCTTCGTTGCGATTGATGCGTTGCAAAGTGGCCAGCGGCCTCGCGAGGCGCGTTTCGGCGTCGGCAATGGCCAGGCCGATCCTCGCGCGGCCATAGTCCAACGCCAGAATAGCTGCGGGCCCTGCCTGTTTTTTGGAAGAGAGCAACTGCGTCACCCGATTAGTATACCGGGGTGGCGCGCAAGACGCCCAAGCTCACGGCTGGCGCCCGCGCTTGCCGTTTTGCCAGTCTTCCCAGAAGCCCATCGATTTCATTTGCTGGTCGAGCGCCGTCTCCTTCATCAGCGTTTCCAGTTCGGTGCGCGAAAGGCGCTTGCCCAGCGGCTCCACGCGGTCGGCAATTCCCCACGCGGTCAGCGCGGCAATCACCGTGTGCAGCTTCAGCGCGCGAATATCCACCTTGTCCAGCGTGTCCGACGCGGCGTGATAATTCGGCAGATAGTTGCCTTCCTCCTGATTGGCCACCAGCGTGGGCACGCCTTCAATCATGAAATCAAAATGGTCCGTGCCGGTTTCGGCGTCGGCCGTGTGATGATTCACGTCCCAGGACTCCAGCGGCTTCAGAACTTCGCGCACCCCCGCTTCAATGTCGCGCCGCCCGCCGAGCGAATAGCCGGTGACGCGCCCGATGCCCGAATCAAAAATAATCACCGCGCGAATTTTGTCCAACTCCTCGCGATGCATTTTCACGTAACCCCACGAGCCCAGCAGCCCCTCTTCCTCGCCGCTGAACAGAATGAACCGGATGGTGCGTCGCGGCCGCAGCCCGGTGGCTTTCAGCGCGCGCGCAGCTTCGATGACCAGCGCCGCGTTGCACCCATTATCCAGCGCGCCGGTGCCCAGGTCCCAGGAGTCCAGGTGCGCGCCCAGAATCACGCTTTCATCCGGCTTCTCGTATCCGTGAATTTCGCCCACCACATTTTCCTGCTCCACGGGCCCCCCGATTTTATTGGGCATCGAAAAGCGTACGCGGATTTTGCCGGGATAAGCGAGCACCGTGCGCGAAAGGCGCAGCGCATCCTCGCGCGCCACCACGGCCTGCGCAATTTTTTCCAGTTGCCCGTCGCCCGTGTTGGTGTGGCGATACAGCAGCAACCGTTCGCGCTGGCCGACCCACAGGATCGCCGCCGCCCCTCCGCTCACGGTGCGATCGATAATGTCCGGAGGTCGAAAATATTCGTTGAACAAATCTGCCCAGGTCGAGCCCACGTCGGTATGCACCAGCAGAATCGCGCCTCTTATTTGCGCCCCTGCCGCGGCGAAATCCTCCGCCGTGCCGTAGCCCACGTCCACGACGTTCGCTTCGATCCCGCCCGCAGGCGTGGCCGGTGACCAGCCGACGCTCACCGTGCGCAGCGGAAATTTGATCTCGCCCAGCAATTCCACGCGCGTGTCGCCTTCGCTCCACGTCAGCGGCAGCTGATATTTCTCCGTGTGCACCTCCACGCCTGCGGCGCGAAATGCTCCCACTCCCCATTGAATGGCGCGCGCCATCTGTGCCGTTCCCGTCACGCGCCCGCCGATTTCGTCCGTGAGCCGCCGTAGATTTTCCTCCATCGGCGAGGGCCCCATCACCAGCGGCAGTATTTTCGCCACCGCTTCCGCGCAGGAGGAAGACGCGTCATTCGTGCACGCGCCCGCGGCCTGCGTTTGCAGCCGGTGCAGCGGGTCGTTTTGCGCCGCCGCGTTTGCGGGCGGTAATTGCGCGCGCGACGGCACACCCCAGACAAACAAACTGACCAGTAAAATCATCAGCAAAAAGACGCGTGAGCGCATGCACAGTCCTTGGTCATGGATTCGAAGGAGCAAAATTTGATCGCGGCGGATTATACCCAATGTTCGCCGCGCCAGGTTAATCGCGCAAACTTAACGGCCCCCAAGGTGATCGGCCCGCCACTTTCGTAGCCAGTGTGGCCACAAACCGATTGCAGGCTCCAAATTGCGTCGCAGTGCATCGCGAAGCAAGGCATCACGGCGGGTTCCTGCTAATTCTTTGGCGCCAGCCTCGGCTCCAGCACGCAATCCGCCACCCGAGCCACCCGCGCCATTTCCGCCACGTCGTGGACCCGCACAATGTGCGCCCCGCCCAGGATGCTGGCCGTCACTGTCGCCGCCGTGCCCCACATTTTTTCTTCCGCCGGCGCCGCTCCGCCCTCTTCCGCCAGCGTGCGCGCGATAAAACCTTTGCGCGACGTTCCCACCAGCAGTGGAAAACCGAGCCTCGCGAATTCCCCCAGCCTCGCCAGCAGCTCATAATTCTGCGCATAGCTTTTTCCGAAGCCGATTCCCGGATCGAGGACAATCTGCGCCTTCGCCACGCCCGCCTTCCGCGCCATCGCCACCGACGCGCGCAACCCACCCATCACATCCTTCATCACCTCGCGCGCAAAAGGTTTCTGCTGCATCGTCCGCGGTTCGCCGCGCATGTGCATCAGCACCAGCGGAACCCGCAGGCGCGCCGCAATCTCCGCGACGCGCGCATCATGCCGCAGCCCGCTCACATCGTTGATAATCTCAGCGCCGAGCTCCACGGCTTTGGCGGCAATTTCCGATTTGCGCGTGTCGACGGAAATGGGAATTTTCAGCCGCGTGCGCAGCGCCGCCAGCACCGGCGCCAGCCTGCTCCACTCCTCTTCCGCGCTGATGCCCAGCGAGCCGGGCCGCGTCGATTCCGCGCCGATATCGATGATGCCCGCGCCGTCGCGCTCCATCTGCAAGGCATGCTGCACCGCTTTTTCCTGCGAAAGAAAATTCCCCTCGTCAGAAAAACTGTCCGGCGTGACGTTCAGCACGCCCATGACCAGCGTGCGTTCCCCGAGCGCCAGCGTGCGCGATCGCAACTTGAGTCGGAATTTCTTGCGTGGATTCACTCTATCGAGAGTCTAATGCAAACCGCGGCTACCCGGCGCGAGCGAACGAAAACGAGGACGAATCGAAGTCAAATCGAACGCGCTGCCCGCCCGTCTCTTCAGTCCAGGTCGATATCCCGCAGCGGCTTCCCGGCGGGCGCGTCTTTGGCTTTCTTCATGGCCTCTTCAAATTTTTTCGCGAGGATATCTTCCTTGTTGTATTCCTGGTTCCAGGAATCCCGGAATTTGTCTTCGCGGTTGCGCTGCTGTTCGTTCAGGATGCCCGCCGCATCCGTGAGATCGACGTTCGGCCCCGCCTTGGCCGGCGGCTCGTGAGAAAGCACCGCTCCAAATACGGCGTCAACGACCAGCTTCGAATGGCAGCACGGGCAGGTCACCTGCACGTTGTCGGCATTTTGCTTCGCCATAAAAGGCATTCTACGCCTATTTGGTCACCACAGTCCTTCGCGGGTGTACGGCCGGGCCCACAGCGTCACGTGCAGGTGTGCCGCCCGGCTCCACGCCCGTTCCAGCGCCTCCAGCTCGCCGCGATCCGCAATCGCGCTCTCGAAAAAATGCCGCACCGGCGTCACCACCGGCACGAACCCCAGCACGTAGCGAAGGGGCACCACTGCCGGCGTCTGCCGCCCATCCGTTTTATTTTTCTTCGCCGGCGTGTGTCGCAGCCCGATCTCTTCCTGGTAATCCAGCCACGCCGCATCGTGCGGCCGCGTGGCCACGTCCACCACCCACTGCAGGAAGCGCCGTTTCACCGCCGCCTTATATGGATCGTCCGGCCGCCCATCCGCGCCAAAAAACCACTGCGCCAGGTGCGGCTGCGCGCCGATCACCGCGCGCCACGAATCCACCATCTCTTCCGCTTTCGCCTCAAAAAGCGCCGCGTGTTTGTTCAATAATTCCGCGTCTTCCGCGCTCCAGCCCACCGTCTGCTCCAGATGCCGAACTTCTTCCGCGGAAACCGGTGACTTCGCGCTCCGCGAAGAACCAAAATCGTACCCGGAAATCTGCGCCGCCTTGTCCGGCGTTGCCGGCGAGCTCACGACTTCACCTCCGGCGAACTCTCCACTCGCTGCACCAGCGACCGCTGAATCGCCAGCAGCGCCCCGGTCTTCTGCAGCACCTCCACATATTTTTTATGCAAAGGATGCGCCGCCAGTTTCGCGCGATAAATCTCATATTCCGCCAGCGAAGGAAAATCGATCAACCCGATGGCCTCATTGGTCGGCCCGGAAAAATCTGTCGGCATAAAATACCCGAGAACCTTGCCGCCGCTTTCGCGAATGGGCTGCAGCTCATCTGCGGCATATTTTTGAATGTCCGCCAGCTTGTTGGGATCGATGGTGTACCGCAGAAAAAGTGTGATCATCAGACGCCTCCAGCCCGCATTCTAATCTTCGATGCCGCTGGATACTTCGGCGGGGGCCGAAGTATTACAATAAATCTGGAGCGATAATGCCCTTATGAACGAAAGCTTGTCTCTCACCGCTGGCCTTCTCGGCGATCCCGGCAGAGCCGCGATTTTGCTGCGCTTGATGGGCGGCATGGCGCTGCCCGCCGGCGAACTCGCCGCCACCGCCAACGTCGCACCGCAAACCGCCAGCGAGCATCTCGCCAAGCTTGTCGCAGGCCGCCTGCTCAGCGTCGAGCGCCAGGGCCGCCACCGCTACTATCGCCTCGCCAGCGCCGAGGTCGCCGACGCCGTCGAATCATTGCTCGTCCTCACCGCGCGCCCTCATCCGGCGCACCAAAGCGCCAGCGCGAACCGCCCCGCCATTGGCACCCTCGAGCACGCGCGCACTTGCTACGGACATCTCGCCGGCTGGCTCGGTGTGCGCATTGCCGACATCTTGCAGCAGCGCGGATTCATCAAAGCATCCGGCGCCGGGGATTTCGCCGTAACTCCCTCCGGCCGCGATTGGTTCGCATCGCTGCACATCACAGTTCCGCCACCAGCGCCCTCCGCCACCCACAAAAAACTTGCGCGCCGTTGCCTCGACTGGACCGAGCGCCGCCATCATCTCGCCGGCGTCCTCGGCTGCGCCCTCTACAAACACTTTCGCGAAGTGGGCTGGCTCGTTCCCGTGCGCGACACCCGCATCGTGCGCGTCACCGTCGAAGGCCGCATTCGCCTGTGGGAACTCCTGCGCATCCCCGTCGGCTGAAGAGAAACACTGCGCTCGCTCTAAATTCTTAGATTGTCCATGAACGTCGACACAATCTCAGCGGCCTTCTTTGGCTCGCGTTGCAACAGCATGTGCGGCCCGGCGATCTCCGCAATAAACATCTCCGGCTTGATCCGCTTCATCTCCTTGAGACAGGAGCTCGCCAGCAGGTGCTCCTCCGTTCCTGAAACGCACAGCATCGGAACGCTCACCCGCGCTAGAGCTTGCCTCGCGTCGCAAGCCAACACTTCCCGGCTGCGGCCACACATAACCGCCGGACTGACTGACCGCCGCACCTGCCGGGCTTTCTCCATCAGCGCCTGCGGTGCGTCCTGTCCCGTTGAAAGGTATTCCATCAGAAAACGTGGTGGGTTTAACTTGAATAACCACGGCCATGCCAACGCCCTTGCCAGCGGCGACCATGCGCCCAGTGGCCTTGAAACAAATCCCGCACAAATGATCAGCGCGACCAGATTGGAAGGTCTTGTTGCAGCCAGCTCGACCGCCAACGGGGATGAAAAGGACTCTCCTAATAATAGGAAAGGCTCTGATTTGGGGATGGCAGCGATTACCAACGGACGTAAGTCGGCGTAAGACAGAAATTCTTTAACCGGATAACTGACAATTTTCGTGCTGATTGTTTTCGGCAGCGCAGCGACAAACTCCGCAAATAATTCTCCCGTTCCATCCAAGCCCGGAAGCAACACGAGGTGTTTCGTCATTTTTGATTTCGGCCACGAGCAAAAAAAAGGGCGCGGCTGTCATGCTATGGCCGCGCCCCAGTAATGAGTTGATTTGCTTACGCTTTCGCCGGATTTTCTCCACGCGTGAATCCCGGCGCCGGCCGCAATTCCGGCCGCACCACCTTGGGATCCGTGCTCGGCGCTGCCTGCGGAGGTGGCGGAGGTGGAGTGCGTATCTTTTCCGGCAGCGGCTTGTTTTCCATCAGCAGTTTCACTTCGTTGGCGTCGATCACTTCGCGTTCCAGCAACGCCAGCGCGATGCGCTCCAGCGTCTCCCTGTTATTGGACAGCAGCGCCTTGGCGCGTTCATACCCGCCATTCACGATGCGCTTCACTTCCTTGTCGATCTGGATGGCCGTGTCTTCGGAATAGTCGCGATGCTGCGTAATCTCGCGGCCCAGGAAAATAGCTTCATCCTTCTTCCCGTACGCCAGCGGCCCCAGCTCGCTCATGCCCCATTCGCAAACCATGTTGCGCGCAATGTCCGTGGCGCGCTCGATATCGTTACCGGCCCCGGTGGTGATGTGGCCCAGGAAAATTTCTTCCGCCGAGCGTCCGCCCATCAAAACCGCCAGCATCGCTTCGAGGTAGCTCACCGTGTAGGTGTGTTTGTCATCTTCCGGCAGTTGCATGGTCAAACCGAGCGCCATGCCCCGCGGGATAATCGTCACCTTGTGCACCGGATCGGCATTCGGCGTCATCGCCGCCACCAGCGCGTGGCCCGCTTCGTGGTACGCCGTATTTTTCTTTTCTTCGTCCGACAAAATCATGGACTTGCGTTCCACGCCCATGAGCACTTTGTCCTTCGACATCTCAAAATCCACCATCATCACGAATTTGCGGTTCTGCCGCGCGGCCCACAACGCCGCCTCGTTCACCAGGTTCGCAAGGTCCGCGCCGGAAAAGCCCGGCGTGCCCCGCGCGATAATGGAGAGGTCCACGTCATCCGAGATAGGCACCTTGCGGGTGTGCACGCGCAGAATTTCTTCGCGGCCCTTCACGTCCGGGCGCGCCACCACCACGCGGCGGTCAAAGCGCCCCGGCCGCAGCAGCGCCGGGTCCAGCACATCCGGCCGGTTCGTCGCCGCGATAAGAATCACGCCCTCGTTGGATTCGAATCCGTCCATTTCCACCAGCAGCGCGTTCAATGTCTGCTCGCGCTCGTCGTGCCCGCCGCCGAGCCCCGCTCCGCGATGCCGCCCCACCGCATCAATCTCATCGATGAAAATAATGCACGGCGCATTCTTCTTGCCCTGTTCGAAAAGGTCGCGCACCCGGCTGGCGCCCACGCCCACAAACATTTCCACGAAGTCCGAACCGGAGATGGAGAAAAACGGAACGTTCGCTTCGCCGGCAATCGCCCGCGCCAGCAAAGTCTTGCCCGTTCCCGGAGGCCCCACCAGCAGCACCCCCTTCGGAATGCGCCCGCCAAGTTTCTGGAATTTTTGCGGATCCTTCAGGAACTCGATAATCTCCTGCAACTCTTCCTTGGCTTCATCGGTTCCGGCCACATCCTTGAAAGTCGCTTTCTTCTGCTGCGCGGAAAGTAAACGCGCGCGAGACTTGCCGAAGCTAAGCGCCTTGTTGCCCCCCGCCTGCATCTGCCGCATCAGGAACAGGCAGAAACCCACCAGCAGAATCAGCGGCGCGGCATTCAACAGGATCAGCACCCAGTCTCCGCTGCGCACTTCTTTCACCTTCAGCGGCACCGATTTTTCGCGCAACTCTTTCGCCAGGTCCGGAGCGCTTTCCTTGAAAACCGTCAGATGAAATTTGTGATTCGCGGGATTTTTGTATTCGCCCTGCAGTTCGTAGCTGTTGGGTGAGAGGTACAGCGTCACTTCCTTGATGTCCCCGCCGTCGACTTGCGTCATGAACTGGCTGTAGCTGGGTTCTTCTTCGCGCGCCTGCGCCCCGTTGGCGGACACCAGTTTCCACAGCATTACGCCGAGAAATACGATGGAGATCCAGAATAGAATGGTTTTTGCAGTGGAACTAGAATTCACGTTGCCCTCGCTTAACGCCCCAGGAATCGTCGCGGCCGGCTACTTCTTGCGACGCGCGCTCTTGCCTGCCGCCCTTGCGCTGGAAGAAAGCTGCGGGAGATTGCGCCCCGTCCCGTTCGCCGCTGCCAGCCCATATCCGACCCACACTTCCTTAGATGCAGTTCTGAACCCGAAGTAATCAGACTCCAGGTCCACGCGGCGCCTATCCGGCTTGTCCAGCAGCACCGCCAGCCGCAAAGACCGCGGAGCGCTTTCGCCCAGGCGGCGCAGCAGAAAATCCTGCGGCACGCCGCTTTCCAGCACCGCGTCCACCAGCAAAACGTCCCGGCCTTTCAGCGTGGGTCGCTTGCCGAAGAAAACTTCGCGTCGCGGGCGGCCCTTGTCGTCGATATCCCGCACATCCTCGTGTACGAAATGGCACACGATCGGGCCGTCCAGTTCACGAATCAAATCCGCCGCGAAAACAAATCCGCGATCCAGCGTAACTACGATATCCAGCCGCCGCCCCTTGTACGCGCGCGATATTTCCTTCCCCAGGTCGGCCACCCGTGCCGCAATGCGCGATTCAGAAAATGCCGCGCCCCGTCCGGCGCCGCGTCCCGCCCCGTTGGGTTTGCTCGCCGCTCTACCGCTCGCGGAGCTGGGCCGCTTGCGAGGGCTCATGCCAATTTTTCCTCGACGATCACAATTCCTGTTCGCGTCCCGTCACCCGCGGTGACCTCTGCGGACGCACCCAAGCCCCGCGACCACGCTAATGTCTCTCCGCTGACCAACACCGGCCAGCCTTCCCGTCGCCAGCGGTCAATGCGCTGCTCGTTGAACAAGCGCTTCAGCTTCTGCGGCTTGCTGTGACCTCGCGGGTGAAAGCGGTCCCCGTGGCGCCAGTTGCGAAGCGTGAGCGGGAAACGCACCGCTTCCCCATCCAACACATCCCCTGAAATACTAGTTTCCCCTCTCTTGGGAGGCCAGTCAATCACTGTGAAGCGGAATGCGCACCCCAGTTCCGGCACCTGCACCAGCGTGCTGTCGATTAGAAAATCGATTTCGTGCTCGTATTCGTGCTCCAGCCGCGCCGCAGGTTTGATTTTTTTGCTGGCCGCGCAAAAAACCACGGCATCCGCGTGGCGCCGTACTTCGATACCTCCCGGCAGCGCCAGCGATGAGCCCGTTTCGCCGTGCCGCGCCAGCTCCAGCACCTGTCCCACGTGTACTGCCGTCAGTTCGCCCGCGCCGGGATGCGCCTGCATGGATTTCCACTTCGCGATCAGCCGCCGGATCATCCTGCTGCTCATGCTGGTGAAAGCTTCGTCGTCGAAAGACCAGTGTTCCGCCCCCGCGGTCGTTCCTCCCGCGAACGGATTGGCGAACAATTCCCTGACGCGCATGCTGGCGCTCTCGGGAATTATTTCCGCGGTTTTCAACCGCTCGTCCGCCAGCCGATTCAGCAGCGCATCGTCCTGCCGCGCGTGCTGCGCGAGAGAAGCGAGATGTTCGACGACGCGCGTTTGAAAATTTTTCTGGAGTGCGGGCAGCAGCGTTTTGCGGATGCGCGCGCGCAATTTCGTGACGTCGCGGTTGGAGGCGTCTTCTCGCCACTTCTGCCTTCGCGATTTCAGGTACGCTCGCAGGTCCGCGCGCGGCGCGGAAAGCAGCGGCCTGACCACTTTGCCCACTTGCGGATGGATGCCGCCCAGCCCCGCGAGCCCGCTGCCGCGCAGCATGTGCGCCAGCACCGTTTCCGCCTGGTCGTCGGAAGTGTGCGCCACCGCCACTTTGTCCAGATTGTATTCGCCGGTGCACTGCGCAAAAAAAACATAACGCGCCCGGCGCGCGGCCGCTTCCACGTTCTCGCGGTCGCGCTTCGCGATGGCCCCGATGTCCGCGGACCCGGAGTGGAACGGCAATTTGAATTTTGCCGCCAGCTGCATCACGAATTTTGCGTCCGCATCCGCGGCGCGTCCGCGAAGCCGGTGATTGAAGTGCAGCACGTAAAGCGCGATCCCGATTTGCTGCTTCAGTTCCAGCAGCAGCAGCAGCAGCGCCACCGAATCGGCCCCTCCGGAAACGGCCACGCCCACGCGATCGCCCTGGCGCAGCAGCCCGCTTTGCCCGATAGCCTCAAGCAGCCGCTGGCTCGCGCTGTGCTTCTCCCGTTTTTTTCGCGGCGCGTTTTTTTTCTTTTTTGCGGCCACCAGGAAACTCCCGACGCGCATCGTACCATGCAGTCGCCGCGTGGAATGCGTGTGCAAGCGCTGTGGAAAACGCCTCCGTTACTGGTTGACAACCAGGCCTAGTACTGAGATACTCTTCAAGTTGTGCGTATGCCTTTCTGCTGGACAGGGAGGTCTTGCTCTTTGACAATCGATACGATGTGCCAGAATCCGTTCGAAACCATTCACGCTTTTCGAGCCTGAATGGTCTGAGTAAATCGAGCGACATTAATTTGCTTGGCAGGCTGCCTGGGATGCAAATCCCGGGATTTTTTTTCGCCAAGCGTCCAGTTTCAAACGAGAGTTTGATCCTGGCTCAGAGCGAACGCTGGCGGCGTGCTTAACACATGCAAGTCGAGTGCGCGTCTGTAGCAATACAGATGGCGCACGGCGCACGGGTGCGTAACACGTGGGCAATCTGCCCTTCGATGGGGAATAACCTCGCGAAAGCGAGGCTAATTCCGCATAACATTCCGATGATTTCGATCTTTGGATTCAAAGCCGTAAGGCGTCGGAGGAGGAGCCCGCGCACGATTAGCTAGTTGGTGAGGTAACGGCTCACCAAGGCTATGATCGTTAGCTGGTCTGAGAGGATGGCCAGCCACACTGGAACTGAGACACGGTCCAGACTCCTACGGGAGGCAGCAGTGGGGAATCTTGCACAATGGGCGAAAGCCTGATGCAGCGACGCCGCGT
>DASXLA010000023.1:0-9622 GCA_036496505.1 Candidatus Acidiferrum sp. | reverse complement strand
GATGGCGACCCGCCGCATCGCAGCTCTACGAAGGGCGGCGCGAGACTATTTATCGTTGATTAAGTGGAATTCGATGGAAACACGTTTCGACTGAAATGAAATCGGTGGGCGATTCTCTGCGCATTTATACTGTCTAGCGTGACTGAAGAAGCATTACATTCCGCGCTGCACCAATACTGGGGTTACTCCTCCTTCCGGCCAATCCAGAAAGATGCGGTGAAGAGCCTGCTGGCGGGGCGCGACGTGTGCGTGGTGATGCCCACCGGCGGCGGCAAATCTTTGTGTTACCAACTGCCGGCGGCGATGATGCCCGGGCGCACCGCCATTGTGGTGTCGCCCTTGATTGCGCTGATGCAAGACCAGGTGGCGCAATTGGAACAGATGGGCATCCCTGCCGCGGTGTTGAACAGTTCGCAGAACAATGCGCAGCAATCCTTGATTTTACGCAACGCAAAGTCCGGGGCCTACCGCTTGTTGTATCTTTCGCCCGAACGGCTGGCAAACCCTGATGCGATTGCTTGGCTGCGGGATGTGCCCGTTTCCTATTTCGTGATTGACGAGGCGCACTGCATTTCGGAGTGGGGGCATGAGTTCCGCCCGGAGTATCGCCAGCTGCATTCGCTGCGGAAATATTTTCCCGATTGCCCCATCGCGGCATTTACGGCCAGCGCGACCCGCCAGGTCCGCCACGACATCGTCGAGCAATTGGAGTTACGCGCCCCGGACAAGTACATCGCAAGCTTTCAGCGGCCTAATCTTCGATATCAAGTGAAGCAGTGCGACTCCGGGACCCTTTGGGAGATTTTGCTCAAGGCCGTGGACCAACACGCCGGACAGAACATCATTATTTATGCTCCGACCATCCAGCGCGTGGGAGAGACGGTGGAGTTTCTCAAGGACCACGGAATCGCCGCCGTCGGGTATCACGCCAAAATGGACAGCGCCGCGCGCAGGAAAAACCAGGAGAGCTGGATGTGCGACGACGTGCGCGTGATAGTGGGAACGATTGCCTTCGGGCTGGGGATTAATAAAGCAGCGGTACGGGCGGTGATTCACTTGTCGCTGCCGAAATCCATCGAGCAGTATTACCAGGAGGCCGGACGTGCCGGGCGCGACGGCGAGCCGGCGGATTGCCTGCTGCTATGGCAAAAACGCGATATCGCGCTGCTGACATATTTTGTTAAGCAGTTGAACGATCCGCAAGAGCAGTCGCGAGCGTGGGATCGCTATCACATCATCCGGAGGTTTGTGGAATCGCAGAGTTGCCGGAACCGCCAAATCTGCGTGCACTTCGGCGAAAATCCTAAATGGGCGTCCTGTGCTTCCTGCGATATTTGCAGCGGTGAGCCTGAATGGTTGGCGCATCGTCCGGCGGCCAAGCGCAGGCGTCGCGCGGACCAACGAAGCGGCGTGGCTGGTCAGGCCGAAGTGATATCCAAAGATTTGGCGGAACGGCTTGCCATCGGCGGTCGCCCCTCGATAGCCGGCGTGAACTCCAACACGGCAGCTAACGCAAATTCCAGCATGCGTCTAAGCGCGAAGCCGCGTATGAGCCCCCCGTTGAAACCTGGCGCAAAACATGTGACGGTGGCGTTCGATGCGGGCCTGCGCGAACATTTGCGCGAATGGCGCCGCAATGTCAGCACCAAACTTGGCCTCCCCGCATTCGTCATCATGCACGACACCACCCTCGATGAGCTGTGCCGGATGCGCCCGGGTACCTTGGTGGAACTTCGCAAGGTTCGCGGGTTTGGCGATCGCAAGCTGGAGATGTACGGACAACAGATACTGGAAGTTTTGCGATCGTTTGCGTCACGTGCCAGCGCCGCGGCACATTAAATCCATCTCGCCCTGCCTTGTTACGACTGATCCTGGCGACCGATATTTATTCTGAATGGGAATAGATGCTGTATCATGCGGCCATTCATGGCATCTACGGTGAGCTTGGAAATATGAATAAAAAACTCTTGAAGAGTATTGGTGCGGTAGTCGCCGGCGCAGCGGTCAGCATCGTTCTTGAGTTGGGCACGGACAAGGCGATGCGCACCGCCGGAATTTTTCCTTCCGGCGAGGGCTCGATGAGTGACACGCTCTTCATCCTGGCCACCACGTATCGCACCATCTACGGCGTGCTCGGCGCCTACATCACGGCGCGGTTGGCGCCCGACCGGCCCATGTTCCACGCACTGATACTCGGTGTGCTCGGTACCGTTGCTGCCGCCGCGGGCGCCATTGCGATGTGGAACAAGATGCCTGAGATTGGCCCGAAGTGGTATGCGCTGGCGCTGATTGTCCTCGCTCTCCCGCCGGCATGGTTGGGCGGCAAACTCCGATTGATGCAAGTGAATGATCAAACGGAGAGTTCATTGCAACCCGATCCTCGATGAAGAAATTTGCACTATTTGTCTGCGTGATTTCCACTTTGGCGCTTGGGACTGCGGCACAGAAGAAAGACGAACCGCCGGCGTGGGCCTATGTCGTGCCTCCCCCCGATTACCAGGCGCCTCACGATGATGGCAGCCTGCGGCATGTTCCCGACAGCACCTCGGCCTGGACGCTGACCCAACTGCGAGATTTTTTCTTCGCACCGGACTGGCATCCCGCAGACCATCCTCCGATGCCCGAAGTTGTGGCCCATGGCAGAAAACCGGGTGTATTCGCCTGCGGATTCTGTCATCGCGCGGATGGCCCAGGCGGACCGGAGAATGCGAGCCTCGCGGGTCTTCCGGAGGCGTACATCCTTCAGCAGATGGCGGATTTCAGGAGTGGTGCGAGAAAATCTTTGACGCCGGATCGTGGCCCGGTGGCGGCGATGACGTCAGTCGCAAAAGCGGTTAATGCCGTGGAAGCAGCTTCCGCGGCGGCGTACTTTTCGCATCTGAAACCACGAAAGGCAATTACGGTGGTGGAAACGGCGTGGTGCCGAAAACCCATGTAGCTGGATGGGTGCTTGCGCCCTTGAACGAGCGAGACAAAGAGCCCCTCGGCCAGCGGATTATTGAAACGCCCAAAGATCTCGAGCAATTCGAATCGCGGGATAGCCACAGTCACTTCATCGCCTACGTTCCGGTGGGCAGTCTCGCGAAGGGCGAGGTGCTGGCAAAAACAGGCGGTAATGGCAAAACCACCCAATGTGGACTTTGTCACGGCTTGGATCTGCGGGGACTAGGTTCCATACCGGGAATCGCGGGAAGGTCACCGAGTTATATCGTGCGGCAACTTTATGACTTTAAAAGCGGGCAGCGCGCCGGACCAACTGGCAAGTCGATGGGAGCCGTGGTCGCCCAATTGAACGAAGACGACGTGATTTCCCTCGCGGCCTATGCGGCTTCTTTGGCGCCGTGAGCCGCGGAATACCGTGCGGCTGGCCGCGATCGAAGTCCGCAGTCCCGCGAATGCCGGCTGGAAAGTGCGGAGTGAACAGGAGAGTTCACCTAACCGGGTGTGGTATTGACAACATATCAATAGCTCAGTAACATGCACGCCGTTCGCGACGTTGTCTTGTCCCTCGTACCCAGTGTGAGGTCAAACATGAACAGCTTCCGCCTTGGAGCTGCCTCCGGCTTCCTGTTTTGTAGTCCCCCCACAAGAGTCGAATGCCAAGACCACGCTTGCGCCGGCGGTCGGCGCTGAAGTCTTTGAGGATTTTATTGTTGTGAGCGGTCACGCTCTGCATTTTCGATATCACCGCGATTTTCGAGGAGGGCAATAATGGATTGCAGCAAAGGATTCAAGACCCAGGTTCGAACGTTTCTGATTTCCATGGTAGCGGTGGCCGTCCTGGCATTTACGGCTGGGGCGCAGCAAAAGCACCAGAGCGCGCCGCACGCCGCGCCAAAACCCGCGGCCGCACCGAGGCCCGCGGCGCGTGCTCCGGCGAGCAGTCCGCAGCACGGGGCGGCGAGGCCCGGAACGGCGGGGGCAGCGCGTACCGGCTCAACGGCGCGCACCGGCACGACAGGGCGCACGGGCACCACGCCCGGAGCGAGACCGGGAACCGCAGCTGGAAATAGGGGAACTGCGGCTGGAAACAGGGGAACCACGGCTGGAAACAGGACCGGGGCTGCTGGTGCCAGGACGGGAACCACGGCACGCACCGGCGCGACCGGCGCAAAGCCTGGAGCGGCTGGAGGCAGGACCGGAGCGGCTGGAGCCAGGACCGGCACGGCTACCGCGGGGCGCGCAGGCGCCGGCGGACGTGGAGCAACGGGGGCTAAGGCTGGCACGACGGCTCGCGCAGGGGGCGGAAGAAGCGTCACCAACGCCAGGGGAACCACTTCCAACTTCAACAAGACCGGCAGGAAGACCTCGGTTGAGACCAAAGGGGGCACGAGGGCCAACTTTGATCGTCGAGGTCACGTCAGCACCATCCACACCCGCGGCGGAATGACCATTAACCACGGGGCGCATGGAGAACGGCGATTCGAAAGTCGGCGGCGTGACGGAACCAGAGTCGTGGGTTACGGGCACGGGCGTGGCTATGCCGAGCGCGGGTATTACCGGGGCGGCCATCCGTATATGCGCCGGACCTATTACTACGGCGGTCACAGCTACGCTTACGCCTATCGCGGAGGCTACTACCGCGGAGCGATGTACTACGGATATGTTCCGCCGGTTTACTACGCGCCCGCCTACTATGGCTGGGCTTACAACCCGTGGGCCGCTCCAGTCGCGTACGGCTGGGGATGGGGAGGAGCGCCGTGGTACGGATACTATGGCTATTACTTCACACCGGCTCCGGTCTACTCCACTCCGGCTTTGTGGATCACCGATTATCTGTTGGCTGCAAATCTGCAAGCCGCCTATACCGCACGAGCCACAGCGGAGGCCAATGCCAATGCCAACGCCAACGCCGAGGCCGTAGCGGACGACCAATCCGCCGGGGGCGGAGGGGGCGCGCCGGCGCTTACGCCTGAAGTGAAACAGCAGATTGCGGATGAAGTGAGGGCGCAAATCGCGGCAGAAAAAGAAGCAGCCGCGCACCCGGAGCCAGCCACGGCAGTCAGCAGCACCGCACCCGCGAGCAGCGGACAGACCGGGCCGGATGAAGTTCCGGCAGCGCTGGACCCGGCTCTTCGCACGTTCATAGTTTCGGCGGTTCTTAACGAAACCACGGACGACGGAACCGAGTGCTCGTTGGGCCCCGGTGATGTTCTGACACGCATCCAGGACACCCCCGACGCGGACAAGAATGTGAAGGTGCTTGTCGCCAGCAGCCAGAAAAACGATTGCGCGTCCGGCGTGCAGGTGGCCGTGGCGGTGCAGGACTTGCAAGACATGCACAACGATTTCCGGGCCAAGATTACCGAGGGCCTGGGGAAACTCGCCGAGAACCAGGGTAAAAACGGGTTGCCGAAGGGACCGGCAGCGGGCACCAAGGCGAATGCAAACGGCCAGGCACAGCCGGATCTGACCGTGGAAGCTGACCTGAAGTCGCAACAAGAAGAAGCAGGCCAGGCGGAAAAAGATGTGGACACGTCGAGCGCCGACAGCAGCAGCGACGACGATTAAGGTTAACGGCGGCAGGAAAACATTGCGAAGAGGGAAGCGGCAGCGGCGCCGCTGGCGCTTCTCTTCCTTGGCCGGAGGCCCAAGGGCAAGAGTTTAGAATTTTGAGGTTGCGAGATTGAAGGAGGCCTAGTCATGAGTGGAAAAGCCAGCCGGGGGATGCAATTTATTGCGGTGATTTGCGTGGGGATTTTCCCCTGGATGCCAGCGGCAGCACAGGGAGGCGCGGATTCGCTGGAGAGCCAGCTGGGAGCAAAATACAAGCTCGTAAAGCTGGGCACGGATTCCAGCGGGCTGGCGATACTGGATCCCGGCACGGTGCTGGTTATCAAGAAGGGCGGAATCCTGAGTGTGGCCTCATCGAACGTCGTGGTGGTGCCGACGGTTGTGAAGGACGGCCAAGTACACACGGCGAATAATACGGCGATGCAGGGAGTTAACCGGTTCTTGAAATGGAAGTCCGTGCCGGACCCGACCGGGGCGGCGTCGACGGACACAAAGTTCCTAACCGTAGGAGAGAAAGTTTACGTTTCGAAAATTGACGTCAATCGCAAGGATTCCAAGGTAGCGCTGGCGATTATCGAGTGCGATACATGTAATTCGGTCCAGGATCCCTCACTGCGAAAAGCGCAGGTGATTTTTCAGTTTCCAAAAGACTATTTGGCCGGCGCGGATGGCGGGCAAATCTCTGACGTGATCAACCAGATTTTGGAGGTCGACGCGGGAGATGCCGCAGGCGGAGACCAGCAACAAGGACAAGACGCGCAGGGGCAAGGCGGGCAGGCGCAAGGCGATCAGGCGCAGGACGCGCCACAACAAGCGGCGGCTCCGGCGCAACCAGCGCAGCCTCCCCCGACGATTCAACTGGGCCAAACGCCCGATGAAGTGAAGGGCATGCTGGGCGAACCGGAGAAGGTGGTTAACCTGGGTGCCAAGCAGATCTTTGTGTACAAGGATTTGAAGGTCACGTTCGTGAAGGGCAAAGTTACGGACGTGCAGTAACAGGTAATTAACGCGGCACTCCCGCTCCCCGCCGGAAAAATGCATTTCGACGAGGTAATCGGCCTCGCGGGGATGACGTGAACAAGATTTTTATTATTTGTAATTCATCGGTTTCAATCTCCCGCACCATTTCAAAATCCCGCATGTCGACGCCTTGCAGCCATAGCGTATAATCGCGCCTGCCATGGCTCTCGCTACCGGCACGCGTCTGGGTCCCTATGAAATCCTCTCGCAGATTGGCGCGGGAGGAATGGGAGAGGTCTATCGCGCGCGGGATTTGAATCTGAACCGCGACGTCGCGGTGAAAGTACTGCTGAACCTTTCCACTGATCCGAAACGACTGCAACGCTTCGAGCAGGAAGCGCGAGCCGCCGGGGCGATCAATCATCCCAACATCCTCGCCGTGTATCACATGGGAACCTATGAAGGCGCGCCGTATCTCGTGTCAGAACTGCTGGAAGGCGAGACGCTCCGGCAAGTTCTGAGAAAGGGCCCGCTGCCGCTCCGGAAAGTGATTGATTATGGCGTGCAGATCGCCAACGGATTGCAAGCAGCGCACGAAAAGGGAATCGTGCACCGCGATCTGAAGCCCGAAAATGTTTTTCTAACGCGTGACGGGCGAATCAAGATTCTGGATTTCGGATTGGCGAAGCTGACGCAGCCTGACTCCACGGAGGCCGGCGGCTTGACGATGACGTCCGCAACGGAGCCGGGCGTGGTGATGGGCACGGTTGGTTATATGTCTCCGGAGCAAGTGCGCGGCGACCCCGTGGATCAACGGACGGACATTTTTGCGTTCGGCGCGATGCTGTACGAAATGCTGGCGGGCAAGCCGGCGTTCCAGCAAGCCACGGCTACCGAAAGCATGACAGCAATCCTGAGAGAAGATCCGCCGAACATTCTGGACCTTGTTCCGGTGCTTCCGCTGGGCATCCAGCGGGTGTTGCAACGGTGCATTGAGAAAGGGCCGGACCAGAGATTTCATTCGGCGGCGGACCTGGCGTTCGCGTTAGGCTCGGCGGCGGACAGTCCACCGAGCGGGCCGCGGCCGGCAATGGCAGGCGGGTCCAGGGGCAATAAAAAAGTATGGCTGATCCCCATCGGTGCCCTGGTGCTCGCGGTGCCGGTAGCGCTTTTTTTCCTATGGCCGAAGATCCATAAAAAAATCTTTGTGGAGCCACCGAAACCCGAAATTGTGAAACAAACTCCTGTCATTGAACCGGCACCAGACCCCAACGCAAACGTCAAACGACCTCCGGCGGGACCTCGCGAACTTACCATTGAAGATCCGGCGACTTACACGTGGTTCAACTCGGGCACGAGACAAGCAGTGGTCTGGTATTCGACGGCGCCGAGCGGCAACCTTCGTTATTTCGACGGCCCGGGCGTCGACCCGCAAAGCGGGAAAGATCTGACTCCGGTCACTCCGGAATTTGTCGCCAATCTGCTGAAGCCACCACCTCCGCCAGTGCCGGCACCAGCGCCGGCGCCAAAGCCAAAGCCAAAGGCACAAGTTGTGGCCACTCCGAAAACAAAAGAGTCAGCCAGGAACGATGCCGCGTCGCGGCAAGTGCGGGAAGACGCCGGGCTGGAAGCAGTAGCTCAGGAAGGCCAAGTGGCGCTCAATAACGAGAACTACCAGGAGGCTCTCGACATCTGTGGCAAGGTGCTGAGCGCTTCGCCCGGCAGTCAACCGTGCACCGCGGTTCGGCAACACGCGGCCATCAAGTTGGCGGAAAAGCTGGTCAACGAGGCGGCGGCGTTCTGGGAAAAAGGGGATTTTGATCACGCGTTACGCAGCGCGCAAAAGGCCCTGGACCTGGATCCCGCGAATAAGAATGCGGCCAGGCTGAAGGGGCTGGCGCTGCGAATGAAGCCGGGTCCGCGGTAGCGGCGGCCAGGCGTTGGCACTGCGGATGAAGCCCGGTTCACGGTAACGACACGAACTTTTGGATCATGCCCGTTTTTTTGCAATGTAGATAGAAAGTGTTGAAAACAAAGGGCGACGATAGCGAAAAGAGGCCCAAGAGACCTCGAAACCCCATACTCTCGGGCAAAGAGCATCCCCGTGTCTACCTTCATGATTCTTGTCCCCTGCCTGAGGCAGGCGTTTTTTGCAATGTAGATAGAAAGTGTTGAAAACAGAGGGCGACGATAGCGAAAAGAGGCCAAAGAGCGCGAAAGAGAGCAAAAGAGCCACCGTCGGCACCGTGAGAGCGTCGGCTCCGGAATTTGGGTCAGGTACGCTAGTCTGCTCCTGGCTCCGTACCTGCGGCAGACAGGGGTTTTTTTGCAATGTAGATAGAAAGTGTTGAAAACAAAGAGCGACGATAGCGAAAAGAGGCTCAAGAGCGCAAAAGAGCCGCGGTTAACGAAAGCAAACCAACAAGGATCAGCCAGATGGGTGGGTGAAGGCCTATTACGGGAGTCGAGGCGAACTATTACCCAATGATATTGTATCACAATATTAATCTTTGTCAATATTTTTTTCGTTTGCGGGTGAGGTCAGGGTGCTGGTGTAAAAAGGCGGAGGGTTTTGCCTGGCGGCCAAAACCTGCTTACACCCTCCTTCTTTTAGACACAAGAATTTACGTCACCGTTGCTGTGGGTAGTGGAGGGTGGCGCAGCAGTGTTCGAACGGAGCGGCAATTTGGCTCAAGTGTTGGTGAAAGGATCAATTCACGTGGACAAAAAATTATGGTGGTGCGCGGCGGGAGCATGCTTCCTTTTCCTGCTGGTGTTTGGCGCGGGGAAGATGCGGGGCGTCTCCGGGGAAGTTGGGCCGCCGGTGGGGATCTTTGAAGGGCACGGGGATGTTGGCACGGTGCTGCATGCGGGCGCGACGGAATACGATGCGGCGCAGAAGAAATATGTGGTCAGCGGAAGCGGCGAGAACATGTGGTCCAACGAGGATGATTTTCAGTTCGCCTGGAAGAAGATCAGCGGCGATGCGCAACTGACAGCGTCGATTGAGCTCATGGGGAAAGGCGGGAACGCGCATCGCAAAGCGGTGTTAATGATGCGGCAAAGCCTGGCCGCGGATGCGGTTTACGCCGATGTGGCGCTGCATGGCGACGGACTGACTTCCCTGCAATACCGGGATGAGAAGGGC
>DASXLA010000022.1:0-14164 GCA_036496505.1 Candidatus Acidiferrum sp. | reverse complement strand
CAAAGGATTTGAACAATCCCAGCCAGGAATCCCCGGTTTCCTCACCCTCGCTAAGCGCCAATTCGAGATCCACGGTGCGATAGTCATTGGAGCCCGCCAGAAGGTGCATGGGGTTGCGCGTTGAAACCGCCATGGAAGGCTCGTTCTGGCGCTGCAGGAAAGGATCTCCACCGGGCCAACTCGTGCCGGAAACCATGTTGACGTTTTGGCCGGCCACCTGGGCCAACCCAGCGGGTGCGCACACCAGTGCGCAAGCTGCAACAATCAAGGGCAGCAAAGCCTTATAAATGCGCATCATGAAACCTCTCGCGGTGAAAACCGTTGGTCGCTGCAGGTTCAGTGCGACTCAGTCTGCCAAGGGCCCGCGGACGGTATCCCCGGGGCAATACAAGCCTGTAGCCGCAGTTAAACGTGCAAGGGGACACATCTGACAACGGTGCCAAAGAGTCTCTGCCGCCAGAGGGGTAAAGTCAAGCACGGGATTTGGCCGTCGGTTCCCCGCTGCGACCACTCGGTCAGCGCAAGCTCCTTCGAATCACGGCCATATAAAATTACAGTAAACAGAGAATCCGAGTGGGATGCTGGTGCCTAAGTGGTACTCAAGCGGTGCGCGGGTGCGCATTATGGAACTTGATCGTGGCAAGAAATCCGATCGCCACGAAAGCCACCAGCACCACGAGCTGCGCAATCTTGAACGGCGCCTCTGTCTGCGTCGGCGCGAGGGCAGTTAACGCGGGAACGTGCTTGAACAATTGCACCACCAGCACAAAAAAATTCAGATAAAAAGCCATCACCGCGCCGATCACGTAAGTCCTGCGCCACCCGCCTTCCATGTGTCGGCGGTAGCGGGCAAAAATAGCAATGGCCAGCACCACCAGAGAAATGATGCCCAACGCGTAAGAGGGCAGAAAACCGTGATACGGAAACATGAATCCGGTAACGCTGGTCAAAGCGGTGGTCCACAGAAAAATTTTCGTCCATCCGTCCAGGCGCTTGTCGCTGAACATGCCGATCACCACGGCGAATCCGCCGAGAATGCCCACCAGGCTCAACGCGACATGAAACAGCGTGAATATCGTCAGTATCATGAACTGATTTCTCCTTCATGAGCGGCACCGCATCAACGCCACGCTGAATGCGACGGTTGCAAATCCCGCGAAAAAACAAGTGGGAATGCCTGCCCGTGGCGCCGGCAATCCGTTCGCCAGTTTCCGGGGATAGATATGCCAAATCGGGATTTAATTCAACAAGCCTTTTATCCGGTTGCCAATCATCTCTTGGGCGGTCTTCTCATCCACAAAGCGGCCGAGCATTCCCAGATCGACGTCGATGATGAGGTCGCGGTCGGTGACCTCGACGGTTCCTTTGATGGGCGTACTCATGATTCCCATTTTTGCGGTGAGCGCAAACGTTAGCGTCGAGCCCTGCCAACTGCGCTGCTGCACAAGCAGTTTAACCGGAAGCGCGGCGGCTTCCTGAAACACCTCGTTGAAACCACGATCCACGGCCTGGATGACTTCTTGTTGCGAGCGATGATGGGGAAACGAGATTCGCATTTTGCGCCCTTAATCCATTACGATTGGAGAGTATATATCGTCGGTGTTATCCGCGCGTGCAGTAACCTTATATATGTCCTTTGGTTTCTTTTGCGCATTCAGCATTTCCTCACGGGAGTGAAATCCTATGGCCGAATTAACAGATCTTTCTCCGGAACGCCAGCAGCAGCTATTTCCGACCCTCACGGATTCGCAAATCCAGAGAATGGCCGCGGTGGGGGTCCTGAAAAAAGTGGCCAAGGGCGAAATGCTCTTCAACCAGGGCGACCTGGCGCCGTTCTTTGTGGTTCTCAGCGGGCGGCTCGATATCGTGCAGCCCACCGACAAAGGCGAAATCATCGTCGTGAGCCACGAAGCGGGAGTGTTTACCGGCGAGCTAAATATGCTGACTGGCCGGCGCTCGCTGGTATGCGGGCGCATGTCAGAAGCTGGCGAGGTGCTGCAACTCGATCTGGAGGCGCTGCAGCACCTGGTGCAGACCGATGTGGGCATCAGCCAGATATTGATGACTGCTTTCATCATGCGCAGGCTGGAGCTGATCGCTCATAATGTCGGCGATGCAGTGGTCATCGGCTCGGTTCACTGCTCCGGCACCCTGCGCATCAGGGAATTTCTGACGCGCAACGGACACCCGTACCACTATGTGGATCTCGATAAAGACACGAGCGGCGTGCAGGAGATGCTCGATCGATTCCAGGTGCGCGTCGAAGATATTCCCGTGCTGATCTGCCGTGGCAGCCAGGTGCTGCGAAATCCCAGCAATCAGCAAGTCGCGGATTGCCTGGGCTTGAATCCCAAGATTGACGAGACCCAGGTTCGCGATGTGGTGGTGGTCGGCGCCGGGCCGGCGGGACTGGCCGCGTCTGTTTATGCCGCTTCCGAAGGGCTGGATGTGCTGATGATTGAGACCACCGCGCCGGGTGGGCAAGCCGGCTCCAGCTCCAAGATTGAAAATTATCTCGGCTTCCCGACGGGAATTTCCGGGCAAAATCTGGCCAACCGGGCTTATGTGCAAGCTCAGAAATTTGGCGTCAAGATGATCATTGCGCGCAGCGCCACTAAGCTTCGCCGCGGCCGGCCCTATACCATCGACATCGACGATGGTCATGCCGTCTCCGGCCGCACGGTGGTCATTGCTACTGGCGCGCAATACCGGCGGCTTCCGCTGGAAAATTTGACGCTCTTTGAAGGCATGGGAATTTATTATGGTGCGACCGCCGTAGAAGCGGGGTTCTGCGGCGACGACGAAGTGATCGTGGTCGGCGGCGGCAATTCCGCCGGGCAGGCGGCGGTATTCCTGTCGGAAACCGCCCGGCGGGTTCACATGCTGGTGCGTTCGAATGGTCTGGCGGACAGCATGTCGCGCTACCTGATACGGCGCATCGAAGATAGCCCGCGAATCACGCTGCACAACTGCACGGAAATTGTGGGGCTGGAGGGCGACACTCACCTGAAGAGCGTACGCTGGCACGACAAAAACACCGGAAAGACGGAGACTCACAACATTCGCCACATTTTCCTGATGACCGGTGCGACTCCCAACACACAATGGCTGAATGGTTGCGTGGCGCTGGACGACAAGGGCTTCGTACGCACCGGGTCCGATTTGACGGCGGAAGATTTGCATACCTCGGGCTGGCCGCTGGAGCGGCAACCCTATCTTCTGGAAACCAGCCTGCCGGGGGTGCTGGCCGTGGGCGACGTGCGCTCCGGAAACGTGAAGCGTGTGGCCTCCGCGGTCGGCGAGGGCTCCATCTCCATCCATCTGGCCCACAAAGCCCTCGCGGAGTAATTCCAATCTGTGGAGCGAGCCACGTCAAATGGCAGCGTCAAATCGATTCCGCTACAGGGAGTTCTCGATACCACCAGCGCATCGCAATGCGTACGCTCCCGTGGGACGGGCATGAACGGATTTAGCCGAACTGCGGTGCTCTTCGGACTTGCCGGATTGCTGGCTTGCTGTGCCACGACCGTCCTGTTCGCGCAACTGGATACACGCTCCCAGCTTCATCTGGATTCCGGCGAAGCGATTTACAAGTCCGCTTGCATCGCCTGTCACGGACCGGACGGCACCGGAACGCCCAAGTCCATTGCCGGTTTCGAACGCCCGCGAACGTTTCCCGACTTTACCAGGTGCGATCAGACCACTCCCGAAGAGAATTCCGCATGGAAAGCGGTTATCGCGAATGGCGGCACGTATCGCGGATTTTCGCCCATCATGCCGTCGTTCAAGGAAGCGCTGAGCGACCGGCAGATCGATCAAGTGGTTAAATTTTTGCGGGGGTTTTGCCGGCAGAAGAGATGGCCCCGCGGTGAATTGAACCTGCCCAGGGCCATCATTACGGAAAAGGCTTACCCGGAAGACGAAGCCGTAATCTCTTCCTCGATCAATGCGGAGGGCGCCCCGGGCCTCGTCAGCCACATCATTCACGAGCAGCGTTTCGGCAAGAAAAATCAACTCGAGATCGATGTTCCACTGAATTTTCAGGACGAGAATCACTCCTGGTACGGCGGAGTCGGTGACGTTACGTTTGGTCTGAAGCGCGTGATGTTTTCCAATCTGCACGCGGGCTCCATCCTCAGCCTGCAGGGCAGTGTGATCGTGCCCACCGGAAACAGACAGCGAGGATTTGGCTCGGGCACCACCACATTCGAAACCTTCGCGGCGTTTGACCAGCTTTTTCCCACCAACACATTCATTCAGACGCAGCTCGGCGCTGATCTCCCGCGCCATACGGACATCGCCTCGCAAGCCATTTTTTTCAATACCGCCATCGGGCAAAGCTTTGCGTCACAGCACGGTTTGGGACGCCTGTTTACTCCCATGATGGAATTCGTCGCGAACCGCGACCTCGTCGACGGCGCTAAAACGGATTGGGACATTTTGCCGGAGATGCAGGTGACCATCAGCAAACGACAGCACATTCGCGCCGATCTCGGCGTGCGCGTGCCGGTAAACAATGCTTCCGGGCGTTCGAGACAAATCGTCTTCTACCTGTTGTGGGACTGGCAGGACGGCCGATTGAACGAGGGCTGGTAAATGCGAAAACGCCGCACATATCTAGCTTCGTTCCTATTTTTGCTGGCGCTGGCCGGCGCGCCCTCAACGCTGTTGAGCCAATCCGCCAAACAGGATGCCCTCAAGCCAACATTTCAAACCTCCGACCGCTGCCTCGCGTGTCACAACGGATTGACGGCTCCTTCAGGCAAAGATGTGTCTATCGGCTTCGACTGGCGTTCCAGCATCATGGCCAATTCCGCGCGCGACCCTTACTGGCAAGCCAGCGTCCGCCGCGAAGACCTCGAGCATCCCGAGTCACAAGCCAAAATTGAGGATGAATGCGCGGCCTGCCATATGCCCATCGCGCGCTACGAGGCCAAAGTGCAGAACCGCCTCGGCGAAGTCTTCGCGCACCTGCCGTTCGAACAGCATCCGAAGAAGAACGCTGCCGCCGCGGATGGGGTATCCTGCTCGGTCTGTCATCAGATTGCCAAGGAAAAGCTCGGCACCAAGGAAAGTTTCAACGGCGGATTCGTGGTGGCTGCTCCGCATGACAAAAACGATCATCCGGAGTACGGACCGTTCGAAATTCAGAACGGCCAGGCGCATATCATGCAAACCTCTTCGGAAGGCTTCCGGCCCACGAACGATACCCACATTCAGGAATCCGAGTTATGCGCCACCTGCCATACGCTCTACACCCATGCTCTTGGGCCCGGCGGAAAGGAACTGGGGTTGTTTCCCGAGCAGGTTCCCTTTCTCGAATGGCAGCATAGCGAGTACGTAAACAAAAACAGCTGCCAATCCTGCCATATGCCGGAGGTGGGGGAAGACGCGCCCATCTCCAAAGTGCTTGGCGTGCTCCGGCCCGGCGTGCGTGAGCATACTTTTGTGGGCGCGAATTTCTTCATGCTGAAACTGTTGAATCTCCATCGCGAGGATTTGAGCGTCGCGGCCCTGCCTCCGGAGTTGAGCGCCGAAGCGCAGCGGACCATCGATTTTTTGCAATCCAAGACCGCGCGGGTAGCGATTCGAAATGTGGACGTGAGTTCTTCGCGGCTGCAAATGGATGTGCTGGTGGAAAATCTCACCGGCCATAAATTTCCCACGGCATACCCGTCGCGGCGCGCCTGGCTGCATGTAGTGATCCGCGACCGTGATGGGCGGATGGCATTCGAATCCGGAGCGTTGCGCCCCGACGGCTCCATCGAAGGAAACGATAACGATGCGGACGCGTCGCGCTTCGAACCTCACTATCGCGAAATCAGGAGCCCCGACGAAGTGCAGATTTACGAGCCCATCCTGAAAGACCGGAACGGACAGGTCACTACGGGACTCTCAAACGCGGTGGGCTACCTGAAGGACAACCGGCTTCTGCCCGCCGGATTCGAAAAGGAAAACGCCGAACAGGACATCGCCGTCACCGGCGGAGCGCACGACGATCCCGATTTCAGTGGCGCAGGTGACCTGGTGCGCTACAACGTTCCGCTGGGCGATGCAACCGCGCCTTTTCGCGTCGACGTGGAACTCTGGTATCAACCCATCGGTTTTCGCTGGGCGCATAATTTGAGCTCTTATCATTCGACAGAGACCCAGCGTTTCGTGGGCTACTACGATTCCAACGCGGCGGACACGGCGATCATCGTGACGCGCGCGTCCGCGACACGCTGAGTTGTTGATCGCTCGTAAATTCAAAAGGAAGACTCGCTATTCGGATTCGAATGCCGCGGCGTGCCGGCCGCGCGAGGCCATAAAACTTTGGATGGTTTCCGCGGGTTCAATATTTCCGCGCGCACCCACGGCCTTGCAGTTCAGGGCCGCGGCCGCACAAGCAAAATCGAGTTGCCTTGTCAGCGGCCAGCCTTGCATCAGCCCATAGATAAAACCGGCGTGAAAAATATCGCCCGCCCCGGTGGTGTCCAGTGTCTCCACCTGAAACGCCGGAGCGTAGTGGAAACGCGAGCCGTCCCAGGCCAGCACTCCTTCATGACCGAGCGTCGCGGCAGTGAGCCGGTTGCCGTATTTTTTGTGCACCGCGGGCAGCGATTTTTTCAAATCCGGTTCGCCGATCAACCGGCCAGGAATGTCCCGGCTCATGATGAAGTAATCGATCTTTCCGAGCAGCCCTTCAATTCCCGGATACACCTCATCCACATCCGCGACGACCGGCACACCAGCCTCCCGGGCCCAGCCCGCCGCGGTGATGGCGGCCTCGGTGTCGTGCCCATCCACATGTAATGCGCCGGCCTCCACGATCCATTCGCGTTTTAATTCATCCGGTCGAAGTGTCAAGCGGCTGTCGCGTTTCCATAGCACCGTGCGCTCGCCGGTGTCGTCTATAAGGATGACGGCCTGCTGGCTGGCGCAACCCGGCGCGGTGAGCAAATGCGCTTCGACACCAAACTTGGCAAACTCCTCCCGATGAATTTCCGCCGCGTGATCGTCTCCGACCTTTCCCACGTAGCGGGTCTGCAATCCCCACCGCTGGCACGCGACAATGGCGCTCGCAACCTGCCCGCCGGGCAAAATATTCAACGATCGAAATTCCACTTTGGATCCGATCGCCGGATAGCGCGCCAGCGGGATCAGCGTGTCCGTAGCGTTCAGCCCGACTCCGACGACATCGCACCTGTACGAGTTGGTCATTTCAATTGAAGCGCGTCGTTCGCCACAGCAGCAAACCGCAAATGATCAGCAACACTAAAACCGCGGTGCTGAGCAGCGCGGCACTCAACCAGTTGAAGGACATCATGGGCGCGCGTGCCAGTATGGCGCTAAAAATAAAGGCGGCGGTTGCGAAGGCCACCAGGAACCAGTCCAGAGGACCACGCGACGGCCTGCTTTCGCCACTCATCTCCGTGCCGCTCATGCTGGCTTCCACGCGCTCTTCATTCATTCCGTAGCGCCGGCATTCCCGTTTGGCGGCCTCTTTCCATTGCGCTTGTTCCGTGCCGGTGGCCGAAGACAAAGCAATCGCGCCCACTCCCAGCATCATCAGCAGTGAGCCTCCGATGACCTGCATATAGGTGGAAGTGCCGCTGCCATGCAATTCACCAAACACAAAAATTCCCCATAACAGGCCCCAGAGCTGATTGGAGTTTGAGAGTGGAATGCCGCGGCTGATTCCCAGATATTTCGCGGCATATTGCTGGAACACATCGCCCACCACCCAAATGAAGCCCCCGGCCATCAACCAAAACACGATGGACCGCGCGCTGAGCAGCTCTTGCCAAAGCGGAGCCAGCCCCAGGTAACCGACGGCCAGCGCGCCCATCATGCCCAGTTCGCCAAACGTGAAGAACGCCACGAAGGAGAGTGGATTCATCCCGGATAGGTACGCCTTGCGGTAGGGGATGTACATGGTGCCCCAGAGAATTCCCGCACCGAGCGCGGCCCACACACCACGCATGGAATGCCCCGCGGGCGCCTGCGTCGAAGATGCCACCGCGAGAAGAGCCGCGCCAAGACAGAGGATCAGTGTGCCGCCCAGCACGCCTGCCCAGCGGCGCCAACCGGCCTGGCGCAGCTCACGAAAAAAAAGAAAACCCCAGAATATTCCGAGCAGGCTGTTCGAATTCCAGAGAGGGAAGGCAATGCTCAAGCCAATGTCGCGAATGGCGAAGATCGTCATGGTATTGGCCACCGCCCACATGCATCCGGCAATCAGCGCCCAGACGATCAGATGAGGCGCGCGTTGCACGTCCGCGCGAATCGAAGAGGTGCCCACCATCAGAGCCGGCAGGGTCCAGCGCGCCAGGAAGACGCCGATGACCATGATCAGCGAAATCACGATGGGCGAAACGCCGATGGAAACCAGCTTGGTGGGAGCTTCGGCGGTTCCCAGCCAGGCGCCCGCAGTAAAGCCGCAAAGGACGCCCAACAACTGCAACCTTCTCGCTCGCGAATCGCGTGGCACGCCGTCCGCGCCAGCTGGCGTGGTCATCGGTTGCATGCCGCTCCGATTGGGGTTCAATGAATCGACCGCAGCAGCAGCAGTCCGCCGATCAGCACCGCTAGCGGCACCCAAAACTGCACATCCGTCAGCACACTTTTCAGGCGTGCACGTGGTTGAGGAGCTTCGTCAATTCGCGGCACATTTTTCTCCCGGTCAAGTCGTTCCGTTCAGAAGCGCGACACGATGAAAAGGGCTCCGCCGACGGCCACCAGGTCTTCAAGTATAGCGATGACCAGGTCGGGGACTTTGAGAGCTTTCACCAGGCCGGTGCGCGCCTGGAAGCCTCCGAACGCGCCGACCAGCGCGCCGACAATTCCCAGCAAAACGCCGAGAATCAAGGATTGCGTTCCTGCCGCCGCGAGGCATGCGCCGCACAGTCCACCCGTCACGATGCGGGTGATCAGCCCGGGAGGCGCCGTGCGGCTCGGCGTCGAGGGCAGCTGATCCGCAACCAATTCACCGATGGCCAGAAAAATAAAAATGACCATCGCGGGTGTGGAAGCCATAAAGGAAAGAGGCGTGTGCTGAAGAGGCATCCAATTCCGGTGTGCTCCCCACGCCACGACCGCGGGCGCGGTCAGCGAGCGCAGACCGGCTACAACACCAATGAGAAACGCCAGAAGCCATACTTCCGAAGCGCTCATGCAGAACTCCTTTTCACCACCCCCGTGGAGATGGCCGAAGGAGGATATAACCTTAGGCGAATCTTTGGGAAGCGGGATGTTGCGCGGGAGAAATGCGGCAGGCGATTCCAGGCAGTCGCCGCAACGCGGCGGACGCCGACTTTACGCCGCGGACGGGGACGGCAACTGCATGTTATTGGGAAGTAGCGGCAACGATCGAAGCCGCACGCGTGTGGCGTCGAAGATGGCGTTGCCGATGGCGGGCGCCACTCCCACAATGGGCGCTTCGCCGGCGCCTGCAGGCGGCAAGTCCTTGCGATCCAGCATTACCGTCTCAATTGGCGGCACATCCGTGAATCGCGGTAGCCGATATTTGGAAAAGCGCCCGTTGAGGATGCGCCCGTTTTCAAACTGCACCGCTTCGAAGAGCGCGCCGCCCAACCCCATGATGTTCGCGCCTTCGATCTGGTTGCGGAGGCCGCCGGGATTGACGATGGCGCCGCATTCGAAAGCGGTCACCATGCGAACGATCCTGACGGTGTTGGATTCGCGATCGACGGCTACTTCGACAAACGTAGCGACGTTGCCCAGTTTCTCGAATCCGCCGCCCATTCCGAAGCCGCGCTCTCCATCCGCCTTGGCTTTGCCCCAGCCGAACTTCTCCGCGCCGGCGGTAAACACCGCGCGCAACCGCTCGTTGTCCAGATTCTTCAGGCGAAATTCCAAAGCGTCCATGTTCGCGACGCGCGCCAGCTCATCCATGTGCACTTCGCGTGCGAAATGGTTGGCGGTGGCCGCCAGGCCGCGGTACGAGCCCTGGCGCAAAGGCGATTCCACTTCATGAAATACGCAGCGCTGGTTGGGGATGTTGTAATACGAGCGAATCCCGGCTTCTCCGGAATTGTAATTATGAAAATCCCAGGCGGTAAGCTTGCCGTCTTTGCTCATCCCGCTGGCGATTTGCACCAGGCCGCCAGGGCGAAAATATGCCCAGCTGAATTCTTCTTCCCGGGTCCACACCAGCTTCACCGGCCGCTTGGCCGCCCGCGCCAGCCGCGCGGCTTCAATGGCGGCCTCGCCGGTATGTTTGCCGCCGTAAGCCGAACCCGTATCCGGCAAAATTACGCGTACCTGCGATTCAGGAATTCGAAAGGCCTCGGCCAGTTCCGTGCGTACGCCGAAGGGCCGCTGTGAACCGGTCCAGACGGTGAGATTGTCGCCGGACCACTGCGCCAGCGCGGCTCGCGGTTCAAGCGGTGCATGAGCGATGTAGGCAACGGTATAGCTTTGTAGCAGGCGCTGTTCGGCGCCCGCAAGCGCCTTTTCGACGGAGCCCGTTTCGTAGCTGGCTTCGCTGCCCGGCTGTTTTTCGCCGGCAGCTTTTTGCAGAGACTGAAAAAAATCGGCGTTCGAAAGCTGTGGCGAGGATTTCCATTCCGCTTTGATGGCTGCTATGGCGCGCCCCGCGCTGGCCGTATCGCCCGCGGCCACACCAAGAAAATCTCCGTCTCGGACAACCGTCACGCCGGGCATTTTCTCTGCGAGGCTGGTGTCGGCGGAAGCCAATGTCGCGTTGAACGTTGCCTGTCGCAGAATCTTGCCGTGCAGCATGCCCGGTAATTTCTGGTCGGAGGGGTAACGATGTTTGCCGGTCACGAAATCGCGGCCGTCGATTTTAGGCGCAGACCGCCCTGCTGCCGTCCAGCGAGCCGGAGGCGTGAGCGTTTCTACCACCCGAACGGTTTGTGTGAGCTGCCGCCCCTTCAACAGCTCCGGATAGGCGATCGAGCGCTTGTTCTCCTTGTGAGTGATCTTCCCTTCAGCGGCTTCCAGGCTCTCGCGATTCACCTGCCATTGCGCCGCGGCCATTTCCAATAAATTTGTCAGCGCGGCCGCGGCCACTTTTCTCAGCTGCAAGTTCATGATGGGCGTGGTACGGCTGCCGAACGTGCCCATGTCGAAGGGCGTCAATTGCGTGTCGCCCATCACCATTTCAATCGAAACAATGGGGACGTGCAGCTCCTCGGCCACGGCCTGGGTGAGCGACGTTCGAATGTTCTGGCCCATTTCCGCCTTGCCGGTGAACACCGTGACCTTGCCGTCTTCGCCGATGTGCAGCCACGCACCAATGTCCGATGGGAGCTCATGCGCCTTGGGGCGCTTGGAGCTGCCGGACTCCTGCGCCACGCTCGCCTGCGGCGAGACCGATACGACCAGCAGACCGCTGCCGAGCAGCTTGAAAAACTCCCGCCGGCTCGCGGCAAAGTGATAGGCCGGCGCGGCATTCAGTTCGTAGCGTTCGGGTTCGAACGGCATGGCTGCTTTCGCCGGAGCGTTCTTCATGGCTGCGCTCCCCGACTCACCTGGGCTACCCTGCGAATGGCCGCGGCGATTCGCGGGTGCGTGCCGCACCTGCAAACATTTCCCTGCATAAATCTGGCGATATCCGCTTCAGAAGGATCCGGATTGGCATGCAGTAGCGCCACGGCGGACATAATCATTCCAGAGGTGCAGTACGCGCATTGCATGGCCTCTTCTTCGAGAAAGGCGGACTGCAGCGGGTGAAGCTGTTCCCCTTTGGCGAGGCCTTCGATGGTGGTTACCTGTTTGTGCCCGACAGAGCCCACCGGCAGCAGGCAAGAACGCCGCGCGACTCCCTCGACCAGCACGGTGCAGGCGCCGCACTGTCCTTCGCCACATCCGTACTTGCTTCCCGTGAGATCCAGTTCGTCGCGTAAAACGCTGAGCAGCGGCACACTCTCGTCGCTATCAATGTTGTGAACGGTTCCGTTTACGTTGAGAGTGGTGACCTTGGGCATGGCGTTGTTCCGTGGGAGCCCGGCTGGCAAAATCAGCAATGGAGCTCTACATAAAAGTATAAACCTGCCGCTATTTTTGCGCTGAGGACTTACCGTGTAGGGCCGGCGCTGGCGTCGAAAACGGTCTTGCCGCCCACGAAGGTCCTCAGCACTTTCACGTCGCGAATTTTCACCGGATCGATGGTGAGAATGTCGTCGCTGAGCAGCACCATGTCGGCAAACTTCCCGGGCGTGATGGAGCCCTTCACTTTCTCCTGAAATTCCGCGTAAGCAGAGCCCATCGTATAGGCTTCAATGCCTTCGGCAATGGTCAGCTTCTGATCCGGGAACCAACCATTCGGATTTTTGCCATCCAGCGTAACGCGTGTAACCGCCGCGTAAAGCGTGAGCATAGGGTTGAGGGGTGCAACATCCCAGTCGGTGCCGAAGGCTAGTCGCACGCCATGATTCAGGAAGGTGCGAAACGCGTAGGTGCGGCTCGCGCGGTCGTGTCCGATGCGTGCTTCAGCCCAACGGCCATCGTCAATGGCGTGATAAGGCTGCACGGAGGCGATGACATTCAACTGGTCAAAGCGGTCGAAGTCCTTCGCGGCCATATGCTGCGCGTGCTCGACACGAAAGCGGCGATCCGCCGCCCCGTGGGCTTTCACCACTTCGGTATAGAGATCCAGAATCATGGAAATTCCCTGGTCGCCGATGGCGTGCGTGCAAATCTGAATTCCGGCCGCGTCCGCGGCCATCATGTAGCCGCGCATGCGCGACAGCGATGGGCGCCGGCGCCCAGTGTTCGCAGTTTGCCCGCAAAAAACCGGCGTTACCGTAAATTAACGAGCTGGCAGGTTTCAAGTGCATCGAGCGGATGGTTCGTGATGCTATTATATTTCGCGCTTCGAACCTTTCCAAGCGGCACGTCCAGACAAAGGCTCCTATGTTGGCCGAACAGAATCCAGCGCCAAAATCGACGTACAAGAAACCCATCCTGTATTCCTGGCTGGCACTTTTTGCCGTGTTGCTCTACGTCATCTGGATTTTCTTTTCCCGCTGGCAGGAAAACCGGGATATCCAGCGCCGCGCCAAAGAGGAAAAAGCTGAAAAGCAGCTCGCCGACGATCGCCGCACCGTCGAGGAGATGGGCGGCAAGGAGTTGGCCATTCAAAGCTTCTACGCCAGTTCCGGCGAAATTCGCCGTGGAGAGGCCATCCAGCTTTGTTACGGCGTGGCCAACGCCAAGACCGTCAAGCTGGAGCCGCAGGACAATCCCGTGTGGCCCTCCTACAACCGCTGCGTCGACGTATCACCCAGGAAAAACACCACGTATACGCTGACGATCCAGGATGCCGCCGGCCACACTGTGACCCAGACCCTCGACGTAAAGGTGAAATAACGGCATTCACCGAGGCCCTCGGGAACTTCCCCCTATTGCGCGAACACCCTTGTGATGGCAATTCCTCACCATCTATAATCATCAGGCGCGGGGTCCGGCATCCTTCGGACTCCGCGTTCTTTTCCAGGTACACATAAACTCGACGATGACCATCATGGCTGACCCGCTCGCCAAAATTAAACAGAAACTGCTGGAAGAAATCGACCAGCTTTCCCATGAGCTGAACGTCGATTTGCCAAAGGAGATTGCCGTGGCCCGCGCCCACGGGGACCTTTCCGAAAATGCCGAGTACAAGTACGCCAAGGAGCGCCAGGGCTTCGTAAATGCGCGCATCGGCCAGCTCAAGAAACGCCTCGGCGACCTCGGGATGCTGAATCTAACGAACATCCCGAAGGACCGCGCCGGCTACGGATCCAGGCTGACCGTCATCGATACGCAGCGCGATATCAAACTCGAATACAAACTGGTGAGCACGGAAGAAGCGGATGCCGAAAAGGGCCTTATCTCCACCACCTCACCCATCGGCAAAGCCCTGCTGAATCGCAAGGTTGGGGACGAAATCGAAGTAACCACGCCCGCCGGGAAAAAAGAGTTCGAAGTGGTCCGTCTGGTAACGATTCACGAAGAAGCGTAACCGCCGGCCCCGGAACAGCGTCCTATCCGGACGAAGGACGATGTTTTGTTGGCCACTGATGAGGTTTCTATGTACTGGGGTGCAGGCCCCGAACTCGGGTTTTTGACGGTGCTGGGATACCTGTGTTTTGTGGCCGGCGCCGTCACCGTCTGGCGCGGCCGTGAAGATGTAGCCGTCTGGCTGCACAGTGAA
>DASXLA010000021.1:0-6681 GCA_036496505.1 Candidatus Acidiferrum sp. | reverse complement strand
GAAATAGCGATCACCCACCTGAAGGGTGGGGACTTTACGTTTGCCGTCGTTGGCCTTCATGACAATTTCTTCGCCGTCCGGATCTTCCTCGATGTTCACTTCGCGAAAGGACACGCCGCGTTCCTTCATAAAGGATTTGGTGCGGCGACAATCGGGGCACCAGGCAGTGGTATACATCGTTATCGATTCCATGAATACTTTTCCTATGTGGAAGGCCTGATCGCTCAGGCAGTCATGCACCCAGTTTAACCTAAGCGGCGCGACCTAGCTTGGAGTGTTCCCTGGGCATACGCCATGGCTGGGATGCTGCGATGAAACTTGGCGCGATAGCCGGGCATCTATATAGTGAGAGCAGCAAGTGCTGGTTTGGCGTTTGGGCAGTAGCAGCGCAGGTGACCAACATGGGCCGAGTATTCCTTCTTGCAGGTCTTTTCATTCTTATTCCAACAGGTTTGAACGCGCAGGGTCACGGAGGCGCGGGTGCACGGGCCGGCGGCGGCGCGCCTATGTCGAGTTCGGGTGCTATTGCGCCGGCGGCCAGAGGAGTTGCTCCGTCGGGATTCAGCGGCGTCCGCTCGAGTTCGCTGGCGTCGCCGAGAGCCACGAGTCGCGGATTCAGCCCGTCGGGAAGCCACCTGGTTTATTACCGCTCGGCCAGCGGGCAACTGATGATGCGGCGCGTGGCCGGTGCACGGTTGGGCACGCGGACAGGGACGATTGGCACGCGCAGTCGAGCCGCACAATTGGCGGCCACGCGAGGCTTGGGTGATTCGCGCTCGGTGCCGGGCTTGGGATTTGATTATTCGCATTTGGCGGCGACCCATCCGAACCGCTTTCACGGGCGACGCGGCAGAAACAATGATGGAGCGGTGCTCTTTCCATTTTTGGGTGGTGGCGGATATTTCCTGCCGACAGGTCCGGATGTGCTGACGGATGCGGGGGAAGGTCAGCCCGTGGAGGAAGCGGAGGAAGAAGAGAATCCCGGTCCGGCGGATCGACCGCCGGTAATGCGTGGCGTGGATCGCATGCCGCAACTTGGGCCCCCAGCACCTCAGACGGACGTACCGGAGTACGTGTTCGTACGGCGTGACGGGACGGTGTTTTTTGCGGTGGCCTATACCTGGGAAGATGGTTCACTGCGGTACGTTTCCAGCGAAGGGCTGCGAAGAAGCGTGGCACGCGACACACTGGACATAAACGCTACGCAACAATTCAATGAGCAACGCGGGATGACGTTTCGAGCTCCAGCCTGACGCGCTGACTTCATTCTTAGCAGCCGTCAGGCGCGATAAGGCATTCGCGAGTTCTTCGACAACAACCTGCCTAGATGGTTTCCACTTTTTTGAAAGGCTCGGGCATTACGTAGCCGGACTGCGCCGGCAATCCGGCGCGTTCGAGCTGCACGGTGGTGTGGCCGATGCCGAACTTTTCCGCTACTTTACCCTGAATATCGGCGAGGATGCGTTCGCATTCATCGAGATGCATGTCGGGAATGCGGGCGTGCAGGCTGAGAGCGTTGTGCGCGTCTCCCAGCGACCAGATGTGCACGTCGTGAACTTCCTGAACGCCGGGCACGGTGAGGACGGCGCGCGCTACGTCTTCCACGCTCATGTCCTGAGGCCGGCCTTCCAGCAGAATGTGCGAGGACTGCCGCAAAATGCCGATGCTGGACCACAAGACCAGCAGGCCAATGGCGATGCCCAGCAAAGGATCGATCCAGTGGAGACCGGTCATGTGAATGACTACGGCGCCGATGATGATGGCGATATTGGAAAGAGCGTCGCCGAAATTGTGCACCAGAATGCTGCGCAGGTTCAGATCGCCACGGCCGCGAACGAGCGCGAGAGTGATCCCGCCATTGACGGCGAGAGCGCCGACGGAGGTCCAGATCATCCAGCTTTCTACCACAGTGACGGGCGAGCGAAAGCGTTCGAACGCTTCGTAGCCGAGCCACAGAGATAAAAGCACCAGGACAATGGCATTCGTGAAGGCGGCGAGAATTCCGGCGCGATGATAGCCGTAGGTTTTTTCGCTGTCGGCGGGGCGCTGCGCCCAGCGCATGGCGAGATACGAGATGCCGAGAGCGGGAACGTCGGAGAGATTGTGCACGGCGTCATTTAATAGAGCGACGCTGCGGCCGAGGATGCCGCCAAGGACCTCCGCGACGACCAACGCGAGCGTGGCCAGCATAGCCCAGCCAAGGATGGAAGGCTCGAGTGTTGGGTGGGCGTGGCCGGCATGACTTCCGTGATCGTGGCTGCCATGCGCGTGGGAATGAGCATGAGCGTGAGGCGCCACGCTATGGCCGTGATCCTGAGAATGGGGAGCCATCGGTCCTATTCTACGCAAGTCACGCGAAGAGGGAGTAGAAGCTTGAGGGCGCTTATTGGGCAGTTTGACACGTCCGGTTTGCGAATTGATTGACGGTCCGGCTATCGGCTGCCACGATGGCATCAGCTTCCTGAATGCCCAAGAAATGCACGTAGTTTTCCCGTCGTTTTACTTGGGAGATGCTGAGCGCCGTTCGCCAGGGTTATACCAGCGCAATGCGATGACTGCTTCCGCGGCAAAATTGAGTTTTTGGGGTGTGCGAGGGTCGACGCCTACGGTGGACCCGGGGACGTGGCGATACGGCGGGAACACGCCTTGCGTGGAGCTGGTGACGCCGGATGGAATCCAAATCATTCTGGATTGCGGCACGGGCTTGCGCATGCTGGGGAGCCGGGTGACCGGGCCCAACGGAAATGGCGCGGCGGAAACGCACATCCTGGTGACGCACTACCACTGGGACCATATTCAAGGGATCCCGTTTTTTGCCCCTTTGTATGCAGAAAACAATCGTTTTCATTTCTATAGCTTCCGTTCGCAATTCCTGGGGCGGGACAGCCTGAAGCAGGTATTCGAAACGCAGATGGCGGTGCCGTACTTCCCGGTGAATATGTCGGCAATGAATGCCAAGAGGGAATTCCAGGAAGTGGCGGGCGGGGACACGTTTCGAATCGGGGAAAACAAGGTTACGGCGCGGTGGCTGAACCACCCCCAAGGCTGCCTAGGGTTCCGCATCGAGACGTCCGCGGGTACCGTGGTTTACGCTACGGATAACGAGCCGGGCGACGCCGCGATGGAAGCGAGCCTGAGAGAGCTGGCGGCGGGCGCGGACATTTTCATCAATGACGCGCAGTTCACGCCGGAACAACTGGCCACCACGAAAAAAGGCTGGGGGCACTCGTCGTGGAAGGAAGGCGTGCAAGTGGCGCGAGACGCGAGAGCCACGACGCTGGTGCTCTTTCATCATGATCCGGATTCCACCGACCGGATGGTCGATACGATTTTGAGGCAAGCGCGCGAGGACCTGGATTCGGTGTTTGCAGCCAGTGAAGGCATGGTGATCACCCTGGGAGGAACTGGCGATCATGTGCAGGCGCTGATGCCCGGAACACGCACGGCCTTGAGGCGGGAGGCGCAGTTTCGCGCGCGCATCTGCGGGGTGACGGAAGGCGGGAAGCCGTTCGAAGAGGAAACGGTGGTACGGGACCTGTCTTTGCAAGGGGCGCTGATCTCGCTACATCACTTGCCGCGATTGCAATCGGAGTTGCAGGTGACCATGGAGACACCCGGGCCAGACGGGCTGCAGATCATGCGGCTACGGGGATACGTGGTGCGGATCGATGCGGGCACGGACAAAGGAGACAGCGCGGTGGGAGTGGTATTTACGGACTAGGGGTTGGCGCAACGAACCTGGTGACGGAATTTGGGAAGCGCGGCGAGATGGCCGCGCTTTTGACGTTTTATGCCCTCGACGAGGCACCGTGAGGTAGGCTGAATACACCACGATGAGCACTGTGACGAAAGTGACCGATGGTAAGGGCGCAAAGGGCGCCGCACGGAAGGGTGCGGCGAATTTTGTGCCGGTGAGCGCGCTGGACAAGAGGCCGCCGTCGAAGCGCGAACTGCTGCACGGGCTGGTGCGGCAAGCGCCGTTTGTGGCGAAAAATTTCCAGCTTTATTTCCAGAATGCATGGCGAACGAAGATACTGGGCACCAACGTGGTGGCACCATACGCGGTGACTTTTTACGTGACGCATAAGTGCAATCTGGCCTGCAGTTATTGCACGCAGAAGGAGCCGGACGTATTCAGCGAAGAATTATCGACGGTGGGCACGATGCGGGTGCTGCGGCGGATTCGCAAAGAGACGGATTCCATTGTGATTACCGGTGGCGAACCAACTTTGCGGGCGGACATCGAGGCGCTGGTGGAGTTTGCGCGATTCGATTGTAAATTCAGGTCGGTGCTGCTGATTACCAACGGGACGCTGCTGGATCGCAAGCCGCGTATTTTGCGGGCGGTGACGGGACTGGTGGTGAGCCTGGACGCACTGGCGACGGACCCGACGAATCCGCTGTCCAAGCCGGCAGCGCTGCCCAAGGTGCTGGAGAACCTGGAGCTGGCGAAGGAGCGGCTGGGGAGCCCGCGGCGCATCACCATCAGCACGGTGATCGAGGAGTGGAATATCGGGCAGGTGGACAAGCTGCTGGACTGGTGCGGGGAACAGGGATTTGTGTTCGCGGCGCAGTCGGCGCAGAAAGAGAAGATGCCGAACCTGGCGCTGTTGAAGAATCCGGCGTATCACGCCTTGGTGGATAAGATTGTCGAGCGGCGGCGGTCCGGGACGCAGCCCATCAATGGAACGCCGAGGACGATAGAGACACTGCTGCGATTCAAGGAATTTCAGTGTTTCCCGACGATGTTTCCGCGGGTGTATCCCAACGGTGACGTTTTCTATCCGTGCGAGCCGCTGCGGAAGGTGGCAGGGAACTTGTTGCGGCACGGGTCGCTGGCGAAGATTTTTGCGCGGGGGAAAGAGCTGCACGGAGACATCCCGCCGTGCCAGGGAGTTTGTTATTTGTTTGGAAATGTTTTGTCGCACTACTACGTGAATGATTTCTGGGGACTGGCGGGGGATTTTGTACAGTAGGCAGGCAAGAGTTTAAGGTAAATATACTGCCTGGGTTGAATGGGTGGGGTTCAGCGGGTG
Organism: Candidatus Acidiferrum sp.; assembly: GCA_036496505.1. GTDB lineage: Bacteria > Acidobacteriota > Terriglobia > Acidiferrales > UBA7541 > Acidiferrum. The sequence goes on along the minus strand of DASXLA010000021.1, from coordinate 1,645 downwards.
AGCTTTAGCTGGGCTCGGTAAGTTCGTTAATTTCTCTGATTTTCTTATCCAGGTGGGCGAGGGCGGCTTCGAGGGATTTGCGGTGCTGCGGGTGAGTGGCGGTTTCGAGGTCGTTGACGATTCTGACGCGGGAGAGTTGTAAGTCCTTACGCTCCTGCTCCCGCCGCAACTGCTCGGCGGATTTGGCCGCCGAAGTGGATTTTTCTTGTTTAGCTTCCAGCAGGTCGACTTGCGATTCTACGTCCTTACTTTCCCATCCTCGGGCCATGACATATTTTGACACAATTTGTGGCGCTGGAACGGTTTTTTTAAAAAAAATTGCCGGGCTTATGCGCTGGCCGCGCGACGATGCGGCAGAACCGGAAGAGATGGGCGCATGACGCTCTGGACGGTGCTTTCGGCCACACGCGCGAGGTGCTCGGCGAAGACGCCGGAATAGAGGAGAGTTGCGGTGCGATCGGCCCAGCGCAGACGCAAAGTCCATGCGCCATGAATTTCCTCGGCGCGCACGGCAGTCAGTTCGGGAACGGAAATCACCAGCAGCGGACGAAAATCCGCGGGCAAAGCCCAGATATTTTCAGCGCCGACGAAAAGCTGAACGGGAAGCGCAGCGCGCGTTCCAGATTGGAGCACTCCGCCGTTGACGACCACCAAAGCGCCCAGTTCGCGCGCTTTATCGTCGATGCCGGAGGTGGCCTTTGCAGGCGGCAGCAGAATGGCGGTGATAAAGATGGCGAGCCCGATGACGGCGAGAAAATAGCTGACAAAGAAGCCGATAGGCAGGAGGACCAGGGCGGCTCCAAAGAAGCCCAGCGCGGTGCGGAAAACGGTCCAGGAGTGCTCGTTACGGCGCAGGTTGAGGACTTTGGGGACGATGAGGACGAGGGCAAAGCCCGCCCCGATCAGGGTTTTGCGAAACTTGGCGGTAAGACCGTCATGCAAAGCGGTTTCAGTGGTGGTGGCGGTACTCATGGGTCCCGATCAGGTTTGCTCCCGGTGGGGCGACAGGGCGAACCTGCCCTAAAGGGCAGGTCACAAATCATACGCGATTCGGGGGCGGGTGTGTAGCGATGAATTTCGGGTGATCGGGTGGGGGTGTGCTTATCTGGAAGCGCCGGTGGGGGCGGGTTCCGGCTTGTGAGTGGTGTGGTCGTCGTGCCTGGTGGCAGTTTCGGGAGCCACCACGCGGCCGGGTTTTGCGCCGGTGGCCTGGCCGTTGTCCCAAACGAGGGTGCCGTTGACGAAGACCTTTTCGACGCCGGTGGAGATCTCGAAGGGCTTGGCAAAGGTGGCGTTATCGATAATGGTGGCGGGGTTGAACAGGACCATGTCAGCGAATGCACCCTCGCGAAGGGTGCCGCGATCCTTCCAGCCGAGGCGTTCGGCGGGCAAGCCGGTCATTTTGTGTAGGGCCTCGGGCAAAGTAAGCCAGTGTTTCTCACGGACGTACAGGCCGAGGACGCGGGGAAATGTGCCGGCACCGCGAGGATGCTGTGAGCCGATGCCGCCATCACTGGCGACCATGACCCAGGGCTGCTGGTAAAAAGCCTGAATGTCGCGGTCAATCATGGATTTGCCGATGATGCTGGCCTCGGTGTCAGCGGCGTCGCCTTCCTGAATAATTTGAATGTACATTTGCGAGGGA
>DASXLA010000020.1:0-24958 GCA_036496505.1 Candidatus Acidiferrum sp. | reverse complement strand
AGAGTTGCGCCTCGAAGTTCCCCAGTGGGGGCGCTTCTCCGGCTACCTCAGCTATTCCAATCAGTCTGGCATCGCCAGCGGACCGATCACCGGCGGCTTGTTCCTCGGAAGCGACGTCGCCGACGCCCTCACCGACACCAGCCAGTTCGCCGTCTCCCAGGACCAGCGGAACACCCTCCACACGCGCGTCCGCTTTCAGGCCGAGCGGCGCTTTTGGCTGGCATTGAGCACTCAATATGGCAGCGGACTTCCGGCGGAGTTGGGCGACTCCGATGACCAGAGCTTCCTGCTCGCTCAATACGGCCCCAAAATTCTCAGCCAGGTAAATTTCGACCGCCAGCGCGTGCGCCCGAATTTTTCTCTCGACGCCGCCGCCGGCTTCCAGGTTTACCGCAAGGAACTCCGCAGCGCCGCCCTGCAAATCCAGGTTTCCAATCTCCTGGACCGCGTCAATGTCATCAATTTCGCCAGCCTCTTCTCCGGAAGCGCCGTGGACACCCCGCGAAGCGTTTCCGCCGGGTTCAAACTGACCTTCTAGCTCCCCTTTTCTGACGCAGACTTTTCAACAATTTCTTCACCCATAACCTACGGCAAATACTGTATTTATGGTCACGGCCGCAGATCCGTGGTTGACATCCTCCCGGAACGGCACTAAACTCTCATTTGCGACTGAATTGGTCTCATATTGACCTGGCCGCTGTCTTAACCTTATATGTTCAAGCTTTCCAAGAAAGCCGATTACGGTCTCATCGCCGTCAAGCACCTGGCGATGCACCGCGAGCAGCACGCCTGCAGCGCGACGGAAATTGCCGAGGAATATGGCATTTCCACCATGCTCATGGCCAAGGTACTGCAAAAGTTGGCTCGCCAGCGCATCGTCTCCGCCAAGCATGGCGCCAGCGGCGGCTATCAGCTGGCCAAGGAACCTTCGCAGATCACCGCCCTCGATGTGATTTCCGCCATTGACGGCCCGGTGCTCATCACTTCCTGCGTCACCAGCCACGGGAATTGCGGCGCTAGTGAGAAGTGCTCGGTGCGCGAGCCTCTCCGCCGCGTGAACGAAAGCATTTTGAGCGTGCTCAGCACGGTTACGATTTCTCAGATGAGCGAAGAGCAGAACGAACGCGCGCTTGTGGAACTGCAAACTTAGGAGAACGATTTATGGCCGTTAATCTACCGATTTACATGGACAATCACGCGACCACTCCCGTGGATCCCCGCGTCCTGGAAGCCATGCTGCCCTACTTCTCGCAGAAGTTCGGCAACGCCGCCAGCCGCAATCACGCTTTCGGCTGGGCCGGCGAAGAAGCGGTGGAAAACGCGCGCCAGCAGATTGCTTCGCTCATCAACGCCACGCCCAAGGAGATTATTTTCACCAGCGGCGCGACGGAATCCGACAACCTGATGATCAAGGGCATCGCGGAAATGTACCGCGAAAAGGGCAATCACATCATCACCCAAGCCATCGAGCACAAGGCCGTGCTGGACACCTGCAAGCGTCTTGAGAAATACGGCTACGAAGTCACCTATTTGCCCGTTGGCAAAGATGGCCGCGTCGACCCCGAAGAGGTTCGCAAAGCTATTACGCCGAAAACCATTTTGATCACCATCATGTACGCCAACAACGAAATCGGGGTGGTCAATCCCATTGCGGAAATCGGCAAGATTGCCAAGGAACACGGTATCTTCTTTGCCGTCGACGGCGTCCAAGCGGTAGGCAAGATTCCGGTGGATGTGCAGAAAGACAACATCGACCTGCTCGCCATCACCGGACACAAAATTTATGGTCCCAAAGGCGTCGGCGCTCTGTATGTCCGCCGCCGCAATCCGCGGGTGCAACTTGCGGCTATCGCCGATGGCGGCGGTCACGAGCGCGGGATGCGCTCCGGCACGCTCAACGTTCCCGGCATCGTGGGACTCGGCAAGGCCTGCGAAATCTGCCAGAAGGAAATGGCCGAGGAATCGGTGCGCATGCGCGGTTTGCGCGACCGCCTCCGCGCTGGTCTTGAAGCCAAGCTCGACGAAGTCTTCGTCAATGGCTCCTGGGAGCACCGCCTGCCCAACAATCTCAACATGAGCTTTGCCTACGTTGAGGGCGAATCGTTACTCATGGGCATCAACGATATTGCGGTTTCGAGCGGTTCCGCCTGCACATCGGCAACCCTCGAGCCCAGCTACGTACTCAAAGCATTAGGGGTCGGCGAAGACCTGGCTCATACGTCGATCCGCTTTGGCCTCGGCCGCTTCAACACGCAGGAGGAAGTCGACTACGTCGTCGACAAGATGGTGCAAGTCGTAACCAAACTGCGTGAGTTGTCCCCGTTATACGAAATGGCCAAGGAAGGTATCGACATCTCCAAAATGAACTGGCAAACAGCCTAAAGCTGAAAGGGTCCTAATCATGGCGAACGAAGGAACAATTCGAATTCATCGGTCAATCGGCGGTACCGGCGCGGCTTTTCGCGTCACGTTTGTGCCCTACGGCGGAGAAGGCGAAGATGCCCCGGCTGCGGGCGAACGCTCCTTCCACGAGCTTCAGCAGGTTCGCGCTTTTCTCAAGCTGCTGGGTGTGGGCGCGGAATTCATCAAGGACGCGCTGCGTCAGCTTACTGCGGGGCGTTCCGCATCTGTGCCCAACGTTTCGCTCACTGAAAAAGCGGTTAAGAGTGCAGGGTTCGCAAGTCTCGCCAATCTGGCAAGGAGCAACGGCTAATGGCTTATAGCGATAAGGTAGTCGAGCATTACAACAATCCCCGCAACGTCGGCAGCCTCCCCAAGGAAGACCCCAACGTGGGTACCGGCTTGGTCGGCGCGCCGGAGTGCGGCGACGTCATGAAGCTGCAGATGAAAATCAATCCTGACACGCAGGTTATTGAAGAAGCCAAGTTCAAGACCTTCGGCTGCGGCTCCGCCATCGCCAGCTCTTCTCTGGCCACCGAGTGGGTCAAGGGCAAGACCGTCGAAGAGGCGCTCTCCATCAAGAACACGGACATCGTGCGGGAGCTCGCGCTGCCGCCGGTGAAGATTCACTGCTCCGTGCTTGCCGAAGACGCCATCAAGGCGGCCATCGGCGACTGGAAGAAAAAGCACGGCATCGAAGTTGCCGCGACGGTCAAAGCTGCGCACTGACGTTGTCGGTGCTGGCGGCCTTTTCGGCGCCGCGTTCGATTCGACGCGCGAGGTCTGTATAGCGCCGGGTCCAGCGCGCCCGCCTCGCGCCAGTTTGCAAAAGTTGTGAAACGTTGTGAAAGGCAATGTTATGGCCACGGAAGTAGCTGCTCCTCCCATCGCGAAAATCACCCTCACCGAGCGCGCTGCTCGCAAAATTCGCGCGCTCCTCGAGAAAGACGGCGTTTCTCTCGAGCTCGGTGGTTTGCGCGTGGGTGTGCAGGGCGGTGGCTGCTCCGGCTTGTCTTACGCCATGCGCCTCGATACCCAGGCTCGCGATCGCGACAAGGTGTTTGAAGAGCACGGTGCCCGTTTATTCGTCGACCCCAAAAGTTTTCTTTATCTCAATGGCACCACGCTCGAATACGAAGAAACACTGATGCGCCAGGGTTTCGTTTTTCAGAATCCCAACGCGGCGCGCAATTGTGGTTGCGGCAGTTCTTTCACCGCCTGAGCATTGCGGTCGTTCCAGCCGGGCCAGTCAGGCCCCATTCAGTCAGGCGATGATCAGCTCGTCGCTCCGGCTGCCCGGCAAGTGGTTGGCAGCCACATCCGCCAGCCACTTTTTTTGTGCCATGTGGCCGCCGGACGGTTGGCAGTCGCGCCGCGAAAAATGGATTCCAGGTCGATTTCAACGATGAACGCACCACAATCAGCACCGCTTTTCGCCATCCCTTGCTGGAACTGTCATGCTCCCGCGAGCGCCGCCGCATTTTGCCCCTCCTGCGGGAAAATTCAGCCGCTTCCCAACGGCGCCGATTACTTCACCTTTTTTGGCCTCCCGCGCAAACTCTGGCTGGACATGGACGGCCTCGAACAGAAATTTCTCCAGCTTAGCTGGAAGCTGCATCCCGATATTTTTGTGAACCTGACCGAGCGCGAAAAAGAAATCTCGCTGGAGCGCAGCTCCAAACTGAACGACGCCTATCGCGTCCTGCGTGACCCCGTCGCGCGCGTCGAATACCTCCTCGAGCTCGAAGGCATGCGCAAGGAAGGCGAGCACAAACAGCAGGCGCCTCCGGAATTGCTCGAAGAAGTCTTTGAGCTCAACGAATCGCTCGATGAATTGCGCGAAGCGCGCTCCGCCGGCGCAAATCTGGACGCGCTGGCAGGCCGCCTGCGCGCCGCCGAAAAGAATTTTGGCGAAAAACTTCACGAAGTCGACGCCGAGCTCCAGACCGCTGCTCAACAATGGGACGCCGCCCTCGACGCCGACGCCAGCGAAGCCGATCGCGAAGCCATTTTGCAGCGCTTGAATGAATTGTTGAACCGCCGCTCCTACATCCGCAATCTTGTGGCCGGCGTGGATAAAGAATTAACGGGAGCCGCAACCTGATGGGACGCATTGTCGGCATCGACCTCGGCACCACCAACAGCCTCGTCGCGTACCTCGACGCGCAAACGGGTCACCCGAAGTGTATCCCCGGCCCCTACGGCTCCACACTCTGCCCTTCCGTCGTCAGCCTCGATCCCGATGGCAGCGTCATCGTGGGTGAAGCCGCGCGCCGCCGCTTGCTGACTCAGCCCGAACGCACCATTTATTCCGTCAAGCGCCTCATGGGCCGCGGCCCCGCCGACGTGCAAAACGAACTGGCGCTTTTCCCCTTCCGCATCGACCCGAAGAGCAAAAATGTCATTCGTGTGATGCTCGGCGACAAAGTCCTTACCCCGCCGGAAATTTCCGCCTTCATCCTTCGCGAATTGCGCAACTGGGCTGAAACTTTTCTCGGCGAGCCCGTCGACCGCGCAGTCATCACTGTTCCGGCCTACTTCAACGACGCCCAGCGCCAGGCCACCAAGGACGCCGGCCGCATCGCCGGCCTTGAAGTTCTTCGCCTCGTCAACGAGCCCACCGCCGCAGCCCTCGCCTACGGCCTGCACGAGAAGCAGCGTGGCCACGTGGCCGTTTACGATCTCGGCGGCGGCACTTTCGACATCTCTATTCTCAAACTCATCTCCACCGGCGAAGGCGACATCTACCAGGTCCTTTCCACCAATGGCGACACCCATCTCGGCGGCGACGACATCGACAATTTCCTGCAGGCCTTCGTGCATCATCGCGTTTTGCAAAACGGCGGCTTCGATTTTTCCTCCAGCGCGGAATCCACGCAGGAGCTGCGCAAATCGCTCATCGCCTTGAAACACGACCTGTCAGAAAAAGATTCCGCCGTGCTGCGCTTCCCGCTTCCCAACGGCGAAGTTTTCGCCCATGAATTTTCTCGCCCCGAGTTTGAAAAAATCATTCAGCCGATTGTCGATCGCACCATGGGCCCCGTGAAGCAAGCCCTCGCCGACGCGCATCTCGCTCCCTCCGCCATGGAAGAAGTCGTCCTCGTCGGCGGCACCACCCGCACGCCTTTGGTCCGCCGCACCGTGCAGGACTTTTTCGGCCGCAAGCCCCACACCGAGCTGAATCCCGATGAAGTCGTCGCTCTCGGCGCCGCCGTGCAAGCCCATATTCTCGAGCGCGGCGTCAGCAATATGCTGCTTCTCGACGTCACCCCGCTTTCACTCGGCATCGAAACCTATGGCGGCGCCGTCTCCAAAATTATTCCGCGCAACTCCACCATTCCCGCCAGCGCCCAGGAGCAGTACACCACCGGCGTCGACAATCAGACCGGCATCGACATTCACGTTTTGCAGGGCGAGCGCGAGCTGGCGAAAGACTGCCGCTCGCTTGCGCGCTTTATCCTGAAAGTTTCGCCAGCTCCCGCGGGCCTTCCGCGCATCGAAGTGGGCTTTCTCATCGACGCCAACGGCATCCTGCAAGTCGCCGCCAAAGATATGCGCACCGGCGAGCAGCACTCCATCGAAGTGCAGCCCAGCTACGGCATCAACGACACCGAAATCGAGCGCATGCTCGAGGAATCCATCGAGTACGCCGAGCAGGATTTTGCCGAGCGCCAACTTATCGAAGCGCGCACCGAGTCCGCATCCATCCTGGCCGCCACCGCCAAGGCCCTCACGCGCCCGCAAGCCGCGGATCTTCCCACAGGCGAGCGCGCCGGCATCGACGCGGCCGTCGCCGCGCTCCAGCAAGCCGCCGCTGGCGCCGATTACAAACTCATTCGCAAACGCGTCGACGAAGTGAATCACGCCACCGAACATCTGGCCGAATTGCTAATGAACTCCGCAGTCTCCACGGCCCTGGAAGGCCGCAAGCTGGCCGAAGTCTAAAAAATGAAAGTCTCCACGCCATCCACGAGCTACAAATCAAACAGGGACTGTGAACCAATCCTGGGTGCCGCACCCTTGGTGTGTAAGCGTGCGGTTTTTCCCCAAAATCGCGAAGCGATGATTCGAACCATCAAAGGTTGTGAAGCTTTGATCGAATTTACCGTAACGGAGGCACAACAAAATGGGCGGCAGTAATCCCTACATCGATGAAGTCAAATACAAGCCCGCCACGCAGAAATACAAAATCACCTTCCTGCCCAGCGGCAAAACCATCGAAGTCGATCCGGAAAAAATCCCCTACGGCCACAACGGCATTCCCGGCAGCATTCTCGACGTTTCCGAGGGCTTCAAGATGGGCCTCGACCACGCCTGCGGCGGCGTTTGCGCCTGCTCCACCTGCCACGTCATGGTCAAGCAGGGTCTCGAATCCTGCAATGAAGCCACCGACGCCGAACTCGACGAGCTCGACGAAGCTCCCGGCATCACTCCAAAATCGCGCCTCGGCTGCCAGACCGTCCCCGACGGCACCACCGACATCGTCGTGGAAATTCCCGAGTGGAACAAAAACTACGCCAAGGAAGCCGATCACTAAAATTGGAAGTTAGAAGTTAGAGCTTGGGAATTCGAGACCGCAAGTTTGAATTACAGGAGCGAAGCCAACATGCCGCCAAGTTTTGGTTGGGAGAACTTCGAAGATATCGCCATCGCGCTGGCCGACAAATATCCCGACGTCGATCCCCTCACCGTGCGCTTCACCGACATGCACAAATGGATCACCGAGCTTCCGCACTTCACCGGCGACGCCGCCGCCTCCAACGAATCCAAGCTCGAAGCCATCCAGATGGCCTGGCACGAAGAATTCGAAGATCGTCAAAACTAGCAAACGCCCGCCGAACCATTCCGCCGACTCGAACTCCTCGCCGCTCAATTGCTCGGCTGCACCATCACCTGCTTCTCCAGCAGCGGACTCTCCAGATTCAACTCCGCCTTTCCCTCTTCCGATAATGTATACGGGTAGCCCAGCGCATCCACCGGCACCCCGCGCAAGAGTCCCGCCTGCACCATCTCGCTGATGCGCGCCGGCCTTCTTCCAAACCTTTTTTGATACTCATCCGCCAGCGCGTCAATCTGCTTGCAATCTTCCTGCGCGCGCAGCAATTGCAGGTGCGTCTGCGCATTCTCCTTCACCGCCGCATCCTTCGTGGTGTTATATACGTCCTGCCACAAAAATATCGACGTCTGCAGCGACTCCCCCTCCGCCGCAATCTTTGCCGCCATCACTTTCATCCAGATGAGCGCCCCGGGTATCTTGCTCCCGTCGTAAAACGCCTGTGACGCCTTCGCATAATCTTTTTCGTCGAAGTAATACACAAAGCCCAGGTCGTAATACAAACGCCATTGCTCCGGATTCGCGCGGATGCCCCGTTCCAGTAATTCCACCGCCAGGTCCGGCCGTCCCGCACCGCGCGGCGGCGCATCGCTCAAAAACGTCGACCCGAAGTGATACACCGGCATCAGCTGCGGATCGAGCACCGAAGTCACATCCAGCAGCGGCCACAGCAGCCGCAGGTCCAGCTGTTTCCCCGCGTGCTTGTTCCCGAAATATTGCACCACTCGCGTCCAGTAAATGTCCGCCACCAGCGGCGCATATTCCAGGCTCATCTCCTTCACCAGTTTGCTGGAGCGCAGGATGACCTGGTCGTCTTCCGTCTCCACCGTGCGTTGCTGCGCGTCGATGTGCTTCTGCAAATCCCACACGCCCGCCAATCCCAGCGGCACCAGCACCAGCAGCGCGATGGTGCCCTTCCAGTTCATTTCAGGTTACGCTGCGAAAAAATCGCCGCCGCCACGCCCAGCGTCAGCGCGCAATACAGCGCGGCGTACGCGGTATTCTGCGCGATCAACGCCCCCGGAATTGCCCGCCCGTGCGCCGCCGCGCCCATCACGTCAAAATTCTCAAAATTCGGCAGCACGTAAGAAACCGCGCGCAGCACCGCCGCCAGCGCCGGGCTCATCAATCCGCCCTGCAACCCGCGCATCGCATGCACGAACAATCCCGCCACGTACAGCCCGGCCGTAAATAAAATCGCCAGCAGCGGCGAAGTAAAACAGGAAAACAGCATCGCCAGCGCCACCACCAGCGCCAGCTTCAGCAAAATAAAATACACCGCCACCAGCACCACTAGGTCGGCGCGCTGCAACGAATGTTTAACGTAATACAGCGCCAGAAACAATCCCGCCGCCATCGCCGCGGTATTCACCGTCAGCGTCAGCACCAGCCCCGCGAATTTCCCCGCCAGAAATTCCCAGCGCCGCAACGGCTTGGCCAGCAGCGCATACAGCGTGCGCTTGTCGATCTCCTTCGAAACCAGTCCCACGCCGATAAACACCGCGATCAGCAACCCGATAATGGAAATCGCGCTCAGCCCCAGGCTGATGATCACGATTTGCTCGATGCCGATGGAAATCTGCCCCACCAGGATCGCCGCCGCCATCATCACCAGCGCGAAAAACACCAGGTTATACAGCACCCGGTCGCGCACCGCTTCGCGAAACGTGTTCAGCGCCACTACTCCCACACGCGTCACTTTGCGCTCACCTCCACCGCCGCCGCTTGCGCCCTGTCCGTCGCGACCAGGTGCATGAAATATTCTTCCAGCGAGGGCTTCACCTGCGTCACCGACAAAATCCTCGCCCCCGCCGCCTTCAGTTCCTCGATAGCCGTGTACAGCGCGCTTTCTTCCACCTGCAGGCGGTAGCGGTCGCCCGTACGCGCCGATAGCGCCAGCAAATTGTTCTTCACTTCCGGTATTTCCTCGCCGCCGGCCACCTCAAACAAAATCTCCATGCCCTGCGCCTTCATCCCCACCAGTTCTCCCGGCGCGCCCACGCCCTGCAATTTTCCGCCGACAATCACACCCACGCGATCGCACAACATTTCCGCATCCGACAGAATGTGCGTCGAAAATAAAACCGTCTTCCCCTGTTTTTTCAGTTCCAGAATAATGTCGCGCACTTCCCGCCGCCCCACCGGGTCCAGCCCGGACATGGGCTCGTCCAGCACCACCACTTCCGGATCGTGCAGGATGGCCTGCGCCAGCCCAACGCGCTGCAGCATGCCTTTCGAATATTTGCGCAACTGAATGCGCCCCGCCGTCTCCAGCCCCACCTTTTTGAGCGTGCGCTCCACGCGCGCGCGCCGCTCTTCCGCGCTGAAATCATGGAACCGCGCAAAATAATCCAGCACCTCCGCCGCCGTCAGGTAATCGTAAAAATACGGCTGCTCCGGCAAATAGCCGATGCGCCGGTGCATGGCAATGTCGCTGATGGGCTTCCCGAGAATCCGCGCCGTGCCAGCCGTCGGAAAAATCAGCCGCATCAGCAGCTTGATAGTCGTCGATTTCCCCGCCCCGTTCGGCCCCAGAAACCCAAACACTTCGCCGGTCTGCACCTGCATCGTCAAACCTTCCAGCGAGCGCTTTTTCTTCAGTTGCAGGAACCCGTAGGGATAATCCTTGGTAAGATTCTCAATCTCAATCGCCGCTTCCGTCATACCTTAATGTTTGCATAGCCGCCGCACAGGTCAATCGTCCCCCGTCCCCCTGTGCGCCTCTAGAAAATACAACTTAAGCAAAACCAGCCATTTCGATCAAAGCGAGCCGGGCGCTGCACCCTGAGTTTTTTGCAGGGTGCGGGTTTTAACGCGGAGACACCGACCAACCTCTGGGCGGGCAAATCCGCCTGCAATCTCCCGCGCAAGCCACCCCGGTTCATCACCCGATCCTGAGCAACACTCCCGCCGCCGAAACACTTGTCATTCCGACCGAAGCGAGCCGACGTCTTTTCCCCTCGTTCGCTCCTGCGAACGAGTCGGCTCGCGCAGTGGAGGAATTTCTCTTCGATCTCCCCGCGCCAGCCACCCCGGTTCATCACCGATCCTGAGCAACACTCCCCCCGCCGGCCAAAACACCTGTCATTCCGACCGAAGCGAGCCGACGCCTTTTCCCCTCGTTCGCTCCTGCGAACGAGTCGGCTCGCGCAGTGGAGGAATCCCTCTTCGATCTCCCCGCGCAAGCCACCCAGAATTTACGATTGAATGTACACCTTGGAATTTACGTCTCAGAAAACCACGCGCAGAACTACGCCAACCAACCCGCGAAACCCTCACTCCACCCAATCCGCCCCACGCCCCGACCCAATCTGCACCAATCCCGCCGGCGCCATCGGCGTCGGCTTCAAATTCTGCGGCCCTCGCCAGTTATCCAGAATCCCCACCTGCTGCACGCACGACACCGTGCAGCGCGGCGCGCAAAACTTCTCCGTCGAATATTCCCGCCGCCGCATCTCCGGCGTGTACTGCGCCAGCGGTATCCCCGGATACCCGCGCTGCTGCGAGCACCAGTGCACCAGCCCGCGCTCACAGATGTACAAGTACCGCGAACCCGACCGGCAGCGCCAGTTATGCTCGCGTCCCCGCGCCACATCGTGCTGAAATTCGTTGAAGCGCGAAAACGACGTCTTCCCCAGCTCCATGATCTCTTCAAAAATACTCTGCTCGCTCTCGCCCAGCGGCTTCAGCTGCCCGTTATTGTCGTGAATAATCCCCACGGTGCTTGTGAACCCCAGTTCCACCGCGCGATGCGCAATCTGCAGCGCATCCTGCGGGTTCTTCACTCCGCTCCCCAGCACCGAATTGATATTCACCTGAAAAACCGCGTGCCGCGCAAGCATCTCCAGCCGCCCATCCAGCGTCTTCAAACTTTTCTTCGACACTTCGTCCGGCGTCACGTTATCGATGCTGATCTGCAGGTGCTCCAGCCCCGCGCCATTCAGCCGCTCGATGCGCTCCTGGTTCAGAAAAAATCCATTCGTGATCATCCCCGCAATCATCCCGCGCCGCCGGATGTGCCGTATCACTTCGTCAATCTCCGGATGCAGCAGCGGCTCGCCCCCGCTGATGGTAATGATCGACGTCCCCATGTCCGCCAGCAGGTCCAGCCGCGTCTTCATCTCCGCCAGCGGCACCGCCGTGGACACATCGTCAAACTCGTTGCAATACGTGCACGCCAGATTGCAGCGCCGCATCGGAATAATGTGCACCAGGATGGGATGCCCGGTGGAAACGAGCGCCTTAGCAATCATCCGCAGTTCGCGCATCCGCGTGCGCACAAACCGCGCCGCCCGCCGCACCCGCACCGACGCCTCAGTCCTGCCCGTTTTGCTGATTTCCGCCACGATAGAAGCAAATCCCCTGCAAAGATTATACACCGAGGCTCGTTGCCGCCCGATGCAACGCCGCCTCCAAGCCATCTCCGCCGCCCGCCATCCGTTCCGTCCATCACAGTGATCCGAGGGTGCCACACCCTAAGCCTTTTGCAGGGTGCGGGTTTTAACATGGAAGCACCACCAACTGCCCGGTCGAGTCGAGAATCACCACGAAGGCCTGGGCGAGTCAACGAATTGCTCTCCGATCCCCGCGTTGACCTTCCCCAATCCAAACGCACAACAACCACCTGTCATTCCGACCGAAGCGAGCCGACGCCTTTTCCCCTCGTTCGCTCCTGCGAACGAGTCGTCTCGCGCAGTGGAGGAATCTCTCTTCGATCGCTCGGGTGTGCCGCACCCTAAGCCTTTTGCAAGGCGCAGGTTTTAACGTCGAAACACCACCAACTGCCCGGGGCGGCCACTCGAACCCGCTGCACCCTGGACGATGCCTGCACAGCGCGGTTTTTTTCCTTGACAATAAGTTACAGCTTATATAACTATTAACTTATGCATGCCGCGCCCAAACTCAACGCCGCCTTCGCCGCACTCGCCGACCCCACTCGTCGCGCCATCCTCGCCCGTCTCGCCACCGGCGAAGCCACCGTCATGGAACTTGCCAAGCCCTTCCAGATGTCCCAGCCGGCCATCTCCCAGCACCTCAAGGTGCTTGAAGACGCCGGCCTCGTCGCGCTTCGTGTCGATGGCACCAGGCGCCCCCGCCGCCTCGCAAAGCCCGGCATTGAAGCCATGGACCAGTGGCTCGCCATGCTGCGAAAAGCCCTGGAGAAGAGCTACGACCGGCTCGACGAAATTCTCGCCGGCATGGAACCCCCCAAAACAAAAAAAGGAGAAAAACGATGAGCAAACTGACGCTGAAAACCGAAGGTGACACCCACGTGCTGGTGACGCGGCGATTCGCCGCCCCTCCCGAAGCCGTGTACCGCGCCCATACCGATCCAAAACTCATCCAGAAATGGCTCCTCGGTCCTGAAGGCTGGACCATGCCCGTATGCCTCAGTGATCCGAAGCCTGGCGGCAAAATCCGCTACGAATGGGCGGATGGCAAAGGGCATGGATTCCATCTCACCGGCGAATACCTCGAGCTGCAGCCGCACAGCCGCATCGTTCACGTCGAGCGCATGTTTCTGCCGGATCCCACGCCCGACAACCACGTTGAAACCAGGTTCGATGCCGACGGCACCGGCACCTTGATGACCATCCGCATGACTCTCCCTGATGCTCAAACGCGCGCAGCCATGCTCAAAACCGGAATGGAGGGCGGAATGGAAGCCAGCTATGCCCGCTTGGAAGGAATGATTTAGGCCGAGCGCTGCCAAGCCGGCTTTCTCTTCGCGTTCGCGAAAGCGCAGCAAGCCGGCTTGCCGCAGACTTTACGCACCCGCAAACTCACGCCGCCGTAAAATTGCACCGCCTCATCAATTCCGCAAACCGCCGCTCGCTTCGAAACCCATCCCACTTCGGATCCACCGTCAAAAAAAGCAAATGCACGTCGTGCTCTTCATAAGCGCGCTCCAGCCACTCCCACGCCCGCTCGTTCTCCCGCAGTCCCAAATAAATCAGTGCGCGCGCATACGCCGGAACGTACCGTTCCCGCGAAATCGTCTGCAATCCCTCAAGCACTTGCCGCGCTTCCTCCGCTCGTCCCACTCGCGCCAGCAAATAACCTCGCAGCGCCTGCACCTTGCTGTTCCCGCCCGACGTGCGTCCCGCTTCGTCGAGGGCCCACAGCGCTTCCTCGGGATTATTTAATTCCACATGCGCCTGCGCCAGTTGCAAATGGCCGATCCACGCTCTCGCATCCACCACCACCGCGTGCCGCGCAAACTCCATCGCCGCGCCATAGTCGCGCGCCGCAAACGCCACCTGCGCCGACAGCGCATGATTCGCCGCCACCAGCGGATCCAGCTCCCGCGCGCGCCGTAATGACTTCAGCGCTTCGTCGTGCCTTCCCAGGTGCGACAGCACCATCCCCAGCATGCGGTGCGCCAGCGGGTATGTCCGGTCCAGTTCGATGGCTTTGCGGTGCGCCGCTTCCGTCGCCACCCAATCCCAGTCCAGCCAGAATTTCAGGAATCCCAGCGAAGTCTGCACCTCCGCCAGGTTCGGCTCCGCCGCCAGCGCATGTGCAACTGCTTCTTTGGCATGAGGCCACGCCTCCAGCGGCGGCGCATCCGCCGTAATCGGGCTCGCCGTTGCCGCATCCGCCAGCCCCGACCACGCCAACGCATAATTCGGATCCACCTTCGTCGCCCGCGCATAAAATTCCGTCGCTCGCCGCGTCGTCAACGGCGACAGTTGATTCCAGTAGTGCCGCCCCTGCAGATATAAGTCGTACGCTTCCGCATTTCGCGTCTGCCGCCGCGCCAGCGCCGTCAATCGTTCCGGCGAGAGCCGCAGGCGAATCTGCTCCGCGATCGCCCCGCTCAATTCCCGCTGGAACACCAGCATGCTGATCGGTTCGCTGTCGTACGACGCCGTCCACACCTGCACCTGGTCGCTCGCTCGAATCAGCGCCGCCGTAATCCGCAGCCTGCCGCCCTCCGCGCGCAGCGAGCCTTGCACCAGGTACGCCGCGCCCAGTTCGCGTCCCACCTCCGCGGCGCTCTTCACCGTTTGTTTGTACCTCACCACCGACATCCGGCTGATCACGCTGATGTTCGCCGGATCGATCTGTCCCAGCGCCGCAATGGTCTCCTCCGTCAACCCATCCGCCAGGTACCCGCGCGCCGGATCCGCGCTCAAATTTTCAAACGGCAGCACCGCCAGCGTCGTCGCCTGTTCCGCAACGCTCCTCGCCCCATCCCCCACCACTTCCACGCTGGCCACAAACTGGTACCCCGTTCCCGGCACCGTCAGGATGTAGCGATGTTCGCCCTGCCGCTCGTTGAACACTCGCCGCAACACCGAAATGTTCTGATTCAAATTGTTTTCTTCCACGTGCGAATTGGGCCACACCGTCTGCATCAGCTCTTCTTTTTTCACCACTTCGCCGCGCCGTTGCACCAGGTGCAGCAGCGTATCGAACACCTTGGGCGTCAGCGGCACAATTTCCCCATCACGCAGCAACGCTCTTTTGCCCGCTTCGAGGCGGAATTCGCCGAATTCGTAGGTAATCGGGTCCATGGCGCTCGTCGCTGGAATCCATGAACTTCAGAAATTTTCAGATATTTTCACACCCGCCCTAAGGACATTTGGGAGGCTGTCGGATGAGTATAAGCCTGGAATGAGCCGGATGAAAATCGACGAGAATCGCCGAGAATCCGGCAACCAGATTCAACAGGAGACCCTATGAAATCGGCTACTAGAAAATTGTTCTATGCCTTCGCCGTACTGGCGCTCGCCGGCGTTCTCTCCATCGTGCTTGGTGCCAACACCAGGCTCCGTGCGGGAAATTCCGACGAGGGCGACGGCTTCGGCGGCCACGGCTTGAACGGCACCTGGTATGTGAAAGTAAATCTCTCGGATTGCCAGACCGGCGCGCTCATTGGCAACCCGTTTTATTCCTACCTGGCTTTCGCCGGCAACGGCACTATGGCGGAAAACACCGAGAACCCCGGCTTCGCTGTGGGCCAGCGCAGCTCAGGCCTGGGCATTTGGAATCGCGCCGGCTGGCGTGTGTATAACGCGAAGAGCGTCGCCTTCATCTTTTTCACCACTCCCCCGGCTCCGCCAATGAACCCCGGTTTCACCGCGGGCACGCAGACCATCGCGCAGCAAATCAGGCTGGAAGGCCCCGACCAGTTCTCCAGCAAAGCCACCATCCAGTTCGCCGACAGCACCGGAGCCGTCTATCGCAACGGTTGCGCCGTAGCCACCGCCACCCGATTCAAATAGCCACCTTCGTTAAACCTCCAGCCCCACACGCCCCGCCGCATCCTTCGCCGCTCAGGCGAAGGATGCGCCTTTTCACTTCACTCCCTCGCGCATCTCTCCCCGCAAAATCCGCATTAGCTCCACACCTCGCCCACCAGCTATAATCCCCTCACTCTAATCTCTCAGCCGTATCGAGAAATCTGCCCAACTATTCTGGAGGACCGCTTTGTACGACATGAAGAACCTCGCCCGCCTCAAGCAGATTGAGGCCGGCGCACCCGAAGCCATGAAAGCCTTCTGGGCCTTTGACAAAGCCGCCATGGCCGAGGGCGCCATTCCCGTCAAGTACAAGGAACTCATGGCTCTCGCGGTAGGCTTCACCACCCAGTGCCCCTACTGCATCCAGATTCACTCCGACCGTGCCCGCGCCGCTGGTTGCTCCGACCAGGAAATCTCCGAAGCCGTGCTCGTCGCCGCCGCCCTGCGCGCCGGTGGCGCCGTCACTCACGGCAGCCACGCCATCAATCCGCACGAATAGCGCATAACGCTTCAGCGCCTCGCACCACACAAAATTCCTCGTCGCGAATTTTTTATTCCGGCTTCGGCGCAACCGCCCGAGCCTGCCCCTTGCCCCACTCGCTGCTGATCCGCGGCGGTTGCAGCAGCGTCTGCATCACCACGCAATATTGCTCCGTCTTCTCCTGCAGCGCCTTCAACTGCTCCGCCGTAGCACCCGGCGCATCCACATCAAATTTCACGCGAATCGCTTCGAACCCCACCGGCACCTCTTTCGAAATCCCCAATGTGCCTTGCAGATCCATGTCCCCGCTCACCGTCACCCCGATATGCCGCGTCTCAATTCCCATCGCCGTCGCCACCAGTTGACAGGTAATCTGCGCGCACGCCGCCAGCGCCCCCAGCAGCAAATCACCCGAACACGCCGCTCCGCCCGTTCCTCCCACTCCCGTGTGCGCCTCCGCCTGATAAATCGCCCGCCCGATGTCCACCGAGCAGCTCAGCGGCGTATCCGTCTCCCCGCCCTTCGCCGTCAACGTGATCCGCGACGTGCTCGGCTCCTTCCGGTACTGTTCCTTCAACGGCCGCTGCCGCGACCTAATATCCATAACTCCCTCCCCAATTTTTGTTATTCTGCACCGGCGTGGGAGCATGCTTCATTCGCTTCCCCCGCGAACCCACACCCTAGATGCCCAAGCGCCGCAAATCATCGCCATCGCCGCCTCCGCCGCCACCTCCGCCGCCCAAGCCCAATCCCAACCCCTCCGATTCCCCGTCCCTCTCTGCCGGCACCCGCTTCGGCCACTATGACATTCTTCGTCCCCTCGGCGCGGGCGGCATGGGCGAAGTTTATCGCGCGCGAGACACGCGCCTAGGCCGCGATCTCGCCATCAAGGTTCTTTCCCGCAAACTCCCCAGCGAACAAAGCCTCAAGCGCTTTGAACGCGAAGCCTATTCCGCTTCCGCGCTCAACCATCCCAACATCGTCACCATCTTCGAAATGGGCCAGGTCGACACCACCTACTATATCGCCATGGAGCTGGTCGACGGCGACCTCCTGCGCGACCTGCTCCGCGGCGGCCCGGTTCCTCTGCAAAAAGCCATCCCCATCGCCGCGCAAATTGCCGACGGTCTCGCAAAAGCTCATCACGCCGGCGTGGTCCACCGCGATCTCAAACCGGAAAATCTCATGGTTTCCCGCGACGGCTTCGTCAAGATTCTGGACTTCGGTCTTGCCAAGCTCGCTCCGCAAACCGGCGAGCCCGCCAACGAAGACACCGTTGACGTGCACACTTCTCCCGGCGCCATTATCGGCACCGTCGCCTACATGTCCCCCGAGCAGGCTCGCGGCCTGCCCTTGGATTTCCGCTCCGACCAGTTTTCCTTCGGCGCTCTGCTCTACGAAATGATCACCGGCAAGCAAACTTTTCTCCGCCACAGTCCCGCCGAAACCCTCGCCGCCATTCTTCGCGATGACCCCGAGCCCGTGGCCTCTCTCAACCCCCAGGCACCCGCTCCGCTCTGCTGGGTCATCGAACGCTGCCTCGCCAAAAATCCCCAGGACCGCTACGCTTCCACGCGCGATCTCGCCCGCGACCTCGCCAATATTCGCCAGCGTCTCTCCCAGGCGCCTTCCCGCCACGCTCCCGAGCGCCTCAGTAATCTTCCCACCCAGCGCACTCCTTTCATCGGCCGCGAACCGGAAGTCGCAGCCGCACGCGAATTGCTCCTCCGCGACGATGTTCGCCTCGTCACCCTCACTGGCCCCGGCGGCATCGGCAAAACTCGCCTCGCGCTCCAGGTCGCCGGCGAGCTCGCCGCCAGTTTTCCCGGCGGCGTCTGTTTTATTCCTCTCGCCGCGCTCAACGACTCCGCTTTAATCCCCTCCGTCATCGCCCAGGCCGTCGGCATCCGCGAAGCCAATCGCCAGGTCAACATCGAAAGCCTCAAGCGCTACCTGCACGAACTCCGCAGCAGCTTCCTTCTCTTTTTCGACAACTTCGAGCACATGCTGGCTGCCGCGCCCGCCGTCGCCGAGCTGCTCACCATCGCCCCAAAACTCAAAGTCCTCGTAACCAGCCGCTCCCCTCTGCACATCTACGGTGAACACGAATTCCCCGTTCCTCCGCTTCCGCTGCCCGACCTGCAATCGCCCGCGCCGCTTCCTCAACTCTCCAGTAATCCCACCGTCGCTCTCTTCCTCGAGCGCGCTCGCGCCGTGAAGCCCAATTTCGAGCTCACCGAAGAAAACGCCCTCGCCGTCGCCACCATCTGCACCCGTCTCGACGGCTTGCCTCTCGCCATCGAGCTTGCCGCCGCGCGCATCAAGCTGCTCTCCCCTTCCCAAATGGAAGCGCGCCTCGAAAGCAGCCTTCAACTCCTCACCGGCGGCGCCAAGGACTTGCCCGTCCGCCAGCAGACTCTCCGCGGCACTATCGACTGGAGTTACGGCCTGCTCACTCCCGCCGAGCAGGCCCTCTTCCGCCGCGTCGCCGTCTTCGTCGGCGGCTGCACGCTCGAAGGCGTCGAAGCCGTCTGCAACACTCGCCAGGACCTCGAGCTCGACGTCCTCGAAGGCATGGAGTCGCTCGTCGACAAAAGCCTCGTCCAGCAGGTCGAGCGCGTCGAAGGCGAGTGGCGCTTCGTACTCCTCGACACCGTGCGCGAATACGCACTCGAGCGTCTCGCCGCCAGCGGCGAGGAAGCCGCCACACGCCGCGCGCACGCGGCCTATTGTCTCGTCCTCGCGGAGGAGTCCGCCTCGCTCGCCGCCGATACTGCGCAAACCGATTGGGTGAACATTTTCGAGCTCGACCATGATAATTTTCGCGCCGCGCTGGAATGGCTGACGCTCCACGGCGATGCCGAATGGGGCCTGCGTCTCGGCGCCGCGCTCTTTCAGTTCTGGGACACCCGCGAGCATCTCACCGAGGCCCGTGATCGCTTGGGCAAGCTTCTGAACCTGGAAGGCGCCGCGCCCCGTACCAGTGTGCGCGCTCGCGCGCTCTTCGCTGCCGGCGTGCTGGCCACCGCGCAGGCCGATCACGCCGCCGCCAATCCGCTCATTCAGGAGAGTCGCGATATCTCTCGTGAGTTGGGCGACACGCGCGGCGTGGCCATCGGCCTCAACGCCCTCGCCGTCATCGCGCGCGACACCTGGAATCTCGCCGCTTCCGCTTCCCTCTTCGAAGAAAGCCTCGCCGTCTGGCGCGATTCCGGCGACCACATGATGGTCGCCCGCACCCTCAGCAATCTCGCCAGCGTCGCCAGACTGCAGCTCAATTATTCCCAGGCCCGCTCGCTCTACGAACAAAGCCGCGCCATTTTCAGCGACCTCCGCGACCTCACCGGCACCGCCTGGTCTCTCAATTACGAAGCCGACGTTGCCCACGAGCAGGGTCAGGACTCGGTGGCCCTCGATTTATGCGGCCAGGCCTTGGCCATCTTCCGCGAGCTTGGCGACAAATGGGGCATCTCCGGCTGCCTTGTCGATCTCGGAAATCTCGCGCGCGATCACGGCGATTTTCACACCGCGCACTCCCGCTACGCCGAAAGCATGGCGCTCTTCCAGGAGCTCGGCCAGAAACGCGGCATCGCTCGCCTTCTCGACTCCCTGGCGTGTTCCGCCGCTCGGCAATCCAGGCCCGAGCGCGCCCTGCAACTTGCCGGCGCAGCCGCGGCCATGCGCCGCGTTCTTGGCGTGCATTTACCCAAAGGCGAGCACGCCATCCTCGAAAAAGCCCTCGACCTCGCGCGCCAGTCCGTCACTCCAGCTCAAGCCTCCGCCGCCTGGATGGACGGCTGGACCATGCCCGCCGAAACCGCCATCCACGCCGCCTTGGCCGACGCCTAGCCCCCGCACTGCCCGCTCATAAGCGATTTGTGTTTACGCGAACCTCAACAATTATTTGTAATCAGCGCCCGGCTCGGGAGCCGCCCTGTCTGGCGGGTTTTCTGCTTTCTACGCTCCGTCGTTATCGACAAAACGCGGAGTGCGGCCCAACACGCCTTTTTTTCGGCGCCTCGACTGAAAAAATAATTTGCAGGAAACTCTTCAGGCCCGCCTGGCAATTCGCTGGAAGAAAATTCTCAACACAAAAATATCACTCCGCCGAGCTGGGATCGATCAGCCGCCGCACCGCGGAAACCCGGTTGGCCGGCAGCCCCGCCCGTTTGGCGTGCTCCTGAATCGTCGCTTCATCCGGCGCCAGGTACACGCAATAAATCTTGTTGCCCGTCACGTAGCTGTGCAGCCACTGAATCTGCGATCCCATTTCCTTCAGCACCTGCACCGACCTCTGCGCCGCCGCGCGGATTTCGCTGTCCGACATATTTCCAACATTCGGTATTTCCCGCTCAATCACAAATTTCGGCATGGTTTCCTATGGTCGCGTTGAAGTAAGCCGCGTGATGCACACGCAGCCCTCGTTGGCCGGGCTCACCAGACTCTACCCACCATTCCAATGGCCTGTCAATCAGTCGCGCTCCATCAGTATAGATGGTTTCGCGTTCCCGCCGGCATTCCCGCGCCCTTTACGGCTTGGGCTTCTTGAACAGCCCGCCCAGTTTGCCCAACGACTGCGTCGGGTTCTGTCCTTTCAAGCCTGTCACCGCGCTGCCCGCACAGCCCAGCTGCGACTTCAACATCCCGGCAGCGAGCCCGCCCACATCCGGGACAAATTTCGGATCCGCCGTCGTTCCCTGAATCAGGAACGGCACGGCTAAACCGGAATTCTTGCAGCCACCGCCGCTTCCTCCGCCCGTAATTTGTCCCAGCGCCCCGCCGGCCATCGACACGGGACTTGCCACCGCGCCCAATCCATTCTTCAGGGTCGCCACCATTTTGAAATCCAGGTTGTTCTTCGCATCGATGGTGCCCGCCCCCACGACCGTTCCCAGCGCCGGAAGCACCGCATCGAAATTGTCCGCGCGCACGCCGTCGCGCGCCACTCGCAGGTTGCTGGTCAGCTTTTCAATCTCCAGGTCTTTGCCGGTTTTCAAACCCGCCAGCGAGGAAAGACTCGACATTTTTGAGCCCAGGTCGAAGCCCGCCAGGTGCACGTTGTAAATCCCCGCATTGCCGCTCGTCACCAGATTGTCGGTCGGCCCGGTGAGATTCAAACTCGTGCTTAAGGTCCCGCCCTGAATCGAAGAGCCATTTGGCAGGTGAATGCCGATGGCCGGAAGAAAAGATCCCAGGTCCGGGGCCGGCATGTTTTGCCCGTCAACCTTGATGTTGACCACCGTGGCCTCGCCCCCGGTGTTGTACGTGCCGGAAAGATGCGCCACCGCATTTCCGATTTTCAGCGAGGAAGGATTGAGCATGCCGCTCTGCTTGGCCATATCGTATTTCGTCTCAAAGTCCACGTTGAGCGGTACGGACGCGGGCGAACCACCCTCAACAAAGAGCGCTTTCGAGAGCTTGGCATTCCCTTTCGTCTGCGCCTCGCCATGAGCGGAAGCCAGCGTGGCGTCCAGATCCAGAAGCCCGCCGAGACCCGTGCCCGGCGCGAGAAAACCCGTGGCGGCCAGATTCAACGAGCTCGCCGTGAGCTTCGCGTCGACCGGAGTCATCGAAGCGTCCGCGGAATCCAACGGACCGGCATTGCCGTCCAGTTTGAATTTGCCGCCTCCGGGTAGATCCGCGGAAACGGTGAACGGAAACTTTGTGTGCGAGGACATGTTGGAAGCCGTGACCGTCACGTGATCGTACGTGCTCCGCTTGGCGTTGCTCACCGAGCCGACGACGATGGTGCCATCCTCCAGCGAAAGCTTCTCCACGGAAAATTCCGGGGCCGCGCCGGACGGAGCCGCGCCGGACGGAGCCGCGCCGGACGGTGCCGCTTGCGGCTTGGCCGCCCCAGCGCCAGCGCTGCCGCCGATGGACGAGTAATTCCACAGTCCCGAAGCGTTGTGCAACAGCGTCACCTGCGGATTCTTGATGCTCACGCTCGTAACATTAAGCGTCCGCGAAAAAATCAGCGGCATCACTTGCACGCCCACATTAATTTTCTTGGCAGTCAAAAACGCGTTCTGGCTGAACTTGGGATCGTCGCCGACCACCAGGTCCTCCGCCGACAACGAACCGCCCAAAAGTGAAAAACTCAGGTTGCCCATCTGCACCTTGCGACCCAGCGCTTCCGAGGCTTTGGCCTCGATGGTGGGCTTGAATTGATTCACGGGAATCAGAAATGGAGCGATGACCAGCAGAACAATCACGACACCAACAACAATCAGAATGTTTCGGAGTTTGGGACTCATACGCCCTCCTGCGAGCACGACGCTATGCCGGGGATTCTCCAGGGAACGGCCAAGGACCGCCGGAAAGAGTCGAGATGATAGCACAGCGCTATCGACTCACTATCTTATCGCAGGAAATTTCAGAAGAAAAAACCCGGAGACCTCGTCGCAGGTCGCGCGGCCAACTTCCCGCCACAACCTTGTCACGATTTCTCCGGGCCGGATCTGATCTGACTTGCTCTGTCTAGTTGACCGTGTACGTCCAGGTGATCACTTCCTGCCTGGCCGTCAACCCGCCGATGCCTCCGCTGAACCCGATGTACGCCGCGTTCGCGCCCACCACCGACGGCAGGTTCACCGTCCAGCTCTGCGTGTACGTTTGCGATGTATTCGCCGTATCGGTAATGGTCATGGTCAGCGTCGTGCCGTTGTACACGATGTGCACCGCGAAGATGTCTCCGCTGTGCAGATTCACTCCGCCGCCAAACGTCGTGGCCGGCGTCGTCGGTGAAGCTCCGCCGGTGTACAGGCCCGTCGAGTTCGTCCCCTCTCCATTATTGTTAAAGAGGTCGAACTTGATCGCCATGCTGGTGACGATCCCCGGACCGCCCAGCGTCGCGGACCCGTATCCCAGGCCGCCTCCGCCGCCGCCCAGCGCTGTCGTGCCCACATTCTGAATCACGAACGCCATGCCATCCGCGTTCGGCGAAGTTTGCTGGAACGTAAAGTCCGTCGTGAATTTCTGGATGTTCTCCGGTGTCGTGTAATACGAGCTCCCCGCGGAAGTCGTGGAAGTCGTATCCGTCAATTGCAGTCTCGTGCCGTTCAGCTTCGCGCTGCCGTTGAAGCTCAGATTCCCCGTTGAGAAGCCCGACGGGAAATTGATCACCGGAGGCGCGCCGATGTTGTACACCGCCGTGCCGATGGCGCTGTTGTTCGAACCGCTCTTCACCGCGATCGCTTTCAGCGTTTCGGAAACGGCCACCGCAACCGGGCTGACGTACATCGTCGAGCCCGTCGTTGGATTGCTCCCATCGGTGGTGTAATAAATGGTCGCCCCGCTGGTCGTCGTGGCAATCGTCACGTTCTGCGTCGACGTGTAGCTCCCGCCGGCCGGATTGAACGTCGGTGTCGCCACCGTGCCCATCACCGATCCGCTCGTCAGCGTCCACGTCAGGATTTTCTGCAGCGCGGAAATTCCGCCGGTGCCGCCGGTAAACCCGGCAAACGCCGTCGTGGACCCCACCGTTCCTGGAATGTCCACCGCCCACGACTGCGTAAACGTTGCCGCCGTGCTGTTATCGGTGATGGTCATCGCCAGGTTCGTGCCGTCGTAGGTCATGTGCACCTGGAATACGTGCCCGCTGTGCAGGTCGATTCCAGATCCGGTCATATCCACCGCCGGAGTCATCGGCGCGACGCCATTCAAGTACAAGCCCGTGGAATCGGTGCCCTCTCCGGAGTTGTCGTAGAGATCGAATTTCACCGCGATGCTCTTGCCGATCCCCATGTACCCCAGGTTGCCTCCGCCGCCGCCAATCGCCGCGGTGGAATTATTCTGCAGAGCAAATGTGAAACCGTCCGCTGTTGGGCTTCCGGCCGTCAATTGGAACGTGAAATCGTTCGTGAAGTTTTGCACGTTCACCGCTGTCGGGAACCACGCGCTGGATGCCTGCGATGGGCTGTTCGGCGTTACCGTCAAGCTCGTGCCGCTGATGGACGCATTGCCATTCAGCACCATCGAGCCAGTCGTAAATCCACTCCCGAAGCTGATTCCGCCGCCGCCGCCCGAATTGATGACGTACGCAGCCGTCCCGACATTGCTGTCGAAGTAGCCGCTCCGCGTGGCAATGGCTTTCAGCGTTTCGCTGGCACCCACGTTGACCGGTGTGCTGTAAAGCGTGGAACTGCTGGTCGGCGTGCTGCCGTTCGTCGTGTAGTAAATCGACGCGCTAGTCGTAGTCGTCGAGATGGTCACGCTTTGCGCCGAAGCATACGTCCCCGCTACCGGCAAAAACGTAGGCGTAGCCACCTGCGTCTCAATCGTGTAAAGCGCGCTGGCTGTGGCGCTCGTGGTCATGCTCGGGGCCGTTGCCAGCGCCTTGATGGTCTTCGTCGACGTCACGGTAATGACTCCCGTATATTGCATCGTCGAGCCACCCACCGCCGTGCCCGGCTGCGTTCCGTCCAGCGTGTAGTAAATCGTGGAACCCGCAGTGGTATCCGTGATCATTACCGTCTGCGTTCCCAGATAGGTTCCCGCTCCAGGAGTGAACGTCGGCGTCGCAACGGTTCCACCGCCGCCTCCGCCGCTGCTCATCACCCAGCTCAGAATCTGCTGCGACGCGGAAAGCCCGCCGGTCCCGCCGGTGAATCCCGCAAACGCCGTATTGCCGCCCACCGTGCTCGGTATGTTCACCGTCCAGCTCGTCGTAAACTTCGCCGCCGTCGTCGCGTCCGTGATGGTCATCGCCAGCGTCGTCCCGTCGTACGTCATGTGTACCTGGAACACGTGCCCGCTGTGCAGGTCGATTCCAGATCCGGTCATGTCCGTGGACGGCGTCATCGGCGCTACGCCATTCAAATACAAGCCGGTGGAATCGGTGCCCTCTCCGGAGTTGTCGTACAGGTCGAACTTCACCGCCACGCTCTTGGCGATTCCGCTGTACCCCAGGTTGCCGCCGCCTCCGCCAAGCGCCGCGGTGTTATTTCCCTGTAACGTCCAGGTGAAACCATCTGCCGTCGGTGAGCCCGCGGT
>DASXLA010000019.1:0-33248 GCA_036496505.1 Candidatus Acidiferrum sp. | reverse complement strand
GCCCTATCGGAACGCACGCCCCGGGGAGCCGCGACGTCAGTGGCATCAAAATTTTCCGAAGGACAAGCAATAAGTCGCGTTACCGGAACGAACGATTCTTGGTCTATGGCCTGTGTACTCATGGTGGCCGTTGGTGTGCTTCACCTCGCCACACGATAATTTCCACACCTGATTCGAACGCCGTCACACTTTTTAGTACAGCTGCACTTTATTCCTCTACCGGCATCAGTATGAAATAGTAAAATAGTCCATGATCAGCTCACCCTCGCCATTACCGCAGACGCCCTTCCGTCCCAGGCCGCCCGCTCTCTCCGCCCCAAGAGTCTTCCGCCCAACGAACCGGCGCCCAACGAACTGGCGCCCAACGAACTGGCGGTCGCACCTCCACCCTCAAACCTCCAACTTCGAGCACCGGGTCTCTTTTGCTCTTTTTTGCGCTCTTTGCTGTTTTACCCGCCGCAGGCGGGCTTTTACACACTCGTGTCCTTTGTTTTCAACATCTTCTATCTACATTGTAAAAAAACGCCTGCCTGCCGAAGGCATGGACACTGCATGGTTCGCCAATTTGAATCCAATGTCCTCGAACCTCAAATCTCGAACCTCGAGCGTTCCTCTTTTGCTCTCCTTTGCTCTTTGCTCTCTTCGCTCTCTTTGCTCTCTTTTGCGCACTCCCGCTCTTTGTTTTCAACACTTTCTGTCTACATTGCAAAAAAACGCCTGCCTGCCGAAGGCATGGACACTGCATGGTTCGCCAACTTGAATCCCATGTCCTCGAACCTCAAATCTCGAACCTCGAGTGTTCCTCTTTTGCTCTCTTGCGCCTCTTTTGCGCACTCCGGTCCTTTGTTTTCAATACTTTCTGTCTACATTGCAAAAAAACGGGGTACTTGCTGCAACGACGCTGCGGCGTCGCCTCACGGTCGCATTCTCTCGATCCGGGGCTGGGCACTTGCATTGCGCCCTTGTTCGATTGCCTGTATGCTGGCGCGCAACTTGAGGACTCCGAAGCAAAATCCTGAAGAAGCATCTCGAAAAAGGATGGTGTTTCATGGCCAACCCGATAGAAGCAATTCCTGACCAAACCAGGTGGGAGATTGCCACCAAAGGATTGACCGGGGCGTACATTGCCATTTCCAACGCCCTGCAGCAGGCCGTGGGACAGCGCAAGTTCGAGGAGTTCAACGGGCCGCTCTGGTATGAAGCAGCAACGGGAGCGAAAGATTTTGCCGCAAACCTCGGCCTGCCCACCGAGACCGCCGGCGACGTCGAAGCAGTGATTCACCTGCTCGCGAAGACTTCCATGGGTCCGGAATTTCAATTCAATATTGTGGAATCCACCAAAGACCGCTGTGTGGGCACCACCACGGAGTGTCCCTGGCACAAGCGCTGGAAGGAGCAAGGCCTCACCATGGATACTTGCGGCGCAGGGCATCAAGCGTGGGGTGACGGCGCGACCGCAAGCTTGAATCCAAATTTCACTTTCAAGCTGACCAAGAACATGCTGCATGGCGACTCGCATTGCGAGTGGGTCGTGGAGCGCAAGAAATAAAATCAACCGAGTTGTCGGCGACTCCCGATCAATCGATTTTGGGTAGCCCCCAATCGCCGCAACATCACATCAACAAAAAACATCAAGCCAGGAGAGCTCGCCATGTTCAATCGCTTTGCTTCTGTTGCGAACTGTCCGCCACTCACCGTGACAAAGCCGCAACGCCATCTGCGTAGACTCTGGTTCGCACTCGCCTTGGCCCTTTTTGCGGTCCTGCCGGCTGCCGCAACGGAAAAGACCCACGTGATGGCCACCGTTCGTAAATTCGTGGAGAACTTCAATAAGGGAGACGTGAAGGCCGCTGCGGCAGCTTGCGCCGATCAAGCCTCCATCATCGACGAATTTCCTCCCCACGAATGGCAAGGTGCGGGCGCTTGCGCCAGGTGGATGGATGACTACGACGCCGACGCCAAAAAGAACGGAATTACTGATGGCAGCGTGACCCTCGGCACGCCGCTGCATGTCGATATCACCGCCGACCGTGCGTATGTCGTCGTTCCCGCGAATTACAAATTCAAGCAGAACGGCAAATTGACTCAGGAGACCGGCTCGTTGCTTACCATTGCACTGCAAAAAACCGCCGCCGGTTGGCAAATCACCGGCTGGGCCTGGACGAAACACTAGGCGCGCCGAGATTCCCACTGTAGTAATCGTAAAATTGATTCTCGCTAAGATAGCTCTTCGTCGGTTCGCTCCGTCGCCTAGCCGCGATAACCTCGAACTACTCCGGGAAGATCGTGTGGCGTGATTCTGGCATGGGGGCATTGCCCTTTCGGTCGCGCCACAAAATCTCGTTCAGCACTTCGTTGTTGGCCTCGTCGGCGTGCCGCCAGTTCATGGCCGCCGACGCTTTGGCGCCGGCCGCCGTCGCGGCATTGGTTTGGTAGATGAGGCCGTTTTTCAGGTTGCGGTCATCGGCGTCAAACGCCGGTTGGTTGCCGGCGCCGGAGAAAAGCGGCGACATCACCGGGGCGTAGGCGTCGTTGTGATTCATGGGTGGCAAACCGAGCAGCGCCTCCATGGTGCGCACCAGGCTTACGGTGGTAAAGAATCCGTGCTCGACGTGCGGCGCGGCGGTCGATCCCGGCGCGTACTTGCTGATGAGCAGCGCGATGCTGCGATGCGCGTCCACGTGGTCGGCTCCGTCCTGCGCGTCGTCTTCCACGATGAAAATCGCCGTATCTTCCCAGTAAGGGCTGTGCGATACGGCCTCGGCCACGCGTCCCACGGCGAGATCGTTGTCCGCCACGGAAGCGGAGGGCGTCGCGAAACCCGGCCGCGTGCCGCCGGTGTGATCGTTCGGCAAGCGCAGCATTACGTAGCTGGGCAGTTCCTGCGCTTTGCTGTGGCGCTCGCGCGCGCGCACGAAGCCTTTGAACTCGCGCAGAAATTCGTCGACTCGCAACTGGTCCGGATAGTCCACCTCGAAATCCGCGTAGCGCGGATCGAAGTGGCCGCGCAGCTCCGGTTTGGTGGCCACGTCCCGGCGTAACACCGGAACCGGCCAGGGGTACGGGCTTGGCGGGCCTGCGCTTTCGCCAGGGGCCGCGGGCAGCGGCTCGCCCTGCTTGATGCTATTTTTTGCGCACGTCTCTTTGGTAGATGGCGTGCCTTGTTTCGGCGAAGACTGCGTGCCGGACTTTATTCCGCACCACTCGCTGGCCACAAATTCTCCGTAGTGCCGGTAACTCAATTTGTGCCGCGCCACGTTGCCCCACAAATAACCGGTGCCGGGCTCATTCACGTCGGGCTCGTCGTGTTCCAGGGGAGATTCGTCGGCCACCAGGCCCTCGTAATCGTAAGTGCGTTCCTTGCTGCGATACGCGATCTGCCAGGTCTTCTCGTTGTAGTCGCTGGAGATTGCCGCCGTGGACCACGTGTGGCCGTTGCCGGAAACTTCGCCGGAGTCATAAAAATTATCGAGCACACCAAATTGCAGCGCGAGCTTGTGCTCGTTGGGCGTGATGTCCGCGCCGTAAAGTGTGAGCGCCGGGTCGCCATCGCCAACCTGCAAATCGCCGAGAATCTGATCGTAGGTGCGATTTTCCTTGATGATGTAAATCACGTGGTGAAGGGGATTGGCGCCGTTTGCAAAAGGCAGAGACGCCGGGCCGGCCAGCAGTTGCATCTGTTCCTGCGCGGTGCGCGTAAAGGCGCTGAGATTTTTTTCCACTTCATCCAGCTTGATGCGCGCGAGGGAGCCATGCAGCAGCGTCGCAATGTACGGATAGGTTTTGTTCGTCGCGGAAGGTTGCTCAAGCACAATGTTTCCGTTCGGTCCGGTGCCCAACCCTTTTCCGCTGGTGATGAGCAAGTCGTTGCCGGCGACGGACACCGCCAGGGTGTACCACTCCGTGGGAATGAATCCCAAGGCGGCGAGCGGTGCGCCGGGGCGTTGCTGCGGCTTCGACAACTGCGCGGTATCGAATACCGCGACGGAATCTGTCGCGGCGCTGGCGGCGAACAGGCGCGTGCCGTCCGCGCTTTGCGCGAGGGCGTCGGTTTCGTTACCGGAAAATTCCTGCTTGGGAAGACGGGTGGAGAGAAATGCCCGGACTCGAGCGGTGCGCGTATCAATGACCGCGACGGAATCAGCGTTGGCCAGCGCGACATATAAAATCTTTTCATCGGGAGACAAAAGCAGCGCCGTCGGATGCGAGCCGGGAGCCACCGGCGATTTTGGCAGGAACACGTTGATGCGGCGAAGAACACTGTGGCGCTGCAGGTCCAATTCAGCCACTTGCGAAGCGTTCCACAAACTGCACCACGCCCGGCGCCCGTCGCGACTGGCCACGACAGTGTACGGAAAAGTTGCCGGTACGAAACGATGCGTGCCCAGGTCGAAATGCGCCAGCTCGTTTCCGGATTCGGCATCAAGCAACACCACATTGTCGGAAAGATTGTTGGCAACCAGGAGCCGGTCTTTTCCGGCGTACGGAACCACGGCAATTCCCGCCGGGTAGGGAATGGCGCGGCCCGGAGGCACCTCGCTCAAATCGCTGGCGACGTGCGTGCCGGGAGGTATGGGCTGCAGCGCTACTTTCAGGAAGCGGTCGTAAACAATTTTGCCTTGCTCGAAGCGATAGACGGCGATGCCGTTGCCGGTGTTTCCCGGGAGTTCTCCGGTGGGATCGCTGATCGAGCCAATCGAGGCATACAGCCGCAGGCCATCCGAACCGAATGCCAGGCCAATGAAATAACTCTGGTGAGCATTTTCGGCCAGGCGATCTTCGGGAAAATCGGTGACCAGGTTTGTGTGCAAATCAAGAACGGCGATGGATTGCTTCACACCGGTCTCGGCGGTGCCGTAACCATTGTTCAGGAGGGCGGCATAACGGCCGTCGGGGCTGAGCGCAATGGTTTCGGGAAAGCCGTTGGTGCGCTGCGGCGCACCGGGCGTGGGCCGCAGCACGGTCTTGCTGTCTGGAAGGCGTGTGCGCTCCTGTTCCTGGCTTGAACCGGCAGCGAGAAAAAGAAACTCGCAGAGCAGAACAGAGAAAATTCTGATTCCAGCGGGCACGAAAGCTCCACGGAGCCATGAACTGCGGCGGCTCTTGAAAAACTGAGTACTCGGGCCATTGAACCGCGGAAACTGCGGGAGTACAAGTTACAAAACTGCAATTTTCAAAACGTGATCAGGACGATTTCTGAGATTTTCCCTGGCCATCCGGCTGAGCGGACGATAGAGGGGGCGGGGCCGCGCCGGTCTGGAGATTGTACGCGCTGTTGACCATTCCGAAGTGCGAGAAGGCCTGCGGGAAATTTCCGACGAGCCGCTTTTCCCTGGAATCGTACTCTTCGGAAAGCAGCCCGAGATCATTGCGAATGGCCAACACGCGATCGAATACTTCGCGCGCCTTGGCTTGCCGGCCTTGTAGCGCGTAGTTGTCAGCCAGCCAGAACGTGCAGGGCAGAAAGGCGGCTTCGCCGTGCGGCAAGCCGTCCACGTCAGGATCGACGGTATAGCGGTGTACGAAGCCGTCTCTGGAAAGCAGGCCTTTTTCAATGGCTTCCACGGTGCCGCGAAGACGCGGGTCATTTGCCGGAAGGAAGCCCACAATGGCCATCATCAGCAAACTGGCATCGAGATGCCTGGTGCCGTAAAATTGCACAAAGGAATTCAACTCACTGTTAAAACCATTGCGGCACACCTCCTCGTGAATCTTGTCGCGTACGCCGCGCCACTTTTTGGCGGAATCATCGGGGATCCAGCCCTGCTCCCCGGCTTTCACGGCGCGGTCCATGGCCACCCAGGCCATCATCTTGGAATGCGTAAAATTTCTTCTCGGACCGCGAACCTCCCAGATGCCATCGTCGGGTTGATCCCAGGCGCCCTCGAGATGTTCAAGCAGAGTGATTCCGACCGGCGGTATATCCTGGTCGCGTTGAATCCCGGCCTGGCGGCACATATAAAGCATGTCGATGATTTCGCCGTATACATCGAGCTGCAGTTGACTGTACGCGGCGTTTCCGGTGCGCACCGGTTTGGAATCTTCGTAGCCGCCGAGCCATGGTAATTCCAATTCCGTCAGGCGACGCTCGCCGCGCAATCCGTAAACAATGTTGAGCTCCGAGGGCTTGCCGGCGACGGCGCGAATCAACCATTCTCGCCAGGCGCGCGCTTCTTCCAGATAGCCGGCCACGACAAGAGCGCGAAGGGAAAGCGTCGCGTCGCGCACCCAGCAGAAACGGTAGTCCCAGTTGCGAACGCCACCGATGAGCTCCGGCAGGGAAGTGGTGGGCGCGGCCACGATGGCGCCCGTCGGTTCGTAGGTGAGCGCCTTCAAGGTAATGAGGGAGCGAATCACCGCGTCTTTCGAGGGGCCATCAAAGGAACATTTCTCAACCCATTTGCGCCACCACTGTTCCGTGTCCTTGATGCTGTCTTCAATATCAAAAGGCGCCGGCACGTCGCGGTAAGAGGCGTACCACACGAGATCGAAAGGCACTTTCTGCCCGGCTGACACAGTGAATTCAGCGGTGGTCTTGAAGTTTTCGCCGCGAAGGTCCACGGGAGTCCGCAAACGGAGGGTATCCGGGCCAGCGATGGCAACCAATCCGTCATCCGTGCGGCGCACCCAGGGCACGATGGAGCCGTAGTCAAAGCGAACGGCCAATTCCATCTTCATGGGCACCTGGCCACTTTCGCCAACGACCAGGCGCAATAGGTCGGGCGAGGGTATGCTGGGCGTCATGCAATCCACCAGGGTGACCGTGCCGGCCACCGTCTCGAAAGTGGTTTCAAGGATGAGCGTATCCGGGCGGTAGCGGCGCCGGACGCGCTTAACTTCGCAAGCCGGGGTAATCACCCAGCGGCCATTTTCAGCATCGCCGAGAAGCGCGGCAAAGCAAGCGGGGGAATCAAAGCTGGGAAGGCAGAGCCAATCGATGGCGCCCTCACGCGAGACCAACGCGGCGGTGTGACAGTCGCCGATCATGCCGTAATCTTCTATGCGAGATGACAAACGAACCCCTTTCAAGTGAATATTGGATACTGATTATTGGATTCTAAAGTACCTGTGCCGGTAGCAAAAATTCGTGAGTGTGCAAAGTTTTTCCGCGTCTCTCCAGCTATTTTGCCCGATTTGGGCAGAAATCCGGGCGGGGCAGATTTGATGTCGAGTGGCATTGACTTTTTCCCCGGTATACAGGATTGTGTCTGACTTAGTCCCTTTGATTACCCACGTGGAACCGACAAAGACGCGAGCAATGAGAGGCTCGCAGGATCGCGGGAGCGAGCGATTGCAGAAGCGCGGGCTGCTATTGGATATGGCCTTGGTGAGCGACCCGCAGCTGCTGAGCGTGGTGCGCTCGGCCATCGAGCGGTTGACGGAGGTGACCGGGTTTTCGCCGCCGGAATGCCGCTCCATTACCCGCGCGGTGGATGAAGCGCTGGCCAACGTGATACGGCACGCCTATGAAAATCGCGCAACGGAGCGCATTGACGTGTCTTGCAAGCGCGTTTCGGGCGTGGTAAATGGGGAGCACCGTGAAGGGTTGGAAATCCAGTTGCTGGACAAAGGATTGCCCTTCGATCGCAAGAAACTCACCGCACGATCGCTGGATGAGGTGAAGCCCGGGGGCCTGGGGCTGCATTTTATCCGGGACAGCATGGACGTTATGGAACACCGGCGGGTGAAGGGTGTAAACCAGCTCAGACTCGTGAAGTATCTTAGTGGAAGCGAAAAAGGCCAGGAAGACCAAGGAGAGTGACATTGCAGATCGCCGCCCGCCGGTTAGACCAAGCCACTGTTTTTGACATCACCGGACACATCGACCTCGCCAACTCTCCGGAGCTGCGAAAAGTACTGCTGAAGGAATTGCGTGAAAACAAAACCCCTCGAGTGATCCTGAACCTGACCGGGGTGCGCTACATCGACAGTTCGGGAGTGGCGTCGCTGGTGGAAGGATTAAAGGCCGCGCGCGACCTGGGATTGCGGTTTATTTTGTACGGGCTGAGCCCGTCGGCGCGCGAAGTGCTGCAACTGTCGCGGCTGATCAAGATTTTTGAAGTATTCGACAACGAACAACAAGCTTTAGCTTAGATTTCGCCGGCAGCTGGGATTCGAATCGAGGGCTCTTGGAGTTGGTTGCTCAAATCGGATCAAATGTTATCGGCGGCCTGGAATACCTGGGCTCCCTCGCGGAATTGGGAGGGCGAGCCGCCTATTACACCTTCATCGCACCCTTTCAGGGAAAGCCCCTGCGGCTGCAGCGGGCCATTTCGCAGGCGCTGGATGTAGGCGTTCGCGCGCTGCCGATTCTTTCACTGATCACGTTTTTCATCGGATTGATTCTGGCGCTGCAAAGCGCGTACGAACTGCGAAAGTTCGGGGCGATAAGTTTTGTGGCCAGCGCGGTGGCCATTTCCATGACGCGCGAGCTGGGGCCGTTGATCACGGCCATCGTGGTGATTGGGCGGTCGGGTTCGGCGTTTGCCGCGGAAATCGGCACGATGAAAGTCACGGAAGAAATCGACGCGCTGGAAACCATGGCGATCAACCCCATCCATTTTCTGGTAACGCCAAAGTTTCTGGCGATGATTGTTATGCTGCCCTGCTTGACGATTTGGGCGAACTCCATGGGCATCCTGGGCGGAGCCTTGTTCGGAGTGGGGCAGGCGGATTTTACATTTGTGCGCTATATTCAGGCCTCCGTGGACGCGCTTTTCCTGCGGGACATCGTGAGCGGGCTGGTGAAGAGCGTCATGTTTGGAGTGACCATCACGGCCGTGGGTTGTCATGAGGGGCTGGCGACCGGAGCGGGGCCGGAGCAAGTGGGACGCTCGACGACCAGGGCAGTGGTCATGTCGATTTTCCTGGTGGTGGTGGTCGACCTGATATTCACGGCGTTGTTTTTCTTCGTAAGCGATCGATGACGGGACCGATGGCGGAAGACCGGGACGATAACGCACTACCGGAAGTGATGATTTCGCTGCGCGATCTGCGCGTGAGCTACGGCACGCGGGAGATTTTGCACGGAGTCAGTTTCGACGTGATGCGCGGCGAGACGATGGTGATTCTGGGAGGCTCCGGTTCGGGCAAGAGCACCCTGCTGCGCACGCTGGTGGGACTGGAAAAGCCGAGCTCCGGGCAGATCATCCTGAAGGGAAAGAATCTGGCAAACATCTCGAACGAGGATATGGACGATATCCGCCGGAAGCTGGGAATGTCCTTTCAAGGCAGCGCGCTGTTTGGATCGATGAACGTCGGCGAGAATGTGGCTTTGCCGCTGCGAGAACATACCAGGTTGGAAGATTCGACCATTGAAATCATGCTGCGGCTGAAGCTGGAGCAGGTAGGACTGGCGGGATTCGAGGATTACATGCCTTCGGAACTAAGCGGCGGCATGAAGAAGCGCGCGGCCGTAGCCCGAGCGCTGGCCATGGACCCGGAAATACTTTTCTTCGACGAGCCTTCCGCCGGGCTGGATCCCATCATTGCGGCGGGCATCGACCAACTGATCCTGGAATTGAAGCGCGCTTTCAAGATGACCATCATTGTGGTGACGCACGAACTGGCCAGCGCGTTCCTGATCGCGGATCGCATGGTGCTGATCGATAAAGGGTCGGTGGAGGCCATCGGAACGGTGGAACAAATGAGAAGCAGCAAACAGCCACGGCTGCGGCAGTTTCTGGACCGGGTACCCGAGCCGGAAGTGGCGCGCGAGATGGATTATCTGCAGATGTTGACTTCGGACCGCGGCCGTAACGCTTCCGCGAAGAGGGAGTGAAGATGGAGAGCAGACGGGAACAAGCGCTAGTGGGACTGTTCGTGATCGTGGCCGCGGCAGTGCTGGTGGCGACGGTGTTTGGCATCACCGGCGCTTTCGGGCACACGGTGAAAACCTTCCACGCCTACTTTCCGTTCGCCGGCGGACTCGAAGTGGGCTCCACGGTGCGCTACGCGGGGGGGCCAAAAGTGGGGCGAGTGGAAAAGCTACGCATCGATCCGCAGAATCCCGCCAACATCGAAATCACGCTGACGGCGGAGACGGACTTGCCGGTCAAAACCGACAGCCACGTGCGCATCATGAGCATGAGCCCGCTGGGCGACAACCACCTGGAAATCGTGCCGGGCAGCGCGCAGGCCGCGCTGGCGAAGGACGGCGCCACGCTGACGGCAGATAAATACCTGGACCTGAACGCCATCACCGAGCGCATCAACGACATGGCGCCGGAAGCGCAGCAATTGCTGCACACGCTGAATGAACGCGCCACGGAGATGAAGGTGACCATCGAACGCGTCAACGACCTGCTGAATGCGCAAAACCGCGCAAACCTTGCGGGAACTCTCGCGGAAACGCGGCAGATGATCGCGGAGGACCGGCCGCAGGTGAAAGCCACGCTGGGGCATCTGCAGACATCGAGCGAGAAACTCGGACCTTTGCTGGAGGATTTGCGCAAAACTTCAGCGCAGGCGAATCAAACGCTGGATCACGTGGACGGCATGATCGGAGAGAATCGCGCGGACGTGCGAAAAGCGATTCTGGAACTGCGGAAATCTTTGAACAACGTGACGTCCCTGACGGGGCGGCTGGATCAAACGCTGGATGTAAATTCCGACAACATCGACGCATTGCTGGACAATTTCCGGCAGGTCAGCCAGAACCTGAAAGAATTTACGGAAACCATCAAGACCAGGCCGTACACGTTGATCCGGTCGAGCAGTCCGCGTGAACACAAAACGGGTGATCAGCGATGAAAATCGGAGCGAGTGGCGTGAACGCAGAGTGCAGCAAGACACGGGGCAGGGGATTATGGAAGGTCGCCGCGTTGGCGTTGGCAACGCTGCCGCTGGGCGCGGTTGGGGGCTGCGGCGCAGCGCGGCCGATGCAGTATTACCAACTGACGGTGCCGAGCGAGATGAGCCAGGTGGAGCGCAATGCGTCGGGCGTTTCGCTAACGGTCGTGCCGCTATTTTCGTCAACGCTTTATCGCGAGGACCGCATCGTCTACAGCACGGGACCGGAGCAAATGGGTGTCTACGAATATCATCGCTGGACGGAACCGCCGACGGAGATGATTCACGAGGTGGTGCTGCGGGAATTGCGAGCTTCGGGGCGTTACCGGGCGGTATTTTCGCGGCGCAGCAGCGGGCGCGCGGATTACCTACTGCGAGGGCAGTTGTACGACTTCAAGGAAATATCCGGCCCGCCGCTGATGGCGCGGCTGACAGCGGACTGGGAACTGGTGGATACGAAAACCGGGACGGTGGTGTGGACGTTTCACTACGGCCATGATGAGGCGGTAAGCAGCAAAGATGTGCAGGCCGTGGTTGCAGCACTCGACCACGACGTGCAGAGAGCGGTGGGCGAAGTGAAAGCGGGACTGGAGCAATACTTCGCGACAGCGACGACGCCCGCTTCCACGCCCGGCAAATAGTTTGCCGGCGGTGGTGATCAGTGTTCGGCGGCGGGTTGAGCTTTCACTTCGATGCGGCCGGGGACGATGCTCTTCACAATCACGTAGAGCACCGGAATAAAAACCAGATTCAGAGTGGTGGCGGCAAGCATGCCGCCGAATACCGTGGTGCCCACGGAGATGCGGC
The DNA here is from genome assembly GCA_036496505.1 of Candidatus Acidiferrum sp. Classification (GTDB taxonomy): domain Bacteria; phylum Acidobacteriota; class Terriglobia; order Acidiferrales; family UBA7541; genus Acidiferrum. Next base: position 21,650 of record DASXLA010000019.1, on the reverse strand, counting down.
CGGCGCGGCCTGCGCCCTGAGCCAAGACCAGCGGAAGAACACCAAGAATAAAAGCGAACGAGGTCATGAGAATCGGGCGCAGGCGGATGCGCGCGGCTTCCACGGCGGCGTCGATGATGGACATGCCTTGGGCGCGGAGCTGCTCGGCAAATTCCACGATAAGGATGGCGTTTTTGCTGGCGAGGCCGATGAGCATGACGAGGCCAATCTGGCAGTAGACGTCGTTCTGCAAGCCGCGCAGAGCCTGCGAGCCGATGGCGCCAAGAAGGGCAACGGGCACGGCGAGCAGCACGATGAACGGCAGTACGAAACTTTCATACTGGGCCGCGAGCGTGAGATAGACCACCAAGAGGCCCAGTCCGAAGAGGATGGCGGCTTTTCCGCCTGATTGCAGCTCTTCCAGCGAGAGGCCGCTCCACTCGAAGGTCATGCCGCTGGGTAGAACTTTTTTCGCGAGAGCTTCCATATCGGAAATGCCGTCGCCAGAACTGCGCCCGGGCGCGGCGGAACCGTTGATTTCCGCGGACCTGAAAAGATTGTAGTGGCTGATGACCTGGGGACTGGCGGTTTGTTCCACGGTGACGACGTCATCGAGCGGAATCATTTTCCCCGTGTCGGAACGCAGATAATACTGGTCGATGTCCTTGGCGTTCTCACGGAAGCGGCCTGCGGCCTGAATGTAGACGCGGTAGGAGCGATTGTTGAAATCGAAATCGTTGACGTAGACCGAGCCCATGTAGACCTGCAGCGTGTCGGTAATCTGGCTGAGGGGAACCTGGAGACTTTTGGCCTTTTCGCGATCGATGTGCACGATGTACTGGGGGTCGTTGGCGGTGAAGCTGGTGAAGAGACCGGTCAAGGTCTTGCTGCTATTGCCTTGCCCGTTGAGCTGATTGGCGGTGTTGGCAATGGTCTGGAGAGTGTTACGGCCGAGGTCTTCCAGCTCAAACTGGAAGCCGCCGAATTGTCCGAGACCCTGCACCGCTGGGGGATTGAAGGGGATGACCAGACCACCTGAAATGCCAAACAACTGCGGGCGCAAATGTTCAATGATGGCGGCGGAGGAATGATTCAAGCCTTTGCGTTCCGCGAAGGGGCGGAGGTTGGCGAAAATCATGGCGCGGTTCGGGGCGCTGCCGGTAAAACTGAATCCGGTAATGGAAAAGACGCCGTTGATATCGTGAACGCCGGCGAGAATCTTTTCCGCCTGGGCGCAGACTTGGCGAGTGTAGTCGAGTGAAGCGCCCTGGGGCGACTGGACAATCATCATGATATAGCCCTGATCGTCTTCGGGAATGAAACCACGAGGAACGAGCTGGTAGATCCAGTAGGTGAGACCGAGGAAAGCCAGGAAGACTACGGCGGCGGCATAGCGCCAGCTGATGACGCGGCGGACGGTGCGGCTGTAGAGATTTGTTCCGGACTCGACAACGCGATTGAAAACTTTAAAGATGCGACCCTGAGCGCGCTCACGGTGATGGCCCAGGAGAATCGCGGAGAGCGACGGAGTGAGAGTCAGGGCGTTGAAGGCGGAAATGGCTACGGAGAAAGCGATGGTGAGCGCGAACTGGCGGAAGAGGATGCCAGTGGTTCCTGGAAACAGCGCCACAGGCACAAATACCGCGACGAGGACCAGGGATGTGGCGATGACGGCTCCGGCGACTTCCTTCATGGCCACGGAGGCGGCATTATGCGGCTCCGTGATGCCCTCGGCGATGTGGCGCTCGACGTTTTCGATGACCACGATGGCGTCATCGACGACCAAACCGGTGGCCAGGGTAATACCGAACAGCGTGAGCGTGTTGATGGAGAAGCCAAGCAGCTTGACGAAGATAAATGTGCCGACCAGGGAGACGGGAATGGTGACGGCGGGAATCAAGGTGCTGCGCCAATCCTGTAGGAAAACATAAATTACAAAGATGACGAGAGCGATGGCCTGGAGCAGGGTGATCAGGACGTCGCGAATGGATTCGCCGATTACCGTGGTGCTGTCGAACGCCACGGCATATTTGAGACCCGGAGGAAAAGATTTGGACAATTTCAACAGCTCGGCTTTCGCGAGGCGGTCAACGTCGAGAGCGTTGGCGCCAGGGAGCTGAGTGATGCCCATGCCCACCGCTTCATGGCCATCGAAGGTGAGAATCGATCCGTAATTCTCAGCGCCAAGTTCCGCATGGCCGACATCTTTGAGGCGGACGAGGGTGCCATCGGTGCCAGTTTTCAGCACGATATTGTCGAATTCCGAGGGCTCGGATAAACGGCCGATGGCGCGAACGCTAATTTGGAAGGACTGCCCGGCCGGTATGGGCGCCTGACCGACCTGGCCCGCAGCGACCTGGACGTTTTGCTCCTGGAGGGCGTTAAGAACATTGGTGGCGGACAACCCACGCTGGGCCATGAGCGCGGGATCAAGCCACAGGCGCATGGCATATTTGCGCTCGCCAAAAATAATGGCGTCGCCCACGCCGGGAACCCGCTTGACGGCGTCCTTCACGTAGATGTCGAGGTAGTTGCTGAGAAACAAGCTGTCGTACTGGCCGTTTTCAGAATAAACGCCGGCGCCAAAAATGAAGCCGCCGAGTTGTTTGGTGATGATGACGCCGGTATTTTTCACTTCATTGGGGAGGCGTCCGAGAGCCTGGTTGACGCGATTCTGCACGTCGACGGAAGCGAGGTCGACGTCGCGGGAGACGTCGAAGGTTACGGTGATTTGACTGGTGCCGTCATTTCCGCTGTTGGAACTGATGTACTTCATGCCCTGCACGCCGTTGATGGTTTGCTCGAGCGGGATAGTGACGGCGGACTCGACGGTCTGCGCGTTAGCGCCGATATAGCCGCTGGTGACGACCACCTGGGGCGGAGCGAGATTTGGAAATTGTGCGATGGGCAGGGTAGGAATAGAAACGGCGCCGCCGAGAATAATCATCAGGGCGCATACCGTGGAAAAGACCGGACGGCGGATGAAAAAATCAACAAACAAACGAGAGGTCCGCCTTCCCTGGAGTGTGAATAGCGAAATTCATGCCGGAGGGCCTAGCGCCCCGCACCTTTTTCGGGAGCGTTCGGAGCCTGCTGGGTGTCGGCGGACTGAATCTGTTCCGCGACGGGCATGCCATCCTGCAAGAATTGCGTGCCGGATACGATGAGATGGTCGCCTGGTTTCAAGCCCTGGAGGACGACGTAATCGTTTCCTACGGTGCCGCCCAGGACGAGGCTCTGCTGACGGGCGACGGTCTTGCCACCGTCCTTCACGGCAACGAAGGCGAAAAAGCGGCCGTTGAGACGCGACACGGACAGCACCGGAACCACGGGCCCTTCGTGCTTGCTCCAGACGACCTGGGCGCGGACCTGCTGTGACACGCGCAAACTGTCTTTAGCGTTTTCGATGGTGGCCTTGGCGAGGACAGTTTGCGTGTCGGTGTCGACCTGCGGGGATACGAAAGTGATGTGGGCATCGCTGATCACTTTGCCGGAGTCGTCCAGCAAGTGCACCGGCAGACCGACATGCAAGTCTTTACCGTGTTCGGCGGGGACGTAGATGTAGGCCTCGAGTGAGCCGGGCTCGTCGACGGTGGTCAGCAAGGTGGTGACCGCGACGCGATCACCGATGCGCACGGGAATATCGCCGACGATTCCACTCATGGGAGCGGTGACGCGGTAATAATGCAACTGCACCTGCTGCTCGCTGACCTGGTCGGTGAGGGATTTCAACTGCGCTATCGCGGCATCACGGCTGGTTTGCGCGTTGTCAAAGTCCTGCTTGCTGACGACGCCCGCTTCGTACAATTTTCTCTCGCGCTCGAACTGCGTCTGGGCATAGCGAACATTGGCCTCTTGCGCGGTCCGACTGGCTTCCTGGCTGCTGACGGTGGCCTGCTGCTTCAGGGGATCAATCTGCAGGAGCGGCTCGCCCGCTTTCACGTGGTCGCCCGACTTGACGAAGATATTGGTGATCTGGCCTTCGACCTGAGGATTGATGATGGCGGAGTGGCGCGATTTGAGAATGGCCAGGTATTCGCTGCTGTCTGCAATCTGCTGCGACTGGACGATGTGGACCTGCACCGGCAAGGCCTGCATGCCAGCGCCGGCAGCGGGGCCAGCGGGAGGCTTTTCGCAGGCGCCGGCGAAGAGCAAGAGCGCCAAGCCGAGGAGGCTGCCTGCATTTTTTGCGATGTTTCCGTGAGAATGAAATCTCGAGAAGCTACCCGGCATGTTCAGGCGTGTCTCCGTCAATGCGAACCCGAAATGGTACGACAAGGTGCAAGGATTCCCTAATCGATTCAAGACTTATTGATTAGACGCCACAGGGAGATATCCGTTACTTCTAAAATTAGGGTAGCTGGAGATGAGGATTAGAGGATTAATAAAAATCGCGCGAATTGATGCGTTTGCCAGACAGGCCGAGCTGCAGGACATCCATCTGTTCGGGGCGATCGAAAATTTTCCCGGGGAAGAAGGCCTTCAGGAGAACACGGACGCCCCCAAAGGCCACGCCGAAGACAATGGCCACGAGCATGAAGACACCGGTGGCGATAATGATTTTGGCGAGCACGCTGGTAATGGGAGGGTCGGTGAGGGTGTGGGTAGGCTCATTCCAGGTGACCTGCGTTTCGTAGTTTACGGCGTCCCGGATGCGGGACGCAAAAGAGGGCGAAGAGGGCGAGAGAACAATGGCCAAGAGCGAGCCTTTGCGCTCGATGGAGGTTCCATTGGTTTTGGCGGTGGGCGGCAGGGCCTGGTCAAGATGCTTCCAGTGCAGGCCGGCCAACTGCGGCGTGGGGAACTCGATCAAGAGCAAAACGGTGTCGTCGCGCGAGGTGCGATAGCGCGCCAGCATGGCTTCCGCGCCGGAAGAAAATCCGGCCGCGTCGGAGATGGCGGCGTATTCCTGGCGATCGAGACTCGACAGCGCGGCGCGAAAGGCCGCAGGTCCCAAGGCGTATTTCTCGGTTCCGGGGATGCGGTCGCGCTCCGGCAGATAGTCGGGGATAGGCGGCGGCGGAGTTTTGTCGGCCCTGGAGCCGACCTGGCGCGATAGGGAATCGAGGTCCGCGGGAGCGAGAGAGGCGGCGTTATCGACGACGATGACGATATTTCCGATGCGGGTCAGGTGGCGGTTGTCGGCGTTTGCTGTGCTGTTTGCGGCGGCGGTTCCTGCGTTCTCAGCGGTGCCGGGCTTGCGGAGATAGGTGTAGGCCTCGTAGGCGCCGCTGGAGTCGTGGAATTGGTAGGAGGTGACGATAGCGGTTGCAGCGCCGTTCGAATAGGTGCGTGCTTGCAAGGATTGCAAACCGGCCTCGGCGAAGACATCCTTGGCCGCGTCCCTGGCGTCGGGCGGTTGGGCGGGCGCCTGGAAGGAATTCGCGGCTGTCCAGCGGCCAAAATGCGAGGGAAGAATGGTTTGCGCGCGCAGCGATGGCGCGGCTAGAACCAGGATGAGCAAAAGAGAGCGCACGTTCATAGGGATAATAAGGTAGATGCAGGAAGGTTACTGCGCGTTTCTTGATTGTTCAAGCTTTGCGCTGCGGGCGCGGCTGGAGGATTTGGCGGGCGAGCGGGGGGGCATGTTGAGGGTGACGCTGTTTAGGCTCTGCAGATAACTGGCAACGCCCTGGTAGAGGCCTTCCGCGACGCGCTGGCGGTTCTCCGGTTTCTTGAGCAATTGCTCATCGGCGGGATTGCTGAGGAAAGAAATCTCGGTGAGGATGGAAGGCATGTTCGCGCCAATGAGCACAACAAAGGGAGCCTTGCGCACGCCGCGATTCTTTACGGTCTTGTTGGTCTTCTGCACGCGCTGAGAGAGAGAATTCTGGATGTCCTCGGCAAACTCCCTGGATTCGTCGATTTTTTCGTTGCGCGCGATTTTCTTGATCAGATCTTCGAGGTCGTGAATACCCACGTTCGAAACGGCGTTCTCCCGCGCAGCCACTTCCATGGCTTCGGGCGAGCCCTTCAAATTCAGGTAGTAGGTTTCGATGCCGCGCGCGCCGTGATCCTGGCTGGAGTTGGCGTGAATGGAGACGAACAGATCCGCGTGGGCTTCGTTGGCGATGGCGGTGCGCTCTTCGAGAGGAATGAAGGAATCATCCGAGCGGGTGAAAACCACTTCGGCGCCGGGGAGGCGTTGCTTGATGATTTTACCAAGGCGCAGTGCGACGTCCAGGCAGAGGTCTTTTTCCATGAGGCCGGTGGGGCCGATGGTTCCGGTGTCGTGACCACCGTGTCCGGGATCGATGACGATACGGCCAATCTTGAGGCCAAGCGCGCGCGTCAGGGTGGACTGGCCCTCATGAGTGGGTTGCGGGACCGCTGAGGCCTTCTCGAGCACTCCCGCGGAAGAATTATCCGTGCGCGCCACAAAATTGGGAGCGGCGCTGCCGGAACTGTGGCTGGCCTTTGCGGTTTTCTCCTCGGCGGGAGGCAACGACTTACCGAAAAGATCGATGAGGAGCTGCGGCGGATTGTCGGAAGTGGAGACGGCGTATTCCTTCACGCCGTTTACATCGAGCACGACGCGAACGGTGTCGGCATGGTTCTGCGCGGCGCGAACCGCGGTCAGGAGCTCTCCATCCACCTGCACATTTTCGTGCGCGACCTCGGGCGTGAGACGCGCGGCATGGAGATCGAAGAAAATGCGATCCGGGTTTTTCAGGCGGCCCGAGGTGTATTGCACGCCACCTTCGAGGTCGATGGTTATCCGCGCGGTGTCATCCGTTGCGGAGGCGCGAATGCGTCGCAGCCGGGAGACTTCGGAAGAAGCAGAGGCGCTTACCTGAGGAAGAGAGTCGCCGTCGTCTGACGGGAGTGAGGGTTCCGCGACAGTGGGAGTTGCGCGGGACTGCACCGGCGTAGGCGCGGCGCTGTTCTGGAGCATGGCCAATTCCGCGATGCCTTCCTGGGCTTCATGTTTTCGCGAGGAGTGCGGGTAGCGCTTCAGAAAATCCTGATACATGCGGGTGGCGCCGGCATTATCACCGAGCTGATCGCGCTGAATTTTGGCGCACACCAGGGTGGCGTCAGGTCCGTACTTGCTGGCGGGATATTCGCGAAGCAGAAAGCGGTAAGAGTCCACAGCCGACTGATAGTAATTGCGGCCGAAGCGCTCCCCCATTTCGGCGTAAAGCTGGGAGACGGCGAACAGGGAATCGGGCACCTGAGAGGCGTGAGAAGTAATCAAAGAAACCCGACGATAGCTGGTTACTACCTGGCGGTATTCGGCGAGGGTGCGTTTGGCCACGGGCCGGGCATTCAGGGCTGCGCGTTGCTGTTCGGCGCGCTCGAATTGGACAGCGGCCTGATGTTTTGCATTGGCAGTCGAGGATGCGGCTAAAGCGCCGGAGGGCAGCGAACCGAGAGAAAAAGAGAGCAAGATGAAAAACGGCGAAACGCGGGCGAACATCCTGCGGACACGTTTCGAAGAAGTCAGCATCGATCCCTGCATTTTATACTCAAGAACGCTCGCGAGTGTCCTGATTTGCCTACGGTGAAACCTTGCTAATCGTTGGTGAAGATGATTCTGCCGCTCAAGTCGACATCCCGGTGAATGGGGTGCGGGCGGCTAAAGGCATCGGTAAGATGCCCCGATCCAGGCCGGAAGTAAGCGCTCTGCACCTTTTGGACGTAGCTGCGGGTCTCGCGGAAAGCCGGAATACCGTGCGCCCGATCGACCGCACCCTCTCCTGCATTGTACGCCGCCAAAGCCATGTCCAGATTGCCATTGTAGCGTTCCAGAAGCGTCTTCAAGTAATGGACACCGCCGTCGATATTCTGTTGCGGGTTAAAGACGTCATTCACGCCGAACCGGCGGGCGGTCGTGGGAATCAATTGCATCAAGCCACCGGCACCCTTGTTGGAGAGGGCGATGGGATTCCAGTTTGATTCCGTTTCAATCACCGCGCGAACTAAAGCAGGGTCCACGTGATGGCGATCAGCGGCTTCTCGTACCAATTTTTCGACTCCGTCACGATTCATGGTGACCGCGGGCCGCGTACGCCCGGTGAAGGGGGTTTCACGCGGCAAGTAAATGTTGGTGCGCTTCGCAGCGTCCAGACGGAGGCGAACCGGCGGTTCCGCGTTTATGAACAGCCGGCGACCATCAGAATCGATACTGGAAGCGATTTGCGCATTGGCGGACACGGCGAAAAAGCCCAGCACTCCGAGAATGAGATATGCCGAAAGTGCAGAGAGCTTCAACATGTGTGCCCTGAGGAAGGCTTGTAAAATCTTTGAAACCATCGATCCGGGGGATCAGTTCAGTCATTGGTGATCAGTGGGGTGACAAACCTGATCAGCAACCCGAGGACCGGTTCTGGCGCGGCGCAATTATAACAAAGGCTCGAGGAGAGCCGGTATGCTCTCCAGGGCACTTTTTAGGGCAGTTGTGTCTTTACCGCCAGCCTCGGCAAGGTCGGGGCGCCCGCCGCCGGAACCGCCAACCTGCTTGGCGAGGGCTTGTATCAACTTGCCAGCATGGAGTTTAGGGGTGAGGTCCTTGGTGACGGCGACAATCAGGGCGACTTTGTCGGTATCCGGCATGCCCAGGGCGATGACACCGGAGCCGAGCTTTTGGCGCAGGCTGTCAACCAACTGGCGCAGGCCGTCGCGATCCACGTTGGCGACTTCGGCAGCAATCAACTTTACGCCTTTGACGAGCTGGACGTGCGCGGCGAGTTCATCGAGCTGGCTCAAAGCGCCTTTGCGTTTCTGTGCTTCCAGTTCTTTCTCAAGCTGCTTGGCGGTGTGAGAAAGTTTCTCGACCGTGGAGAGGACGGCGTCCTCGCCGACATTGAGCTGAGTGGCGAGCTGGCTCAGGATGCGGGCCTGGTGCTGATAATGCTCGAGCGCGCCGGTGCCGGTGACGGCTTCAACGCGGCGCACGCCGGCGGCGATGGATTGTTCGCCAATAATTTTTAACACGCCGACATCGCCGATGCGGTGCACGTGCGTGCCGCCACAGAGTTCCTTGCTGTAAAAGCCGCGCGGAGCATTGGGATCGGGGATGGTGACGACGCGCACGTTGTGTTCGGGATACTTGTCGCCAAAAAAAGCCAGCGCGCCGGAAGTCAGGGCGTCTTCGAGCGAGGTGACGTTGGTTTCGACGGCGGTGTTCACGCGGATTTCTTCGTTGACCTGCTGCTCGATGTCATGAAGCTCCTGCGGATCGACGGGAGCGAAATGCGTGAAGTCAAAACGGAGACGCTCCGGAGAGTTGAGCGAGCCGGCTTGTTTTACATGCGTGCCCAGAACGTTGCGCAACGCGGCGTTCACGAGGTGCGTGCCGCTGTGATTGCGCATGATGTGCGTGCGGCGTTCGGCGTCGGCGATTACGCTGACGCGGTCGCCGACATGAAGAGCTTCCCTGGCGGTGACGCGATGCGCGACGAGTCCGGCGACGGGATAGAAGGCGCCGCTTACGTCGGCAAGGCGCTGAGCGCCGGAATTGTCGTAGAAGGCGCCAATATCGGCCATCTGGCCACCGGATTCGGCGTAGATGGCAGTGCGATCCAGAACGACTTCGCCGGGTTCGCCCGCGGCGAGCTCGTTGACGGGGCCATTTTTGGTGAGGATGGCTTCGATGCGGCAGTCTTTGGCGGTGGTGCCAAAGTAAAAGCCCGGCTCGGTCTTGAAAGTCTCGGCGATTTTGGCGTAAGCGGGATTGGCGGATTCTCTGGAGGCGCCTTTCCAGGAAGCGCGGGCGCGGGTGCGTTGCTCCTTCATGGCGCGTTCGAAGCCAGGCCACTCGACGGAGATGCCGGCGTCTCGCGCAACATCTTCGATGAAGTCGCGAGGCAGACCATAGGTGTCGTAAAGCATGAAAGCTTTTTCGCCGGAGAGCGAGGCGGATTCTTTGACGGATGTGGATGGTTGCGTGCCATCGCAGGCAAATTCGGCAAACTTTTTGAGGCCGACGGTAATGGTGCGAGAGAAGCGCTGTTCCTCACCCAGTAGAAGTTGGCGAACGCGATCGAAGTGATCTTTCAGCTCGGGATAGGCGCCGCCCATTTCCAGGAGCACGGCGTCGGCCATACCCGGGAGCACGACGTTGGGGGCGCTGTTGCCGGCCTGGAGCAGATTGGCGTGACGCAAAGCGCGGCGGATGATTTTGCGCAGGACGTAGCCGCGGCCTTCGTTGGAAGGGATGACGCCGTCGGAAACGAGAAAGGTGGCGGCGCGGGAGTGGTCCGCGATGATGCGCAAAGAGGCATCGGATTTGGGATCCTGGCCGTAACGCGCGCCGGTCAGGTCGGAAGCTCTTTGAATGAGCGGCTGGAATAGGTCGGTGTCGAAATTGCTGAGCTGGCCTTGAATCACGGCGGCGAGGCGCTCGAGGCCTGCGCCGGTGTCGATGGAGGGCCTGGGCAAAGGCGTGAGCGCGCCGGAGGCGTCGCGATTGAACTGCATGAAGACGAGATTCCAGATTTCGACATAGCGGCCGCAGTCGCAGGGAAAGGCGCAATCGGCGTGGCCTTCGTCGGAGGCGATGGCGCCCATGTCGTAATGAATTTCGCTGCAAGGCCCGCACGGGCCGGTGTCGCCCATGGCCCAGAAATTTTCTTTCAGGCCGGGGATAGCGAAGATGCGGTCGGTCGGAACGCTTTCGCCGAGCCAATGCTTGCGGGCTTCTTCGTCGACACCGAGGGTGTTGCCGGGAGCCACTTCGGCTCCGCCGAAGACGGTCACGTACAATTTTTCTTTGGGGAGCCCGAACCACGCGGGCGAGGTGACGAGATCCCATGCAAAGGCGACGGCGTCCTTTTTGAAATAGTCGCCGAAAGAAAAGTTGCCCATCATTTCGAAAAAGGTGTGATGGCGCTTGGTGAAGCCGACATTTTCCAGGTCGTTGTGCTTGCCGCCGGCGCGCACGCATTTTTGCGCGGTGGTGGCACGTTTGTACTCGCGCTGCTCGAGGCCGAGAAACACATCCTTGAACTGGTTCATCCCGGCGTTGGTGAAGAGCAGTGTGGGGTCCCCATGAGGGACGAGCGAACTGCTGCGCACGATGCGGTGACCATTCTGTTCGAAGAATTTCAGGAAGGTGGCGCGGATTTCGTTGCCGGTCACGTATGCCTCAGGTTCCGTCAGGAAGTCGTAGGAATATTATCGCAGAGGTGCGAAGCGCGACCAAATATAGCTGGGGCGAGGGCTCGGCGAAAGCTAGGAAGATTCCTCGTCGACGGCGTTTTCGATGGCGGGGACGTCTTCGCGGGTGACGGCGCGCAGTTCGTTGCGTACGAGGTCAGAAGAGAAACCGGCACGCAGCAGGCTGCGGTAAAGAGAGGCGATTTTGCGGTCGTCGATCTCGCCGCGAAATAATCTGAGCTTGCGCTCGATGCGTTGGCGGACGATGGCACGCTCGTCGGTTTCCCTGGCGGACTCTTCGAGCGCGACATCGATGTGACGGTCGGGAATGCCGCGGGCGCGCAGTTCGCGGGCAATGCGGAACTTGCCCTGTTTGCGGATTTCGGCGCGCTGGCGGGTGAATTGTTTGGCATAACGGGCATCGTCAATCATGCCCTGGCGCTTGAGGCGATCAAGGACGGATTTAATCATGGACTTGTCGTCGGTGCGGCGCTCCAGCGATTTTTTCATTTCGTGAACGGAATGGGCGCGGCGCATGAGGGCGCGGACAGCGGTTTCGTACAGCTCGGATTCCGTGTCGAGTTTGCGCGGGGCGCGGAACATACCGGGAGCATAGAAGGTAGAGCGTGAAAGCTCAAGTGCGCCGAGAGCTTCAATTATTGCGGCAGGTAAATGCGAAGCAAATTTACCGGAATGATAAATTGCGTGATGAAATTACGGGAGCGGCGCGTTTCATTTGCGGCCGAAGCGCTCGAAGCCGGCCATCTGGCGTTCCATTTCTCGCGCGCGGAATCGAAGGCGGAGCGGACACACCTGGATGCGCGCCGTGAATTCGTCGCATTGACTTCACGAAACTGGCCTCCTAACATGTCGCGTGGTGATCGACCGCAACATCGCGCACTACCACATCGTTGAAAAGTTGGGCGGCGGCGGCATGGGCGTGGTGTACAAGGCCGAGGACACGCGGCTCGGCCGATTTGTGGCTTTGAAGTTCCTGCCTGAAGACGTAGCTCGCGACCCGCAAACCCTGGAGCGTTTTCGACGCGAGGCGCGAGCGGCTTCCGCGCTCAACCATGCGAACATCTGTACCATCTATGAAATCAATGAGAGCGAGGGCCAGACTTTCATTTCGATGGAATTGCTGGAGGGGACGACTCTCCGGCACCTGATTTCACGGAAGCCTTTGGAGATCGACGTTGTGCTGCGGATAGGCATTCAAGTGGCCGACGCTTTGGAGGCGGCACATAGCAAAGGAATCGTGCATCGCGATATCAAGCCCGAAAATATTTTCGTAACGGAGCGTGGTCAAGCGAAGGTGCTTGATTTCGGGTTGGCAAAGTTGACTCCGAACACAAAAATTGCCGACGGGAGCTCGGCGCCGACCGTGAGCATCGAGGAGAACTTAACCAGCCCTGGGTCGGCGATTGGAACAGTGGCGCACATGAGCCCCGAGCAGGTTCGCGGAAAACAACTCGATGCGCGCACTGATTTATTTTCTTTCGGCGTAGTGCTCTATGAGATGTGCACGGGAGTGCTCCCTTTTCGCGGCGACACCGCGGGAGCAACTTTTGACGCGATTTTGAACCGGGCTCCGGCGGCTGTGGCGCGGCTAAATCCAGAGATTCCGGCGAGATTAGAGGAAGTAATCGATAAGAGCCTGGAAAAGGATCGCGAGGTCCGGTACCAGTCGGCAGCGGAACTAAGAACTGACCTGCGACGGATAGAGCGGGATATCGCGAGCGGCAAAACCGCCGCGGTGGAGAGCCCAGGCAGTAAAAAAGATAGGGGCGCTTTTACGGGGAAGCGACTGGCCGGAGCGCTGGCGGTGGTAGTGTTGGCTGGATTGGCAGGGTGGTTCGCGTGGCGCACGAGCACGCGAGAGAAAACGCCTCCATCGCCGATTATTGCGCGGCGCTTGAGTTCAAATCCCACCGAGAATCCTATTTCGGCAGCAGCAATTTCCCTCGATGGAAAGTATCTGGCCTATGCCGATAAGACCGGCACGTACCTCCGCCTGTTGTCGTCCGGAGAAGTGCATTCTTTGCTGCCGAAAACAGAAGATGTGCAATTCCTCAGGTGGTATCCAGACAGCACGGAATTGCTGGCTGCCTGGCCGTCGACGCCCACAGGAAAACTAGGACTATGGGAGCTATCCATATTGGGCGGAACGCCGCGGCAAGTCAGCGATGAAGGCTGGTCGGCTTCAGTATCGCCCGACGGTTCGCAGATAGCGTTCCTTAAATCGGCGGGATTCGGAGAAACCGGGCAGGAAATCTGGCTGATGCACGCGGACGGAAGTGATCAACGCAAAATTGTTTCGAAGCCGCAAGACGGGACGGTGCTTGCGTCGCCAGTATGGTCTCCAGACGGGCGCTGGATCGCGTACCAGAGATACCGGTATGGAGCGTTCAGCATTCAGGGTTGGTTGGAGCTCTTCAACCTGCAACAAGGAACGAAAGCCGAGTTGCTTTCGGAACCGCGGCTGGATTTTGGACTGTTGTGGTTGGCGGATGGGCGGCTGCTTTATGGCGTGGACGAAGCGGCGCCGACCAGAAACACGTCGAATTTTTGGTCGGTGAAGGTGGACTTGAGCACCGGCCGGCCCAGCGGAGACCCTGCCAGAGTCACGGCCGGCGATGATCTCGTCGATGCGCCGAGTGCGACCAGCGATGGCAAGCGTTTGGTGTTTACACGTTTCAAACCGCAACTGGATGTTTATCTGGCTGAATTTTCCCCCAAGGGGCCGCGGCTCGGCACACCGCGGCGCCTTACGCTCGACGATGCGGACGATCTGCCCTTCGATTGGACGAAGGACGATAGCGCGGTGATATTCACCTCGAACAGAACCGGCACCAACAATGTCTTCAACATTTTCCAGCAAAAGATCAACGAGACCTCGGCGCAGTCGCTGGTTTTCACCCCTACTCAAAAAACGATTGCGCGGCTGAACCCGGATGGATCAGAGATTCTCTTTCTGGAGACGCCCAATGTTGGGGACAACGGCGGCCAGCGACGCTCGGAGGTCGACAACGACGCGCATATCGTCCACCTGATGCGCGCGCCCGTGAGCGGCGGCCCGGCCCAGGCCGTGATTGAAGCGCCGTACATCGTCAATTACCAATGCTCGCGGGCGCCTGCGAAAGTGTGTGTGCTGAGCAAGGCGGAACCCAAGCAATTTGTTTTTGCGATATTTGACCCGATCACAGGCGCTCAACGGGAGTTGCTGACCCTGCAGGAGTCGGGGCCAGGATGGAATTGGGGGCTTTCCCCGGACGGAACGACGATTGCGGCTCACGTGTTCAGCGCCACGGACAACCGCATCCGGTTGTTTTCTCTATCGGGGCAGCCCGTGCGAGAGATCACCGTAAAAAATTGGAACAGTTTTACCTCTTTGGATTGGGCCGCGGATGGAAAAGGCTTTTTCGTCTCCAGCAATCCAACAGGACGAGTATCCACGCTGTTGTACGTCGACTTGATGGGCAATGCACATGACCTTTGGCAGGTGAAGAACTATCAGGCTGCCTGGGCCATTCCTTCGCATGACGGAAAATATGTGGCGATTCCGGCACCGACGGCCGGCAGCAATATCTGGATGGTGGAAAATTTTTGAGACTTGAGGTAACGCGACTCGCGCCACGGCACGATGGCTTGGGGCGGCGTGTTTATTTGCGGGCGAAACGCTCGAAGTCGGCCATCTGGCGTTCCATTTCCTCGCGGGCGGAATCGGCGGCGGAGCGAACACCCTGGATGCGCAGCTTGAATTCGTCGGCGTTGGAAGCGCGGAGCAGAGCCTCGTCGAGAGTGATGAGCTGTTTGGAGTAGAGATCGAAGAGCGATTGATCGAAAGTCTGCATGCCGTACTGGCTGGTGCCGGCGGCGATGGCGTCGCGGATTAAGCGCGTCTTGTCGGCGTTGATGATGCAATCGCGGATGTAGCCGGTGGCAATCATGATTTCGACGGCGGGGACGCGGCCCTTGTCGTCAGCGCGGCGCACCAGGCGCTGGGAGATCACCGCTTTGAGAGTGGCTGCCAATTGCAAGCGAATCTGTTTCTGCTCGGGCGGAGGGAAGACCGCGATGATGCGCTGAATGGTTTCGGTGGCGTCGAGAGTATGGAGAGTGGAGAGCACCAGGTGGCCGGTTTCCGCGGCGAGCAAAGCGGTGGAAATGGTTTCGAGGTCGCGCATTTCGCCGACGAGGATAACGTCGGGATCCTGACGCAGGGCGGCGCGCAGCGCGGTGGAGAAGTTGGCGGTGTCTACTTCCACTTCTCTCTGATTAATGAAACTGCGCTTGTCGCGATGCAAAAACTCGATGGGGTCTTCAATGGTGATGAGGTGATCAGACCGATTGGCGTTGATGCGATCGATCATCGCGGCGAGCGTGGTGGACTTACCGGAACCGGTGGTGCCCGTAACCAACACCAGACCGCGTTGCTCTTCGCAAATGCGACTGACCACGGAAGGCAAATTCAATTCTTCTGCGGTGCGAATCTTCGTGGGGATGACGCGCAAAACCATGCCGACGTTGCCGCGCTGCTGGAAGACGTTGACGCGGAAGCGGCCAAGGCCGGCGACGCCATAAGCCATATCCAATTCGGCGGTTTCCTTGAATTTCTGCTTCTGACGATTGGTCATCATGCTGAACGCCATCGAGAGCATTTCTTCGGGCGTTACACGGGGAACGTCAGAAAGGGGCAGCAGCACGCCGTCGATGCGCAAATAGGGGTGATTGCCGACTTTGAGATGCAAGTCGGAGGCTTTGCTCTCCACGGCGCGGCGTAGCAGGTCGTCGATGCTTAAGGCCATAGCAATTTTAACCCCGGCACTGCAGCTAACATCGCACACTAACACTCGCGAGACAGGGCAGCAAGACCACAAGCACGGCCGGGTTACAGGCTAGTTACCTAAGGTAGCAAAGAGGACACAATCGAGACTGCACCTCGCCACTACCGAACCAGGCCGAAGCGCCTAAACCTCGAGCCGCTTCAGGTATAGCGTGTCGTACAGCAGTGCCGCCGCGAATCCGCCAGCGAGTGGACCCACCCAGAAGACGCCTTGATTGGCCCAGTGTGTAGCCGCGAGCGCGGGCCCGAATGCGCGAGCTGGATTCAGAGCGCCGCCGGTGAATGGTCCGGCCACGATGATGCCGAGGGCGTAGACCAAACCGACGCCAAAACCGGAGATCGCGCGGGACGTGCCGCGATCGTCAACGGACGTGGCAAACATCACCAGAACGATGAAAAATGTGCCGGTGGCTTCCATCGCCAGGCCCGCCCAACGGGGAAAATCGCGGGTAAATTCCGGCGTGCCCAGGGCGACGGCGCGCCAGGTGTCATCGGGAATGATGGCTTTAAGGAGAAATGCCGCGGCAATGGCTCCCGCAAGCTGAGCGACCCAGTACAGGATCACATCGAAGGTGTTCGTGCGCTTGGTGACCCAATAACCGATGGTCACCGCAGGATTGAAGTGGCCGCCGGAGATATGGCCAAGAGCGGAAATCATGATGGCCAGGGCGAAACCGTGGGCCAGAGCCACGCCAATGAGGCCGATATTGCCGGTGCCGTGAAGGAACTGATCGGCGCAGAGTGCGCCTTCGCCGAAAAAGATCAATGCGAATGTGCCGAGAAACTCCGCCGCAAGTTTTTGCGTGTTGGTGTACATGCAGAAGCCTCCGGGCCGGCGAACAGACGCGGCGGAATGTGCGGGGTGATTTTAGCTTGAAGTACGGCGGTGCGACCACTAGAAGTCTGGAATGTTTCATGACCGTAGCGGCAGATGGATGGTCTCACTGAGTGCGAAACGAGGACGAGCGCGCGAAGAGGCGCCCCTCCGCTCTCCGCGTTATTGAAAGAGCAGCGTTGTGGCTTCTAACGTGAAGCGGCGGCCACGGGGCTATTTACCGGGGTCAGCCAGTTATGGCGGTCGGGCTTGGCACCGCTGGTCAGAGCGAAAAATTCTTCCTGCAGCTTGCGGGTGATGGGGCCGGCTTCACCTTTGCCCACGGTGATGTGATCGACAGAGCGGATGGGAGTGACTTCCACGGCGGTGCCGACGAAGAATACTTCATCGACGATGTAGAGCATTTCCCGTGGAATGACCGATTCTTTCACGGGGATGGCGAGATCTTCAGCGAGCTTGACGATAGAATCGCGGGTGATGCCCGGGAGAATGCTGGTGGCCAGCGGAGGCGTGTAGAGAGTGCCATCGTGCACGAGAAAAACGTTCATGCCGGAGCCTTCGCTGACGTGGCCACCGGAATCGAGCGCAATGCCCTCGGCGTAACCGTTGAAGGTGGCTTCCATGCGAATCAATTGCGAGTTCATGTAGTTTGCGGCGGCTTTGGACATGGCCGGAAGAGTATTGGGAGCGATGCGGGTCCAGGAGCTGACGCCGATGTCGACGCCTTTGGTTAGTGCTTCGGGGCCGAGATACGCGCCCCATGTCCAGCAAGCCATGTACGTGTCGATGGGAGAGTTGAGGGGATTGACGCCGACTTCTCCGTAACCGCGCAATACAATCGGTTTGACGTAGCAGGAATTCAGCTTGTTGAGACGGACCAACTCCGTGGCGGCATTGCCAAAGTCTTCCGCGGAGTAAGGCAAGTCCATGCGGTAGATTTTGGCGGAATTGACCAGGCGCTCCATGTGCTCGCGAAGGCGGAAAATGGCGGGGCCCTGTTTCGTTTCGTAGCAGCGGATGCCCTCAAAAACCGCGGAGCCGTAGCTGACTACGTGGGAAAGAACGTGAATTTTCGCGTCGTCCCAGTTGACCCATTTTCCGTTGTGCCAAATCTTTTCTGTTTTCTGAACCGGCATGCCTGCCACCTTTATTTGTCGCTGCTCACTGGAAATCCAGAATACGGTACAGCCTGTGGAGCGTCAATCAAGAGTAGCGCGGCGGACACGAGCAACAAGGACCAATATGGCGGGATTTTGGCGGGTGGTCACGCGCTGAGACTGAATTGGAAGTGAACTACTGGCGGGGCGACTCCTGGATATGCGGCTGTTGCTGCGGTGCCCCGGAGTCGCGCCCCTTTTCCACGGAGTGATACGCGGTCTGAGCTTCCGCGACCAGGCGCCCGGTGTAATTCTCGTAGAACCCGAGTATCAAAAACGGAATGGCGGTGGCAGCCGCCCAGAGCTTCGCTTTGCGGGGGATTTTGGACTCGGGCTCCCAGCGAAACAACTGCGTCGAGACAAAAAAGGTGATTAAGGCCCAAAAGGCGAGAGCGCCGATATCCAGGAGCAGATGTCTCGCGGAGACGGAAAAATAGATGGCGCGCTGCAATGCCGTGACGAGATAGGTGGCGGGCAGGAATACGCTGATGTGCTGCACCACCATGGGAAGAAAGGCCAATGGAAATGTGGCGCCGGACAGAAATATCAACGGCAACCACAACATCTGATTCAAGACCTGGGTCTCCTGCATGGTGTTTGTGACGCTGGCAACGACCAGGCCCATAGAGGCGAAAGAGACGGTGCCCAGGGTCACCAGAATAAAAAGAGCGAGGACGTCCCCGATATTGCGGACATGAAAAAACACCACGGCAAAAAGCAATTCCATCAGCACGGTCGGCAATGACAAAAAATAGTTGGCCACGATGCTGGAGGCCAACATGTCGCTGGCGGTGACCGGGGTGACATGAAAGCGGCGCAAGATGCCTTGTTCCCGAAACATGACCAGCGCGGCGCTCAGGCCCCAGAAACTGCCCATCACCGTGAGGGCAATGACCGGACCCAGAAAATAGCGCACGTCGTCGGGCCGGCCCTTGGCGAAAATCCCGGCGTAAAGAAAGAAAAATGCGAAAGGCATAACCACGCTGAAAAAGAGGAACATCTTGTTGCGCACGGTCAATTCGATACGCATGCGCGTCAGAGCGGCAAAGTTCTTCAATCGCGTAACCTCCTGCCGGTAAGTTCGATGAAGACGTCTTCCAGGGAAGGAGTGGAGATTTCCAGCGAGACCAATTCATTGCCCTGGGATTCCAGATGCTTGACCAAGGCCACGATGGCCTGAGGGGGGCGCGCGCATTGCAGGATGTAGCTACCGTCGACGACGCGGCACTCGGAGACGCCTTCCAGATTCTTGAGGATTTCCTGAGGTTCGGTGCGCGCCAGGCGAACTTCCAGGCGGGTTTGATTGCCGGAGCGCTCTTTCAATTCACGCGGCGTTCCCAAGGCGATGACGGTGCCGTGGTCCACGATGGCCACGCGATCGCAGAGGCGCTCGGCTTCCTCAATGTAATGAGTGGTCATGACGATGGTTTTTTTTTCGCCACGCAACTCGGCGACGATGTCGTAGATTTCGCGGCGCACCTGGGGATCGAGGCCGGAAGTGGGCTCGTCAAAGAACAACACCTTGGGATCGTTGAGAAGCGCCATGGCCAAGGCCAGGCGTTGTTTCTGTCCGCCCGAGAGCTGGCTGTAGAAGGTATTGCGTTTTTCCTCCAAACCGAAGCGCTTGAGCAATTCCTCGGGGCTCCGGCGACGCCGATAAAAGCTGCCGAAAAGGCGCAGGGCCTCCATGACGCGGAGTTTGTCCGGAAGGGAAGTGGATTGCAGGGCCGCGCCAATCTCGAGTTTCAGTTCCTGCGGGCTTTTCTGCGGATCCAAGCCGCAAACGGAAACGCGCCCGGAATCAGGAGTGCGCAGGCCCTCAAGAATCTCGACGGTGGTGGTTTTGCCGGCTCCATTAGGCCCGAGCAATCCGAAGACTTCGCCTTCGTCAACGTTGAAACTCACGCCACGCACGGCTTCGACCTGGCCGTAGCGCTTGAACAGATTTTCAACCTGCAAAATAGAATTATTCATCTGCAAGAGTTATAGCACAGCTACAAATCAGGCATGTTTTTCCGGAGCGTTGCGCCTGGGAAGAACGGAAGTATCAGGCCGAGCGCGTGCGTTTCGAGGATTTGGATTTTTTACGCGCCGTAGATGTTTTCCTGCTGGAGCGTTTCCACAAATACTGATCCAGGGGAACACGTGATTCGACGGTATGGATGCCTTCGCTTTCGAGGAGTTTTTTCTGCAGCAGGGCGTGCGAGCCGCGAATCAGGATTCTACCGCGTTCGCCAACCACGCGATGCCACGGGATGCCCTTGCCGGAGGGCGTAGCCGCCATGGCGTGTCCGACGGTACGCGCGCCACCGCGAAGACGAAGAGCCTTTGCCAAGCCCCCGTAGGTAATAACCCTTCCGCGCGGAATTTGTTTCACCAAGCGATAGACGGGATCCCAGGACATTGGCGCGCTCCGAAAAAGCAGCCCATCGTAGTCGGGCCGAGATGACGGAACAAGACAAAAATGCCGGAGCGGGGTTTAACAGAATGGAAGAAAGAAGCACGGGAGAGAAGCTGCAGGAAAGATGATGAAACAGAACCAAAAAATTGATGAACGATTCGAATGGGAAACAACTAATTTACGGTTACTGATTGGATGCAACTCCTGGAATGAACAGAACAAGGATTTGACGCTGTAGTGGAAGTCAAATACACTACAGTCAAGGCAACACCTTGTGAGGGAATCAAGATGGCTTTCGTCCGCCGAAAAGGAAATGTGTTTTATCTGGTGCACAACGTGCGCCGCGGCGGAAAAGTGCAGCAACTGCACCTGGCCCGATTAGGAAAACGCGCGCGAATTACGGAAGAAGTGGTTCGCGAAGTGAGCAAGAAACATCCCTTCATTGAACTCAACTGGCGAACATTGCGCGAGCATTTGAACGAACAGACGGATCTGGGAGATCCGCATTCGCCGGTGGTGCAACAACTGGTAACAAATCTGCGAACGCTGAATCTGGACCTGGCGGATGTGTTTCCGCCGCTCATCCGAATTTCTGAATCACCCGCTGTGGCACAGGAATTGCTCTTACAGTTGCGACTCCTGCAGTCGACGCTTCAGGTCAAACTGGATCAATTTGACCGGAGTGGCGTGCGATTCGGTAATGCGACACGGCTAGTGCGTGGCGCAAGGAGGCGGTCATGAGTACTACCATACTTCCGCTCGACCCCAGCAAGAGAAGCACCGGCACGCTGGATTTCGAAACGTCCCTGCGTTCCAGAATCGTAGGGCAGGAGGAAGGAGTGCAGGCGCTGGTAGAACTTTACCAGGTGTTCTGCGCGGGATTGAACTCCCCGGGGCGACCTGTGGGCAACCTTCTGCTGCTGGGACCGACGGGCTCGGGAAAAACGCGTATCGTGGAAGCCGCCGCGGAGATACTTTTTGGTGACGCCCGCGCGATCATTAAAGTGGACTGCGCGGAATTTCAGCACTCTCACGAGATCGCTAAATTAATCGGCTCGCCTCCGGGATACCTGGGGCACCGCGAAACACACCCGTTGATCACCCAGGAAGAGCTGACGAAAAGTCACACCGACAAACTGAAACTATCGTTTCTGCTGTTCGACGAAATTGAAAAAGCCTCCGACTCGCTCTGGCAATTGCTGCTGGGGATGTTGGACAAAGCCACATTGACGCTGGGCGACAACCGCAAGGTCGATTTCTCGTCGGCGATGATCTTCCTGACCAGCAATCTCGGCGCCACTGAAATGTGCGCCTTGAGCTCTCCGACCCTGG
>DASXLA010000018.1:0-3643 GCA_036496505.1 Candidatus Acidiferrum sp. | reverse complement strand
AAGCCTAATCCCCAACCCCAGCCGCAGCCCCAGCAACCGCCAAAACCGCGACCTCTGAATCCGCCGAAACCCCTCCCGCCAAACCCACGATTACCGAATCCACGGCTGCCGACACCCGGCCCGAACGAACGGAAGCCGCCACCCCCGTTGAATCCTCGCGCTAGACTCGCGTTCGAGCCTCCAAATGAGTGCCAACGGCCATCGCCAATTGCGGCGTTGCGAAATCCTGTTGAACCTCTTGCACCCAAGGAGCCTCGAGCGCCGCCAAAAGAATGCCAGTTGCCGTCCGCGATCGCATTGTGAGCACCGTATCCGCTGCGGCCTGCATATCCGCGACCTGCAGCGTTGAACCCGCGCCCGAATCCGCCGGGTCCGCGAGATCCAAAGCTCCTGCCCATGGACGAGCCGCCTCGGTAGGCGCCTCCACCATAAGCTCGCGCGCCGCCGAAGTTGCCGCCACGGTATCCTCCACCTCCACCGCCGCCACCGCGAAACGAGCCACCGCTGTGGAAGCCGCCACCCCCGTGGAATCCACCGCCACCTCCACCGCCGCCATGAAAACCGCCGCCACCGCCGTGCCCTCCGCCGCGCTGCGCAAACGCGGGATTGGGCGCTAGCGCAAGCGCAAGTACGGCTATGGCTGGGATGAATACTTTTGAAAGGAGGAACTTTGACATCTCGGCACCTCCGCGCAATGCGATAGGCCCGGAACGGCCTGAGCAGTCGCCGCTATTCTACTCCGTTTAGATTGCTTCGCGCTCGTTTTGGGTTTTCCGGAGCGCACGAAATTTCGGAGCTGGAGAGATCAGGAATTGGAAGTGACGCGGGACGCATCGCTTGCGGAGCCGGCCCCGACGGGCCGGAAGGGAAGCACCAGCAGTCGTGCAGCGTTCAAGTTACTGCCTTCCGCGACATCCGCCAGACCCCATCGCGCCCTTGCCTCATCCGCCGCAAGACTTGGCACATACGTGCCGAAGAGCCGGTCCCAGAAGGAAAAGATTGTGCCGAAATTGCCATTTTGTTCTTCCACGCGCTCGGAATGATGGATGCGATGCATCGCGGGGGTAACGACGAGCCAGCGCAGAAGACGGTCGGCTGTTTCCGGCAGACGCAAATTTGCGTGGGTGAAAAAATCCTGCACTACTATCGCCATCGACGCCAATACAACCGCGCTCGGCGGCGTCCCGAGGAGAGCGATCACCGCCAGTTGGCAGCCCTGCGACAAGAGGCCCTCCAGGGGATGAAAACGAAACCCTGTGGTCAGATCGAGGTCTGTCTCCGAGTGGTGCACCTTGTGGACGCGCCAGAGCAGGCCAACCGAGTGGAAAAATCGATGAGAGGTATAGTTTGTAAGGTCCAGCGCCGCGAATCCGACCGCGAACGCTACGGGGAAGGGAATCGCGATCCAGTTCAGGAGGCCGCGGCGGGTGGCGTGAATAGCGATGGCCAGCGCAATGCCAGTCAACTGGAATGCTGCTGCGGTTACCACAACTGACGCAGCCTGCAGGATGGCATTGCTCGTCCAGCGGCGGCGCGCAGAACTGGGCAACAGCCGGAAAGGCCAAAACGTTTCGATCAGCGCAGTCACAACGAACGATAAGCCAAAGACATACCACCACGCTTCGCCGTGCATGCGCTACATCCAGGAGAAGATTTGTCCGCTACTTCTTCCGTAACTTGCGTGCGCCGATCACGGTGGCCAGACCGCCAGCAAGCAACACGATCGTACTCGGTTCTGGAGCCTTTACCGGAGGTATAGGCACGCCAGCCAACGCTGGAAGCGCGAATACCACTACGCCTATGGCCACCATCAGTGTGCACTTCAAAGTAGAGTTCATATGGACTGCTCCTCGCGGGGACGCGAAAAAGTGACGGGAGTGTATATCCCGCCGCGCCCCACAGTCAAGATGATCTTGTATTCATCTCGGTGTCTGCGGGCCGTCTGGCGGGTCCGTTCGCTGTTCGGAACGGGCGTATAATGGAGTTCTGCGGGGTTTCGGCATGGGCGATCTCACAAGCCTCCAAAAAACGGTGGGGCTCCACGAAGCTCGATGGTGGGAGCCTGAGGACAAGGGCAAGGTGCACTGCTACCTGTGTCCGCGGCACTGCCACATTGGGGAAGGGCAAGCCGGGTTCTGTTTTATCCGCACGAATCAGGGCGGCAAGCTTTACAGCGTGGGTTACGCTCATCCCGCCGCGCTGCAAATCGATCCCATCGAGAAAAAACCCCTGAACCATTTTCTTCCGGGCACGCGCGTTTTTTCCATGGGCACGGCAGGCTGCAACATGGGCTGCTTTTTCTGCCAGAACTGGGACATCTCGAAATCGCGGGCCGATCAGGTGCGATCGTCGCACGTGCCGCCCGAAGATGTGGTTGGGCTGGCGATTGAAAACGGATGCCCTTCGATCGCATTTACGTACAACGAGCCTACGATCTGGGGCGAGTATGTGATCGACATCTGCCGTGCCGCGAAAGAATACGGCCTCAAAACCGTAATGGTCTCCAACGGCTACGTCACGCGCGAGGCTTTTCACGATATTTACGACCACATTGACGCGGCGAACATCGACCTTAAGGCTTTCACTGAAAATTTCTACGGGCGTATCACGCTGACGCATCTGCAGCCCGTTCTCGATACGCTTCAATGGCTCAAGAACGAAACGAATGTGTGGTTCGAGATCACCAACCTGATGATTCCGGGCCTCAATGACGCGCCGAGCGAAACGCGCGCTCTTGTGGATTGGGTGCTCGAACATCTCGGTCCGGATGTTCCGCTGCACTTCACGGCGTTTCATCCCGACTTCAAATTGCGCGATCGGGCCGCCACGCCGCCAGAGACCCTGCATGCGGCGCGTGCCATCGCGCTCGAAGCAGGGCTGCACTACGTTTATGAAGGGAATATTTACAGCGACGGCGGGAACACGTCTTGTCCAACGTGCCACACGCTGCTGATTCGGCGCTCGTGGCACGATGTGCGGAAAAATAATCTGAAAAATGGCGGTTGCCCGAACTGCGGCCTGCCAATTCCGGGGCAGTGGACGAGCGGCACTGCGCACACGGCTGGAATGATTGCCAAAGCCCGGGTCGGTGCAGACCAACGTTATGGTGATCTGAACTTGTGATGGAGAGAGCGCGATGAAGCTGACGGCTGCGGCGTCCTATCTGATCGAGCAGAAATATGACGATTACACGCCGGAACAGCACGCCGTGTGGGCAGAGCTCGTCCGGCGTCGGCGCCCGCAGATTGAGAGTTTCGCGTGCCGAGCCTACCTTGAAGGATATGAAATCATTGGACTGGAGACCGACAAGCTTCCCAATCTCGCCGCGATCAGCGCGCGGTTGAAACCGCGCACCGGATGGAGCGCAACGCCGGTAAGCGGTTTTCTGCCCAGCGACGCCTTTTTTCAAATGCTGGCGGCGCGCATGTTTCCCACGACCACGAAGCCGCGCAGCCGCGACTCGCTCGAATACACTCCAGAGCCTGATATCTTTCACGATGTCTTCGGCCATGTTCCGATGCACTCGCATCGCGTGTTCGCGGATTTCCTGCAGCACTATGGCAGCGTTTGCGCGGCGATTAAGGATAAGGAAACTCTGGAACGCCTCGGACGCCTTTTCTGGTACACGGTGGAATTTGGGCTG
>DASXLA010000017.1:0-2202 GCA_036496505.1 Candidatus Acidiferrum sp. | reverse complement strand
TGGTTTTGAAGAAGCCGTGAAGAGCGTGAAACGCAACGCCGCGAACATTCCAGCGGAAGTGGATTACAGCCGAGTATCAGAAAACAAGATTATTGTTCGCGTTCGCTCGCCAAATCGGATAAAGAAAGAAGTCATCGCTGGCGTCACCCGCAAGGTCTGATACTTGAGGCAAGTGTTCTCAGTCTTGACGTAGGCAACTGCTTCTATATTGCTTTCGGAAAAAATGCCGCTCCAGCCCTGTCAGGCGGCCGGAGCGGCTGAGGGAACTTATGATCGCTTAACGGCCGCGATGCCCGTCGGAAGAATGGCCTCCTCCGCCACCCCCGCCATGGCCGGAAGAAGACGAACCTCCCCCGCTGCCACGGTAAGAACCGCCTCCGCCACCACCGGGGTACGAACGCGCGGGAGCGCTGTAATGCTGCGCGGGGGGTGCACTGTAGTGTTGTTGCGGCTGGCCGCGTTCACCGCCTCCGCGATTTCCGCCGTAGCCGCCGGAATTACGGAAACTTTGCGAGGAGCCGGGGGACGTCTGTCCATTTTGTCGAAAAGAATTGGGCGCTGCCGGCCGCGGCTGGCCAAAGCTGTGCCAACCGCTCTCCTCCCGGGGTCGGCTCGCAAAGCTTGGCCCGCTGGAATAGCCGGGAGCGCCGAAACGCTGCCATCCGCTGGCGGACGCCGCCGGTGCATGAAATATCTGGGCGGGCGTAAATCCGCGCTGCCCCGCTCGTTGGCCGCCGAAGCCTTGCCGGTTTGTCACAAACTGTCGATTCGCTGCTATGGCCAACCGTGGATTCGCGATCGCCGCCCGATTTGAAAATCGGAAGCTCGATTGAGTGCGCGAGGCCGGAATTTGGCCACGAACAAGATTTGCGCTCGACAACTGTCCGCGCGTGGCAATATTGAACCGCTGGTTCGGCCCGCCGAAGCGATCGCCAAACGCCGTCATGGCTCCGCCGCGCACATTCGCGTTGCGATACATCCTTCCTAAATCCACACCGCCGTAGGGGAACGCTCCCCCACCGCGATACCCTCTTCCCCACCAGGCGTGAAACGGCTCGTGAGGTGCGAGCGCCACCCAACCCAAACCACCCCGGCCCCAACCGAAAAAGCCTACCTGCGCGGGACTCCAGAAAGCTCGCGAACCGCGCGCGCCCGGCCACCAGCACCAGCCGTGGCTCCCAGTGTTCCAAAACCAGCGGCCATAGTGATACGGCGCCCAACCCCATGGCGCTGCATCGACCCAGGTCCAGCCATAGTAGTCTTGCCACGACCATTGGCCCGTGCTGTAGGGCGACCAATCGGCAGCCACACCGCGTGGCGCCCAAGCCTCGCCATACTCCGAAGGCACCCAGTCGCCATACGCATCCAGATCCTGCGCGCCATTTACATCGGGATTCACATAACGATAGGCTTGTGAGGACTGCAACTCGCGATCGCGCGCGGCGCTCCAATCGTCGAACTGATCGCGCGCGATCTCGTACGAAGTTTGAAATTCCGGATCGGAAGAGTCGCCGCGCACCAGCAGGCTGCGCCCGGCCTCCACCATCTCAGACCCGCGCGCGCCGTTCATCTCGAGCCGTCCCGAGCGCACCGTAATTTGCGACGTTCCGTTATCAAAAACGGAGATCCGGTATTCGCCCGGCCCGGCCGGCCGCAGCGCCACGCTGGGCGTATCCACTTCCAATTGAGCGTTCGAATTCCCCAGCACGCGCAAGGCAATGGTGCCGATGCCAAGTTGAACCTGATAGCGCTGATACGCCAGATCGGAAAATCCGATGTCGGTGTTGGGCGCCAGCCGGATTAGGGTCGTGGCATCCAACTGCACCTCGGCTCGCGAGCCTGGTGCCGTCTCCAGATGGTCGTGCGCCATCACCGGCGCATTCACCACCGCCGCGCTCAATTGTCCGTTGTCGCCGCGTTTCAGGTTCACGTCGCCTTGTGTAATGCTGACGCGCGCCACGCCATGCTGTTGATCGGTCGCGGTATCCGGCGCATCACTATAGTTCGTGTCCGGCGCCTGTTGCGGATAGGTAGGATATTGTTGTGCCGCGAGCGGCAGGGCCGCCACGATCAAGAAGCTGAGAAAAGCGCACCGCACGTCGACTTTGACTACACGTCGGCTTCCATTCCGCAAGTTACTCAAAAGAAGGAACAGAAAATCGAGACGGGTGGCTGAAAACAACCAACCGCGAGCGCAATGCA
>DASXLA010000016.1:0-51406 GCA_036496505.1 Candidatus Acidiferrum sp. | reverse complement strand
TCACTTTTTTCTGCCTTGCCTTTCGCCAACGCCGGCATCGCGCATAACCCTGCGGCCAACACCAATATTGTCACTTGCCGTAACTTCATCATTCGTCTCCTCCGTCTCGTCGTGAATTGGGGCAACAACGCTTGTTACCTTCGCGGCCTAAAAAAATCCTCTCGCGTCTCAACAACACTTCCCCATCCATCGGTAGCGTTCGACCCTGGGCTGCAAATCATACCGGTAGAGTTCGTCCGCGCTTGGGCAACAAATCATACTCTTGAAACACGCGCTCGTCCCGTCGCAACCGGCGATTTGCCGCATGCTACAATTGAGGCTGGTATCTGAAGGGTCTTTTCTTGTGAACTGGGCTTTCTTCTTTTTGCGTGCGGGAATCGGCTTGGGGATTGTTTCCCTGTTTTTCTTTTCCCAGCGCTTTTGGCACCGTGCCATCTGGCGCGCCACCGCCAATTTCCACAGGCCATGGCTTCGCGTTGCGGCTCGCCTTCTTTGGCTGGTTATGGTGTGTCTCGTGATCTCCGCCTTTATTGATGGATTTCGCATGGCCCATCGCCACCTCATTCCGCGGGGAACCATTCTTCCCGCGCTGGTGGGCCTGTGGTTCTTCAGCGCGCTCTTCGCCTTTCTGGCGGTCAAGCTGGTTCGAGGACTGGATTATTTGTGGTCCCTGTTTCGTAAGAGCGCTGGGCCGCAACCGCCAATGCCCGCGCCTGCGGTGCAAGTCGCTGTGCGTGCAGACACGCCCGCAGCTATGGAGCAACTCCGCGACCCAGGACGCCGCTATTTCTTCCGCACCGTTACTGCCGCGGCTGGCGCTGCGCCGTTTCTCGGCGCCATGTACGGATACGCCGCCGAACGCCTCAACTATCAAATCCGCCGCGTGGAAATTCCCGTTGCCCATCTCAACCCGGCGCTCGACGGCTTATCTATCGTGCAGATCAGCGACATCCATCTGAGCGGCTATATGCCCCGCTCGCAGGTACGGCGCGCCGTGGACATGGCCAATGAACTGGGGGCTGATCTCGCCGTAGTGACCGGCGATTTCATCACCAGCGCCAGTGATTCGCTTCCGGATTGCATTAATGAAATTCGCCGGTTGCACTCTCCGCTGGGCATCTGGGGCTGCAACGGCAATCACGAAATCTATGCGAAGGTTGAGCACGCCGCGCAGTCCTTGTTCTCGCAAGCGGGAATGAAACTGCTGCGGCAGGAAAATGCGCAACTCACCTTTAAAGGCGCGCAATTCAATCTGATTGGCGTGGATTACCAGCGCGAACGCACCAGTGCAGGCCAGAAACGGCAAACCCTGGCAAATGTCGAGCCGCTGGTGCGCCGGGACATGCCCAACATCTTGCTGTCTCACAATCCTAATTCGTTCCCGCGTGCCGCTGAACTGGGCATCGAACTCTCGCTCGCCGGGCATACGCACGGCGGCCAGATCCAGGTCGAAATTCTCGACCACCGTCTCAGTCCCGCGCGCTTCATCACCGATTACATCGCGGGACTCTACCAACGGCCGATGTTCGTGCCGTCGTCCGAAGTTCTTGTCTCCTACATGGACGGCTACGCCGAGGCCCCCAAAATTTCGCAGGGCATCGTCGCTGCAGGTGGGAAGGCTTCCATTTATGTGAACCGCGGCCTCGGTACCGTCGGGGCGCCCGTGCGCATCGGCGTTCCGCCGGAGATTACCCTTCTCGTTCTCCGGCGTGCATAAGTCGTTCCGCGTCGCTTACAGCAAAGGTTAAAATTAGAATTACATCGAAGCGTTTGCTAGGGCCGCGCTTCGAAAATCAAATTGAACGGCGTCTGCGTCGCCCGCCGGAAATGTGAAAACCCTCCGGAAGTGACCACTTCGCGCAGCCGCTTCTCGCCTGCCTGCGCGCCGAGCGCCAATCCAACCTCCTGAGACAGCGAAGCCGGAGTGCAAAGCAGCGTGGACGCCCCGTAGAAAGCGCGTCCGATAGGATTCAAGTTGTCTTCCAGCTTATCGCCGGCAAAAGGCTCGACAATCATCCACGTGCCATCTTTCTTTAACGAGCTACGCACGTGCGCCGAGGCGCCCGCGGGGTCACCCATGTCATGCAGACAATCGAAGAAGGTCACAAAGTCATAGTCTTTGCCTGGATAAGATTTCGCGGTGGAAACTTCAAAGCGGATGCGATCAGCCAGTCCCGCTTCCTTGGCGCGCTCCTTGGCGGTCTCGATGGACTTGTCGTGATAATCGAAGCCCGCAAATTCAGAATTGGGATAGGACTTGGCCATGAGAATCGTGGACGCGCCCAGGCCGCAGCCTACATCCGCCACTCGCCCGCCCTTTTTGAGTTTGGCGTCTACATCTTCCAACGCGGGTATCCATGCGCTGATCAGGTTCGCGGCATAACCGGGACGAAAAAACCGTTCGGTGCCTTCGAAAAGTTCATGGTGATGTTCATGCCAGCCCATACCCTCGCCGGTCTTGAAGCGCTTGGCGATTTGCTCCTCGGCCCTGATGGAGGCTAGCGCCACCTGGAAGGCTCCCGGGAGAAAAACCGGGCTGGTCTCGTCGGCCATGGTAAAAGCCTGTTCCTCGCTCAGGTGAAATTTGCCCGTTGCGGCATCGTAGGTGACATACCCGCCCGCGGCCTGCGCGCTCAGCCATTCGCGTACGTATCGCTCTGACGTGCCGGTGGCACCGGCAAGTTCGGCGGGAGTTTTTGGACTGCCCTTGGCCAACGCTTTGTATAAACCAAGCTTGTCGCCGATGCGGATCAACGCGGCGTTAAAGGTCGCGCCAAAATCGACGATGGCTTTGCCCAGAAATTCATGCAATTTATCCTGATTGATGCTCATCTCGGCCTCCACGGAATGACTACCGTTTTTGGTAGTGTTAGTTATTGCATTCTAGCGGCCCCTTCGCGGAGCGGGCAAGGGAAACTGAATCAGCAGCAGCGGTTGGGCCGGGAATACCGGCGATGCAATTGCTCGAGGTAAAACTCCGCCGGGCTGAGCGGCACGGATTCACCCGGGATCGTGCGTTGCGCCAGCAGATAGCGTTCATATGCGCAATCTCCGCACCACTCGCGCATGCCCATCCAAATTTTGTGCGCCGTCCGCTTCGCCCACATGGCCGCCGCGAAAATTATGGCTCTCCGTGGGTATGCCATGGCGCTGCGTTGAGCAGCGGTATGAATCGAGCGGAGGGTCATCCTTCCACCGCCGGTGTTTCGCTGGGCGGCGCTGGCGTATAGGAAACGCCCGCAAAGCTCTTTACCCAGCGCGTGGCCAGGTAAGGCGACTCGTGCAAAACGGATTTGCTGCTCCCGTTGAAAAGGCGGTACCACTGCACCAACGCTTCGAGGATGAGAACGATGATCATCGCGGCCAGCACGGCCGTAACGACCGCGTCCAATCGCTGATTGAAAATCAGCCGCTGCGTATCGGCGATTTTTGATGGCGGGATTCTCCCGGCCGCAATTTGCGCGGCAAGCGCATTGGCGTACGAGAGAAATCCCAGCCGCGGGCTGGAATCGAATATTTTTTGATAGCTGGCCGTCATGGTGATGGTCACCAGCCAGACCGTCGGGATCAGCGTCAACCACACCCAGCGAATGCGCTTCATTTTTAAAAGAATCGTGGTGGCCACCACCAGCGCTACCGCAGCCAGCAACTGGTTGGCAATGCCGAATAACGGCCACAGCGAATTAATGCCGCCGAGCGGATCAATCACCCCTTGATACAAAAAATATCCCCACGCCCCGACAATCATCGCGCTGGACAGCAAGATCCCCGGCACCCATCCGGTGCGCCCGAACGGTTTCCACACTCGTCCCCCAAGCTCCTGCACCATGAATCGTCCCACGCGCGTGCCGGCATCCAGAACGGTGAGAATGAAGAGCGCCTCGAACATGATCGCGAAGTGGTACCAGATGCTCAGCAGTCGCGGCCCACCGATGGTGTTCGAAAATATCTGCGCCATGCCCACGGCGAGTGATGGCGCCCCGCCTGCGCGATTTAGCAGCGTTTGTTCCCCGACTTGCCGCGCCAGGTCCGTCATGGTTTGCGCCTGGAGTGGATATCCCCAACTGCTGATGGTTGCCGCCGCGGCGTCCGAGGTCGCTCCCACAATCGACGCCGGGCTGTTGATCGCAAAATACACGCCGGGAGTCATGGCGCATGCCGCGACCATGGCCATCACGCCGACGAAAGATTCCAGCAGCATCGCGCCGTAACCGATGAAGCGCGAGTGGCTTTCGCGGATGATCATTTTGGGGGTGGTGCCGGAGGAAATCAGCGAATGAAATCCGCTGATAGCGCCGCAAGCGATGGTGATAAAACAGAACGGGAATATTTTCCCGGCAAAGACCGGCCCGCTCCCGTCGATGAAGCGTGTGAGCGGAGGCATCAGCACCTGCGGGCGGACCAGCAAAATTCCGGCGGCCAGTGAAAAAATCGCTCCAGCCTTTATGAAGGCGCTCAAGTAATCGCGCGGGGCTAAAAGCAACCACACCGGCAAGGCGGAGGCCGCGAATCCATAGGCAATCAGCACAAACGCCAGGGTCACGCCGTTCAAGGTGAACAAGTGCGCCCACGACGGCGATTCCGCTACCCACTGCCCGGCGACCACCACAAACAAAACCAGCATCACTCCGATGATGGAAGCCTCAAGAACGCACCCCGGCCGCAAGAATCGCAGATATAAGCCGAGAAGCAGCGCGATGGGAATGGTGGCCGCCAGTGTAAAAGTGGCCCATGGCGAAGACTTCAGTGCGTTCACCACCACCAGCGCCACGACGCCGAGAAGAATGACCATGATGGCCAGAACCGCGAGCTGGGCGATAAATCCGCCCCGGCGGCTGACCTCTTCGCGCGCGATTTCACCCAGGGTCTTGCCGTCTCGCCGGATGGAACAAAACAAAATCACAAAGTCCTGCACGCACCCGGCAAACACCGCCCCCGCAATCAGCCAGAGCGTGCCGGGGAGGTAGCCGAACTGCGCCGCCAGCGTCGGACCTACGAGAGGCCCAGGTCCCGCGATGGCCGCGAAATGATGCCCAAACAGGATCCACTTGTTCGTGGGAACGAAGTCGCGCCCATCATCGTGGCGCTCCGCGGGCGTTGCGCGGGTGTCGTCGAATGCCAATAAACGTGCGGCGATAAATGCGGAGTAAAAACGGTAAGCGACGAGGTAGCAACAACCCGCGGCCAGGACAAACCAGGTGGCGTTCAGCGGCTCGCCGCGATGGAAGGCGATGGTCGCCAGCGCGGAGGCTCCAGCCAACGCGACCAGGACCCAAACAACGATGCTCACGGAACGCTTCATGCGGCGATCACGGCCGATTTCCCCGGCGGCATCGTATGCGAGCGGGCTGGTAGCGTCAACCAGCCTCTGACCTGGCGCACAAAAAATCTCTCAAGCACTTCAATGCGCGCAGCTTCGCGAAATGATTTTGTCTCAAACACGAAACGCAGATTGGCACTTGCTCCGCGTTCCATCACAGAGCTAGGCTCTTGCCATGAGCGAATTCACTCCCACGGATAGAACCAAGGTCAAGCGCAAGCCTGACCGCGGCACGTACGACACAGAAACCATCTATAAAATCCTCGACGAAGCGTTTGTGTGCCAGGTGGGATTCATCGTCGATGGCCTGCCGTACGTGGTGCCCACCAACTACGTGCGCGTCGGCGACAAACTCTTCCTGCACGGCTCAACCGCCAGCCGCCTGATGCGCACGCTGGGCAGCGGCGCGCCCTTTTGCCTGAGCGTCACGCTGCTCGACGGCATCGTGCTCTCTCCCACCGCTACCGGTCATTCCGTAAACTATCGCTCCGTGGTCATCATGGGTAAGGCCGAACCCATCCTCGATGCCGAATCCAAACTTGCCGCCATGCGTGATTTCGTGGAATACGTGATTCGCGGCCGCTGGGCGCAAGTGCGCCCGCCAAGCGAACAGGAGTTGAAAGCTACTGCGGTTCTGGCGGTGCCCCTGGTGGAAGTCTCCGCAAAAGTGCGCACCGGTTTCGCGGTCGATAGTGATGAAGAGTACGCCGGATCGGGCTGGACGGGAGTTATTCCCTTCAAGTGGATGGCACAGGCGCCGGTGCCTGACCCGCGAGGAAGTGTCTCGCAACCGATACCAGCAAATCTGGCACATTACTCGCGGCCGCAATAGCGGTGTGTCAAATTTTCGGCAGACATTCAATTTATCCTGGTACGCGAAAGAAGGATCCCGTGCTTTTTCGCCTCGCAATGGTGCTGCTGGTTTTGCTTTGCGGTTGTTCGTATGCCGCTAGCCAGACGCAAATCGCACCGCCTGGCGTGGTAAAACAGGAACCGCCGTTTCGCAAACGGATGTATGCGGACAAGACCGGCACGAAGACGCCCTATCGGCTTTTCGTCCCTCCGAAATACGATTCCACGAAAAAGTATCCTTTGGTGTTCTGGTTTCACGGAGGAAGCGGCCGAGGCTTGGATAATGAATCTCAGATATCCGACGAAAACGAAAAGGGATCTCACATCTGGAGTACGCCGGAAAATCAGGCGCTATTCCCCGCGTTCGTGCTCGCTCCGCAATGCCCGCATAACGCCAACTGGTCGGACCCGGAATTGAATCGAATTGCCCCGCCGCTGCAGGCGGCGCTGGATATTCTCGCGCTGGTGCAGAAAGATTATCCCATCGACCCTGAGCGCATTTATCTTGTGGGGCAGTCGATGGGAGGGCTGGCGGTGTGGTCGCTGTTGCAGAAAGATCCGGAGCGATGGGCCGCAGCGGTGGTGGTCAGCTCTTATGACAATTTCACCGACGTTCGCGCCCTAACCAAGGTGCCGCTGTGGATTTTTCAGTTGGATATGGACCAGACCGTTCCAACCAATCTGGTGCGCTCGATGGTGAAGCAACTCGAGAAGGCCGGCGGCGCTCCGCGTTACACCGAGTATCACAAGCTGCACAAAGAAGTGTGGGACGAAGCCTTCGCCGACCGCGAATTAGTTCCGTGGCTGGCCGGTCAGAAACGAAAGACTCCCGGCGGAGGAAACAAGTAACCGTGCCAGCTACTTTTTCTTCTTTTTGCCCTTCTTTTTGCCCTTCTTTTTGTTCTTCTTTTTGTTCTTCGTTGTGCGCTTGGCGCCGCGCTCCAGCATATTTTTCACGATGAGCCCGACGCGCTTTTCGCGAGTCCTGGCGTGCTTGGCCAGGTCCATATGGCGCACGATTTGCCGCCGCAGCGCCGCCGTCAAGGTGTTAAAAATCGCCAGGGCGCTCGGCTCATCCGCGAGTCCCGCAGCGAGATCGGGCGGCAACGCGGGATCTCTCGGTTCCCGATCGAGCTGCAACATCACCTCCACGGTATCCCCGGCATCGATGCGCAGCTTGCGCCAGATACTACTGTGGATATGCAAGCGGTACGCGCCGCCTCCACGCGGCGAGAGAGTGCTTTTCAACGGGACGCCTTCCACCTGCCCGTATACCGGAATATGCGTTGGGTCTTCTTCGGCTGATTCGCGCAACTGTTTTGAAACCGCCCGCGGCACGTCCACGCAGCGCATGATCCACTGTTTGTAAATGCGCGCCGCGAAGATATGCGCGTTGTCAGATTGGGAAGGCTTATACAAAGAGGAGCGTGAACGAATCAATTTACCGGAAAGCCCGGCGAAGATTCCTTAATGACACCCACAGCCGCCGCCGCAGCATCCACCGGAACCGCTCGCAGGTCCGAGCGATTTCGCGGACACTCCGTTTCCATTGGGCGCGCTGAATACCGACAGCTGAATCGTATTTTTCTTGCCTGCACATTTCGGGCAAGCAATTTCCTGCGATTTGTTTATAACAATGCGCTCAAACTGCGTTTCGCATGCGTCGCAGATATATTCGTAGGCATGACAATTTTTTAAGAGCGATTCGTTCTTAATGAGGCCGGTCGGGGCTTTCGAGCACTTCCCACAAGGCGATGCCCGTGACGATGGCTCCGACTCCAATGGCAAACCAGATAAACCGGCTTCGGCCCGCCTGCCGCGGAGCGCGCCGGCGTGAGGATCCTACGCCTTCAGGGCCTTGCGCAGCAGCAGCTGCTTCCGCCGCCGCCAATTCAGCATCGGTGGGATCAAGCTCGATGCGATAAGCCATGCCCTCAGGGATCACGCGCTCATCATCGTCCACGGCTACTTTGACGGAGCCGCGCGTGCTCCTGACCATCAGCTCCTTAGGGCCGACGACGCTCACCTGCGCGACAGTAGGTTCGTCCGTTCCAGGGCGAATGACCATGCTGCCGACATGCAGTGCAAATGCTTTGGAATTGGCTGTTGAAAAAATTGCCGTTCCGCGCGTCAAGCTGGCGGACGGAGAGCTTTCGTCTTTCGCGAGCACCGCAACGCTGGCGCTGGAGAGCATCAAGCGCGCTGCTCCGGCGCGAACCTGGACGCTGCCGGTCTCGTCGGTGAACAGCCGATCACCACCGAAAACCGTGGCGCCCACCGAAATAGCTCCACGGCCAACGCGCGCGCGGTCGGCGGTCACAACCGTACCAAACGCAGAGCCTGTCGCGCCCCAGCCCGGAGTAATCCCTATTGTTATGACTAAAATAGACGCCAGAATACTGCGCAGGACGCACATATCCACAGCTCCAAGAGGGCCACGAACAGAGTACTCAGTCAACGGGAAACAGTCAATGCAACATTGCGACAAAAATGCTTGATCGGCGGACGGCGGGATTGGTTAACACAGATGGTGACCTGACTGGCTGAAGGCCTCGCCATCGTATACTGATATTCTGGCGGTCGGCAGCTC
Organism: Candidatus Acidiferrum sp.; assembly: GCA_036496505.1. Classification (GTDB taxonomy): domain Bacteria; phylum Acidobacteriota; class Terriglobia; order Acidiferrales; family UBA7541; genus Acidiferrum. Next base: position 42,644 of record DASXLA010000016.1, on the reverse strand, counting down.
TCAAGCTTGATGAAAAAAACACCAGAACCTGGCCCGGCAACCTGGATTCTGCCCTGCGCTTGCATCCTGTTCACCGCGGTGTTGCTGGTCGCTGGGTTGTGGCCCTTCAAACTATTTCCCAAAAACAATGTGAGCTGGCTGCCTGGGCAGAGAGGCATTGAGCTGGGGGGCCAGGGGATCATTTACAGTTCGCGGCCGTTTGAGGCGGGGCAGTTCCGTGATAGCTCGTTCTGCAGTCTGACCATCCGGGTGCAACCGCGCATCGTTTACTTAAACAATTCCGGCACGATGCTGGCATTTTATAGCGCGCAAAATCCGGAGCAATTCCGGCTGATGCAGTATCATGATGAATTGCTGATTCGCAAAGATCATCGCGACGCTGAGGATCGGTTCAAGACGGTGGAACTCGAGCTGGAACATGTATTTCTGCGCGACGAAGCAGTTACCTTCACGGTGACCGCCGGGCCGTCCGGAGCCGTGGCCTACAGAAACGGCGTCCGAGCAGGGCGTTCGGCGCGTATGCGGCTCACTTGCGCGGACGTTGCGGGCCAGCTGGTGCTGGGAGACTCCGCGGTGGCCTACGATCCCTGGCGGGGCAAGCTGTTTGAGCTCGCCGTCTACAATCAGGAGCTCACGCCGCAGGAAGTTGCCCGAGCCTATGCTGCATCTGGCGCCGATTCCGTATCTCAGGATTCTGTGAGCAACCAAGGGATGCTCGCGCGCTACATGTTTATGGAGGGCGCCGGAAGAGAGGTGCACAACAGCGCCGGCGCCGGGCCGAATCTCATCATTCCCGAGGTGTTCAACATCCTGCACAAGAAGATTCTGATGGCGCCGTGGGAAGAGAGCCGCGACAAACTCACGCTGCGCGACATTGCCATCAATATTTTTGGCTTCGCGCCCCTTGGTTTTTTGTTGGGGGCGTACCTGGCCCGGCATTGGCGGTGGAATCGCGCGGTAATGATTACCGTAATTGCCGGCGCCAGTATCAGCTTCACTATCGAAATTCTTCAGGCGATCATTCCTTCGCGAGACTCCGGCGTGATGGACATCTTCACCAACACTTTTGGGACGTGGCTGGGTGTGCTGCTGCTGCGATGGCCGCCGCTGCAGGCTTTCGCGAACAGGTGGCTCATCGCTAGCCCAAAAAGCGCAGATCACCCGGCAAATTGATTGTCACTTTGCGGACGGCTTCGCATTGCTAGCCGCCGCACCACACCACTGTTACAATGCAAACACCTTTATGGCAGATTGGAAACAGATCACCGCGCGCATTCGCCGCGCGCGAACCTCCAAAGATCCGGCCGGCCAGCTCTCCGCGCTATTCGAAAAGACCCATGACGCCATGGTGGCGTTCGAACTTGCGAAATACTATGAAACCACCGCGCAGAATGCCGACGCCGCGAAGTGGTACGGCACCGCCGCCGAGCGTTTTCGTCGCGCCGACTGGAAAACAAAAGCGCAGGAAGCCGCGGTGCGCTTAGGGGCCGAGCCTGGGTCCGCCGCCGCTGATGCCTCGAGCGTTCGCGAGGATGCGCCGGTTTCGCTTCCGGTTCCGATGCCGGAGCCAGGAATGCCTTTCGAACAAAACGCCGCGGCGTTCGAAGCCATCATTTCGGAGCCGGGAATCTCCGAGAGCGCTCCCGCCTCGGACGAGGCTGCAAACGCGGAGACAACAACGGCCGATGGAAATTCGGCGTCTGCTGCGGCTTCTACGGGTTCAGACGCGGAAGGCAAACATCGTCGCAGGCGCGGACGGCGCGGCGGTCGCAATCGCCGGAAAACCAGTTCGGCAACGCCAGCGACCGGGTCACGGCCTTCGGCACCTGGTACGCGTCGCGCCGCTACGCCGCCAGCCGAAGAATCTTCAGAGCCGGAATTTTCGCGGCCGGCCCGCACCCATTCCATGCCGCCGCTTCCAATCGAACCGCTTCCCGATCTCGGCACACCCGGCCCCAAAGGTCGATACGGCGACCCTGGGCTCTCGTCGCGAATATCCTTGCTGGAGATGCAGTTTCGACGCTTGCTCTCGTGCCCCGCGGTGAAGCTCGATGAAGCCAACCACGCGCCTGTTGGCCCCGGAGTCTTCGTGCTGACCGACTCTGACCTGACTACCTATTACTATGTGGAATCCTGCCAGACGTTGAGAATTGCAGTGGCTAACCTGATTCGTGGAAACGCCAGCCGTCGCGGTGCCGAATCGATCACCAAGCAACTCGCCGAGCACCTGGGAATTTCCGAGGCGCGCGTCCCGAAATATCTCGGCGAACATTGCGTAGTCCGCTGGCTGCAACTGGACGAAAGCGCGTCGCACTTCGCGCACTTCGTGATTGCGGTGCTGCGGCCGGTCCTGAACGAGTAACACCTAACCGTTTCTGCGGCTGCGCGCTGCCTTCCTCGCTGAACGCCGCAAACCAGGCGGGCCTTTCGTACGCACCGCGCGCTGGGCAGCGTTTTTTCTGGAGTGTGGCCCCCGCCGTTGCGCCGCGTTCCTGGCCTGCCGCGAAAGGCTGGCGTGCGAAGCAGCCGAATGTCCTTTACGCCTCAGGGCCTTCGACACCGCGCGCGAGCGTGTCTTCGATGGCCTCGCTCCACGCCGTCTTCGCCCTTTTGCGCTGTCCCGTTCCGCTTGCTTGCGAGTGCGCGCTGATGTATTCCTCGCGCTCGGCTGCTGCAGCTTTACGCCGGCGCGCCGTGCTTTTGACAGTCCGATGGCGATGGCCTGTTTCGTCGACGCCGCGCCATGCTTTCCTTCGCGAATGTGGTGCATCTCTTCACGCACGAATTCGCCGGCCTGCGTGCTCGGAGATTTCCCTTCTTCTTCGTCCTGATGCGCTCTCTTGATAACTTCTTCTTCAGGCATTTTCTGGACCTGGCCGTTCGTGAAAGGAAACTTCCTTATGTGGTCTTCAGCAGCTTTTCCACGCGCACCGGCAATTCGCGCACACGCACGCCAGTGGCGTGATACACCGCGTTGGTGACTGCCGAAGCGCAGCCGGTCAAGCCAATTTCTCCAATACCCCGCGCTCCATACTCATTCAGCTTGGTGTCTGGAAAATCCAGGAAAATACAATCCATGTCTGGAATGTCGGTGTTGACGCACACCAGATAATCCGCGTAGTTGTTATTCACCGGTTTGGCGTTGCGCTGGTCATACACGGTCTCTTCAAGCATGGCCATGCCAACGCCCATGACCACCGCGCCGAGGATTTGATTCCGCGATGTCTTCAGGTTGATCATTCGGCCACCATCGATGACCGTCAGCCATCGCGACACCCGCACTCGCGCAATTCCCGGATCGAACGCCACTTCGCAGAAGTGCGCTCCGAATGAGTGCATGGAAAATTGCTTAGCCTCCGGTGGGGCCTCGGTCCTTGCCTGCCCATCCAGTCCGGACAATTTGCGTAACCTCAAGATCTCCGGGAACGGTGTTCCGCTGTTGGGTGGCTCGCCATCTTTGTGAACTTTTCCCGCGGTCATCTTCAGGGTTTTTGGATCGGCCTTCTCGAATGGCGAACCGGAGGTAAGCGCAGCGACTTCCAACAAGGCGTGCACCGCCTGGTCCGCCGCTTTCACAATCGCTGGGATCACCGTCGCGGTAGCAGAAGAGCCACCGCTTGTCGGTCCCGGCGGCAGAGCGGTATCTCCAAGCAGCACGCGAATCTTATCCAGCGGCACCCCAGTGCGATCCGACACAATTTCAGCAAACAAGGTGTAGGTGCCGGTGCCGATGTCCTGCGTGGCACAAACCGCTCGCACCGTTCCGTCCGCAAGCAGGGTCACCCGCACTTCGGCATTGTGTCGCCCCGCCGGCCACGTGCACGTTGCCATGCCCCAACCTAGAATTTCATTGCCCTTGGTCATCGAGCCGACTTTCGGGTTTCGCTGGCTCCATCCGAATTTTTCCGCGCCGGTCTGGTAGGCCTCGCGCAAATGTTTGCTGGACCACGGCTTGTTTGATCCTTCATCCGTTTCGGCGTAATTCCTCAAGCGTATTTCCACGGGATCGATATTCAGCTTGATGGCCAATTCGTCCATTGCCGATTCGATTCCAAAGAGCGAAGGTGTCCGCCCCGGCCCCCGCATTGGCGTGGGAGTACCGACGTTCTTGTGAATCACATACTGCACGGCGCGCAGATTGGGGCAGCTATAGAGCATGGCTGTCGCTTCAGTGCAGTTCTCCACGTAGTTATCCACCATCGAGGTCGGCTGAAGAATTTCGTGCTGAAAGGCCACAAGCTTCCCGTTGTTGTCCGCGCCCAGGTGAATGTGCTGCCGCGTGAATGGCCGGTGTCCCACGGTGGTGAACATCATGCTGCGCGGCACGGTCACCTTGACGGGCCGCTTGAGCTGCTTCGACGCCATGGCCGCCAGCCACGAGTGCGGCCAGGGAAACAGTTTCGACCCGAATCCCGACCCGATAAACCGCGAAATGACTTCCACCGATTCACGCGGGATATCGAGCGTCTCGGCGGCCACGTTCCTATGATTGACCACTCCCTGCGACGTCTCGTAAAGCGTCAACTTGCCTTTCGTCCAGCTCGCGATGCTGGCGTGCATCTCCATGGGATTGTGCGTTTCCACCGGCGTCTCGTAGGTAACGTCCAGCTGCACAGGAGCGCCGGCCAGCGCCCTCTCGAAGTTGCCCCGCTCGTTTTTAACCGCCGGCGGATCCTTGGGCGTCAGGGTTTCTGTGGAAACGTCCGGGCTGTGCGCATCGTATTTGACGTTCACGCGGCTCGCGGCCGCCTGCGCACGCTCGAACGTGTCGGCCACCACTAGCGCCACGAACTGGCCGTAGTAATAGACCTGGTCGTCTTCAAAGGGAGGCCGGCTCTCTCCCGGCCGGCTGCTCTCTTCAAAGCTGTTTGCCGCGCGAAATAATTTTGGCGTATTTCCGTGGTGCAGGATGGCCAGAACGCCCGGCATTTTTTCGGCTTCGCTGCTGTCGATGCCGACAATCTTCGCGGCGCCGACGGTGCTGCCGACTCCCACTCCCCACGCCATGTTTTCCAGCGCATATTCCACGCCGTACCTGGCGCCGCCCGTCACTTTCAGGATGCCGTCAATGCGGGTAATTTCTTTGCCGATGACCGTGGATTGTTCCGCCACGCTACGCTCCCTAGGCTTCCGTGACCGTTTTCAGCGCCCGCACCAGCGTCCGCCTGGCCAGCTCAATCTTGAAACTATTGTCTTTGTGCCCCTTCGCTCCGCGCAGTGCTGCGTCCGCGGCCTTGCGAAACGTCCGTTCCGTTGCGTCCGCTCCCGCCAATTCGTGCTCTGCTTCGGGAGAACGCCACGGTATCGTTCCCACCCCGCCGAGAGCTACTTGCGCCTTGCGAATCTTGCGGCCATCGAGTTCCACGATCACCGCGGCGGATGCCAGCGCAAATTCATAAGAAGCGCGATCTCGACGCTTCAGGTAGTGCGACTTCGCGTTTTTCGCCAACGGAGGCAAGGTGACGTGCGTGATGATCTCTCCGGATTCCAGTACATTCTCGCGTTCCGGCGTGGCCGCCGGGAGCAGATAGAATTTGGTAATGGGAATGTTTCGGCTGCCTTTTGCCCCGGTGACCCACACGGTTGCGTTCAGCGCCATCATTGCTACCGCCATGTCCGAAGGATGTGTGGCGATGCAATGCTGGCTCGTCCCCAGCACCGCGTGAATGCGGTTGTAGCCCTCCATCGCCGGGCATCCCGAGCCGGGTTCCCGCTTGTTACAGGAGTAATTCGTATCCCGGAAGTAGTAGCATCGCGTGCGCTGCAGCAGGTTGCCGCCCGTCGTCGCCATATTGCGCAGTTGCGGAGAAGCTCCCGAAAGCAGCGCTTCCGACAACACCGGATATAAACGTTGCACTTGGGGATCATGCGCAAGGTCGCTGTTTCGTACCATGGCGCCAATCTTCAGTCCGCCCGAAGCGTCGGATTCAATGCGGCCGAGAGGCAGGCCGTTGATGTCCACGAGCAATCTGGGCCGTTCGACATCCAGTTTCATCAAGTCGATTAGCGTCGTGCCGCCGGCCACAAACTTTGCGCCGCTCGGCGTCACGCTAGTGATCGCCTGTCCCACGTCACTCGGTTTCGTATACCGAAATTCGTACACGGATGGCCTCACCTGACTCTAAACAGAACTGCTAAGCGCGGTTGCGAACGCTGCGTACCGCGGCCACAATGTTGACGTACGCTCCACACCTGCAGATATTGCCGCTCATGCATTCGCGGATGGCGTCATCGTCCTTGCCGCATGGTTCTTTCAGCAGCGCTACGGCCGACATGATTTGTCCCGAGGTGCAATATCCACACTGAAATGCGTCATGTTCCAGGAAAGCCGCCTGCACCGGATGGAGCTCGCCATTCTTTGCCAGCCCCTCCACCGTCGTGATCTCGTCGCCCTGGTGCATGACCGCAAACGTCAGGCAGGAATTCACGCGACGACCGTTCACATGGACCGTGCACGACCCGCACTGGCCGTGGTCACAGCCCTTCTTCGTTCCAAAGAGGCCCAGGTTTTCGCGTAGCGCGTCCAGCAACGTGACCCTTGGTTCAATCTGCAGCTGCCGCAGCTCTCCATTGATATTCAGCGACACCTGCACCGTACCCGACGGCGCAGTTGTCTCCGGGGCTTCCGTCGCGGTCGGCTGTTGCGTGCTGCATTGCCCGTGCTGAAGTAAGGGACCTGCCGTCGTGACAATTCCCACGGTGGCAATATTTCCAAGAAACGTGCGCCGGGAAAACGGGCCCAAGGCCTTCCTGCACGCCTCGGTCATCTTTTCTTTCGAAAGTTCCTCTTCTGAATCTTTCAAGGCCAACACTCTTCGTCCAGAGGAATTTGCCAGCCGTCAAATGGCAGACCTATATATGTGGGAGGTCGCACAACCATGCAATGCAGCAAAAACCTTAGGGTGGAGTACATGATAGGAAAGCGAGCGATGCTGACGTTTGTTGCCTCCAGCGTGAAACTCGAGGGCACCCTGGATACCCGAAAAATCATCCAAAAATAGGTAGCGCTCGGAAGACGAGAGTCGGTTCCGGCAGCCTTTGAGCTAAGACCGGAAATGTGGGCCCTCGTCGGTCGGTATCCCGCCATGTTTTCCCTTGGATTCTTGCAAATGGCGGTACCCGCTTACTGGGACATTCTGCCGTTCAACGTTGGATTCCGACCATTCGCCGCAAGCCTCTGGTACTCGTGGCCCATTATGGTCAAACTATAGGAGGTCAAAGACTTACTGGCTCGGCCAGTCGCGGTTCGCGTCGGCTCTAGATTCGTTTCCTCAGCCCGGGGGCAATCGTTACCAAGTATTCGAACGATTGAATGGGCGTCGGCAATGCGCTGCTCAATCGAAAAGTAGTTCGCTCTGGAAAGTGGAGGGTGAAGTTTATGCCGAATCGTTTAGCAACACAGATCTTCAGATCCATGGACTGGGTTATTTGCAAATCCGCCGGGATCACTTTCAATACCATCCAATATTTCAACAAGCGCAATCCGAATCCATCCGTTACTCCTCAATGGTCGGATAAGCCGCTTCTGAAATCTTGGGAAAAGACCAAGCCCACTCTGGGCTTTCCGCGGCAGACCGATTCTCTCTGCCCCGCTTGTGTCAAGGAAGCTCGCGAAGCCATCATCGCCGGCAAAAAAGACTGGCGTGACTTGATGAGCGAAAAAATCGGCGAAATCAAGGCGCAAATCGTCGAGCGCGACGGCGAAGTATGGATGGTCAAGGATTGTCCTTTGCACGGCCACTACGAAGACATGATGGCCGTCGATTCGAAATGGTTGAATTGGATCGAACAACGCTATCCCGGCCGCGACATTCCCGCGCACAACGACGAAGACCTGCACAAGCACGGCTCCAGCACGGTGCGCTACGGCCGCGGCTCGGTGCTCACCGTCGACCTCACTAATCGCTGCAACATGATGTGCGACCCCTGCTTCATGGACGCCAATCAGGTCGGCTACGTGCACGAGCTTGGCTGGGACGAAATTCAGGAGATTCTGGACAACGCCCTGAAGATCAAGCCGCGCCGCCAGATGTCCGTGCAGTTCAGCGGCGGCGAGCCCACCATGAGCCCGAATTTCCTCAAGGCCGTGGCCTACGCCCGCAAGATTGGTTACAACAGCGTGCAGGCGGCCACCAACGGCATCGAATTTGCCAAGAGTAAGGAGTTCTGCAAGAAGGCCTTCGACGCCGGAATGCGCTACGCCTACCTGCAGTTTGATGGCATCGGCAACGACGCCAACGGGCATCGCCAGATCGGCAACCTGTTTGACGTGAAGCTTCGCGCCATTGAGAACATGCACGAAGCCGGCATCGAAATCGTATTAGTGGTCACCATCGTCAACAATGTGAACAACGACCAGGTGGGCACGGTAGTGAAGTTCGCGATGGAAAATCCCAAGAAAATCGCGTTCGTCAGCTTCCAGCCGGTTTCTTTCACCGGCCGCGACGAGGACATCACTCCAGAACGCCGGCTGCGCCAGCGCTACACGCTTTCGCATCTCGCCAAAGATGTGAGCGCGCAGGTCGGCAAAGTGGAACCCACGCGCGACTGGTTCCCCATCTCGTTCATCAGCACGTTTGCGGGCTTCTCCGACATGGTCAAGGGCCAGGATTCGCAGTGGGGCTCGCTCTCCTGCGGCTGCCACCCCAATTGCGGCGTCGGTACCGCGCTGATGATCAATAAGGAGACCAAGGAATGGGCGCCGGTCCCGCGCTTTCTCGATGCCGTCCAACTCACCAAGGACGTTACCGACATTACCGACGCGGCGCGGGGCAAGAATTTCTCCAACTTCATGATGGCCATGGCGCTGCTGAAGAACTACAAGCCGTTCCAGGGCCCCAAGGGTCTGAAGCTCTACGACCTTTTCAAGAAATTTGACAAGACCTGGGCGTTGACCAGGGGCAGCGAGAAGAAATACGGCCGCACTTCTCCCGAACGCACCTACGAAGACGCCATGAAGCGCCGGCAGACCGATCCCTGGAACTTCCTGTTCATCGCCGGCATGTGGTTTCAGGATCTTTTCAACTACGATTTCCGCCGCACGGAAATGTGCATCATTCCCTACGCCACGCAGCAGGGTGAAATTTCCTTCTGCGCCTACAACACCGGCGTGGGCTGGCGCCAGATCATCGAAAACATGCACAAAAACGCGACCGTGGCGCAGTGGTACAAGGAGCACGGCAAGCACGAAATTTATGCCAAGGGCAAGGCGGTCAATCTCAACTCCTTCGAACACTCGCTGATCATCGATGCGAATGATGCCGCGCGCGTTCGCCACCTGGAACACGACATCCCCTTGACCGCTTCCGAAGAAGACCGGTTGCGCCGCAAGAAGGCCATGGCCGAGCAGGCCAAGGTTCGCGCGATCTATGAAGAGCTGGTGCTGAAGAAGCCCCAGCCGGCCGTGGTGCAAATCGGCAGCGTGGCGGATATTGCCAAGGCCGTGCCGGCGAATTTCAAACCGGTTACCATCGCTCCGGCAAATGGAAATGGGAACGGCAATGGTAATGGGCACTCCGCGCCAGTAAAGGAAGCCGCAGCCGAAGCGGTGGCAGGCGACTAACCCCGTACTTTCAACTCAACTCATTCACTGCCCCGGGAATTTCCGGGGCAGTTTTGTTTTTGTGGGGAGGGTTTTGGCTCTCGATCACAACGATGTTGAGCTGCGTGGCGAACCTGCGGTGCAGTATTAAATTGCGGCGATTACGTCGATTTCCACCAGGGCATCCTTCGGAAGCCGCGCAACCTGCACCGTGGTCCGCGCCGGCGGGGCGGCGGTGAAATATCGCGCGTAGACATCGTTCATGGCTGCAAAGTCATTCATGTCCTTCAAGAAAACCGTGGTCTTGACCACATGATGAAAATTTGAGCCGCCGGCCTCAAGGATGGCTTTCAGATTTTCCAGTACGCGCTGCGTTTGCTGGGCCACGTCGCTGCCAGTCATTTGCGCCGTTGTTGGATCCAACGCCACCTGCCCGGAAATGAACAGGAAGCCGTTGGCGCGGACCCCTTGCGAATAAGGCCCTATCGGTTTTGGTCCTCGGTCGGTAAGAACGATGTCTTTCATGGCGTGACCTCCTTGTTAGTGGCTTCTCTGTTTGCGGACGTATTTTCATATCTCGCCCGAAAATCTGCAGGCACTCCAGGATGTTTCATCCACAGGCGCACAAACTCGGCGGTGTTGCCGTGCGATTCTTCGTCGAACGCCGCGATCAAATCGTCGAGGTCGAAGCCGCTGTTGCTGCGCGCATCCAGCATGTGGGTCACGGCCTTGCGAAACACTTCGCTGCCGTAGCGATCCTGCAACGCAAAGAAAAAAAGAAAACTCTTGGCCCGTAAAACATTTTCGTCATCCGTCTTCGCCCCAGCATTCGCTTTGGGAATTCTGGCGAGCACTCGCCGGATGATCTCCGCGCGGGCCGTCGGGCCGCGCAGAGCTTCATTTCCCACGGCTGCGGCAAAGGCCGGAAACGCGGACAGCGGCGGAGCTTGCTCGTAAAATCCCGGGCTTTGGCCATAGCCCAGCCATGTCGCTGCCAACGCGGGCGCCACAGCGGTAATCATGTTTTTCAAGCCGGGTTTGGGGTCAACCATGGCACTGTCCAGCGACACCATCTCCGCCGGCACTTCATGTTCGTCGCCGACAAGCATCCTGGCGAGCCGTTCCGTCTGGCCGCTGAAGCATCCCGGTATTACCGGGCATTCCACCAGGTACAGCGGTGGGTCGCCATGCAGGTCGTGGTGTCTTCCGAAAAATCCCGAGGGCGCGCGCGCTACGGAACGCTCCCCAAAAAGAGCGTTGTAGCTCGCCAGTGTTTTCAACAGTGCGTCGCTCACCGCGCGCAAGTCTCCGGTATCCTGCGTTTTGCGAGTCCAAAAATAAATTTTTTGACGTCCGGAGCCAATCTGTTTGGTCACATAGCGGCCGGCAATCACGAACGGATAAGTGTCCGCGACGCTCTGTGTCGCGCGCACCGTCTGATCGTCACCATGCCTCGAGATTTTTGTGTGGGTGCCGCTCGTGTGAACGATGAAGTCTCGCGGTATGTGGACCGTAAGGTCCCATTTTCCGGGCGGGACTCCGCCGGTCCCAAAAGGCCCTCGCGACGGCAGCAGTTCCGGCGCCCAACCCAGTGCCGGAAGGAAAAACGCGTCAGGCGCAAATCCCAGATAAGAGCTATCCGCCGGCTGCGACTCCAGATCCATGGAAATTTGGAGATTGTGGTGAGCCGACATTGCCCACGTTTGCGGCAAATTCAACAGCGTGGCACGTGGATAATCGGGAGAGTGCTCACCGGTAAGCGCCTGCCCATCCCAATCGATTTTCACTTTGGAGCTATTGAAACGCCGCCGTCCCGGCAGCCGCAGCTCCACGCTGGACAGCGGCCGCGTGCCCGTATTCGTCAACTGATAGTTTGACTTGATCGAAATATGCGAGGGCGGTCCCGGGGTAAACTGCACCTCAATTTCCTGTTTGTCGACGGCGTACCCCGGACCGAATGACGCCGCGCAGCCGCCAATGAAAATCGCTGCGACCACGAGGGTAAATAGAAGGCGTGCGCGACAATAATAAGGGGAATTCAACGATTCGATTGTAGCGGGGAACACCGCCGAGCAAAAGGCGGTTCGCTGCAGGCAGGAATCGCGGCGATTTCGCCTGGGTCTAAGCGACGGAACTAGCGCCGTCGTCCGTGGATGCGAACAAATCCGGTGCCGTAATGATTGCGCGCGGTTTCACGCGCCACAACTTCTTTTTCGGCTTGTTCATCCGTCATTCCCTGGTTGATGCGTTCCAGGATCTGGCCTTCCGTCAGGCCCACATTTTTCATCCGGGCAATTTCACCGCTGGAAAGCGTCGGCTGGTCCTGAAGATTTCTCTGCAACAAAGTTTGCACCGTTGAGTCCGATAATCCGATGAGCCGCAGCGTCACCGCATCGCCGCTTACCGCGTCGAGTTTATCCAGGCGGGCGATCTCCAGAATCTGTCCCTCCCGGAAGCCTGCTCCAGCCAGGCTGTTCACCGCATCGGAGCTGGTAAACGTGCGCCGGTGCTGGTGCGCGGAATCAACCAGCGCCACACAGGTATCGTCGGTGATGCCGGCCTGCTTGGCGTTCACCAGTTGCAGGGTTTCCGCATCGGAGGTATCCAATTTTTTCAGCTTCTCGATACTTGCCGAAGACATGCCGGCCGTAACGAGGGGCCGGTAATCGGTCAGGATGTGATGTTGGCAGCCACCCAGAATCAGTCCCGCGCAAGCAATCATCTCGCAAACAGTAGACCGGGCTATCCGCCCCATCAACGCGCGCTGGCTCCCGAGGGGTAAATCATTCTGAAGGTACATGACTTAATTGTAGCGGGACGCAACTGGACCAACCGGAGGTGTGTAGTGGGTGATACCCGGCTAAAGGACAGGAATCCGATTCGGCTTCATTCTTCCGCCAGGCACGTTCCTACCCGTTCTGGTAGACCCGTTCGACTCCATGTACGGCGGCAATCTTTCGAATGTTTACGAGGATTGTCTCCAGTTGCCGCCGGTCCACAATTTCCAGGCTGGCATCAATCCGCGCGTTCAAGCCGTCCGGGCGGCTGACCAGGTTGCGGATGTTGGAGCCCGCGCCGCTGATCACCGCGGTGATGTCCGCCAGCAATCCAGCGCGGTCGCGCGCGCGAATCTGCAGCTCCACCGCGAAGGTCGCCGCGTTTTCGCCGCCCCACTCCACCGCGATGCGCCGTTCCGTCTGGTAGAGCAGGTTCTGCACATTCGGACAAGTCCGCGTGTGCACTGCCACGCCTCGCCCGCGGGTGATGTACCCGACGATTTCGTCCCCAGGGATCGGGTTGCAGCATTTTGCCCGGTACACCAGCAAATCGTCGTGGCCCTTGACGATGAGCGGCGCTTCGCCGAAGCCCAGCATGCGCTTGACGGTCTTGACTAGCGTCGGCTTGGAATCCGGGGTTTCAGCTTCCGCGGGCTTCTCCGGCTCGCCGAGCACCCGGCTGAGAATCTGCCGCGCCGAATATTTCCCAAAGCCGACTGCCGCGTACAAGTCGCTTATTTTCGAAAGCCCGTGGTCCGTGGCCGCTTTCAGCATATCCGCTTCCGGAATTTTCTTCAGGCTGCGGTCGTAACGCCGGGCTTCGTTCTCCAGCAACTTACGCCCCATCTCCGTGGCTTCTTCGCGTTCTTCCAGATTGATCCAGTGGCGAATTTTGCTTTTTGCATGCGAAGACTTGACGAAGCTGAGCCAGTCGCGGTTCGGGTGATGACCTTTCTGCGTGAGAATCTCCACCACGTCGCCACTGGTAATTTCATGCCGCAAAGACACCATCTGGCCATTCACTTTCGCGCCCGTGCACTGGTTCCCCACCTCGGTATGCACGGCATACGCAAAATCGACCGGTGTGGCGCCTCGCGGCAGCTCCAGCACTCGTCCCTTGGGAGTAAATGCGTAAACCTCCACGGGAGCAAAATCCACCTTCAGCGTAGACAAAAATTCGCCGGGTTCTTCCAGCTCCTGCGACCACTCAATCAGTTGCCGCATCCAGGTGATGCGCTGGTTCTCATCCTCCGAACCCGGTTTTCCACCCTTGTATTTCCAGTGCGCCGCCACGCCCTCTTCCGCGATGCGGTGCATCTCCTGCGTGCGGATTTGCACTTCCAGAGACTGCCCGCCATGCAGCACCGTGGTGTGCAGCGACTGGTATAGGTTTGGCCGCGCCATGGCGATGTAATCTTTGAATCGGCCCGGTACCGGATGCCAGATGTGGTGCACTACTCCCAGCGCCATGTAGCAGTTGCGCTCGCTATCGGTGATCACCCGCACCGCGAGCAAATCATAAATCTGCTCCAGGCCTCGTTCCTGGCGCACCAGCTTCTGGTGCAGCGAGTAGAGTCCCTTGACGCGCGCTTCCAGCTCGGCCGGAATGCCGCTCTCCACCAGCTTGCTCTGAATGGTGCTTTGCACTTCGTCGAGAAACCGCCGGTGAATCTCCGCCTTGTCCGCCACTTCCTTCTGCAGCCGCAGGAACGCTTCCGGCTCGAGGTACCGGAAAGACAGATCCTCCAGCTCGTTTCGAATGTTCCCCATGCCCAGGCGGTGTGCGATGGGCGCGTAAATATCCAGCGTCTCGCGGGAGATGCGCTGCTGCTTGCTGTTTTCCAGATACTCGAGTGTGCGCATGTTATGCAGGCGGTCGGCCAATTTCACCAGCACCACCCTCACGTCGTTGACCATGGCCAAAAGCATCTTTCGAATGTTTTCGACCTGGCGCGTCTCCGGCGCCATCATGTTCAGCCGGCTGATCTTGGTGACCCCTCCCACCAGGCGGGCCACCTCGGCGCCAAAGCGTTCTTCGATCCGCGACAGTGGAAATTCAGTGTCCTCCACCACGTCATGCAGCAGCGCAGCCGTCAGCGTGGTGGCGTCCAGGCGCATGTCCGCCAGGATGTGCGCGACCTCCAGCAGGTGGGTCAGGTATGGGTCGCCGGAGCTTCGCAGTTGGTCCCGGTGGCGTTCGGCGGCGATTTCATACGCCCGCCGGACTACCCAAGGGTCCTCGGAAGGCCGATTCTTACGCAGCTTTTCAAGCAGTTCTTCAAGGCGCGCGTCGAGCTGTCGCTCGGTGCGGTCACGGTGGAAGTGCAGCGGCAGATTGTTTGGCGACGGCATAAGGCAGCTGGGGCTGACCTCGTACCCTAATTGTAGCGCAGCGCGGGTATGGGGGACACCGGCGCCGGTTTTGTGCTGTTTCAGGCCGTCCCGCGGCATATTGCGATTGCCTGGAAATGGCCTCTGACCCGATAAGGCCCTCTGTTATTCTCTCTGCGAATCATCCAGGAGGATACGATGCCGCGAGATTACGAAGACAAACTGCATAAGGCGCTGCCGGAAAGCGAGAGAGACATCCTGGATCGTCGCGAATTTTTACGGACATCCTCGTTAGCCGCTGCGGCAGGCGTCGCGGCAATCTCCTGGCCGCACCCATCACCCGCCGCCGCCGGAGACCTGGACGCCATCACCGCAGAAATCGCCAAGCGCCATGACGAAAGCGTGAAACGGCTACAGACCTGGATTCAGCAGCCATCCATCGCCGCGGAAAACCGTGGCATGAACGAAGGCTGCGAGCTCACCTTGAATATGCTCCGTGAAGCCGGCTTCGGCCAGGTGAACAAGGTTTCTACCGACGGCCAGCCGGGCATCTTCGCCACGCTCGACGCCGGCGCTCCGCGAACCGTCGGACTCTATTTCATGTACGACGTGAAGCAAGCCGATCCCGCGGAGTGGTCCTCACCGCCCTTCGAGGCCGCCATCGTCGACAAGCCCGGTCTTGGCAAAGCCGTGGTCGGACGCGGCGCCGTAAACCAGAAAGGCCCCGAAGCAACATTTCTCGCCGCGCTGCACGCCATTCGCGGCGCGGGAAAGAAAATGCCGGTCAACTTCGTTTTTGTCGCCGAAGGTGAAGAGGAAATCGGCTCTCCACATTTCCCGCAAATCGTAAATCGCCCCGAAGTGCATTCGGCGTTGCGCAAGTGTACCGGCGTATTCATGCCTTACGCGTCGCAGGGGCTGAGTGGCGATGTAACCATGTACCTGGGAGCCAAAGGTGTAATCGAACTGGAGCTAACCTCCAGCGGCGAAAAATGGGGCCGGGGCCCCCGTAAAGATATTCACTCCAGCAATAAAGCCAGGGTGGACAGTCCCGCGTGGCATCTCGTAGAGGCACTGGTCACGCTCGTATCTCCAGACGGAAACGATCCGGCAATCGAGGGCTTCGCCACGAAAGCACGTCCGCTTTCCGCCGCGGACAAACAATTGATTGCCGAAGCTTCCCGCCGCCTGAATGAAGCGGAGGCCAAGAAACTCCTGGGCGTGGAACACTGGGTCCACGATGTAGATTGGCAAGAAGCGCTGGAGCTGCTGACTTCCCGACCCACAGTAAACATCGAGGGATTGGTTGGCGGCTACACCGGGCCTGGTGGCAAGACGATCCTTCCCGGGAAAGCCGTCGCAAAAATGGATTTGCGCCTGGTTCCAGACATGACCGCGGCGGAGGCGCTGGCGTCCGTTAAAGCACACCTGGCCAAACACGGATTCGCGGATATCGACGTACACATGAGTGGCGGCTATGACCCCACCAGTACTCCCGCCGATTCACAAATCATCCGCGCCTGCACGGCGATCTATCGCAAGAACAACATCGACCCGGTGATCTTGCCGCGCTTGGCCGGATCATGGCCCGGTTACGTCTTCACCGGCGATCCTCTGCGTCTGGCCGCGGGGCATTTTGGTCTCGGTCACGGCAGCGGAGCGCATGCGCCGGATGAATACTACGTCATCGAATCCACCAATCCGAAGGTACAGGGCATGGATGGAGCCGCACGGTCGCACGTTGAGTTTTTGTATGAACTAGCTACGATCAGCTAGCATAGCGCCGCACCAAATGAAACGGGACACTGCTAAGAGTGCCCCGTTTACTAAATGTTTCTGAATGTTCTGCCCGCCGGTTGGGCCGAAACTCGCTAGGAAGTTGTCTGCGGCTGTTCGGCGCGCTTCTGCTTGATCTCTTTTACCTTATCGACCAGGTCGTCAGCTTGCTTCTCGTAGCTGGCACGCTCTTCGGCCGATTCCACCATGTCCGCCTTCCGCCGATACAACAGGTTCAGGTACGCCATGGCATCGTCGTAATCCGGTTTCAGCTCGATGGCCTTCTTTAAATAGGTGATGCCTTCATCGACCAGCTTGCCATCCCTATCCACGTACTGATTACGGACGGTCGCGGGCAGCGCATCGTTTTCTTTAATCTGCTTATTGATGTGGTCTTTGTTGTACGCCGTGCGCAACTCTGCGTTGTCGCGGAACGCCAGCGTCCAATCGATCACTCCAATCCAGTAATACGGCTCCGGGTCGGTGGGCTTCAGCTCGATGTGCTTCTGATGGTAGGTTTTCGATTCCTGGAACTTCGCAGGACTGAAGGGTTGCCCGCTCATCTGGAACAGGATCGATCCGATTCCATCGATGGCGCTCAAGTTATTGGGGTCCTTCTCCAACACCCCTTTGAACTCGTCGATGGCCGCCTCGCCTTTCTTCACGTTCTCGTCCGACGGCGCTCCGGGAATGTACTGGCTGGCGTATGCGGTGGCCAGGTACAGGCGCGCATTCATCAATTTCGGATCTAGATCCTTAGCCGCTTTAAAGTCCTCGACGGCCTTGTCATATTGACCGTTCTTGAAATTGGCGACGCCCTTGTTTAGCAGGTCGCGGGCTTTCAGCCTGTCGCATCCCGCGCTCACCGCTACCATCATCACCAGCGCTGCTATCGATAAGCCGCGGCGAGCGAATCGAACCGATGAAGCATGAGTCATCGAATCATCCATCCCTGTAAGGCGCAACTGTTAAGGGTCGCGCTAGGATTCACGTCCGCCCTGCGAGGGGCATTTTTACCCTGGTAATTTACTGACCTGCTTCGAGCTTCGCGGTAATCAACCCCACTTTATCGATTCCGGCGCCACGCAGGATGTCGATAGCCCGCGCGACGTCCATGAACAGTACATCGTTATCGCCTTTGACGAAAGCTACTTTCTCGGCGCGGTCCTTGAAAATCTGTTCCATGCGCGGCCCCAGGCCGTCCCACGTGGTGTCTTCGTTGTTGATTTTCAGCTTTCCGTTTTGCTCCACCTGCACCACCACGGTCTTATCGCTGAGGTCCTGATTTTCATTCTTGTTGGGGTTGGGCTGCGGAACCAGCGCGTCCAGTCCCTTGGGAGTCAAAGGCGTGATCACCATGAAAATGATCAGCAACACCAACAAAATATCGATCAGCGGAACCACGTTCATTTCCGCCATCGCACCGCCCTTACTTTCACCTACGCTCATTCCCATTGCCGATCTCCTGTTTACTGGCCGCCACCGTCAGGACCTTGTATAACCGCGCGTGCAAAAGCCCCAACGGCGTAACGCCTTTTCGATTAAGCCGACGGCTTGTTGGTCGGGTTCTGATTTTCCTTCTCGTGGCTCCTCTCCGTCAGCAGGCCGAGTTGATCGACCCCCGCGGAGCGGATTTCATCCACTACCCCTACAACGTCCCCGTACTTCGCCCGCGAATCGCTCTTTACGTACACCGTCTTGTCCAGCCGATTCGCGATGCGATCCTTGATTTGTCCGGTGATGTCTTCCTTGTTGATGGCCGTATTGCCAAGGTAGATTTTCCCGTCGCGGGTTACCGCCACGATGATTGCGTCATCCTTGTCCGCGTCCTGCATGTCCCGCGGATTCGTTGCCGTCGCCATGTCCACGGAGACGCCCTTCTGCAACATGGGCGTCACCACCATGAAGATGATCAGCAACACCAGCATGATGTCCGCCATCGGAATCACGTTGGGCGACGACATTTGCGCGCCGACTGTGGGTTTATACGCCATGACCGCTTACTTTCTTGCGCCGCGACGCAGGATGAAATAGTTGATCAGCTCCATCGAGGAGTTGTCCATCTCCACGTCAAACGCTTCCACTTTGTTGGTGAAGTAGTTGTAGGCCCACACCGCCGGCACCGCTACCAGCAAACCAAACGCCGTGGTCACCAGCGCTTCAGCGATACCGCCGGCTACCGCCGACAATCCGGTCGCGTGGCTGCTCTCGATGCCCTTGAACGCGTTCAAGATTCCGACCACCGTGCCGAACAGTCCCACGAACGGCGCCGTGGATCCGATCGTCGCGAGCGCCGAAAGCCCGCGCTTCATTTCCGCGTGGACGATGGCGATGGAGCGCTCCAGTCCGCGCTTGGCGGCTTCCACCACGTCGGCGTCGGAAACCTGCTGCGATGCCGACTGAAACTCGGACAATCCGGTGGCGACGACCTTGGCGATGTGGCTCTTCTTGTTGCGTTCCGCAATCGCGATCGCTTCATCCAGCTTGCCTTCCTTCAGCGCTCCGGCAACCTGCTGCACGAAAACACGCGACTGCTTGCGTGCCGCGCTGTACATCAGCGCGCGGTCGATCATCACACCGAAAGAATAGACCGAAAGGATAAACAGAATCGCGACGACTACTTTAGGCAACGGGCTCATGCTGGTCCACATGCTCTGCAGGCTCCACGTGCTGGTGGTGGACGTTTGCAGGAATATGGCCGCGTTTACAAGCAAAGTGGCTACCATTCGTATGCTCCTTAAGAGTGTTTGCTGAATCCAAAACCTTTCTACTCGGCCCGAAACGCCTGCCCCATGACGGGCGCCGCAAACCGTATTACTGGTTGAGAGAGAAAATCACATCAATCGTGGTATCCACCTCGACTGGCTCGCCGTTCAGCAGGGTCGGCTGATAGCGCCACTGCCTCACGGCATCCAGCGCGGCTTGTACCAAAAGCGGGTGCCCGGACATTACTTCCAGCTGTTCGACCTGGCCATTCTTACCGATGATGGCGTGCAGTCTTACAGTTCCGGAAATACGCGTCTGGCGCGCCAGCGGTGGGTACTGCGGCTGGACCTTGTTCACCAGCTTGGCTGCGGTTACGTTTCCACCTTGCCGGATTCGTGTTTGCGTCGGCTTCGGGGGAGGCGGTGCACCGCCAACTCCGCCGATGACACCGCCGATTACCCCACCCATCTGGCCACCGGCTACGCCACCCACTACTCCGCCCTGCATACCGCTCATGTCTGGGGCGTCTTCCTTAATAATCTTGATGTCCTTCGGTATCACTTTCGGCGTCACCAGCTTGCCGGCATCCATCAGGTGTACTTGCGGCTTGACGTGCACAACCTGCGCGATGGGCGGCGGCGGTGGCGGTGGAGGCGGCGGCGGTGCGACCAGCAAAGTGGCCATCATCGTCTTCGGCAACGCCTCGGTATAGATAAGCGGTATCAGGATTAACACCGCTAGAAAAGCCGTCTGGAAAATCATGGACAGCACCACCGTCCAGGGCTTATTCGTTTTCTTGGGGTTCGGACTTGAAACCACCATCTCGTCAAACATGGTCCCTACCTCCTCCCGGCGGGAGCAAGACGCCCGGAGGCGCCTCCACCTGCACGGGCTTTACCGGCTGCAGATCCGGTATTTGTTGCTAGACCTTGGCCTCGCCAATGGTTCCATGCCACCACTAAAGGAGCGGCGATGCCAAAACTGGAGTACGTTCCTACCACAATCCCTACCACGAGAGCAAAGGAGAAAGCGCGCAACACCTGCCCGCCCAGCAGGAACAAAACCAATACCGTCAAAAAGGTCAGTCCGCTCGTCAGTATCGTCCGCGAAAGCGTCTGATTGATGGACTTGTTCACCACGTCCGCGAACGACTCGCGCCGCAGCAACCGGTTGTTTTCGCGGATGCGATCGAAAATCACGATGGTGTCATTCATCGAATATCCCACCAGGGTCAGCAAGGCCGCGATGACCGTCAGGGAAATCTCGAAATGCAGCAGCGACAAAAATCCTATGGTGATCAAAACATCGTGAAAAACGGCAAGGACAGCCGCAGCCCCGTACACCCACTCGAATCGGAAGGCAATATATACCAGCATGCCCGCTAAAGCATAGAGGGTAACTAGGACCGCCTGCCTCCTCAGCTCGCTCCCGACTTTTGGTCCCACGATCTCCACATTGCGAATCGCAAACGTCCCGAGATTGTAGTTGTCCTTCAATGCGCTGAGCACTGCCGGCGTCACGCCGTCCACTTTGGAAAGATCGTCAAAACTTGTCAGCACGCCGTTTTTGTCGCGGTCGCGATAGTCCAGGATTTTCTTGGCCAGCTGCGTATATCGATCGCCCGCGTTGGTGGTCAGCAGCAGCGGATCGCGTTGCGTCAGGAATGCCGAAAGCGTCGACGGGGTCGCTGAATTCAAATCCGGTTTCGCCGCGTTCGGCGTGCCGTAGATAGTGTTAAGCGCATTGATGATCTGCGTTTTACTTACGTCCAGCGCCTGATCGGCCTGCCCTTTTTGCTCCAGGCTGATGATCACTTCATTGGCATTGGGGTTGGCGATGTCGCTGATGCTCTGGATTTCGCTGTTCTTTAGACCTTGCGCCGCGAGGCCCGACCGTAGCTTGTCGATATTCGGCGGCTGGGAGAAACGCACGTCCACGTTCGTGCCGCCCTTAAAATCCAGCCCATATCGAATGCCGCCTTCTGAAACGATCGACACCACACCTACCAGCAGGAAGAATCCGCTGAGCGCATAGAAGTACTTCGCTTTGCCCATCCAGTTGATGTTGGGCTGATGAAAGATCTCAATCATGCCGGCTTCGACTTCCCTTCTTTAGACTCCAGGGAGTTCCCGTTTGTTCCCGGTGCGGTGGGTGCAAAAAAAGGCCGAACGGAGTTTTTCGCATAACTGCCCTCTTTTGTATCCAGTGAACCGTGTATAAACGGGTCCTAGGACTATCCAGATTCTCTAAATACTGAGTTCCGCCTGGCGGTCCATTTTCGACAAATGGTAGTGGAAAATCGTCTTCGAGACGTAAATCGCAGTAAACACGTTCGCGATCAAACCGATGGTCAAAGTGACCGCGAAGCCTCGAATCGGACCGGTGCCAAACAGAAAAAGAAAGAATGCCGATACTACCGTGGTGACGTGCGTGTCGATGATGGTCAGGAAAGCCTTGGCGAACCCCGCTTCCACTGCCGACGCCGCGGCCTTTCCGTTGCGCAACTCTTCGCGAATGCGCTCAAACACCAGAACGTTCGAATCGACGCCCATGCCGATCGTCAAAATCACTCCGGCAATGCCCGGCAGCGTCAGTACCGCGCCCGCCATCGCCAGCACCGCCAGCAGAATAAAAAGGTTCAGCACCAACGCCAGCACCGCGTTGAACCCCGACTGGCGGTAGTAAAAAAGCATGAACGCCATCACCACCAGCAGGCTCAAAATCGACGCCCGCACTCCATGTCGTATCGAGTCTGCTCCAAGCGACGGCCCCACCGTGCGCTCTTCCAGGTACTTGATCGAGGCCGGCAGCGCGCCCGCGCGCAACACCAGCGCCAGATCATGCGCCGATTCCTGGCTGAAATTTCCTTCGATCATTCCGGAATCATCGATGCGCCCATTGATCACCGGCGCCGAATACACCCGATGGTCCAGCACGATGGCCATTTGCCGGCCCTTATTTTGCTCGGTGAATGGCCCGAAGCGCTTCGCCGCATCCCCCGACAAGGTAAAGTTCACTTCGAATTGTCCAGGATTGTTGGAATTGCGGCTCTCTGTTGCGCTGCGCAGATCTCGGCCAGTGACCACCGGAGCACGGCTCAACAGGTACCAGGTGTCTCCCGTATCCTGCGCGCCGGAAGCAGTCCGCCGCTCCGAGCGGCCCGGCACCAATTCCGTGTTAGGCGGCAGAACGCCCCCATGCTTGACAAGCGCTTCCGACTCGGAGGCGTACGGAGTGGGATCTTCCACCAGCCTTAATTCGAGCTGTCCGCCTGCCTGAATCACCGACTTGGCCCTCGTGGGATCGCCTTCACCCGGCAATTGCACCAGAATTTCGTTGTCCTTGCGCCCGTGCAACTGGATGGTTGGCTCGGTCAGCCCCAGCGCATTGATGCGCCGCGCAATCGTCTCCATCGACTGGTCCATCGTCTGTTCTTCGATTTGTGCGATGGCTCCCGCGCGCAAGGTCAGCGTGTACCCCGTGGGGTCGCCCGCCGTCGGAGACATGTCCCAGACATTGCTGTACTGCGTGCTCACGATGTCCCGGAAATTGGAAAGCTGCACCGGATCCACATTGCGCACGAGGATGTGCGTGTCATCCACCCGGCGGATTTCGTCGTAGTGAATGTCTTTGGCGCGCAATTGGCTGATGAGCCGGTCTACTGTCTGGTCGGTCTCCTGCGCGATGGCTTCTTGCACCTGCACCTGCAGGATCAAGTGCGTGCCGCCCTGCAGGTCCAGGCCCAGCTTGATCTGGTGGCTGAAATTATCCTTGATCTGTTGGACCGAGGTAGGGAACGTCGGCGTGCCGATCAGCACGTAGATGCAGACGAGAACAACTGCAATGATGAACAGCGCTTTCCACTTCAGATTGGGGTTCATGATTAAAAGACGGGGCGCATGGCCGGGCAACCAGGAAAATTGTGGCGAAAATTATTTTGCATCTTCCGGCGTCTCCACTTGAGCAATCGCCGACCGCGCGACGCGAATTTTAACCTGCGGGTCCGTGGCGATTTTCAAAATCACGGAATCCCCGTCAAGGCCGTTGATCGTGCCGTAAATGCCGCCGTTGGTGATGACCCGGTCGCCCGCCTTGATGGCCGCCAGCATCTCTTGGACCTTCTTGCGCTGCCGCTGCTGCGGCATGATCACCATGAAATACATGATCCCGAACATCAGCCCGAGAGGAATCAGAAAACTCCCAAATCCGGACGATGCGCCTGCTTGAAATAACATTGCCAGAATCATCTGAATGATCTAAAACCGGTCCCTTCTTTTACTCGTTCGGGCTATGCTTCGAACGAAAATCGCCAATTAGCATACTCCAAAAAAGAGATAAAAATTCCGCTGCGGCGATCTCTCCGCCCCCATACCCGCCATCCATTATCTTGGATCGTAGCGGCCGCGACGCTGTTACCCGCGGTCATCCCTGGCCCTGGCAATCAGCTGATGTTTGGGGTCTCCGTCACCACTCAGGCCGGGCCGGCAACATAACGCGCCTGCATCTCTGCTGAGAATTTTGCGAGATTCCCAAACTCGATAGCCTCACGGATTTGCCGCATGATGTCAAGGTAAAAGTGGACATTGTGATGGGTCCCCAGAATCGCCGCGGTGATTTCGCCGGCGGCAAAAAGATGCCGCAAATAGGCCCGGCTATATCGCTTGCACACGCTGCACGTGCACAGCGGATCGACTGGCCTCTCGTCCGCGGCATATCGCGCGTTCTTGATGAGCACTCGCCCTTCGCTGGTGTACAGGCACGCGTGCCGCGCGGCGCGCGTCGGCAAAACGCAATCCATCATGTCGATGCCCAGCGCCACGTAATCCGCGAGTTGTTCCGGCCGCCCCACGCCCATCAGGTATCGCGGCCGGTCCGCGGGAAGCAGTGCCGTCACTTCGCCGGTCATTTCGCATGTCATGGCGTGCGGCTCACCCACCGCCAGCCCGCCCACCGCATATCCCGGGAAACCCAGGTCCAGCAACTGCCGCGCACTCTCCCGCCGCAAATCCGCAAACGTTGCTCCTTGCACGATTCCGAATTGCCACTGCTCGCTCTCGCCGTGGGAATTTTCTTTTGCCAGGAAATGCCTGCGCGCCCGCCGCGCCCACTGCGTCGTTCGAACGACCGCCGCCTCCGCTTTGTCTCGCGGCGAAGGCGTCTCGATGCATTCATCCAGCGCCATCGCGATATCCGATCCCAGCGCGAGCTGGATCTCCACCGCTTTTTCGGGAGTCAGCAAATGTTCCGACCCGTCCAGATGCGACCGGAAAGTCACGCCTTCATCGGTAATCTTTCGCAGTGCCGAAAGACTGAAGACCTGGTAACCGCCGGAGTCCGTCAGAATGGCCCCCGGCCAGGACATGAAACGGTGCAGTCCGCCCAGCTTTCGAATGAGTTCCTCGCCCGGCCGCAAATATAAATGATAGGTATTGGCGAGAATAATCCCCGCGCCCAGTTCCTCGAGCGCTTCGTGCCGCAAGGCCTTGATCGTCGCGGAGGTTCCCACTGGCATGAATGCCGGCGTTTCAATTTTGCCGTGCGGCGTGGCCAGGTTTCCCCGGCGGGCGCCTGACGCATCCGTTTTGGAGGCGCTGAATGAAAAACTCACTTCGGCAGTTTAGCAGCAGGCATCCTCAGAACATCGCCCACGCCACTTTGCTGCACACCCAGATGATCCAGATCCCGAACACCGTGAGAAAAGCAGTTGCCGGCTTGATCTTCTTGGGGCTCGCCGCTGAAAACCCAATGGCCACCAGCGCCAGGGACCAGATCCAGAACAATTCCAGCGACTGGCCGAGTACTTCCAGCCAACGCGGCGAGCCGTCCGGCAAAAACGCCGCCACGCTGCTGGCTATAAAGTGCTCGGGATCAACGTCGCCTAGCGCTTTGATCAGCAAAATGACCACCGCCAGAATGCTGCTGATGATTAATGGCACAAAAGCATAGGAAACGATGCTCAGAGCTGTCTTGAAACTCAGGCCGGCGCCGGCGAAGAGATTGAATGCCCCCCAGTACACCAACGCCATGACCATAACCACGATGACGGTGCCGATCAGTCCGAAGGCAAATGCAATTTTGGGTGCGTACTTTGTCTGGCTATCCAATATCCGATCTTTCTGGTCTTGCGGCATGTGATCGAATCTCGAATTCTGGTTCATCTGCCGCTCAAAAAAGCTTCGCCAGTCGGTTTTCGCTCCCAGAAGTCCACCCACGACAATGCTGAACAAACACATGATGAGGAACGGCGTGATCCATGTGGGTCGCCGCGCGATTTCCGTAAACGTATTTTTTGGACTCAGGATCACCCCAACCATTCTTCCTGGCGCTCCGCTTTCAGGTTGGCTCTCGGGTGTGGATACAGGGGTGGTGGACATCGAACCTCCTCGACGGACGATATCAATGGGGCTGCGGCTTCGCGCCGCAGTCTAGCTCACCCCGCGATGGGAGACAATCGCCGGAGATTGGCAAATTTGTAGACCGCAGATTTTAATTCGCGGGGAGTGCCGGGACCGCCGCCAGCAATTCCTGCGTGTACTCATTCAGCGGCCGGTGCAGCACCTGTTCCGCTTCGCCCACTTCCACGAATCTCCCTGCGCGCATCACCGCGATGCGCGTCGCCAGTTGCGCCACCACCGGCAAGCTGTGCGAGATGAACACATACGTAAGTCCGAACTCCGCTTGCAATTCTCTCAAGAGCAGCAGTACCTGCGCGCCCACGGAAACATCCAGCGCCGAAACCGGTTCGTCCGCCACGATCAATTTGGGCCGTAAAATCAGCGCTCGCGCAATTCCGATTCGTTGGCGCTGCCCTCCGGAAAATTCGTGCGGATACCGCCGCAATGCGTCTGCGTCCAGTCCCACGCGCTGCAGAATCGCCGTTGCACGCGCAAGTCTCGCCCCCTTCGAAAGCTGCGGCTCGTGAATCGCCAGCGGTTCGCCGACGATTTCTCTCACTCTCATTCGCGGGTCCAGCGACGCAAAGGGATCCTGGAAGATCATCTGCATCTCGCGACGCTGCGCGCGCAATCCCCCGGCTGACAATCCCAGTAGCTCGCGTCCTTCAAACTCTATCTTTCCCGCGTCCGGCTCAATCAGCCTCAACAGCATGCGCGCCAGCGTGGTTTTGCCGCATCCGCTTTCTCCCACCACCGCAAATGTTTCGCCGCGCGCCACCTCGAAGCTCACCTGGTCCACCGCCACGAAGCGCTGCTCCTCCGCCTCGCGCTTGAACGCGCTTCCACTGCGCCGATAACCTTTCGTCAGCGCGCTTACTTTGAGGAAGCTGGAAATGAAGTCCTCCGTATTCGACAGTTCTTTATTTCACTGTGGCTTCGTTACCCACCAGAATGCATCGCGCCGCCTGATCGGGCCCGGCATTGCGCAGCTCCGGCACTGCCATGCTACATTCCGGCACCCGAACCGGGCACCGCGGCTCAAATGAGCAGCCCGGCGGCAGCGCCGTGAGTTGCGGTACCGTTCCCGGAATCGGCGTAAGCCTTCCGCGCTCCAGCGTGGGCGAGGCCGCGATGAGCCCCTGCGTGTACGGATGCCGCGGCGTCCGAAGTACATCGCCCGCCCGGCCCTCTTCGATAATCCGCCCCGCGTACATCACCACGATCCTGTCCGCCACCTGCGACACCACTCCAAGATCGTGCGTGATGAACAACAACCCCAGCCCCAGCCTCCGGCGCAGGCCGTCCAGCAAATCCAGAATCTGCTTTTGTACCGTCACATCCAGCGCCGTCGTGGGTTCATCTGCAATCAACAATCGCGGCTTGCTCCGCCCCGCTCCCGCATTCTGGGCTTCACCGGGCGCAACCTCGTTTTCCGGATCGCTTACTCCCGCGGCGATGGCCATCGCGATCATCACCCTCTGCCGCAACCCTCCCGACAATTGGTGTGGAAATTGTTCGCTACGCACCGCGGGTTCAGGCACCGCCGCCAGCCGCAGCGCTTCGAGCGACCACCGTCTAACCTTATCCCCCGTCAATTCTGGAAAATGCGCGCGAATCGCCTCGGCAATCTGCTCCCCCACGCGCATCACCGGATTCAGCGAGGTCATCGGTTCCTGAAAAATCATGGCCGCGTCCAGTCCACGCAACCGCCGCCAGCCCTCCTCATTCAGGGTTGCCAGATTCTGCGCTGCTCCGTTGGCTGGTGTAAGGATTGCCTCCCCACTGACTCGCGCTCCCGGCGGCAACAGCCCCATCAACGCCAGCGCCAGCATCGTTTTACCGCTGCCCGACTCTCCCACCAGACCCAGGGATTCTCCGGCGCCGATGCGGAACGTCACATCATTTACCGGACGCACCCATCCACGCGTTGTCGGCAACTCCACCGTCAGCCCGCGAACGCTAACCAATTCACTCATGCCATCTCGCCCACTCGTTTCGCAACAGGAATAACGAATTTAAGCGCAGTGTGTGTCGCCGAAAATCCCACCACCTTTACATCCGTCAAGCCGGCCGCGCGTCCTGCTGTGAAAATATCGCCCTCGGTTATTTTGGGAACGCCCTCGAGACCATCTTTGGAATTTTTCTTTGGAAAAACAATCCACAGCGCTGTCGCTCCTCGCATCTTTTTGGAAATCCTCGAAATCTGCGCAATCTCCTTTTGCGTCTCGACCTTCAGAAAAATCCATTCCGTGTCCGCCTGGACTTCATCTCTGGTTACTCTTCCGGTGCGCTCCTTCAGTTCGTCCAGAAAATCGCCGTCGATCTTCCCGAATCCCATCAGCGCCACGCGCGCATCCGCCTTGACCCCTAATTTCTCAATCCTCGACTTGGGATGCAGTATTTTCTCGCGCCACTTCTCCGCCACCGCCGTCCCCAGCTCAAAAATTGCCTCACCCTCCGTGGTGCGCAGGTGTAAATCACCATTCACCACTTTGGCGGACCGAATCTTGGCGAAAGGAATCTTGACTCGAAATTCGCCTCGAAAAAGTATTTCGTTGGTCTCCAGCAGCGCTTTCCCATCCGATTCCTGCTTGCCAAAGCGCACTCGGCATTTCTGCTCATTGCCCATCGCCTCTCCTTCCATGGGTCAGTGCTGAAGACTGAAACCAGGATATGTTCTGCGACGGCCCGCATCGCGTCGTCCCACCATAAATTTCCCGAAACATTCGCGCGCTTTGCCGTTCGCGCGCCCACCGCAATAGTAAACTAGTCGATTCCATGGCGACAGCCGTCACAAACCGCGTCGATTGGACGCTCATCTGGGCCCAGCGTGGCTTCCGCTATTTCTTTGCCGCCATGTTTATCTCCCTCTTCGGCGGCGGCATGAATTTCGCCGGCGTCAGCTGGTTCATCATGGCCTCCACGCATTCCACCGTGAAGGTCAGCCTGCAGGTCATCGTCGTTACCTTGCCCGGTTTGTTCATTCCTTTTGTTGGCGGCGTGCTGATCGACCGCTTCGATCGCCGTTATCTTGGCGTGGCGCTCGACCTGGCGCGCGGCGTGACCGTCCTGGCCACCGCTTACATCGCCTGGCACGGCCATCTGCAACTCTGGCATCTCTATGTCATGACCCTCGTGACTGGCGTCGCTTCCGCCATGTACTGGGCCACCGTCAACGCCCTGGTTCAGGAAGTCATTCCGCCCAGCCAATTCACCGCTGCAAACGCCGCCGTACTGATCGGCGTGCAAAGCGGTCTGTTACTCGCCGGAGCTTTTGTCGGCTTCACCTACGACCGCGCCGGCATCGCCGGCATTCTGGCCATCGATGGCGCCACCTATTTCGTATCCGCGTTTTGTCTTTACAAGCTTCGCCGGCGCTACGTTTCCCCGCGCGAAAGTCACAAATACCGCGAATATTCCGAGGCCACCGAAGCCACCGCTGAAGCGCTCTTCACCGGAGAAAATCCCGAAGTCGCGGAAGCCGGCCTGTCACTCGCCATGTACGCGGACCTCCGCGAAGGCTTCCACTATCTGAAGCAGCAGCCGCTGGTGCGTGCCCTGGGCATCACGCACTCCATTTTGATGGCTGCCGTGGTCAGCGCCAATGTCGTGGTCGTGGCTTTGACCAGCGACGTGCTTCATGCCGGCGCGCGAGGTCTCGGTTATCTGGAGTCGGGATGGGCCGCCGGCGCCATCATCGGTGGCCTGATTGCCACGCAATTACGCCATGAGTTGCGTCTCGGGCTTTACGTCGCGGCCTTTGCGGGGCTCGCGCTGGGACACATGGCCGCGCCCTTCGTCACTATTCTCATTGCTGCATCGCTGCTGCAAACTATTTTTGGTTTTTGCCGCGCTCTCGGCGGCGTGGTGGCTCAATCCGCATTGATGTCCATCGTTCCGCGCCACTTTATGGGCCGCACGCAGTCTGCCATGGCCATTGTCACCACCGCCGTGCAGCTTTCCATGTGCGTGGCCTTGGGCTGGATATCCGAGCATGCCGGTATCATCGCCGGCTACACTTTGCTCGCGCTGCTTTATGCCGGTGGCACACTGACCGCTTTTCACGCGCGTCAATTGCTCAAATCAGCCGCCTAGCGCAGGACAGTTTGCGATGGTGTCCGCAACTTGGCCGAATAGCTCTCCTCAGCCGCGGATTTGAGCTCTGGCGGACTAACAAAAAAAGCCCCCGGCATAGGGGGCTTTTTCTCATCTCGATTTTTGGCTTACGACTGGCTCTATAGGTAGTCTCGCGAAGGCCCTTCCAGAAACGCCCGCAACTTCCTCGAACGCGAAGGATGCCGCAACTTGCGCAACGCCTTAGCCTCTATCTGCCGGATGCGTTCACGTGTCACCGCGAACGATTGACCCACCTCTTCGAGCGTATGCTCGCTGCCGTCATCCAGCCCAAACCGCATCTTGATAACCTTTTCTTCTCGAGGCGTCAGCGTCTTCAGCACCGACGATGTCTGCTCCTTCAGATTCAAATTGATAACCGCATCCGAAGGCGACACCACCGCCTTGTCTTCAATGAAATCCCCGAGATGCGAATCCTCTTCTTCTCCGATGGGCGTCTCCAGCGAAATCGGCTCTTGTGCGATTTTCAGGATCTTGCGCACCTTGGACACCGGAATATCCATGCGCTTGGCGATTTCTTCGCTGGTCGGCTCGCGTCCCAGTTCCTGCACCAGTTGCCGGCTCGTGCGCACCAGCTTGTTGATGGTTTCGATCATGTGCACCGGGATGCGGATGGTGCGCGCCTGGTCCGCAATCGCGCGGGTAATCGCCTGCCGGATCCACCACGTCGCGTACGTCGAGAATTTATATCCGCGGCGCCATTCAAACTTGTCCACCGCTTTCATCAACCCGATGTTGCCTTCCTGGATCAGGTCCAGAAACTGCAATCCGCGGTTGGTATACTTCTTGGCAATCGACACCACCAACCTCAGGTTAGCTTCGATTAATTCCTTCTTGGCCTGGTCCGCTTCCGCTTCTCCGCGATGGATAAACGTCAGCGTGCGCTTCAGTTCTGTCAGCCCGACTTCGCTGGCCTCCTCGATATCCTTTAACTCCCCGCGGCGGTTGCGCAGTTCCTTGCGCGCTTCCGACGCCACATCGCCCTTGGCCACGTCCGCGCGCCGCTCCAGCCGTCCCGCTTCGCGCTCCAGCGATTGCAGCCGTTCGACCGTGCCGCGCATCTTGTCGATCAGCCGCTTCTTTTCAAACGGATTAAAAACAATGTCGCGGATGGCTACGGAAATTTCCACTCGCGTGCGCGCCACGTCCCACTTGGCGCGGATATATGGTTTCTTCTTGGATTTCGCGGTGTTCTCGAGTCTCACCGCCTGCTTCAGCGCCGTATCGTACAGCTTCGCAATCTTGTCGATATACTTCAGCGTCTGCTTGGTCTTGTTCGCGATTTTCTCTTCGGTGAGCTCTTCGTCGTCGAATACGACGATCTCCTTGATGGAGCGCGCCCCTTTGCGCAAGTCCTCGCCAACCGCGATCAACTCCTTGATGACGATTGGAGACCGCGTGATCGACTTCATCACTACCAGTTGCCCGCGCTCGATGCGCTTCGCAATGGTCACTTCGCCTTCGCGCGTCAACAGCGGCACCGTACCCATTTCGCGCAGGTACATGCGCACCGGGTCGTTGGTCTTTTCCAGTGAGCCGGGCGTTAAATCCAGGTCCCCGTCTTCGCTGTGCCCTTCCTTTTCCACCACCACAGCATCATGGTCGCCGCCGGGTTCCGCGGACACTTCCACGGCTCGCGCGGCCTTTGCCGATGCCGCATCTTCGTAAATCTCGATTCCGTTGCGCTCGAACGTCGTCAGAAGATCGTCAATCTCTTCGGAGGAATGCACTTCGGCCGGAAGTGAATCATTCACTTCGTCGTACAGCAGATATCCGCGCTCTTTGCCAATCGCTATGAGCTGGCGTACTGCATCATATTTTTCTTCAAGGCCTGCTACCGCCACGAATTACCTCCCGCAATTCCAGAAATCCACAATGAATCTCGTCCCAAACCTGCTCGGGCAGACAGCTTGACGCGGCTCCGGGAAGTTCCCCCTCAACTTCGCATGTCGAATTGTTTGTGAAAGCCCACCGCGCCGCAACGCTTGCTCGCCGCTCCCGTGCGCTGCCCGTTTTCGCACGGTGCCCTGAAGCCGCCTGTAAATACATCTATAAGATGCAGTTAAGGCCAAAACAGTTACGCCTAAAACCCATTAACGCTACACGTATAACTCTAACCCCGTCAACGTATTAATTATTGGAAATCATTGGATATCTTGCCCGCGCCGTACGGCTCTCTTCGCCGACGGCTGTGCAGTCCAGAATGACTTCGTCCCGCACCAACTAGAACATTCCAATCCTCGTCGAGCTCCCAGACTAAATGCCGGATGGCCTGAACGCCGGATTGCCTGAAGAGTTGGTCCGTGGTAGCTGGCTCAGAACGGCGCTAGCCTGCGCTGCCGCGGTGCCGACTTAACAGGAGTATTCCAGGCCGTCCAGCTGTGCTACGAGAACCCGGCAGTTTATCATCTGCCGTTGGGTGCCTTCATTCCATACTCGCGAACAAAACTTGTAGTTCAACGAGTCGCCTGAAAAATCGTTTCCGTTCAATAACTTAGATGACGACCTACAAATGTCTCTGTGTGTATTGACTCGTTTGGCATTGCGCCCGATACTGCGCCCGTTGACGCCGTTAAGTGGCGAGCAGGACGTTACCGGCGTTTAGGATTTTTTACCCCTAAGCAGACTCGGTTTTGCGGCTGGAGTTGCATCGCAGAACCATCACAAATGCCGGACTGGAATCGGGGGTTTCCCAGCCCTGATTGGGAGAACAATTCGTGTCTATAAAAGACCTACCCGTTCCGCTGAATTACATGGGACCTCCGCCAGCATCTAGACTTGTCTGTCACGGTATTAGCCCGAATGCGCGTTGGATCGGCGGGACGTGTTTGAAAAATGGGACATCCCCTACGGTGGACACGTCTCAGGAGTTTGCCTACCGGTTATTTGTGCCGTTCGTGCTATATCAGGCGCAGACGCTGGGTAATGACTTCTCCGCAAGTTGTAGAGGGATTACCGACGAAGGAGACCGCGTAGGGTTCCACCTTCGGAAGCCGACTGATACTACAGCAACTGCGATATTGCGAGAGCTAAATGGCCCGGTGGTCGAGTTGCCGTTCAATGGGGATGACAGCAGCGCAAACGGCGCCACTAATAAGCTCATTCCCGGTTCCCTTTTTATCGTAGGCACGCACACGCGGCCAAAGAAGGCCGCTAGAGGGTTTGGCATAACCTTCGACAAGACTAACAAGAAATTCGGCCCGGAATTAAATGTGTGTGCGAGCATGCCAACTCTTCCCAAAATTGAAGAAGACGTTTCCGTGCAATGCATCAATTCTAATGGAGACATTGTTGCGAATGCGGTGGCTCGTAACGGTGGCGTTGTGAATAGCCACACGGTTAACGCGATGGACCAAAGACTAGTGGTGGGATTTAGAAAAGCAGCCAACATCTATACCTGGGTGCCACTGCTGCTCCCGACTGATCCTAATAACATCACGGTATTAGGTATCAACATACATGGGGATATTTCTGGCTTTGTGGATGATGGAGGAAAGACCAGAGGGTTTACCGTAAACGTTCAGTCCAACGGATCGATTTTTGGATTTTCTATGTTCGATCATCCACTGGCCACGATTTCCACAAGGTTTTCCGGTATCAGTGATGACGGATGGATAGCCGGAACTTATGACGAGATACATCCCTTCGTTGTGATACCTGAGTTCACCCGGAGACCGATATTTTACTGGCCCCCACACTGGCGAAACGAGCCCGACGGGCCTCCACACAGCCGGCTTTCGTCTCGGAAAGATTGGGCGCGATATAACTCTCAACTAGCATTGCAAATCCATGAGTTGGTGGAGCAAATAAACGACGAGCCGGACCGTCGTGCCATTGAGAAGCCATTGCTCGACTTTCTGAATCGACAAATAAAACTCTTATCGTCAACCAAAAAGAACCGCTAGCGGAAGGGCAGCCACAACCCGATGTTGCCACGCCGAAGCTACTCTCGGGCCTGCACCGCATTTTGCTCGCCCGCCACAGGCAGATTAACCGTGGCACATACTGCGGCATTTACTGTGCCACGAATTCCCGTCCGCCCATTCTTTAACTGATCAACGGCCCGCAGCCAATCGCCGCATCAACTCCTGCTTCTTCTCGAGCAGGCTCCTTAGCTCTGCCGGAGCCGGATTCGCCTCAATACTACGCTGCACCTCTGCCAGCGCTCGCTCCGCCTGCCGGTTCTGCAGCGATTCGATGCAACTTGCCGCCTCTTCCCACGTCAGTTCGCTGCTCTCCTCAAAAAGAATTTCAAACAGCATCCGCCGGTCGCGCTCTTCCAGCCCCGCGGCTATCTCCGTTGTGTCCAGCGCGCTCCCCTCCACGTTCGCCTTGATGAGCGCCTCAAATACCTTTTCCGTCTCAAGTCCCTCGTACAATCGCGCCTTCTGCAGCCGCGCCGCCAATTCCTTCCGGAAGTCGTCCGCCTCCGCCAGCATGCGGATCAATCGCCGCTCCACCGGCTTCGCTGCCCGCCCCACCAGTTCCGGCTGAGTTTTTACTTCACTGCGTCGCTCTGTCGCAGCTTTCTTAAGGGCGGCGCGGAGCACGGGCTCCTCAATTCGCAGCCGTTCTGAAATCCGTGTCGCCCACTCGGTGCGGAGAAGCGCCGTCGGCAATCTCTGAATAAAAGGGAGCATCGAATTAACGGCAGACAATTTTGACTCTGCTGTGCTTAGATCGCGCTGCCTAACTAACTCAATAAGATAATCAATAAAAAGGGGAGCCTGTCGAACCCGCGATTCGTAAGCCTCGGTCCCCTCCTGCCGTATGAACTTATCCGGGTCCAGCCCCGCTGGTAGCGTGACGACACGCAACTCGAATCCGTACTGTAGCAATCGACTCACTTGGGCGTCAGGTCTAGCTTGAGGACGAGTGACGGTTGAACGGTCAAGGTCATTCGATTCCTGTACAACGTTCACTGCTCGCTGCGTTGCCATCAGCCCGGCCATATCTGGATCGTAGTTAAGGAACACTCGGGGGATGGCGTCTCGCTGAAAATATTTTGCCAACAGCTTCACTTGTGGTTCCCCGAGGCTGGTGCCACATACCGCGACGACGTTAGATATCCCTGCACGCGCCACCGCAATTGCATCCATATATCCCTCGACGACAACCACGTACCCTTCTCTTCGAATTGCTTCTTTGGCCCGGTCTAGGTGATACAACAGAGTACTCTTGGAGTAGATTGGCGTCTCCGGCGAGTTGAGATACTTCGGGTGGTCGTCACCCAGTGCGCGACATCCAAACGCCACGATCTTCCCGGATTCATTCGCAATCGGAAAAGTAATTCTCCTGCGAAAACGATCAAACATCTTTCCACTTTGATCCCTCGATAGCAGCCCTGATTCATTTAGGAGCGTCTCTTTATACTTTGCCTTTAGAAAACGCGCCAGCATGTCGCCGCCGCTCGGTGCGTATCCAATCCCAAACCTCGCAATTGCGTCCTTGTCCAATCCGCGATCCTCCAGATACGCTCGCGCAGCCTTCCCCTCCAGCGTTCCGACCAATTGCTGAACAAAAAATGTCTGCGCTTCTCGGTGCATCTCCACCAGCAGCGCGCGCCCTTGATTCTGTTTTCGTTCTTCCGGCGAGCGCTCGTTCTGCCGCGGGAGTGGAATACCACATTTCTCCGCCACGATTCGAATTGCATCGGGGAAAGCAACCTTGTCGATCTCCATAACAAACTTGAAAACATCCCCGCCTTTGCCACATCCAAAACAGTGATAAAACTGCTTCGCCGGATGCACATTAAACGATGGCGTCTTTTCAGTATGAAACGGACACAATCCACTAAAGTTCTGTCCGATTTTCTTAAGCCGGACATATTCGCCGACGACTCGGACAATGTCCGCCTGCTGCTTCACGCGCTCCGCGAATGATCCTGCTTCCGCCATGGTGTTAGTTGGTAGTCGAAGCTATGTTCAGGAATACGCGCCACTGGGCAGGATATCTGACTGATCAACAGGCCGGGCAAAGAAATACACCCAGGCTTTTGTTCGGCCTTTGGAGGTCCACACGTCGGTGAGCTCTCTGCGAAAAAGCCCGACACTAACCTCTTCAAAATCGTCCATGGCAGCTAGCGTTTTTTTCGGCTTCTCCAAAGCGAACAACTGACCATGAACATACCTGCTCGGTGAGGACGTTGGAACAGCCCCTGGAAAATCCGCACCTCGCACCTGATAGAGCTCGCCGCGTATGCGCCCCTCGTCAACAAACCTGACGCTGGTGTCTTTCAGTTCCTGATGAAACTTGCCTCCTCGTTTAAGTGTTCCGTACACGAAAAGATACTGACGAGCTGTCGATGGCGAGCTTCGCTCTGCCTTTCGATGGCGGGAACGCTGCGGAGCGTCAGATTTTACTCTCATAGTCGTCTGACAATATCTTATTAAGGTTCTCGAAACCGTCTTTCACAAGATATCCGCGAATTTCGGGGTTCCTCTGCCTCACCAACAACTTAAGATAATAGTCAAAAGTGGCTTTAATGTCGTCCCCACTTAACTGCCCAATCGCTTTGAGCCGCGCAATCAGCTCAAAAAAATTCAAGTAGTCTGTAAAGGCATCGAATTCCGCCTGCTGCTCCGGAGTAAATTTTGCCCCTTTAGCGTCGGCATGAATTAGCCTCTTAATTTCTTCCGTCTCATCGTAGTCCATCTTTCTTCGCACTTCTTTATAGTGCGCATTCTCAAACAATTTCTCATATAGCTGCAGAAGCCATTTGGATTTCTCTGCAGTCACCTTAGATCGATAATCCTGGTACGCCAGCGAGCCCGCCAAGATTGCCGCACACGCCAAGATAAGTGTCGCAGAGCCGGTCAAGTACTCTCCCCAGGCACTAAGGCTCTCACTGCCAAGCCTGAGGTGAATGCCCAAACCCACTACTACGCAGACGCCGACAAGGCACAACGGAGTCACGATGAGCTTTTTCATGAACCACCTCGCAGAACTAAGTACCCAAATCGACGAGCGTTATGGCGTTGCCGCCCCGATCCTCGCTCTCAGAGGCGGTATGTTTTACCAGAGGATGATCTTTAAGGAAAGTTAATAAGCCGCGGCGCAACGCCCCCCTCCCGTGCCCGTGAATGATGCGCACGCGCGAGCGATTCGCCAGCGCCGCCTCGTCCAGAAATTTGTCCACGCGCCCCGTAGCTTCCTCCACCGTGCATCCGATCAGGTTAATTTCCTCGGTCGTGCCCGTATCGCTAGGCTGAGCGCGCACGGTAATACTCCCTTTCGACGGTTTCGCCGGACTAACCTCGCCTTCTCCTTCCACGCCGGTAATTTCATCTATCCCAACCTTCATCCGCAACGGCCCCGCCTCGATTTCCGCCGACGACCCATCCATGCGCCGCAACACCACCGCCTTGCTGAATCCGCGCACCCGCACACGCGCTCCCGGAACCAGTTGCGCCGCCACAACGCTTTCCTTCCCGGCCGCGGGCATCCCCAGATCCTGCTGCGACTCCGAAATCGTCTGCACCACCGCGTCGTTCAGCTCTTCCCGCGCTTTGCCTCGCGCGTCCACCGCCTTGCGCCGCGCCGTTTTTTCCAGCGATGCGCGCAGCTCCTTTTCTTTCACCGCCTCTACCACTTGCACCACGTTTTCATCGAAGCGCTTCTGCATCTCCGCAAACTTTTCTTCCAGTTCCCGGATGCGCTTCTGTTGCCGCTCCACCCATTCGCCGCGCAATTTCTTTCGCTCTTCTTCCAGCGCGTGCCGCTCCATGGTCATCTGCCGTTGCATGCGATCCAGTTCGTCCCGGCTGCGATGCAGATAGGCGATCAGGTCCGCGGCTTCCAGCGCTTCCGGCGCCATCAACTCTCGTGCTCGCTCGATAATTCCTTCAGCGATCCCCAGCCTCCTCGCAATCGCAATCCCGCTCGATCCGCCCGGCACGCCCACCATCAACCGGTACGTCGGCCGCAAATTCACATCATCGAATTCTACCGCCGCATTCACCACTCCCGCCGTCGTCGACGCCCACGTCTTCAACCGGTCGTGATGCGTGGTTGCCAGCACCATGCACTTCTTGGCGCGAAACTCATCCAGCAACGCCACCGCCAGCGCCGCCCCCTCTTCCGGCGCCGTCCCCGTACCCATTTCATCCACCAGCACCAGCGACTCTCGCGTCGCCGCCTCCAGCATCGCTTTCAAATTCAGCATGTGCGCCGAAAACGTGGAAAGGTCCGCGGCAATCGATTGCTCGTCGCCAATATCCACCAGCACGCGATCGAAAAACGGCAGCACCGCCCGCTGCGCCGCCACCGGAATCCCCGATTGCGCCGAAAGCGCCGCAATTCCCGTCGTCTTCAGCGCCACCGTCTTTCCTCCGGTATTTGGCCCGCTGATCACCAGCACCCGCTCTTCGCCGCCCAGCGCCAGGGTCATCGGCACCACCGCGCGGCCTTCCTTGCGCAGCTTGTTTTCCAGCACCGGATGCCTCGCCGCTTCCAGCCGCAATTCGCTCTCGTCGGAAAATTCCGGCATCACCGCGTCGAACTCCTGCGCAAATCGCGCTCGCGCAAACGCGCTGTCCAGCTCCGCGATCGTTTCCGTTGCCGCCACCAGCGGCTCCCTGATCCGTTGCAGCCTTTCCGTAAGCTCCCGCAAAATCCGCACGATCTCCGCCGCTTCGTCTTCCGCAAGCTGCACCAGTTGATTGTTCGTCTCCACCGTCTCCAGCGGCTCCATGAAAATCGTTTGCCCCGTCGCGCTCGCGCCGTGCACCACGCCCGGCACGCTGCGCCGGTTCTCCGCCCGCAGAGGAATCACGAAGCGGTCGTTGCGCAATGTCACATAGTCTTCTCCGGCCTCCGCGTTTTTGCTTCGCAAAATCTGCTTCAGTGTTTTCTGGATGGCTTCGCGTGTCTGCCCGATGCTCGCGCGAATCTTCCGCAGCGACGTCGAAGCATGGTCGTTGATTTCCCCGCCGGGCAGCACGCATCTGCGAATGGCCGCCAGCGTCTCTGCAAAATCATTTAACGCCGCGGTGCGCCCCGCCAATATCGGGAACTGCCCCTCTTCTTCGCGAAACTGCTGTTTTAACCAGCCGGAAGTCTCCAATAAGGTCGCGGCCTCCAGCAATTCGCGCGCCTCCAGCACCATTCCCGGCCCCTCGATTTTTTCCAGCCAGCCCTGCGGATCAGTCAGCCCCCCGAACCCCAGCTCTCGAGCCGCCCGCAGCCATTCCCGCGCCTCGCGGATCAGCACGAACGCTTTCACCACCGTTCCGCGCTCCATTCCCGGCTGCAGCTCATTCACGAATCGCCTGCCCGGCGCGCACGTCGTTCTCAGCCGCAATAATTCCAGCAGCTTGTCGAATTCCAGAACGTCTTGCGCCGTTCGTGACACTGTTCCCTACGCTTCCTTCTCCAGCCGCGCCGCCAGAAATTCCGCCGCCTCCGCAACGCTGCCCGCGCTCTTCACCATCGCTCCATTCGCCTCCGCCCACGGATTTTCCTTCCCCGCTTCCACTTCCCGCACGCCTTTCAAGATCGGCTGCCAGAATTCTCCCAGCACCACAAACGGCTTCGCCGCCATCACCGCTTTGTTCATCATTTCCCACGCCACCGCCAGTTCCGCCAGCGTTCCCGTCCCGCCCTTGCACGCCACAAACCCGTCGCCCAGCCGGATAATCTCGAACAATCGTTCTTGCCAGGTCTTGACCCGCACTTCCACGTCCACCCACGCATTCGCTTTGGCTCCCGAAAAAAACTCCGCTGTCACCCCGTACGTTTTTCCGCCGCCATCTTTCGCGCCGCGGCTCACCGCTTCCATCGTGCCGCCGTAAGCCCCGGTGCACACCGCAAAGCCCTTGCTCGCCAGAGCGCGCCCCAACGCTCGCGCCTCTGCGTACTCCGCGTCGTTTTCGCGCGGCCGCGAGCTGCCAAACACGCTGATAATCCTCTCCCTGGTCATTTTTTCCGTCAGTGCGGCTGCTTGTGTTCGCGCGAACGCTTCGGCGGCACGGTGTTGAATTCCTCGATCATCGCCACGCACAATCCCCCCAGCGCGTCCGTGGCCTCATGATTTTTTCCGCCCTGGTTGTTGCTCAAAAACGAAAACACCAGCCTTCGCCCTCCCGCCGTCTCCGCAAATCCCGACATCGTGCGCACATGTTCCACCGACCCCGTCTTGGCGTGCACTCTTCCCGCCGCCGGCGTATTTTTCATGCGCTCTTCCAGCGTCCCATCGATTCCCGCCACCGGAAGCGACGCATAATAACTCTCAAACCACAACTGCGTCTGCGCATAACGCAACAACGCCACCACCGCCCGCGGCGTCACCATGTCGTGCCTCGATAGTCCCGAGCCGTCGGTCTGCATCACATCCTCAGCATTAATCCCTGTCTTGCTGTAAAAATCTGCTGCGAATTTCATCAGCTCGTCCGGCGTGCTCCACGTCGCCGTCTGCCGCATCGCCGCCCGCAGCAACACTTCCGCGTGCAGGTTCTGGCTGATTTTATTCACCAGCTTCACCGAATCCCCCAGCGGTATGGATACGTGTTCGGCGAGCATCGTCGGCGCGCTTCCCTCCGTCGCCGCCACCGTTTCGTGCCGCGCTCGCGCGTTGCCGTCAACCTTCACGCCCCGCTCCTCCAATAGCGCCTTCAACATTTTTGCTGCGTTCAGCGCCGGCTCCTCAATGCTCAGCACCAGTTTCCGCGGCGCGCTCTTTTCCGGCAGCGTTCCCGAGACGATCACCAGGTGTGCGCCCGGCTCACGCGTCAGCGTCAAGTCCGCTTTCACTCCCGCGGCGCTCGTCGTCACTCGGTTATCCACAATAAAATCCTGCGTTCGCGGCGACACCTGGGCCTGCACCGCGTCACCCGCCGCCTGCCCCAGCGTCAGCGTAAGCGTCGCGGTGTTATCGTTCACCACCAGCGCCGAAATCGCCGCTCCGTATTCCCACACCATGTCGTCGATTTCCCAGCCGTTCGGATAACGCTCGCGCGGAAAATAGCTGTCATCTCCCACGACATCCCCGGAGATGCTCTTCACGCCCTTGGCCACCAGTTTATCGGCCAGCTCCGCCAGACCCTTTTCCGGCGGCCCGTCGAATTCTTCCTTCAAATTAAACGGAAATTTCCGGTTCGAAAGATTGGGATCGCCTCGCCCCACCAGCACCAGGTCTGCGCTCAGCTGGCCTTCGGGTGTGATTGCTCCGGTGCTCTCCAGCGTGGTGTGAAATCGAAAGTCCTGGGCAAGTTTGTCGAGCGCCAGCGCCGTGGTAAAAAGCTTCATGTTCGATGCCGGCACAAAATACTTCGCCGTGTTTTGCTCGTAAAGCGTTTCGCCCGTTTCCGCGTCGGCGATCATCAGTCCCCACTCGCCTTTATTCGCCGGCTCGCTCTCCAGCAATCTATCCGCCCTGCTTGCGAACCGCCGTGCTGCTGCGGACGTCCTCGTAACCTTCTTCGCACGCGGCGCTCTCTGCGCGCGTGTCCCTGGCGCGGAGACCATCCCCCATCCCACCGTGACCCCCAATAGCAGCATCAAACTCCACGAGGCTTTACTGGCTTCCATTTCGCTCCTGCTGGCTAATTACCTTCAGGGAAAGTATAGTCGAACAGCCGCGGATGACTTCCTTGAGCGCCCTTTTAATTGACGGGTCGCGCGTCGGGACCGAAAACGGAAGATCCGCCGGCCACGCATCCACGTTGATCTCATTTTTCCGTCTATTGATACAAAATCGAGAACGAGGTGAATTGAAAATGAAACGAATGATTCCGTCCCTGATGGCCTTGGCTGCCCTCGCGCTGCCATTGTCCGGTTCTGACCGCAAAGAAGAGGAGCGCCTCCAGAATTGCGGCACTGTTCTGCGGGAGATTATGGATATCCCCGAGGACATCCCTCAGGATCTCATCGACAAAGCAGAATGCATCATTGTCTATCCCTCTGTCTTGAAAGCGGCCTTCGTGGTTGGCGGCAGTTATGGCCGCGGCGCCATGACTTGCCGCACCGGCCAGCACTACAGCGGCCACTGGAGTCCGCCCACCATGATGGCTCTTGAGGGAGCCAGTATCGGCTTCCAGATTGGCGGACAAGCGACCGACTTCGTTCTACTGGTGATGAACCCGCGCGGCGCCCATTCCATCCTGAAGAGCAAAGTGAAGCTTGGCGCCGACGCTTCCGCCGCCGCAGGCCCCAAGGGCCGTACCGCTGAAGCCTCCACCGACGCGACCCTCCGCGCGGAAATTCTGAGTTACTCCCGCTCGCGCGGTCTTTTCGCCGGCGTTTCCCTGGCCGGTGCCACGGTGCGCCCCGACAATGACGCCAACGAGCGCGTTTACGGCAAAGAGGTCAGCGCTCGCGATATCGTTTTCGGCGACGCCGTAAAACTTCCGAGGGCGGCGCAACGCAT
Organism: Candidatus Acidiferrum sp.; assembly: GCA_036496505.1. Classification (GTDB taxonomy): domain Bacteria; phylum Acidobacteriota; class Terriglobia; order Acidiferrales; family UBA7541; genus Acidiferrum. Next base: position 620 of record DASXLA010000016.1, on the reverse strand, counting down.
GATCGCCTATCTGAATCGCCGCTCGCCGACCAACACCTCCGATCCGCGATCGCTGCGCGAAGAAGAGGAAAAATAGCCGCGCGGCTCTGCGACTCGCCCCATGACAGTCATCACGGACAGGCAGTAGCACTGACAAGTCCGGGCGGTTCATCGCCCGGACCGGCCTTCCGTCTGTCCTCGCTAGCCACTGATCCGTAAGTCTTTGCCCATCCTTCTACCGAATTTGCTTGCCTTCTCTTCAGATATGACCGATAGTCATGCATGGGTATTGGTCATTTGACCCTCTCTCTCACTTCCGGCCGCCGTCAGCGTCGCTCCTCCGATATTCGCGAGCGCCTCTTTCGCGCTTCCCTCGACCTCTTCGCCCAGCGCGGCTTTGCAGGCACCACCGTTGAAGACATTACCAACGCCGCCGACGTCGGCAAGGGCACCTTCTTCAACTATTTCCCCAGCAAGGACCACATTCTCCTGGCCTTCGCGGAAATGCAGCTCGCCAAACTTCAGTCCATCATCGACAATCTGCGCACTTCCGGCGAACCGGTCCCGCAATTTCTTCGCACCCTCGGCGTTCGCATGACCGCGGAGCCCGGGCGCAATCCCTCCATCGTCCGCGCCCTGCT
>DASXLA010000015.1:0-38425 GCA_036496505.1 Candidatus Acidiferrum sp. | reverse complement strand
CAGGGTATCCAAAGTTTTTCTGGCGTCGCTCATCAGCGCATCGTGACTCGGCAATTCTTCCACGCGCGCCACCATGTACGCCGGATTACGCGTCACGCGCATGCCGTCGGTCGCCTGCGCCGCGCTGTTCAGCTGTACGCTGTACGTCGTGTGGCCGTCGCGCGTCACCGTGCCCTCGGAATTCACGAAATACTCATTCACGCCGGAAAAGCGCGCCGAAGCCGAGGACGACTGCACGTCCGGGTACTGTTTGTATAACGCCGTGACATCCTCCAGCGTTTTCTTCCAACCCTGCTCATCCACTTTCAATGCCGCCAGCGGTTCCACCGCAATCACCGCGGGCTCTTTCGCAAAATCGTCCACGGCAGTGGGGTCCGCGCTGAATTGTTTCATCGCCGCCTGTTTCTCTGCGTAGGCTTCGCCCGCGCTCTTGTAGGCATCGTCCGTGGCCATCCAGATTTGGTGTCGCAAAGCGATGGGATCGTTGTCCAGCGGCAGAATATTGGTCTCGCCCACGCCCTGCCCAAAATAACTATCCTGCTTGTAGTCTCCGATGCGCACCACCACGCGTAATATGCGCACATGTACGCGCTGGCTCTGTACCAGCGCTCCAAAAGCCGCTTCGGCGTTGTAATCATCGACATCATTCACGCGATATTCGATGTAGTAAGGCGCCTGCACCTGGTCCATTTTAAGGTGTGTGTACGATCGCGTGAGCTCTGTCAGTAGCGCTTCCAGCAATCCGTCGCCCTTGACCGCCTCCACCGCGGCCGCCATGGCATTGGCGTTCGGCGGCGCTGCGTTCGCTGTACTCTTGGCTTCGCCGCTGGTCCGCGCATCGGCCGGCCCAGTTGCTTCCATTGAAATTGCAAAAAAAGACATCGAAACCAGACACGCTGTGGCGAGCAACCTGGAGCCGGGTAAAACGGATTCGGAGCGAGTCTTCACGGTTTTGCTCCTGCCGTCGTCGGCAACGCGATACTCTGCGCGGCCACTGACGGCGCAGCATCCTCAAATCCTGGAGGCGGCAGAATGGGCGGCCTTTCGTGTGCGTGCGCGCGCTTCTGTACTTCCATTTCGGAAAAAATAATCGCTGGCGCCACAGCCGCTACCGGCACGCTTCCGCTTTCCGCTCCGCAAACGCCGTTAAACACGTGTTCCTGGTCGCCGGTAGCCACGATGCGCGTCAAAGCCGCCAGCGGCGTGCCCACAATATCTACTCCACGCACCAGTTCATCGGGCCGCCCATCCACGTAAACCTTGTAAACAATCACGGGAAGCACCTGGAACGCTTGCGGCAGTGAGCGCGTCGTCAGCGTGAAGCCGCCCTGGATGTCGTCGAAATACAACCCGTATTGTTTCCCCTGTTTTTTCGCTTCGTCGATGAGCTTCTGCCGCAATTCTTTTTCCGGCATGGTCTGGCTGGACGTCACGATCAGGTTCCCTTGCCGGCCCGTAGGCATCAGTCCCGGTTGGTTGCGTCCGTGCCCGTTGGAAACGCCAAAATTCTTGATGGGCATGCGCGACATCAGGAAATTCTTCAAAATGCCGTTTTGAATTACGTCGACTCGCTGCGCCGGGGTTCCTTCATTGTCGAAATCGTACGACCCCGCCAGTTTCACGTCGCCGATTTGCTTGGTCGTCGGATCATCCGTCACGCTCAAAAACTTTGGCAGCACTTCCTGGCCAACCATCTTCGTGAACGTCTGGCCCTCTTCTTCATCTCGTTGCCGGTGGCCCTCCAGCCGGTGTCCCAGCACTTCGTGAAAAAACACTGCCGCAGCTCGGCCGCTTAACAACGCCGGCCCATCGTACGGTTCCGCCACCGGAGCGGCGCGTAAAGCCTTCAAATCCGCCGCCATTTTTTCGATCTTTGCGGATAATTCGCTCTCTGAGGGCAATCCCTTTGCGTTGGGCGCCTGAAAAGTTTCCACGCGCAGCAGTTCCATGCCGTCGTCCGCGCGGGTCTGCGCTTCCATCACCAGCCGCGTAGTAGCGCTGGGAGTTTCAATCGCGCTGCCCTCGCTGCTCACCATGCGCGCATTCGAGTTCTGCACCTGCAGCATCACGCTTCCAAAATAAACGTCGGGATACTTCCGGAAGATTGCCGAGAGTCTCTTGATTTCGCCTTCCCACGTCGCGCGATCCAGTGAAACTGGCAGCGTCGCTTCCCCGATATGCGTTGCCGCCGCCTCCTTCGAAAAGTCCGGTGATTTATCCTCTTCTTCGGCGCGCACCGCCGTATTTGTCCGCACATTCATCAGCGCGGGAACGGCGCGCTTGTATTCGCGATCCGTCAATTCCCACAGCACCCGCCCGATGGCGTCCTGGTCATCCGACAGCGGCAAAGCCCCGGATGTCAGGCCGCTCCCGCGGCTCTGTCCGTGAGTGTTATCCAGTGCGGCGGAGCCCACGCGCATGGTCACGTCCGCCTGCCGTCGCCTGGCTGCGGCATCCGTCAATAAACTTCCATACGCTCCCACCAGCACCACGAAATCCTGGTCATACACCGTGTAACTCAGGAAGTACGGGGCCTGGTCCGTTTTGCCCAGCTCCACATCCGCGCGCGCCAGTTCCGTCTGCATCACCTTCAGCACCGGATCGCCCGCCGCCTTCTTGGCGTCGACGCTCCCCGCAGCCCCAGTCTTCGCGGACGTAACCCTCGCAGTTGGCGTTTCGCTCGTGGACTCCGTCTTAGCCCAGCCGGCGGGAGCCACCGCGAGTTGAGCGCAAACCACGCCGCACGCGGCCGCGCGCAAAATGCCTGCTGCTCCGACACTCGTGCGTCTAATGGTTTTTGAGAAGAAAAAAGTAAACATTAAAAATAACTCCCATCGGCATGACGTTTTCGAATTACCCGAACAGCAAAACAGGTGGAGAAGCCGAGTATGCCTCAGCACTAGGTGGGGCGCAATTTAGCTGTGACCAAAGCGTTCTTCTTTGGCTAACCGGGCTCCGTTCACAAATTCTTGTGCCGATACTTCGTGCCGTCCTTCCAGTTTGACGGTCAGAACACGCAAAACGGTTGTGTCTCCGCAAATCACTCGCAAATCGCCATCTTCCAGGAGAATGCTCCCCGGTTCGGCCCCCGACTGTCCCTGTCCCAACGGCGCGCCCCATAGATGGCAGGTCTTCCCGCGAAATGTCGTGAACGTCCCCGGCCACGGTTCGAATCCGCGCATGCGATTGAAGATTTCGCGCGCTTTCCGGTTCCAGTCGATGCACCCGTCCTCTTTCTTCAGCAAAGGCGCATAGGTCGCCAGCGCATCGTTTTGTCTTTTATGAGTGATGGTGCCTTCGGGCAGGCCATGCAAGGTTTCCATCATCAGCGTCGCCCCCACTTCCGACATGCGTGCTGCCAGGTGCGGCGCCGTTTCGTCCGGCGAAATGTCGACCTCTTCCTGCAGCAGCATGTCCCCGGTATCCATGCCCGCGTCGATGCGCATGGTCGTCAAGCCGGTTTTTGTCTCCCCATTTGCGATCGCCCAATTTATCGGAGCCGCGCCGCGATATTTTGGCAATAGGGAAGCGTGCAGGTTGATCCATCCGCACCTCGCAATCGGGAGAAGTCCTGCGGGAATGATTTGGCCGTACGCAATGATCACGAAACAATCCGGTTCAAAGGTGCGAAGCAATTCCTGCGCTTCGGGTGCGCGTATCTTCACCGGTTGGCGGACTGGGACGCCTGCCGCCAGCGCCGTTTCCTTTACCGGCGAGAAAGAGACCTCCTGCCCGCGTCCTCGTGGCCGGTCTGGTTGGGTGATCACCGCGACAACGGTGTACTCCGGATCCGCCAGAAGAGCTTTCAGTGTCGGCACCGCAAACGCCGGCGTCCCGCAGAAGACAATTCGCATGTTCTTCCTCCGGCCGTCGAAAACTAAATCGCAGCGGCAAACAGCCTAACGGTTCAAATGATGTTGTCGCTAAGTCTTCAACAGAATCTCAGGCGGGAACCTGCGGGGACGAGACTGTCCCTGACCACTCACCTCACCACTCGCCCTGTTTTCTCAATTTCTTGATCTTGCGCCGGATCAGGTCGCGTTTCAGCATGCTGAGATGTTGAATAAATAGAATTCCATTCAGATGATCGATTTCATGGCAGAACGCACGTGCCAGCAAGTCCTCCCCGCGAATTTCAAATGGCTCGCCCTTGGCGTTATATGCTCTCACCGTCACGAATTGCGGCCGCACCACGTAGCCGCGAAATCCCGGCAGCGAAAGGCACCCTTCCTCCTCGCGCTTTTCTCCCTCAGCGTGAACAATCTCCGGATTGATCAACACGATTTTCGCTTCCGGATTTTTCCCGCCGGTCACGTCCACCACCGTGAGCCTCAGGCTCTTGCCGATCTGCGGCGCGGCCAGTCCCACTCCTTGCGCCGCGTACATCGAGGCAAACATGTCCTCGGCCAGTTCCTCCAGTGCGGCATCGAAGCTGGTAATGGCCGGGGTCGGTTTCTCCAGGATTGGATCGCCGTACTTTACGATGGAATAGATTTTGCGCGCCGGACCCGCTGGTACCGGCGGGGAAGTGGCCTCGCTGGTCTCGGCAATCGCGTCAGAATTCGTCAATTTGTCGGGCATAGTTATCGAAATTGCGCCGCATCTCCCCCAGCGAATCTCCTCCAAATTTTTGCAGAAAAGCATCCGCCAGCACAAGGGCTACCATCGCTTCTCCAGCAACCCCCGCGGCCGGCACCACGCACCAGTCGGAGCGCTCGTAGGCCGCCTGCACCGGCTCCTTGGTAATCATATCGGCGGTTCCCAGCGCTCGTCGCAGCGTCGAGATGGGCTTCAGGTATCCGCGCACCACCACGTCTTGCCCGTTGGTAATCCCGCCTTCTATCCCGCCTGCGCGGTTCGATGACCGCTGGAACCGCTTCGACTCTATATCGTAGGAAATCTCATCCTGTACTTCGCTGCCATACGATGCCGCGCCGCTCACCCCTGCGCCGATTTCCACGGCCTTCACAGCCTGAATGCTCATCATCGCCTGCGCCAGTCTTCCGTCGAGTTTTTCATTCCATTGCGCATGGCTCCCCAATCCCACTGGCACGTTGTGCGCCACCACTTCAAAAACGCCTCCCACGGTATTCCCGGCTTTCAGCGCGCCGTCCACTTCTGCTTTCATCTTCTCCTGCACCGCGCTGTCCACGCAGCGCAACGGCGATTCCAGGTCGCCGCTGATGGATTTGATCTCTTCCCACGCCGCCGCTCGTTCCAGCGCCACATGTCCTACCCGTATCGTATGGCTCGCGATTTCCGTGCCGAGTTCCCGCAACAGCAATTTTGCAAAAGCGCCCGCCGCCACGCGCGCCGCCGTTTCTCTGGCCGACGCTCTTTCCAGCACATACCGCGCATCATGAAAATTGAATTTCTGCGATCCCGCCAGGTCCGCGTGACCCGGCCGCGGCGCCACCAGTTTTCTTTCTTTGCCCGCCGATTCCGCGGACGCTTCCACCGGAAGGCTTTTCTCCCAGTTGGCCCAGTCCCGGTTCTCAATCCGCAAAGCCACCGGCGCGCCAATGGTCTTCCCATGCCGTACACCCGCAAAAATATCCGCGCGATCCTTTTCGATCTTCTGCCGTCCGCCCCGTCCGTATCCAAGCTGGCGCCGGTGCAACTCCTCGTTGATGAACCTCACATCCACGGGCAGTGACGCCGGCAATCCGGAAATAAAAGCCAGTAGCGCCTGTCCGTGAGATTCGCCGGCTGTATAAAAATGCAGCATTCCCCTTCATGCCTCGAAATATTGAGTTTTGCGCTGCGTGATTAAGTACTGGAGTGTATCTGCCGGGGCCGCGCGGAGTCTACCTGTCTTCGCCGCGCCTTCAGACGTGCTTTGCATTCGAACGCCGGGTACCGGATTGGTTTGCAAACAAACCACTACCCATCGCAAGAAAATCCTTGCCACAGTTTATAGCTTCAGCCGCCCGGCTTTACTTGACGTGCCCTTGCGGCACGGTTAGGCTTTCATCGCAGCCACTCGCAACAAGCTCAGCTGCGCGGAGCAGAGCAGACAGGCGCGGGCAGGCGCAGACAAAGGTACTCGTGGCAGGAACCCCACTCCAGATTGACAGCGAAGCCGCTTCCGAACCCAAATTGTCGGTCCTCGACGTCCTCACCGATTCGGCTAAAAGGCTGGTCGCCAGCGTACAGGACTATTCTTTCCTCGCTTTTCGATCGGTCAAGAATCTCGCCACCGGGCCACGCTATTTCCAGGACACCCTCGATCAGATGGATGACATCGGCGTGGGTTCTCTGCCCATCGTGCTGCTCTCCGGCTTCTTTATCGGCGCGGTCATGGTGTTGCAGACGGGCTCGCAGTTCACGCGATTCGGGCAAGCCGCATTAACCGGCGACGTCGTGGCCATTGCACTCGTCAGGGAACTGGGTCCCACGCTCACGGGAATTCTGGTGGCTGGCCGTTGCGCTTCGGGCATCGCCTCGGAATTGGGCTCCATGCTGGTTACCGAACAGGTCGACGCCATGCGCGCCATGGGCACCGATCCGAGCCGCAAGCTGGTGACCCCGCGCGTCGTTGCAACCGTCTTGGTGCTTCCGCTGCTTACCGCGCTTAACGATTTCATTGGCCTGCTCGGCGGCTGTGTTGCTTCCGTTTTTTCCTTGCGCCTCGGTGCCGTCGAATTTTGGACGCGCGCCATCAAGGCCCTAGACTTTGCCGATTTGATGCAGGGTTTCACCAAGCCCATGGTCTACGGGTTCATCCTCGCCACCATCGGCTGTTATAAGGGATTGACCGTGCGCGGTGGAACGCAAGGCGTTGGCCGCGCAACCACGCAGGCCGTGGTCGTCGCGTCGGTATTGATCATCGCTGCAGATCTCTTCCTTACAAAACTGGCGCTATATCTTGGCGACAAGCTTTTCTAATTCAGCTTTGCCGCCCGGCGCCGCTCCCGTGCTGCGTTACCGGCGGTGCCCGGCTAAACTGCCCCTATAATCCATGGCGCATTCGATGAGCTTACCCGCCGCATCCGCGACCGCCACCGCCGGCCCTGCCGTGATCTTCGACAACGTCCATATGGGCTTTGGCGAAGGCGACGTTCTGCGAGGCGTCTCATTTTCCGTGCCCAAGCGGGAAACCCTGATCCTCCTCGGCGAAACAGGCACGGGAAAAACTCTCTCGCTCAAGCTCGCCGCCGGATTGTTGAAGCCCACCCACGGAAGCGTCACGGTTCTCGGCCAGGAAGTCTCCTCCATGGCGGAGAAGGGCCTCCTGCAACTGCGTGAGCACATCGGTTTCGTTTTTCAGGAAGGCGCATTGTTCGATTCCATGACCGTTGGCGAAAACGTCGCTTATCGCTTGCGTGAGGAGCGCGTGAAGGAGGAGGAGATCGAGCCTCGCGTTCAGGAAGCGCTGCAATTCGTCGAGCTCGAACATACTTCCGATCAGTTGCCGTCCGAACTGTCGGGCGGTATGCGCCGTCGCGTTTCCATTGCGCGCGCTTTGATCAACCGGCCCGATATCGTGTTGTATGACTCGCCGACGGCAGGGCTCGATCCGGTCACCTCGCAAACCATCATCAGCCTCATCCTGCGCTTGCGTGACGTCTATGGCGTCACCGCTCTCATGGCCACGCAGCGATTGCAGGATGGTTTCGCGCTGGCCAATTTCAGTTTCGACAAAAAGAGCAAAGAGGTGGTCCGCGTTAATCCTGAATCCTCAGCCCGCGACGGCCAGTACGCCGCCACTCGCTTTCTTGTCTTGAAAGACGGGCGCATTTATTTTGAAGGCGATCAGCAGGATTTGTTCGGCACCAGGGATCCGTATCTACGACGTTTTCTGGTTTGATTATGCTGTACTCTTGTTGCCGTACTCGGGAGGGAAGGAGTAATGGCCCAGAGGAAGCAACTCACCTGGACTGAGTTACGCGTAGGCTTGTTCGTGCTCGTGGGACTTTTCGTGCTGGCCGCCGGAATTTTTTATGTCACCGGAGCGGGAATCCTCGGCCCCAAGTACCGCCTGAAGACCTATCAAGCGGACGTTTCCGGTCTGGCGAATGGCGCGCCCGTGCGCGTCGACGGCGTGGATGTCGGAAACGTCGAGTCCATCACGCTGGTGCCGCGCAGTCAGGCCAAGTCCGTAGGTAAAGCCCGGAACATTGAGGTTGTGATGAAGTTGGATCGGCGTTATCAGCCCGATATTCTCACCGATTCCGCGGCCAGCATGGTCACCGAGGGTTTGCTCGGAAATAAGTACATAAACATTACCCGAGGCTTCACCGGAGTGCCGCTGCAGGAAGGTCAGGAAGTGCCCGCTTCGGAAACCAAGGAAGTGCTGAGCAGCCTGCAGGCGCTTTCCGATACCATGCAGGATATTCTGAACGACGTCGCGCAGGGCAAAGGCTCCGTCGGAAAATTAATTACCGACCAAGAGGCTTACAACCACCTGAATGACGTTCTGACCAGGGCTGACAGCATGATGAGCAACATTCAGAAGGGACGGGGAACTCTCGGCAAGCTTGTGGCCTCCAATGAGTTGTACGACAAGGTGGACAAGGATCTCGATAACGTCAACGGCCTGGTGACCGATGCGCGCTCCGGCAAGGGCACCATTGCGAAACTGCTCAACGACCCGGCCCTCTACGACGAAGCCAAACAAGCCTTGAACAACGGCAACGCCGTACTCAGTGACGTGCGCGCCGGCAAAGGCAGCCTTGGAAAACTCGCCAACGATGACACCCTGTACAACAAACTTCGCGACACCAGCACCAATCTCGCCGAGGCTTCCAGCAAACTGAATGAGAACACCACCACGGTGGGCAAGCTCTTCTCCGATCCAACGTTGTATGACAATCTGGCCGGGCTCACCGGCGATCTGCGCCTGCTGATTGGCGACTTTCGCAAAAACCCGGGAAAATTTCTGCGCATAAAATTGAGCATCTTCTAGATGCCTTGGCGCTTTGCGCTTCGCCGAACTATCTTGTAATGTCTTTGTAACAATTCGAGAATAGTATTCACATTCGCTGCGGCCAGCACGGCCCGGGTGCACGATCCAACCTCATGGAAAATCAGGAAGTACTGCAAAAACCGCCACGCGTCGAACCCAGCAAATCGACATTACCGCAGCCGGGGCGCCCCGTCCCCAGCCGCGCCTATCCCGGAGCGCTGATTGTGGTGGAAGGCACCGATGGCTCCGGCAAGAGCACGCAGCTTTATTTGCTCAAGCGTTGGCTGGAGATTGGCGGCTACCGGCTGCACTTCACGGAATGGAATTCTTCTCCGCTGGTTAAATCCGCAACCCGCCGCGGAAAGCAGCGGCGGCTGCTCACCCCCACCACGTTTTCTCTTTTGCACGCCGCGGATTTTGCGGATCGCTGTGAACGCCAGATCATGCCGCTCTTGCAGGGCGATTACCTGGTGCTCGCCGATCGGTACATTTACACCGCATTTGCGCGCGATGCCGCCCGCGGCTGCCCGGCACGTTGGCTACGCAATCTGTACCGCTTTGCACCCGTTCCGGACATCACCTTTTATTTTCGCGCTCCACTGGATGTGGCCGTTCATCGCATCCTCAGCGGCCGGCCCAAGTTGAAATATTATGAAGCTGGCATGGATCTGGGCATGTCCTACGATCGCGCCGAAAGTTTTCGGTTGTTCCAGGCGCGCATCCTCGAGGAATACGACAAGATGGTCGACACCGACAATTTTGTCGTTCTCGACGGCACCATAGCCGTTAACAAACTTCAAAAGCAGATGCGCGATATCGTGGCTTCCAAAATCGATCTCAAGCGATTTGCCCCCCGTCTTCAGGAAGCGGAGTGATCATGCCCGACCAGGAAAAAGACAAGGAGCGGGAAAAGGAAAAGGAAAAGGAAAAAGACAAATCGCAGGCCACGCCGGTGTCCACGGAAACACTCACCGCCGTGATATCCGTGCCCGTGCCACCTGCACCTACGGCCAAACCCGCCGCGACCATCGACGAGGAAGCTTCACACTATTTCTTTGGCGAGCCGCTGGTCGGTTTCGATCCCGCGGAAATCACCGGGACGCTGGTGGTCATTGAGGGCATGGATGGCTCCGGCCGCTCGACGCAAATCGCTTTGCTCCAGGAATGGCTCGAATCCGAAGGCTTTGCTGTCCAGACCAGTGGCTTGCGCCGCTCGAACCTGGTGGGCAGCGACATTGACCAGTTGCTTGCGAAAAACGCCGTAACCCGGCTTACTTTGGCGTTGATGTATGCCACGGACTTCTTCGACCAGGTCGAGCACCGTATCTTGCCCGCGCTGCGCGCCGGCGCCGTGGTCCTCGCCGACCGTTTTATTTTTACCCTGATCGCGCGCGGCGTGGTGCGCGGCATCAATCGCGATTACCTGAGCGGCCTCTACGCCATGGCCCTCAGGCCGCACCTGACCTTCTGGTTGAATGTGCGCCCCGAAACGGCTTTCAGCCGCGAGTTCAAGAAATCGCAGGCCATCAGCTACTGGGAAGCCGGCCGGGACATGTCCCTGTCGCACGATCTATATTGGTCTTTCATCCGCTACCAGACCATGATCAAGCGCGAGTTTGAAGTCATGGCCAAACGCCACAACTTCATTGAACTGGATGGTGAAGCCAGCGTCTCGCGGGTCAACAAAGAGCTTCGCCATCGCATCGGCGAGAAGCTCGGCATTCGTGCCACCAAATACACGCCTTCCGCCGCGCTGGCGCATCTCTGGCGCTAGCCCCGCAAATGTCAGAGCCGGTTCATATCGCTGCCATCGACGCCGGCTCCAACGCTGTCCGCCTGGCCGTCGCTCGCGCTTATTCCGCGCTGGACATCGAGCCGCTTTACGACGAGCGCTACTCGCTGCGCCTGGGTGAAGGTGTTTTCCTCCAGCACCGTTTCACTGAAAAGATTTTCAAAAAAAGCGCCAAGGCCTTCAAGGACTTCCGGGAGACCATGGATGAATTCGGCGTGACCAAATACCGTGCCGTGGCCACCAGCGCCACCCGAGAAGCCCGCAATCGCGACGCTTTTCTGCGCAGGATCAAGCAAACTTCCGGCATTTCCGTGGAGGTGATCAGCGCCGCGGAAGAGTCCCGTTTGGGAAGGGAAGCGGTCTTTGCCGCGCTCGGCCCAGAAGCCACGCCGCGCTGCATCATCGACCTCGGAGGTGGCAGCCTGGAGCTCAGCATCCTCCGCGACCGGACAGTCGAACAGAGCGCTCATCTTGGCGTCGGCACGGTCCGCCTCATGACTACTTTGAATCTTCCGGGCGTGATTACCCCATCGCAAGCCGAGCAGGTTCGCAAGTATGTACGCGCACTGCTGGAGTCGAAATTGCCTTCACGCCCCAATCTTGGCGAACAGATTGCCGTGGCTCTGGGCGGCAATGCGGAGACGCTGGCGGCCATCGCTCCCGGCCCACGCGAGCACGGCCTGCCCATGCTGCAGCTTTCTCTCCTGCGCGATCGCTTGCCCGACATCCTGAGACGCGACGTGCGCCAACGGATGAAGGCGTACGGCGTGCGCCGCGACCGCGCCGATGTCATGGGAATTGCGGCGATCACGCTTACTACCCTGGGCCGCTATCTGAATGTCCGCTGCATGGCGATTCCGGCGGTTTCCGTACGCGAAGGCATTTTGCAGGAAATCGCCCACGACGCTTTCTCGCGTAAAGAACCGCACCGCTACAACGCCGCTGCCCGCCAGTTGATAGCCAGTACCAGAAGCTTCGCGCGCCGCCTCGAATACGATCAGGCTCACGCCGAACATGTCCGCGAACTCAGCATCCTTCTGTTCGATCGCCTGCAGCCGGTACATCATTTGCCCGCGCAGAGCCGCGTCTTACTCGAATCCGGCGCATTGTTACATGACGTGGGACACGCCATCAGCCACCACGGCCATCATAAACATGGCGAGTATCTGGCGCTTAACGGGGACATGCCCGGGCTCGAGGGCCGCGACCGCGCCGTGGTCGCCGCTCTGGTTCGTTATCACAACCGAAAATCCGACCCGGCCAGCCACCACACTGCGTACTCCTCGCTCTCGAATCTGGACAAGCGCATGACCCGCCGCTTGGCCTCCATCCTGCGCATCGCCGAAGGCCTCGACCACGCGCATCGCCAGCGGGTGACCAACATCCATGCCTCCTTCCAACGTGGGGCCGTCGGTCTTCAGGTGAACGCGCGCGGAGATGCCGCGGAAGACTTGCGCGATGCGACTCGCAGTGCCGATCTGTTCGAGAAAGAATTTCATGTGCGGCTGTACTTCCGCCAACTCGGCGGCCATAACAGTTCGACACACCATTGAACCGTGCGGGATTCTGATTACGCCGGGACCCGGTATAGTTAAACGAGGAAGTCGAATTCAGACGACTCCCTGGACGGGAAGCGTCTCACCTGTACCCTCCGACGGTTAAGTTTGGGCCCTGGAAACGTGCGGAACAATTTTTCAAACATTCAAGGCGAATGGAGTGTCCCATGGATCTCTACGTTGTACGTCATGGCATCGCGATTGACCGCGAAGACCCGAAGTGCCCGCCCGACCCCGAACGCTACCTTACTGAAGAAGGTCTGAAGAAAACCAGGCAGGTAGCCACGCGCATCGCCGCCCTGGGTTTCCACGCGGACTTGCTGCTCTCCAGTCCATATGTGCGCGCCATGCAGACCGCCGAACTTTTCGCCACCGCACTGCGCTATCCGAAGCAGAAAATTCGCCGCACCGACCTGCTCCTGCCCGGCGCCGAGCCGTCTCTGCTCTTTCGCGAACTGGCCAAAGACAAACAGTCCGCCGCGGTCCTGCTATTCGGCCACGCTCCGCAACTCGACGAAATCATCGCCGCCGCTTTCGGCGCGAAACATAACATCACTTCGCTGAAAAAAGCCGGGGTGGCCGCCATCCAATTGAAGCGCGTCTCGCCACCGAGCGCCGAACTGCTGTGGCTGGCCACTCCACGCCTGCTGCGGCGCGCAAAGTAGTTTTGGCTGTTGGCTTCATTGCGAAGCAGGGATCGATTGGGTTCCGGGAGGATTTTTAGAGCCCAGCCTGGTATTTAGAGAAATTCAGCTATTCAGACTTGCTTTAATTCGAAGCCGAAGCCACCGCATACAGCAAACCTGGAGCAGGCTGGGGCATGGCGACTACTTCGGGGCTTTTCTCCGTAGCGCGCAGTACCAGCGGCTTGCCTAAAGCCGTTTCCAAAAGATGTTTTCCCGCGGCAAACTTCGCGGCGGTTTCAAGACTGTCCGCAAGATCCGGAATCAGCAGGGTAATGACGTCACCGGAGGTTTCAACCTTGAATCCCGTGGCCGATTCCACTCTCGATTTGTGCAGCGCCCGCGCGAGCCGAACGACGCCGGCCAAAACGCGGATATGATCTTGAGCGGTCGCGCTCAGCTTGCCGAAGTCGCCGTCATGCGCGGAAGGCTCCGCACCACGGTGAAAACGCACAGCCCAAGCCACCAGTTCCCAGTCATCCGATGTCCAGCGCGGAGGGGCCTGCATGGTGGAGAGAATCCGGAGCGAAGCCTTCCGGGGATGTTTGGCGCCATGGGCAACCGCGTGCAGCAATGCGGAAGCGCGCAAGTTGCGCCGCATGGTGGTATCGCCAAAAACCGGCGCGGCCTTGGCGCGGCGCAATAAATCAAAAATTCGCAGTGAAATTCTGACTACTTTGCGCGACCTCGATTGTGCCGCGCGTGCCGTAGCTTGCAGGCGCGCAAAGGATGCCAGTTCGAGGCGTTCGCCGCTGGGGAGCGCATGTCTCCATTTATTGAATATGCTGGTCCTTCCGAGGGTCAGCTGCCGGTAGGTTTGGACGCGCGCTTCGCGCTCACGCTGAACATTCTCTTTCCAGGCGGACTTCGCCGGTCCGTCCACGTCGGCCTCGGCCTTCACCTTTTCCGCCAGCAGGTCCAGGTCGTGAATGTCTCCGAGCAAATCCTGCAGGCGTTTTAAGTCCTCACGCCACGCCGCGTGATGTTCCGGAAGCAGTGTCTCCAGCGTGTAACGCAGCTTCTTCAAACCAATCCGTACGGCATGCCACGGGTTGGACTTCTCGCCGCGCAGCGCCCGGGCGTGCAGCTGCTTGATTTCCTCGAATCGCTCCCATGCCAGGCACTCCGCCGCCAGGCCTCCCACCGGAATGTAACGCACGCGCCGCCGCAGGCGCCGCCGCAAGGTCTTCCAGACCTTATCGTCAAATCTACCGGCAAGCCGCTGCACTTCGTTGGGCAAGTCCGGCTCATCCGCCGCCAACAAACTCAGGAGATGTACGCGCACCGGGTCGTCGGCGGGAGCCAGCTTCTTGACCCAATCCTCCATGACGTGGGCGTCACGCAGCGCGCCCAAGGCGCGAAACAGCTTCTTCGCCGTCCTGCGCATTTTGGGCCAGGCGGCATCCGTGTCGACCTCCTCAAACACGGTGGCCACCGAACGGCACCGCCGCAGGGCCACACGCAAATCGTGCACACTGTCTGGGGTGGGAGACGATTGGACCTTCTCCAGTTCCCCCAGCACTCTGTCCATTGAGTCGGAAAGCTCCCGGCGCTCTGCCCGGACGCGGGTAGTCACAGCAGCATCGGTCATGTCAGCAACATCCTCGACCAGCGAAGTCTGGCAGGCCCCTGAGCCGTGCCAAGTGGACCTATAGGGTATCCCTTCGATGTATGCCCGTCCAGTCGAGGGCTTGAACCCAAAAATCGGGCAAAATAGCCACTAAAACGACACCTATCAAGGCGGTAAAGCCGCTGGCGATGAGAAAAACCGTTGACGGATTGGGGTGTCCGAGCCGTAGCATGGCGAATTGCGCGACCGGCTGAAGAGCCACGCCAACGAATGACAGGAGATTGGCCACCGCGATGGTGCGGCCCTTCTCCGAGGGGGCTGGGCGCCGCTGGATGAGCGCGTTCACCGGCACAACGAAAAAGCCGCCTGCAAAGCCCAGCGCTGCGAGACAGGTGAGAACGATTGCAAAGCCGATCCCCGCCCAGGAAAGCAGCGCGGCGACAACCGCCATGCCCGCGAGGCCCGGCAGCACCATGCCCATCTGAATCTTTTTCCCAGATACAAAACCGGCAGCCAGGCTGCCAACCCCAATCCCCAGGCTCAGGCCGGCGAGGAGATAACTGCTGTGCGTTTCGTCGAGAGCCAGGACGTCCGTGCCGTACAAGACGATGTTCAGCAGCAACAGCGAGCCCAGAAACCAGAAGAAGGTATTCGCCAGCACGGCCGAGAGCAGGACGCGGTCGCGGCTGATGCGCCGCATCTCGGCAAAAAACTCGCTCACGGCGTTCCATGCGAACCTGCGCGCCGGGTCGGCCGCTGGCACACGCGAAATCGCCAGGCTGACCAGCAGGCCCAAGGCAGCCAGCGCCATGAAAATCACGCCGGACCAGGCCTGCCTGCCGCGGAAGGTGTGCGCGAGGTAGCCGCCCGCCAGGGCCGCAACGATGGCCGCCAGCAAAGTTCCAAACTCGATAATTCCATTTCCCCAACTCAGTTTGGATTCGGGAAGCAGCTCCGGCAGCAAGCCATATTTGGTGGGCCCAAAAATCGCGCCGATGGTGCTCATCAGGAAGAGAGCTACGCCTGCCCAGCCGATGCGGGCGCCCGCCAGCGCCCAGGTGGCAAGCGCCATCACCGCTAGTTGGGCGACAACGGTTCCAATGGTGACGCTGCGCTTGCTGTATTTGTCGGCCAGAAATCCGCCGGGGATGGAGAAGAGCAAAAATGGAACGGAGAAGAGCAGCGGCACGATGAGCACGAACCACATGTCCCGCTCTGCTTTGGAGACGGCGGTCTCCAGGACCATGAAACTGACCAGCCACTTCAGGGCGTTGTCGGTGAAGGCGCCCTGAAACTGGGTGGCGATCAGCGCCCAAAAACCAGTCAGGCGGGACGGCTGAGAGGCGGCAAGATGCTGCTGGTCAGGCTGCGTCTGGATGGACATGCGCGGCGAAGTCTAGCGTCATAAGAATGCGACAGCAAGCGCCGTTGGGTGGGAATTGCGGATGTCAAAGCGAAGGATGTGCGTAAATTACGGTTGCCGGAGAGGAACGTCCGCTGCCGAAAGCATCTATGCCGGAAGTGAGAAGATTCCAAGAATACTTGTCGAGCAGATGCTCTTCCAAGCGGTTCGAACAAGGCGAATCCTTTGATTACACGCTATAATTATTGAGAGATGCTCTACGTTGACAACGTTTCCATGCGCTTTGGGCCGCGAATCCTCTTTGAGGATGTGACCTGTTCGTTTCTCGATGGGCGTCGCTATGCGATTAGCGGGCCCAATGGCGCCGGCAAATCCACATTAATGAAAATCCTCACGGGTGAGCTCGATCCAACCAAAGGTTCCATCACGCGGCCCAAAAAGCTCGGCATACTTCGGCAGGACCAGTTTGCGTTCGACCAATTTCGCGTGATTGACACGGTCATCATGGGCAATGCGCCGTTGTGGGCGGCTCTCGAGGAACGCGACAAGCTCTATGCCAAGCCGCACGATGCCCTTACCGATGCCGACGGCATGCGCCTGGGCGAACTGGAAGGCATCGTTGGCGAAGAAGGCGGCTACACCGCGGAAGCGGATGCCGCAATCCTGCTCGACGGCCTTGGCGTGGAAGCGGCACTGCACGAGCGCCAGATGGGCGAACTGCAGGGCGGGCAAAAAGTCCGGGTGCTGCTGGCGCAGGCGCTGTTCGGCAGCCCGCCGGCCTTGCTTCTGGACGAGCCCACCAACAACCTGGACCTCGATTCGGTGCACTGGCTGCAGAATTATTTGGTGGAATATGAAGGCGTGCTGATCGTCATCTCGCACGACCGGCATTTCCTCAACAGCGTCTGCACGCACACCGCGGACATCGATTACGAAACGGTGATCATGTACAACGGCGGGTACGACGAGATGGTGCTGGCCAAAACGCAGATTCGTTCGCGCATTGAGACGGACAACGCCAACCGCGAGAAGAAAATCGCACAGCTCAACGACTTCATCGCGCGATTTTCCGCCGGCACACGGTCGGCGCAGGCCACCTCGCGAAAGAAGGAAGTGGAACGGCTGCAGACCACGGAACTGGCGCGTTCCAACATTGCCCGCCCGTATATACGCTTCGCCATCGAGCGCGGGTCCGGCCGCCACCCTCTGGAAATCAAGAGCATCGCGAAATCCTACGACGATTTGAAAGTTATCAAGCCGTTCACCGCCAGTATTACGCGCGGAGAAAAAATCGCGCTGACAGGCCGGAACGGTACGGGAAAGACCACCCTGTTGAAGTCCCTCATACGCAACGCCGAAGGCTTCATCGATGACGTTGACAAAAGTTTCCACGTGGATGGTGGCAGCGTGAAATGGGGGCATGAGGTTACCGTGGGGTATTTTCCGCAGGATCATCGCGACTCGGTGGTTTCCGATTTTACGGCGCTGGAATGGCTATGGCAGTTCAATCCCAAATCCACGCAAGAGGAAATTCGCGGCCTGCTGGGTCAAATGCTTTTCAGCGGGGAAGACGCGCTAAAGCCGACCAAGGCGCTAAGTGGCGGCGAGATTGCGCGCATGATTTTCTGCCGCCTGATGCTGCAGAAGCCGAACTTCCTGGTGCTCGACGAGCCCACCAACCACTTGGACCTGGAGTCCATCAACGCGCTGAACATCGCGCTGCAGAGATACGACGGAACCGTGTTGCTGGTCACGCACGACGAAGACGTTCTCGATGAAGTGGCCACGCGCATCTGGCACTTCAAAGGCGGGAAAATCGAGGACTTTAAAGGGCCGTACTCCGACTACCTGATCATGTCGCGCGAAAAAGCTTCTTAGCTGTTGCACTCGCTCCAGCCCGTCGAAAAAACTTGGAGCATGCTGCGCTAATGGCCTCCGCCTCCGGTAATCTCCCGCACAATCGACCCCACGAAGGACTTCGCGTCCCCAAATAACATCAGCGTCTTGTCGTCGTAGTAGAGCGGATTATCGATTCCTGCAAAGCCCGCGCTCATTCCGCGCTTGATGACCATCACGGTGCGCGCCTTGTCCACATCCAGAATGGGCATGCCATAAATCGGGCTGCTGGTATCGGTCCTCGCCGCCGGATTGGTCACGTCATTGGCGCCAATCACCAGCGCGACATCCGTCTGCGGCAAGTCGCCGTTGGCGTCGTCCATCTCCATCAACTTGTCGTAGGGAATGTCGGCCTCCGCCAGCAAGACGTTCATGTGTCCGGGCATGCGACCCGCGACGGGATGAATCCCGAAGCGGACATCGACGCCGCGCTTGGTCAGGGCATCATAAAGTTCGCGCACCTTGTGCTGCGCTTGCGATACGGCCATCCCGTAACCCGGCACGATCACCACTTTGTTGGCTGCGGAAAGAATCCCAGCAGCTTCTTCCGCGCTTGCGCTTCTTACCGGGCGGGTTTCCGTCGCGCCAGCCGCGCTGGCTTGTTCCTGTCCAAAGGCTCCAAACAACACATTCGAAAACGAGCGGTTCATGGCCTTGGACATGTTCACGGAGAGAATAAACCCCGAGGCGCCGTCCAAAGCGCCGGCGATGATGAGCAGTTTGTTGTCCAGAACAAATCCCATGGCGGCCGCCGACAATCCCGCGTATGAATTCAAAAGCGAAATCACCGTGGGCATGTCCGCGCCGCCGATGGGAATAATCATCAGCACGCCAAAAATCAGCGGCAGAATCACAATTACGGGGTACAGGTACACGCGCTCCGGATGCAAAACCAGAACCACGGCGACGATCACGGCAATGGCCAGGACCGCGAGATTTACGATGTTCTGGCCTTTATACGTGATGGGCCGCTGCGGCAATACTTCCTGCAGTTTTCCTGCGGCCATCAAACTCCCTGTAAACGTGAGCGACCCAAGGATCACTTCCATGCCCAGCACCGCCATCATGAACGGCGGCACAGCCGGTGCCCGCAGATAAAATTCCGCCGTGCCCACCAGCGTCACGCACAACGCGCCAAATGCGTGGCTCAACGCCGTCCGCTGCGGAACGGCCGTCATGGCGACTTTGCCGAGAGGCACGCCGATGATCGACCCCAGTACGAGTGCCGTCGCCACCCACTTGTAGTCCATGCCGTGGTGCAACAGCGTGCCGATGATCGCCAGCAGCATCCCCAACTCGCCGGCCCACACACCGCGCCGCGCCGTAGCCGGTGAGCTCATCCATTTCAGCGACAAAATAAATAGTGCGGATGCAATCAGGTAGGTAACTTCCATCACCTGTAGCGCGGCTGTCTCTGACATCATGATTTTTTCGACCCGCTGAGCTTGAACATTTTCAGCATGCGGTCGGTAATAATAAAGCCGCCCACGACGTTGCTGGTCGCGGCCACGATGGCGATGGTCCCTAATATTGCCGAGAAATTGGTCTTGTGTTCGCCGGCCAGAATAATCGCGCCCACCACGGCGATGGCGTCCAGGGCATTGGTGAGCGACATCAACGGGGTGTGCAGAAGCGGCGAAACGCGGCGAATCACTTCAAATCCAATGAAGCCCGCCAGCATGAACACGTAGAGGCTCGTCAGCAGATCCAGTTTCATCCCTTGGTTCCCTCCCCGGCAGCCGCAGCAGGGCTTGCCGCCAAAGCGGGAAGGGAATAAAGCTCCCGCAATCTTTTGTTCACAATTTCCCCGCCATCGGAAAGCAATGTATCGCGAATAATTTCATCCTGCGTATCCAGCCGCAATTTCCCATCTTTGACGATGTACAGCAAAAAGGTGGTCACATTTTTCGCGTACATCTGGCTGGCGTGGTACGGCACGGTTCCAGCCAGATTGAACAAGCCCACAATGGTCACGTCGTGCTGCACGGAGACTTCGCCCGGAACCGTGAGCTCGCAATTGCCGCCGCGCTCCGCCGCCAGATCCACGATGACCGAGCCCGGAGCCATTTTCTCTACCATCCCGGCGGTTACCAAGATGGGCGATTTTTTGCCCGGTATCACCGCCGTGGTAATCACCACGTCGCTTTCCGAGACGACTTTGCCCAGTAGTTCCCGCTGCTTCCCGTAAAACTCTTCGTCCTGCGCCCGTGCGTAGCCGCTGGCGTCCTGCGCATCCTTGGCTTCAATCGGCAGCTCCACAAATCGCCCGCCCAGGCTCATCACCTGTTCTTTTGCTACCGGCCGCATGTCATAGGCGGAGGTTACGGCCCCGAGCCGGCGCGAAGTGGCAATGGCCTGCAGCCCTGCCACGCCGGCGCCGATTACAAAAATTCGCGCCGGCGTGATTGTTCCAGCCGCCGTAGACATCATCGGAAAAACTCTCGGCAGCATGTCCGCCGCCAGCAGCACCGCTTTGTATCCGCTGATGTTGGCCATCGACGAAAGCGCGTCCATGCTTTGCGCGCGGGTGATGCGCGGCATCAATTCCACGGCAAATGCCTTTACTCCTCGCGCGGCAATTTCCTGCACGCTTTCCTGCGAACCCAACGGCCGCAAAAACCCGATCAAGGCCTGATCACGCCGCAGGAGCGGAAGATCTTCTTTGCCCGTGCGGTCGTTCGCCCCGTAACAAAGCACCTGCACAATCACGTCGGCTGTGCGAAATACTTCCGCGCGGTCCGCGGCAATCTTCGCGCCTTTCGCTGTGTATTCCGCATCCGGATAACCCGCGCTCGCGCCGCTGCCGGTTTCGACGATGACTTCCAATCCACCCTTCGCCAAAAGCGGAAGTACCCCTGGCACCAATGCCACACGCCTTTCGCCCGGATAGATTTCGCGGGGCACGCCGACAATCATGAACAAACCTCCTTTATTGAGCATTTCATCCTGGAAGCGGAAATGGGCATGGGGAGCGGGTCAGGAGAGATAGTGAAGAGTTGTTTCAATGAGTTGCGCAGTTCCTTTATAAGGATCACCCGGGCTGTCAAATTCCATGGAGCAGTATCCTTTATAGTGTGCATTGGCGAGGATTCCAAAGCTTTTCGCCATGTCCACGTCGAATTCCTGGCCCTTCTCGTTTACTTCCAGGGCTTTGACGTGACAGATGTTATATGCCTGGCTGAACATCTGCTGAAGGCCGTTGTAGGCGTACGGCGCCGGTTTCGCCACCAGTGAATTCGCAAAATCCGGAAGCGCGTGCAACCAGGGACTGTTCACCGTACCGATTACCTTGACGATGAAATACGGGTCCTCGCTCACGGGATTATCGTTCTCCATAGTGACAACGATATTCTTTGATGAAGCATAGTCCACTACCTGCCGCAAACTCTCGGCGGCCCGCTGCACATCCGGTTCGGAATCGGCGGCTTTCGACATGTTACTTCGTATGCTCGGCGATCCGACGGCAACCGCCACATCCACCCATTGCTTGCTGAAGGCCACCGACTTTGCGCGCTCGGCTTTGTCCGCCGCGTAAGGACTATGCTCTCCATCCACGGCGATATTCACGATCATGCCGCCGGCTTTTTCCACCGCGGCGCGAATATCCTCAAGGTATTTCGCGTCCAGCGAGTGAAAATGTTCACTCCACGGCTCGATTTTTCGGATGTTGAGCATCCCGGCCACGTGCGCAGCGAAATCCTTTAACTCGACTTTGCCGTTCGATGCGGAGTCGTTCTTGCCGGCCACAAAATCCCGAAAAGGGTACGAGGCGATAGCGATCCGTTCTCGCGGCTGCTCCGGAAAGCGGAGATGCGGCTGCGCAGTGATCTGCGCCGCGCGGGCAATGACGGGTAAAACCATTACGTCGGCGGCTGTCGAAAGGGAGCCAGTCAGAAAACGTCTTCGCGTGGTGTGCGTCAAAGCCGCGCCAGTCTAGCAGATTAGGATTTGTATCGCCATGCAATCGGGCTTATGGATGGAATGATCGCGACTACCAGATGAAGGCCACGGTCGATGGGTTTCGCGTGTAAGGCCGCCGTTCCACATTGCAGAACACCGCGCTCAACCTTACTGGAGCGAAACTTGAGTGAACCCCAGCCCCGTTAACATGCCAGAAATGGTATTGCGCGCATTCTGGTCCGCGGATTTCAGGATGCCGTCCGTCAAGGCGGACTGCTGCAGTTGGCGCTCCGCTTCCTGCCGGACTTCCGTTTCCAGGTTTGGATCAGGCGAGGAAAATAACCCGGTATCCCGCGAATACACGCGGCTCATGGTGTTATCGATGCGCGTGCCGAAGACTTCCGCGGCGGGCAGGCGTAACGAAATACTATGACCCTGCACACTCACGTCAGTGGGGTGAATCTCGGCGAGGTTCACGCCCGCAACGACTTCGCCGTGCACGATCAGAAGAATCCGGTCGCCCGCCAGAAACTTCGGCAGGTAGGCATTGTCGTGAGCCCCGCCGATGATTTTATCCATGGTGTAGCTCACGGTTTCGAGTTTTTGCAGCCGCTGAATCTGCCGCACCACCGTCGGCTGATCAACTGCGATTTTTGATCCGCCGCCACGCAACAAATGAAGGAGTCCGACGCCTGTCGAGAGCCACACCGCCGTACCAATGAACAAAATCGTGACCAGGCTTCCGGCAAGAATACCCTTCAGCCAGGTGTGAGATTTCTTCGGCGGAAGACTTTGTTCTTCGATGTCAGTCATGAATTGAACCAAGTCGAGTGTACCGCGAATCAAAATAGGCGACTCAGCCCGTACGTACGGGTTGCGCCCCGTGTCAAACGCACCTGCAATCTTAGAGGTATGATGACAGCAGGGCGGACGACTCTCTCCAACGGGCCTGAGTTTGCTGGGAGCACGATGAGCAAGAATGGCGCAACAGATGCGATTCGCCAACAGTTGAAGGAGGCCGCGGTTGAGATCCAGCATCTCGGCGGCTGGTCCGGTTTCAAGAGCGGCGAATGGCTTTTCCAACTGATGGAAAAAACATTTCGCCATTATGCCGTTCATGCCGCGGCGGAATCATTTCCATTGGAGTTTCCAGGCCGCACGCGCGCGGAGATTGCCGAAAAACTCATTCAGTCCGCGTGCCGGAAGGCGGCCCTCGCGGGCGCCATCACCGGGGCGGCTGTGTCTGCTGACGAGTTGGTCGGACTTTTTACCGCGGGCGAGGCGGTGGTGGGTTTGCCGGCGAATATCGCGGTAGCCGCCGCGGCGATCTGC
The DNA here is from genome assembly GCA_036496505.1 of Candidatus Acidiferrum sp. Classification (GTDB taxonomy): domain Bacteria; phylum Acidobacteriota; class Terriglobia; order Acidiferrales; family UBA7541; genus Acidiferrum. The sequence continues at coordinate 15,425 of DASXLA010000015.1, read as the reverse complement.
TCCGAAGTGTTTTTCACCGCGCGCATTCAACTGCAGTTGGTGGCGCGCATGGCCGCTTTATACGGTGTTGCGCTCGATCCGGAAAATCCCGACGACCTCCTGGCCATCATGAATTTCGCGTTCGGCGGCGCGGTTGCCGAAGGGCTCGCGAAAGAAGCCGCGAAATCCGGGGCCAGAATTTCCAAAGCGGTGGTGGGGCGCTACTACGCGAAAAGGGAATCGTTCGAGGTGCTCAAGCGCTTTGCAAAAAAACTTGGCTACAAATTGTTGCGACGTTCCATCGTGAACGGCATTGTGCCGGGCGTCTCCATGTTCATGGGCGCCATGTGGAACAAACGCACCACCAGAATTATCGGCCGCAATGCGCAACATTTTTTCTCCACGCGGGCCGCGGCGCTTGCGCCGCCGGCGCCGCCATACGTTCCCAAAATCGCCCGATGAAGCCGTGCCCGTGGGCGTGAAGGAGCAGCATTGCCGGGAAAGAAAACGTCAATTACTTGAACCTTCGCTGCTTCGCAATATCTCGGCGGGCTTCACTTTTCCTGTGGCGATCTGGGCGATGAGTGTCCGGTTGGCGTCCAGGAAGTCATAATCGCCGAGTTCTTTGGGGAAGACCCACGCGATTTGTTCAAAACATATCGGTTCGACGTTTGTATCGGTAATGGCGGCGGCAAAGAAGCGGATTTCCAGCTGATTCGCAGTGTTGGCATAGGAGTGCCGAACTCTGCCGATTTCCACACAAGCGCGCAGGGTCGCTCCCAGTTCCTCGAGCAATTCACGCGCGAGCGCCTGCTCGGGTTGTTCCCCAGGCCGGAGCTTTCCTCCGGGAAATTCCCACTTCAAGGGAGAGGTGTCCGTTCGCCGGCGTTGGCCGATGAGAATTTTTCGGTCCGGGCGCTCGATGACCGCCGCCACCACAGTGATCACGATGGTTCAACCTTTCGCACTGACTCCACTCGGCATTTGCCAGCAACATTGCCTGATTGAGGTTGCCTTGGGATACTCCAACCATGTTCACAGATGCGGTTCTGGACCATTTCCAGTCGCCCCGGAATGTTGGGAAGCTGCTCGACGCCACGGCTTCCGTGGAAGTCACGAACCCGGTGTGTGGAGACGTCCTGCATCTTGCGGCGCGAGTCGCGGAAGAGCGAATCGCGGAGGCTCGCTTTCTCTGTCAGGGCTGCACGACGGCCATCGCCTGCGCGTCGCTCTTAACCGTGGAGCTGACAGACAAGAAAATTTCGGAAGCGCGCGACATCAACGCCGAATATCTTTCGAGCAGACTTGGCGGACTGACTCCTGCGACGAGGCACGCGGCGCAACTGGCCACCGACGCGCTCACGGCGCTCCTGGACAAACTCAAATGAGCTGGCCAGGATCCGCTCCGGTGATGGCGCGAGCCATATCGTCGCGATCATTTAAATTCAGCACGCACCCTTCCTCGATCGTGGGCATCTCCAGCACGTCCTCATGGTGCGCCCACACCACAGCCCGCGCGCCGGTCTCAAGCGGCGCGGCCACTAGTTCATCATAAAGGCTTGAAGCGAAAATCACCGGGTGGCCGCGCCGCCCGTTATATACCGGCAGCACGATACGTTTGCGTGACGAATAAAAATGGCCGATCAACTCGTCGATCAACTTGGCGCTCACGAAGGGATGGTCGATCAAGCAGAGCAGCATTCCATCGGTATCGGGCGGCAGATTTTTTAGCGCGGCCTGAATCGAGCTTAGTTGACCCTTGCTCCACTCCTGATTAATGACAATTTCGTCTGGCTGGAGATGGAGCGTCGCCTGGATGGCCAAGGCGTCGGCTCCCAGCACAACACGGCGCGCAGCAATCCTGGTGTGATCTGTAACGCGCAGTAAATATTGCAGGAAAGTTTCGCCGCGATAGGGAAGGAGCGCTTTGGGCGTGCCCATACGGGTGGAAGCACCGCCCGAAAGGATTACCGCGGCAAGCATGGCGAAGCGATTTCAGCGCTCACTCAGCGCCGGGTGAGCTTCATTATTCAGCTTTTTGTGTGCCGCGGTCGCGGCATTGCGGCGCACGGCGATAAGTTCCGCAACGACACTGACGGCAATCTCCTCGGGAGAAAGCGCCCCGATGTCCAATCCCATCGGCGCGTATACGCGCGCGAATTCTTCCGGACGGTACCCTTCATTCGCCAATGCTTTGTACACCGCCAAGACTTTCCGCTTGCTGCCGATCATGCCGATGTAGCGGGCCTTGGTTCGCACCGCCCACGCCAGGACGCGCATGTCTTCCTTGTGGCCGCGCGTCACAATAATCAGGTACGTGCTGGCGCCGGGAACGATTTTCTCAAATCCGTCGGAGAAGCTTGTGTAAATATTCAGCGCCGTGGGGAAACGCTGTTGGTTTGCGAAGGCCTCGCGATCATCCACCACCGAGATGCCGAAGCCCGCCGCACCGGCGGCACTCGCGACCGCCATGGAAACGTGGCCACCACCAAAGAGAACTACGACTGCCTGCGGCAGTATCGGCTCGACAAATATTTCCAGCGTGCCGCCGCAGATCAAGCCATTGTCGTAACGCGCTTCGTGATTCAAATTGAAGACCATCTTGCGGGGAGTTTCGTTGAGCATCACTTCTTTGGCGGCCGCCCAGACGTCCGCTTCCACGCACCCACCGCCAATCGTTCCAGCGATGGAGCCGTCTTCGCGCACCAGCATGCGGGAGCTTTCGTAGCTCGGTATGGAACCATTCGTGTGGACGATGGTGGCGAGGGCGCCACGGATTCCCGCGCGCCGCATGGTTATGATTTCTTCGAAGACATCCATCTGGCTTCCTATCGCCACTTCCATCGCGGCAATCCTAAAGCGCATCGCGCGGCCACGTGCAGTTCCAGCGTAAGTCGCGTGCCACGCCATGTCAACGCGGCGGAATGTGGACAGGCTTGACTCGCAATGTTACCTTGCGATTCGCCTCAAAATCAGGAGCGGCATGAAAGCCATCATTTTTCGTGAGCACGGCGGACCAGAGGTTTTGCAGTTCACGGATGTACCCGTCCCGACCATTCGAGCAGATGAAGTTTTGGTGCGGGTTAGGGCCTGCGCGCTCAACCATCTCGATTTGTGGGTTCGCCACGGGCTGCCAAATGTTCCCATTCCTCTGCCGCACATTCCGGGCAGCGACGTGGCCGGTGAAATCGCCGCCGTCGGAGCTGATGTCACCACCGTGCGCCTAGGCCAGAAGGTGGTCCTCGCTCCAGGAGTCGCCTGCGGAAAATGCACGGCGTGCCTCGCCGGCCAGGACAATCGATGCCGCAAATTTTCGAACCTGGGCTACATGATTGACGGCGGCTGCGCCGAATTTGTGCGTTGCCCGGAAGTGAACTGCCTTCCGTATCCGGAAAACCTCAGTTTTGAGGAGGCTGCTTCCATCCCGCTGGTGTTCCAGACCGCATGGCACATGCTCATCAGCCGCGCGCAACTGCAGCCGGGTGAAGATGTGCTGGTGCTCGGAGCAGGCAGCGGCGTGGGCAGCGCCGCCATTCAGATTGCCGCGCTCTTCGGCGCGCGCATCATCGCAACGGCCGGCAGCGACGAGAAACTCGCTAAAGCAAAGGAATTGGGAGCCGCGCACCTGGTCAATCACCGGACGCAAAAAATTCGCGAGGAAATTCGCCGCATCACCAACAAGCGCGGAGTCGACGTGGTGGTGGAACATGTGGGCACCGCGACCTGGGACGAGAGCGTCGCCAGTCTCGCGGTCGGGGGGCGCCTGGTGACGTGCGGAGCCACCACCGGCTACGATGCCGGCATTGACCTGCGGTTTCTCTTCACGCGCCAGCTCTCGCTGCTGGGTTCCTACATGGGCGTTAAATCAGAACTCGCCTCGGTGATGAAGCTCGTGGCCTCCGGGCACTTGAGACCCGTTCTCGACCGCACCTTTCCTCTTTCCGACTGCGCGGATGCGCATCGTTATCTGGAATCAGGCGAGCAATTCGGAAAAGTGGTCCTTTCCGTGTGAGCCCGTGTGAGCCGATGAGGGAAACCGCCAGGAATAGCAGCGTGAGTGGCGAAGACTGCGAATTTTACCAGCGGCGCCGCACTTCGAACCGCGGATCGGTGGGATACCGATTTGCGGCACTTGAGTCCGGTTTGGCGAGGCTCGCGGAAATATGCGAAGATGATTGGGCGAGGCAACATGAGCGTATCTCTCGGCCAAGGCGTAACTCTCACCAAGCCCGATGATTTTGGCAAGCTGCTGGAAGATGAAGGCGTAATCTTCGCGCAGCTCGACAAAGCCGTGAACTGGGCGCGCAGAAGCTCGATTTGGCCGCTGGGTTTTGGTCTGGCGTGCTGTGCGATTGAGATGATGTCCATGGCTGCGGCGCGCTTCGATGTGGCGCGATTTGGCGCGGAAGTCTTCAGGCCGTCGCCGCGTCAGGCCGATCTGATGATTGTTGCCGGACGCTTGTCGCAGAAGATGGCTCCGGTGATTCGCCGGCTCTACGACCAGATGCCCGAGCCCAAGTGGGTCATTTCCATGGGTGCGTGCGCTACATCCGGCGGCGTTTTCAACAACTACGCGATTGTGCAAGGCTGCAACCAGGTTATTCCCGTGGATGTCTATGTTCCCGGTTGTCCTCCCCGCCCGGAGGCGCTACTGTATTCGATCCTGCAACTGCAAAAGAAGATTGATGCGGAAACAGGATCGTTTAAACGCGCTTTGAATTTGGATTGACGCGAACCCGCGGCGGCTTCGCCGGGGCGTTTGCGTGTGATTCATCGATCGGGTTTGGGAATGACCACTCCGGGACCAACACGGCGTCATCCGCGCGTCAAAGCGCCTGAAGGTCTTCTCGTAGGCTGGCAGGTTGGCACACAACGCTTCGTCTCTCGTCTCGAAAACATCGCGCTCGGCGGTCTGTTCATTCGCACTCCCAATCCGCCACCACCGCAGAGTCTGGTGAAAATAGTGGTGTCCTTGCCGATGGGCGCCGGCGAGGTCCAGGCCCGCGCTGTGGTTCGCCGTGTTACTCCCAGCCGTGGAATGGGCGTCGAATTTACCGCGATGAATCCGGAAGATCGGGGCCGCCTCACAGGGCTGCTGCGGCCTCTGCTGGATAAACAAACGAGCGATAAGGAACACCCCGCTTAGTTTGCAATCCGAATCCAGAGAAATCGTTCGCCGATTTACCCTGCCGAAGTGGCCTGCAACGCTTCGCTGAAATCCACCACTCGTGCATCGCCGCCGCTCCATTGCAGGGTTGTTCCCAATGCCCGGTGATCTTTGCCGAGATAACCCATTCCCAGAACGCACGGCGGAAACCATGATTGGGCCGCGCGCGTCACGTAACCGACCGGCTTGTTGTCGATGGCAGGTTCTGTGCCGTTTTCGGGCACGCCATTGCCTGAAAACAGCAATTCAACCCTGCGGCGGTTCACCTGGCCGCGCGAACGAACGCGCTCCACGATTTCCTGGCCTGTGTAGCAACCCTTTGTGTAACTGATGTGGCTGGATTCCAGCCCGGCTTCATGCGGAATCTGCTTTTCGCCGAAGTCGTAACCAAACCACGGCACTCTTTGTACGAGTCGTTGCGCGCTGAGGGCTCGATAGCCGGTGGGTCCGCCGCCGTGTCGTCGCGTGGCATTTGCCAGAATGTTCCAGAGCATTTCGAGTTGACCGCGAGGCACGACAAATTCAGCCCCCGGTGTGCCTCCCGGCGACCGCCTCACCATGCGGCAGGGAATTGGCGACGCCACGCCGGCGACGTCCGGGGATTTGACCGACGTCTGCGTCCGCCCAAGCTCCGTCAATCGATCCAGATTGACACCCGTAAGTTCAAGGACTACCCGCGCCGCTTCCGGTCCCTCAATTCCCAACGTTCCAAATTTTTCCGTTTCATCGGTCAGCGTGACGTCGTCCATGATGATGTATTTTTCCAATACTTCCGCGAGCTTTGCGCGAATCATCCGGTAGGAAACGCAAAACAGCTCTTCATTGCCGCCAAATGTTTCCATCTCGGCCAAAATGCGTCCTTGAGCGTTCAACAGCAGGGAAATAATTCCCTGATCGTTCGCCAAGTCCTTGATGTTATTGGTGAGAATGGCATTCAGGTAACGCACGCGATCTGGGCCCGTGAAGGAAAAATACGCTCGGTAGTTTTTATCAATCAGCGCAACACTTTCGTTAGCGAAGCGCTGCTCCTCTCGCGCATCGCCCCAATCATTCGGCAAATCGCAATCGAACCATGCGCCCATATGCGCGCCGGCGGCCCGGTGCACCGGGGCGAGAGGTGTTTCGACCAATGAAGCAGTATCTTCTGGCACGTTAGTTACCCACCAGACAGTCTAGCAAAATGCCGCGCAGCAGCCCCGGGCCGCATCATGAAGCGAACTTTGCCAATGATATACTTCCTCCGATGAGTGAACCGAAACCGGCCAAGGGAACTACCATCCAGGAATTGATCCACATCACTATTCCGGTGGGGATCCTCCAGTGCAACTGCACCATTGTGGGCGATCCGGTGACGCGCGAGGCGCTCGTAATCGATCCCGGCGACGAAGTGAACCGCATTCTGGACCTCATCGGTCGTCACAAATTGAACGTGCAGGCGATCGTCAGCACTCACGCACACATCGACCATGTCGGCGGTCTCAGCAAGCTGCACCGTTACACCGGAGCCCCGGTATTGATGCACCGCGAGGATTTGCCGCTTTATCAGGCGATGGATATGCAAGCGGCCTTTCTGGGTATCGCAGCACCGGAGATTACCGACGTTGACCACCTGCTCGCGGAAGGCGACAAGCTGCACTGGGGGGCTTGTGAAGCGCAGGTGATGCATACGCCGGGACACACGCCGGGAAGCGTGTGCCTTTATGTTCCCAAAGAAGCCGGCACCGTCACTCTCGCCGCTCCGCAGCTTTTTGCCGGCGATACTCTGTTCGCCGGCAGCATTGGCCGCACCGACCTTTGGGGCGGCTCCATGGAGCAGATTATGGAATCATTGCGGGAAAAGCTTCTGCAATTGCCGGACAGCACCATTGTTTATCCCGGCCACGGGCCCGTAACCACCATCGGGAATGAGCGGTATTCCAATCCGTTTTTGACGGTGTGACGCGGCCTCCGCCGCGAGTATTCCTTACCGCTAAGCTTCGCCGGCCTCTTTCTTCTTCCGTAGTTCTTCCATAACCGATTGCAGCAATTCCTTGGCGTGCGTCAATTCCATGGAGATCATTCTCAGGTCCATCGCCGGCACCATGGGGTTTCGTTGACTCGCGCAATACACGCCGTGCTGGCCCACCAGCACCAAAGCGTTGGTCAGTCGGTCCAGCGAAACCGCCAGGCGGCCTCTTTCCACGCCAAACATTTGCTCGTATCGTTCCAGCTCTTCGCGATGCTCGGAGAATGCGTTCATCATCCCTCGTAGTCCTAGCCGGATTCCTGGCGAGCGCCGTAGCAAATCGGGCACACACAACCCGCACCAAACTTTACCCCATGCGTCGCCCATACCATAATTCGCTCAGCCTGGCAGTTCATTTTGCATCCGTGTGCCACGCTTCGTCGTTCATTTTGCACGGTTATGCCGATTCCTTGGGTAAGTGAAAAATCGGCTGGAGCGCTAGACAATGCGACGTTCAGACCTCGTGCAGCATAAGGAGAGAGAAAAGGGCGGCATTACCCGCACTTCTCAAATTGTTTTTGGCGAACGCCAGCATCTTTTGCGCGTCCTGGATTCCCTGGAGAGCACCGCGCTGCAGATCGCGCGCATGCAGCAGGAGCGCCGCATCCTGGAAGAGTTGATTCACGCGCGCACGCGTGAGCTAAACCAGATCAATACCGCCTGGGACGAGAAAATCGGCCTGGTGTTAAGCGCGGACGCCAAGCCGGATATGCTCGAGAAGCTCGTGAAGCAAGCCCCCGAAGAGGATTTCTACCTGTTGCGCTTGATCAGCGAGCATCCACGCGCCAATTCCAAAACGCTGAACAAACTGGCCAAACATCCCTACGCTGCGATTCGCGAGAACGTGGCACGCCATCCTAACGCGGATGCGCCCACCTTGACCTGGCTGAGCAAAGACCGCAGCCAGCCGCTCTGGTATCTGGTCGCGTTCAATCCGAATACTCCCACGCCGCTGCAACGCCGGCTTCGTGACCGGCTCAAGCGCCTGGGCGAGAACCAGGCCTCGAAGTAATTCCAGACTAGCAATTCCGTCCTCCGATCTATCCCTTGCTGCTTCTTTCACTCGTTCGTAATCTGAGCCGCCGTGAGAATATGCATGATGGGTTCACGGAAACCTTGGCCTTGAAGATATGACCGATCGGAACAGCGGGCTTCATGACGGCCTTCGATTCGTTCGCCTCCACTTCATCTTGATGGCTGCATTGTCCGCCCTGCTGCTCATTCCATGTTTCTCGCATCGCTACATCGAGGCCGGCGACCTGGCGAGCCACACCTACAACGCCTGGCTCGCGCAATTGATGCAGCAAGGAAAGGCGCCAGGAATTTACACCGTATGGCAACGGACGAATGTTCTATTCGATCTGGCTCTTTTGTACTCCGTGAAGGCGTTTGGCTTCTTTATAGGGCCGAAGGTGGCTGTAGCGATCTGTGTGCTGGTGTTCTTCTGGGGGGTATTTTCCTTGGTTGCGGCTGCCAGTGAACGTCCACCGTGGATGCTCACTCCGTTGCTCGCGATGCTCACCTACGGCTACACATTCAACATGGGATTTTTTAATTATTACCTGTCGATCGGGCTGGCATGTTTTGCGTTGGCGCTATTTTGGAAGGCTCAAAAATGGGACTGGCTGGCTGGCGGATTATTTTTGTGCGGCGCGGTGCTGGCGCATCCTATCGGATCCCTGTGGTGTGCCGCGACATTGGTCTATGTATTGATCAGGAGACGAACGCCTGGATTCTGGAAAATCGCCGTGCCCGCCGCCGCGATCGGAATATTCATTGCTGTCCACTGGTACCTTGCGCACGTCGCGAACGTGGAGGTCGACTGGCTGGACCGGCCTTTTTTTCTTTTCAACGGCATGGACCAACTGGTCCTGTACACCGCGCGCAGCCGCTGGATCGCCGGCGCGTGCCTGACCATAGTCGGCACGTGGTCCGCCTATGAATGCCTCAAATGGAGGCAGTATTTGCCAGACTGGAAACGCCTCTCGCTTTTTGTGGAATTGTACGTATTGTCGTTGGTCATCACGGCGCTGTTGCCGCAGGACATCCTCCCCGACCCTGAGGCTTCGTGGGTGGGCTTGCTGGTCAGTCGCCTGACCGTCATTACCGCGATCTTCGGGCTGTGCGTTCTCAGCTCGCTGACGCCGAGAAGGCTGGCAGGTGCTGCACTGGGTGTCTGTGCCATCCCTTTTTTCATCTTTTTGTACCAGGATACCGCGGCGATCAGCCGGCTCGAGTTGCACGCGGAGAAGCTCACCGAAAAACTCCCTTTCGGCACGCTGGTCATCCCCACGCTAGTGGCGCCGAACTCGCGCATCCCGTTCATCGGGCATGTCGTAGACCGCGCCTGCATCGGGCACTGCTTTACCTATTCAAACTACGAGCTGTCGTCGAGGCAGTTCCGGCTGCGTGCCCGTCCGGGGAGCCTGCTGGCCACCTCCTCGGCTCGCGATTCAGAAAAGATGGAAGCAGGGGATTACGTGGTGCGGGAAACCGACCCTCCACTGGTTAACATCTATCAATGCAATCCGGACGATTTCACGGTCTTGTGCGTCCGTCCCCTGTCCGTGGGAGACACGAGCGGCCCGGCAGCCGAGGGTGGCGGCCGTTAGCTTCAGGAAGTTCAGAGGCCGACGCACGAAGACAAATTGGCTCTTGCACCAGTCCAATATCTGCTAAAATCGCAGCAGGGTGAGAGACAATGCTTCCTCTTCATCTCCAGTCTGAGAGCCACGTCCCTCTGTATATCCAGTTGCGCGACCAGTTGCGCGCGCTGGTGCATGCTGGTGACTTGCGCCATGGTGACCGCATTCCCGCCAGCCGGGAACTCGCCAATATGCTTGGCGTACACCGCACCACCGTTGCCAATGCCTACGCCGAACTGGAGTCCGAAGGGCTGATTCAGGGCCACGTCGGACGCGGAACGTTCATCAGCTCGAGCGTCAATGGCTTGAAAATCACGCCGCCAGCTCCGCCCGTCCTGAACGGCAACCACGGGATCCGTTGGGAGTTGTTGTTTGCCGATGAGCGCGGGGGAGAGGTGTTGAGCCGCTTGACCGCGAACGTACCCGAAAATTCCCTGTCCTTCGTGATGGCGCGCCCTGCCCAGGAATTTTTCCCCGTCGAGGAACTGCAAACCTGTGTCAACGCTGTGCTGCGACGCGAAGCCGCTGACGTGCTCAATCTGGGACCGTCTGATGGCTACGGGCCCCTGAAGGCCGCGTTGCTGGATGTTTTGCATCGCGAGGGCATCGCTGCGAAGGATGAAAATTTGCTGGTGACCGACGGTTGCCAGCAATCGCTGGATCTGATCAGCAAGGCGTTTGTCCGTCCCGGCGATTGCGTCATTCTTGAAAATCCGACCTATCCCGGCGCCGTGGCGATTTTTAATCAAGCTCGGGCGCGTTGCTTGGCGGTGCCCGTTAAAACCCACGCGGAGCCGAACAGCGAATTGGGTGTCGATGTCGAAGCGTTGGAGGCCACGCTGGCAGCCAATCGGGTGAAGTTGATTGTGCTCACGCCGGACTTCCAGAATCCCACCGGCACGTCCATGTCACTGGCATCCCGCCGCAAGGTCCTGGAACTGGCTGCGCGCCATCAAGTGCCCATCGTCGAAGACCACATCTACGGCCGTCTGCACAGCCGTGAAGAGCGCGTGCCATCACTGAAGCAACTGGATCGTTCCAATCTTGTGATTCACATCGACAGCTTCGCCAAAGTTGCTTTTCCGGGCTTGCGCGTCGGCTGGATTGTGGCTCCGGCCGCCGCGGTGGAGCGTTTGCGGCTGGTAAAGCAGACCACCGATTTGCACACCGACCAACTCGCGCAAGCCACTCTTGCGGAGTTTTTGCGGCGCGGCCTTTTCACCAAACATATCGTCAAAATGCGAAAAGTTTATGCGCAGCGCCTGGAGGCATTGGACCAGGCGCTCCGCAAGTACATGCCGGACGGAACGCGCTGGATTCGCCCGGAAGGGGGCATGTGTCTGTGGCTCGAATTGCCTCCGGGCTTTGACGCCAGCGAACTGTTGATTCACGTGAAGGAGCGTGGCGTGCTCTTCGCTCCGGGACGCTATTTCTACGTACAGAATCCGTTGCCAAACACGCTTCGGCTGGGTTTTGCGAGCCTGGATGAAAAGCAGATTGCGCGCGGCGTCAGTACCCTGGCGGACATGCTGCGAATCGAGATGCGTAAGCGCCAGCGAGGGGTGCGCCGCGCCGAGCGAAGCCGTGTCGCCTTGGTTTGATTTTTATAAGGAAAGGTTCGAATACATTTGACCGAGAACATTACTTTGTCGCCCAATCCCGAGAACAAATGTTTCGGGTGCGGCGGAGCGAATGACGGCGGAATGAAATTGACGTTCACGCAGGACAATGTCAAACGGCGTATCGTCGGGCGATTTGTACTAGGGCCGCGTTACCAGGGTGGCGGCGGCATGGGGCACGGCGGGATTATTGCCACGTTGCTCGATGAGGCCATGGGCAAGGTGTGCAGGTTTCGTGAGGCGCGCGCGGTCACGGCGGAAATGAATATCCAGTACCTGAAGCCGGTGCGCGTGGATGAAGAGATCGTCGTGGAAGCGTTCGAAACCGGCACGAAGGGGCGAAACATTTTTCAGACCGGGGAAATTCGCAATGCGGCAGGCGAGGTATTGGCTCGCGGCACGGCGCGATTTGTAATTGTTGGCCAGAAGCAGGACTCGGCGGCCACCTAGAATTTTGATTGCCGGAAAAAGTGTACCGGTTGGTTGTCTCGACAGGTCAATGGAAGAGGAGAAGTTTATGGACGCGAAGAAAGTAAACGGCAGTGGCAACGGAAATTCCTGCGCTAAGGAATGGCGCGTAAAGGTTGGGCTCGCGGAGATGCTCAAAGGCGGCGTCATCATGGACGTCACCACCGCGGAGCAGGCCAAGATCGCGGAGAAAGCCGGCGCCTGCGCTGTGATGGCCCTCGAGCGCGTGCCCTCGGACATCCGCAAAGAAGGCGGAGTCGCGCGCATGGCCTCCATTAAAGTGATTCGCGAAATTATGGCCACCGTCACCATTCCGGTCATGGCCAAGGTGCGCATCGGCCATTTTGCAGAAGCGGATGTGCTGCAGGCGCTGGAAGTGGATTTCATCGACGAGAGCGAAGTGCTCACTCCGGCCGATGAAGAGAATCACATCTGGAAGCATGATTACCGCGTTCCGTTCGTATGCGGCGCGCGAAATCTTGGCGAAGCTCTGCGTCGTATCGGCGAAGGCGCGGCCATGATTCGCACCAAGGGCGAAGCCGGATCCGGGAACGTGGTGGAAGCGGTGCGCCATATGCGCACCATCGTTTCGCAGATGAAGAAGCTGACCACTCTGCGCGAAGACGAATTAATGCACGAAGCCAAGGAGTTGGGTGCGCCCCTCGAGCTGATTCGCCAGATTGCAAAAACCGGCAAATTGCCGGTGCCCAATTTTTCCGCTGGAGGAATTGCCACACCTGCGGACGCTGCGTTGGTTCGCCGCCTCGGAGCCGAGGCGGTTTTTGTGGGTTCTGGGATTTTCAAATCCAGCGATCCTGAAGCTCGCGCCAAGGCGGTGGTCAAGGCCACTACGCACTTCGAGGACCCGAAGGCAGTGCTGGAGGCGCACGAAGAGCTAGGCGAAGCCATGAAGGGCCTGGACATCCGCCAGATGGACGAAAAAGACATGATGTCAACGCGCGGTTGGTAATATTCTGGAAATATTCTTGAAAAATAAACTAAGGATCGGAATCCTGGCGGTGCAGGGTGATTTTGAAGCGCATGCGGCGATGCTAGAGGGCATGGGCATTGACAGCGTGGAGGTGCGCACGCCGGCGGATATGGAAGGTGTCGACGGATTGATCCTCCCGGGCGGTGAGAGCACCACGCAATTGCAGTTTTTGCAGGAGGAAGGCCTCTCCAGGGCCATCAAGCAATTCGCCGCGGATGGCCACGCGGTATTCGGTACCTGTGCCGGAGCCATCCTTCTGGCGACCGAGGTGCAAAATCCCAAGCAGGATTCTCTCGGATTGCTGGACATGACCGTGTCGCGCAACGGTTACGGTCGACAAATCGCCAGCGACGTGTTTTCCGCGCCGTCCAAACTCAAAAGCGATCCGCTTGAAATGGTCTTCATTCGAGGGCCGGTCATAGAGCGCACTGGCCCGGAGGTTGAAGTGCTTGCTAGGCACGCCGGCAAGCCCGCCATCGTGCAAAAAGGGCGTATCTTGGCCACAACATTTCACCCCGAGCTGACCTCTGACACCACTGTCCATGAATATTTTCTGAAACTTGCCACGGAATCGCGCAAACCGGAACTGACCAGCGTAAAATCTTCCTCGTGACGAAACCTGAAAGCGGGCGCCCTGCCAGTGTCGGTACCCATCCAACCCCGCGAAAAGTTTTATTCATCTGCCTGGGCAATGCTTGCCGCAGCCCCATGGCCGAGTCCATCGCGCGTCGTGACGCCGCCGATGTGATTGAAGCGTCCAGTGCGGGGCTTTCGCCGCTGGGCTTTGTTCCGGACCTGACCAAGCAAACGCTTTCGGCGAACGGCTACTCGATCGAGAATCTCGCCTCCTGTCCCATTACACGTGAGCTGTGGGACGCGGCCGACGTAATCGTTAATATGAGCGGCGTGCCGAAGGAAACGGCGTTCACCGACTCGCAAAAGGTGGAAGATTGGGACGTGCAGGACCCTTATGGCGCTGATCCCAGTCTTTATCAGACAATTCATGAAGACATCCGCCGGCGCGTAACAATGCTGGCGGAAAGATTCAGGAACGTATCGCGAAATCGGCCCGGCCAGGCAGTGACCGATCACAGGATCTAAATGCGACGGGAAAAAACCAGCGTATCGCAGGAAGACTATCTTAAATCCATCTGGGAAATGCTTGAAGAAGCCCAGACGCCCATCAGCGCTCGCCTGGCTGAGGAGCTGAAGGTGACACCCCCGGCGGTGACTGCGGCGTTGAAGCGCATGGCCCGGGACGGACACGTCCGAGTAGAGCGGACGGGCCGGATTGATTTGACGCGCAAGGGCCGCGCTGTCGCTGAACGCCTGGCGCTGCGTCACCAACTCGCGGAGATGCTGTTGACCGAAGTCATCGGCCTTTCGTGGGCGAAAGCACACGACGAAGCGGAGCGCATGGAACATGCCATTTCACCGGAAGTGGAAGCGCTCCTGCTTAAGCGTTTTGGGAATAAAAAGAGCTGCCCTCACGGCGTACCCATGCGCGGCGGCATTGCCAAGTTACGCGAACATGGCGCCGTGCTTCTTGCCGAGTTACGCCCCGCGGAGTCCGCGGAGATTGTCTGCGTTTATGAGAAAGACCGCCAATTTCTTGAATTTCTCGAGGGCCTGCACTTGCGTCCTGCGACAAAAGTGGAAGTCCTGAAACACGAATACGACGAAACCATGACGCTGCGCGCCAACAACAAAAAGATTCACCTCGGTAAGCCGGCCACCTCAAGAATCTGGGTTCGCCGCCTCAGTGCTTGAGTCTACTGCTGCACCGGCGATTGGATTATTCTTGAATTGTTGCTTCTGCGGGATCACTGAAACCGATGATCGAAGCTCTTCGTTATTACTGGATGGCTGCGCGCGGTTACCGCCTGCGTCCCTGGGAGAGTCCTTATATTCGTTGGCGTTTTGAAACCTTTCTGGGCCCTGAGGCCGCGGGATTGGACGCGGCCAAGTTCTTTGCCCTGTCATGGAAGTACCGCGCGCGAATGGAAGACTTCATCCAGTGGGTTGGCGAACGCCGCAACGCCCAGCGCACCTCCGCGGCTGAATGATCATCTTGGAATCGCCCGATATATCCCGATATATACTGAGGTGGAAGGAGGCGCTGTGAACGACCTGGCCATCCTCCAAAATACCGAAAACCTTCATGAAGCGCGCTGGTGGGAAGCGGAAGCGGACGGCCGCGTGCACTGTTACCTATGCCCGCGCCATTGCCACATCCGTCCGGGCCAAGCTGGCTTTTGCTACATTCGTGTGAACCGCGCTGGCAAGTTGTACAGCCTTGGATACGGCTCTCCAGCAGCTCTGCAAATCGATCCCATCGAAAAAAAGCCCTTGAGCCATTTTCTGCCGGGTAGCCGTGTGTTCAGTATGGGTACGGCAGGATGCAACATGGGATGCTTCTTCTGCCAGAACTGGGATATTTCCAAATCCCGCCACGACCAGGTGCATTCGCAGCGCGTCCCGCCCGAAGATGTTCCGTCGCTCGCTATCGAACATGGCTGCGAATCGATCGCTTTCACTTATAACGAGCCCA
>DASXLA010000014.1:0-49018 GCA_036496505.1 Candidatus Acidiferrum sp. | reverse complement strand
CAGTGTGACCAGCGGCTCTTCTCTCACCGTGTTTTCCAACGGAGCCGGCGGCGCCTTAGGCAGTTCCCTTAACTCGTTGCAAGGCTCGGGATTCAACCAAAATAACCGTCCCGACACCACTGGTTCAAACTGCAACGCCGGAGAGAACGGCCGCCAGATCCTGAACCCAGCGGCGTTCACCCTGATTGGTTACACCATCGGCACCGTCGGCACGGCAGCGCGCGGCTATTGCTTTGGTCCGAACTACCGCAACGTCGATATGCAGTTGGCCAAGAACTGGACATTCAAGGAACGCTTCAACGTAAAATTCGCACTGGACTTCTTTAACCTCTTCAACCATGCGAATTTCATTGCCAGTAACCTTGAAACCGCGAACTTCAGCGCCAGCGGCCTCTTGTGCGGTCCGTCGCAAACTGCCTGCACCCCCACCAACAATGTGGTGTCTGCACAACAGGGCACTCCAAACAGCATCAGTTCCGGGTTCGGACAGGCCAATAACGTTCAGCCAGGCCGTGAAATTCAGTACTCTCTGAAGTTCACGTTCTAGGCCGGCTGTTCAACGAACAACATTCAACATAAACGGCGGGGCTTGCTAATTGCAGCCCCGCCGCTTATCTTTCTTATGGAGTGTTTTGAACCTTCTCCTGTGCATCCCGAGATATTGAAGTTGCCGGCCTCCTCCCAGAACGCCAAGCCCTCCTTTCTCCTTCACCTGCTCGTTGCCTTGGTGTGCTTTGCCGCAAGCATCCTCTCAGTGCCGCCAGCGGCTGCTCAGGCCGCCTCTGCTGCCCACCCTTCGAATGATAAGACCCAAACCTCCAACACCGCCGAATTGGAGCTCCGAAAGCGCCTGGAAACCGCTCAAGCGGCCCGGCGTGCCGGCAATCCTGCCGCCGTCGCTCAGGCCAATGAGCGTTTAATTGCCTTGGCGCTCCGCGAGATCGGCCAACTGCGCCTCCTGGAAACCGCCCTGCCTCAAGGCATGGAGCTCTACCGCCGCTCCCTCGATTTTGAGGACATCCCCGATACTCACGTCGATCTGGCGATTACCGAGCTTCAGGCCAATCTCGCCAACGAGGCCTTCTCGGAGGCCAACAAGGTTCTGGCCATTGATCCCGATAATTCGCGCGCCTACATCGTCCGCAGCCGCATCTGGATAAAGCGACAGGAGTTCGCCAAAGGGGCCGAGGACCTCTCGCGGGCTCTGCAGCTCAACCCCGCATACGAATCAGACGTCGAAACGCCGTATTCCCTGGGCATGTGCTACCTGCAATCCAAGGATCCCGACGGCGCACGAAAAGCCGCCCAAGTCTTCGAACGCATGATTCGCGCGCAGGGCGACAGCGGTTCGCTTCACGTGCTTTTTGGTCGCGCCTACCGCGATGCCAATGACATGCCGTCCGCCATACGTGAATTCCAGCGCGCTATCGCTCTCAACACTCGCACCCCGCATGCCCACTACTTCCTCGGTCTTGCGCGCCTAGCCGTCAATGAATGGAGGCCCACGCCGGAGGTGCGCTCGGAGTTTGCCAAGGAACTCGAATACTATCCGAACGACTATCTCGCCAACTACCTGGTCGGATTTCTGGCCTCGGGCGACCGCGATTACGCCGTTTCCGACCGCTATCTGAAAGTAGCCGCCGAAATGAATCCCGCCGCCCCGGAGCCCTGGCTGTATATGGGCTTGAACGCCTATGCGCAGAGCGACATGGCTCATGCCGAGCAATATCTCCGCAAGGCCGTGGTCCTTACTGGAGACGATGTGTCCCGCTCCAATTACCAGATTCGCAGGGCCTACGTTGACCTGGGGCGCATTCTCCTGAACTCCGGGCGCACCGAAGAGAGTGAAGTGTTTCTCGCCAAAGCGCGTGACTTGCAGAACAAAACGATGGAACTGACCCAGCAGGACGTCGCTTCCGTGATGCGCGACGCTGGAAGCGCCAACGCCGCCGCGGTAATGCCGCTCCAGCCACGCTCTGACGCAGAGGCTGTCGTGCTCCTGCCCGCCAACACCGATCCTTTCGCGCGCATCGACGCTTCCGTTACCGCTCGATCAAATCTCTCCAAAGAGCAGCTCGTCATTGCGAATTCTCAAGAAAATCGCCTTCGCGCCGTCCTCGGTTTGGGCTTCAACGATCTGGCCACCACCGAAGCCGTCGGCGGCCAGTATCTCGCCGCGCTCGGCCACTATCAGGAAGCAGAACGCTGGGACAATCACATCCCCGGGCTCGCCAAAAACATTGGCCTCTCTGCTTATCGTTCGCAGAATTATCCAGAAGCCATTCGCGGGCTCGCCCTGGCTTTACGGGAAGAACCCTCCGACCGGCCGGTGCGCGCTCTCCTGGGTATGGCTTATTTCGGCGGCGAGAAATTTGCCGATGCTGCAAAAACCTTCACGCCCTTGGGTCCCGATGGCATGCGAGACTCCACGGTTGGTTACGCCTGGGCTAGTTCCCTCGCGCGCCATGGTGAACCCGGTAAGGCCACCGAAGTCCTCAGTGAATTTGAGAAAACCAATCGCTCGCCCGCCATTCTCCTGCTAGATGGACAGCTCTGGATCGAAATTGGCGACTACGGCCGCTCCGTGAGCGCTTTGCGAAACGCGCTTGAATCCGATCCATCATTGCCGCGGGCTCACTACTTCGCCGGCCAGGCCTATACCCGTTGGGAACACTGGCCCGAGGCTGCCGCCGAATTTCAGGCCGAACTGGGCATTGCGCCGGGCGATGCGGACGCAATGTACGGTCTCGGCTTCGTGTACCTGCAACAGTCGAAGGTCGATGACGCCGCGCGCCTGTTCGAGCAGGTTATCGCCGCGCATCCCAATCACGCCAACTCGCAATATCAGATCGGAAAGATTCTGCTGGATCGTGGACAGCTGTCGGACGCCGTCGATCATCTGGAAGTCGCTACCCGGCTCAATCCGCAGGCCGACTACATGCATTACCAGTTGCAGATTGCGTATCGCAAGGAGTCGCGCATTGCCGATGCCGATCGCGAACTCGATATTTATAGGGATTTGAAAACCAAACAGCGCGCCCACGACCGCGAAGTTGTCCGCAACGTGCAGAGTCCGTGACCGATTTCAAAGGGAAAAATTGAACCTATCTCAATGTGTGCGTTCGGCGCTTGCCCTCACCTTGACGTTGCTGGAAGCCGGCCTGGCCTTCGCTCAAGGTGGCCATCCGCAGCCGCCTCCACCGCCGCCGGGTGCCAAAGCCACCAAGTGTGCCGGGCGGCCCGTGCCGCGACTGGAAGACATCACCTCCAAAATTGGAATCTCCTTCAAGCACACCGCTGATCCGGCAAAGAAATACATCGTCGAATCCATGAGCGGCGGAGTGATTATTTTTGACTACGATCGCGACGGCTGGCCGGATATCTATTTTACCAACGCCCCCACGGTGGCCATGGCCATTAAGGGACAGAAAACTCGCGGCACCCTCTATCACAATAATCACGACGGAACATTTACTGACGTGACCGATAAATCCGGTTTGAGTTCGTCCTGTTTCGCCATGGGCGGCGCCGTCGGCGATTACGACAACGATGGCTGGCCGGACCTGTATCTCACCTGCCTCGGCGGCAATGTGCTCTACCACAACAATGGCGACGGCACTTTCACCGATGTCACCGCCAAGGCCGGTGTCGCCGACGGCCGCTGGTCCACCGGCGCTTCCTTCGGAGATTACGACGGCGACGGTTTCGTGGACCTGATGGTCGCCAATTACGTCGATTTTCACCTCAACGATCTTCCCGGTTTCGGCAGCTCGCCCAATTGCAAATATCGCGGCATCGATGTGCAGTGCGGCCCCCGCGGCCTGAAAGGCGCCGGCGATTCTCTCTTTCACAACAACGGCGACGGAACCTTTACCGATGTTTCCAAGAGTGCCGGCGTCAGCGATCCCACCGGCTATTACGGCATGAGCGTGATCTGGGCGGATTTCAACAATACCGGCCGCCCGGATATTTACGTTGCCAACGATTCCACTCCCAAATTTCTTTACAAAAATCTCGGCGACGGAAAATTCAAGGACATCGGCCTCGAAAGCGGCACGGCCGTCAGCGAAGACGGCTCCGAGCAGGCTTCCATGGGCATCGCCGTCGGCGATTACAATCACACCGGCCGACCTTCTCTGTACATCACCAATTTCTCCGATGAAAATAATCTTCTGTATCGCAACGATGGCAATTGGAATTTCACCGATGTCTCCTACCCCTCCGGCCTGGCGCTTCCTTCCTTGCCGTTTGTAAAGTGGGGCACCGCCTTCATCGATGTCGATAATGACGGCTGGCTGGACCTCATTACCGTGAGCGGGCACGTCTATCCGCAGGTCGACACTTTGCCGTCCGGAGCCCGCTACCGCGAGCCGAAGTTGCTACAGTTGAATCAGAAGGATGGAACATTCTGCGACGCCAGCGAGGAAGCCGGCCCGGCGCTAAAAGAAAAACATGTTTCGCGCGGTCTCGCCATTGCCGACCTTTTCAACGACGGTAATCTCGATATCGTTGTGGGCGACCTGGACGGCGCCCCAATGATTCTGAAAAATCACGGAGTGCCGGGCCGCCACTGGGTGAGCTTTGAATTGGCTGGAACCAAAAGCAACCGTCTCGCGCTCAACGCCAGGATCAAAATCGTTGCCGGCGGTGTGACCCAGACGGACGAAATTCACAGCGGTGGGAGCTATCTATCACAAAACGATTTGCGAGTGCACTTCGGGCTTGGCGAGTCCAAAAAAATCGACAGTGTGGAAATTCACTGGCCTTCGGGAAAAACCGAAACCCTCGGCCCCTTGGCGGCCGACCAATTCTATTCCGTGCTCGAAGGCCAGGGCGTAGTCCCCGCCGAGCGCATTCGTCCCGCGCCCATAAATCATCCATAAACGCGGCTATCCCTTGGCGCGCTCCTTCACCTGCTTGGCCAATTTCTCAATCTGCTGCGCTTTCTTGACCACCGAGAGCGACAGTGTGGCCGAAACGTCCGATCTCTGTACCTGTTCACGGAGGTCGGTGATCAACACGTAAAGTTTCTCGACGTCCGCTTTCACGTCCGCCTGCGCCTGCTTGTTCATTTTCTTCTGGTCCGGCGGTGTAATATCCGGCCCATTCATCCCGGGCGGGAAATTGGGATTCGGCGCGTTGGGCGAGGGAATGGGCTGCGGGGTGTTTCGTTGCGGAAATGGATAGAGAGCGGAACCGGCGGCCAGCGCTCCGGCGCCTCCCACCAGCGTAAGCATCATGGTACGCCTGGAATAGGGCATATGGTCTCCTGGCCCAAAAAAGGGCGAACTACCAGCCAGATTATCCCGCTCTTTGGCCATGGCCAGTGCGTTTTTTCACCTGGGCTTGTAGTCTGACGACAAACGCGCCCCATAGTGCTGACCTACCAACGCTGCCACGCGCGCCACCGCGTCATGCAAAGACTCCGTGTCTCCGCGGTGGTGACCGGTGAACACCACCAGCACGACCGGCTGATTCCTGATAAAAATAATTCCCGCGTCATTGGCAAGAAACGGCTGCCCGTCGCCGGTTTTGTGCGCGATCACCACGTCCCGCAGGTACTTCGGAAAACGATTGTCCACCTGCTGTTTTTCCAGCGTGGCCAGCATCCATTCGCTGGCGCCCACCGAGACCAGCTTCTTTTGTTGGATCATTTCGAGCAAACGGCCCACCTCGCGCGGCGTGCTGTGCCCAAAATAAATTCCCGCGTTATAAATCGTCTCGCCGAATGCGTGCTGCACTTCGCTGCCGCTGTATTTGTCAAACGGAAACTCCAGGGTTTTGTTTCCCGGCGCGTTGCGGTAGCCCGCATCCAGCGAGCCGAGCCATTTGCGGTCCCAGTCCAGGTCGGAAAATTCTATGGAGGTGTTCGCAAGGCCTAGCTGGTGCATGTAGCTCGTCACGCTGGGCCGCGTCACCTTGTCCGCCAGCAAATCCGTGGCCTCGTTGTCGCTGATGATGATCATCAGCGTCAGCAGGTCGCGAATCGTGGGCTTCAATCCGGGCTGCATGGTGTACAGAACACCTGAGGGCAGTCGCTGGTCGCCGGGCGTCAGCTCCACGCGCTGGTCCAGCGAAAACTTACCGCTCTCCGCCTGGTGAAACACCTCCGCCATGATGGGAATCTTGATCACGCTGAACGTTTCGTACACCGAGTCCGCATCCAGCGCAATTTCTTCTCCCGTCTGCAGATTCTTCATGTACACCGCCATGTTCCCCGGAAACGCCCCGCGGATGCCTTGAATCTGCGACCGCAGTTGCTCGATCCCGATGTTCTGCGCGTCTGGTTTGGACTGGCCATGAACCGCAATGGTCGCGCAGGCCGCAACTAACGCCAGTGTTATGCCCGCCATGTGTGAAACAGTCTTCATCGTATCTCCTAAGAACATAACAACCAACCAGCAGCCTGACCGTTACACCGGTGCGCCTGCAAAGGCGTGAGTTTACGCCGCTGGCCGCCCACGAAAAAAACCAGTATGACCAAGGCCTCGAAAAAAGACGCTGTCGCCGACAGATGCGTAGTCAACCGAAAGAAATGATGCAGTCTTTACAGGGCCATTTACAAGCGATACAGTCCATCTGCCTGATTCCCAATTTCTCGGAGCCTGCCATCCAACTAAAAAAATCAAGATCCATATTTACCTCTCGCCTTGCCGCCATTGCCTTCCTGGCCTTCATATTGGTTGTCGCTTGCGCTCACCTGGGCCTCGGCCCACGCATTTTGGGCGCGCCGCCAACGGCGAGAATCATGGGCTTTACGCCGCTGCATGCCGCACAAGAATCGATTCTCGAAGACAAACTGAAAAACTCCATCTCCACCGAAGAGATTCGTAAACAGCATCGCTATTTCACGTCGATCCCGCATCCCGCCGGCACCATCCACGATCACGAAGTCGCGGAATACATCGCCGAATTATGGAAGAAGCAGGGCCTGGAAGATGTGGTGATCCGCCAATACGACGTGCTCGGAACGAAACCGATCGCTACCAGCCTGGAAATGGTCGCGCCCAGCCACTATCAAGCCAGCCTTCGCGAAGCCGCCTATGACGTGGATCCCGACACAAAGAACCCCGAAGTTGCCAACGCCTGGATGGGTTATTCCTCCAGTGGTGAAGTCACCGCGCCTGTCGTTTACGTCCACAGCGGAAATCCCGAAGACTACGATTTGCTGCGCAAGAACGGCATCGATGTAAAAGGCAAAATTGTGATCGCGCGCTATTCCAATCCCTACAGCTATCGCGGATTCAAAGCGCTCACCGCGCAACAGAACGGCGTGGCCGCGCTGTTGATTTATTCCGATCCCGCGGAAGATGGCTACGTGAAGGGCAAGGTATTTCCCGACGGCCCGTGGGGACCTGAAACGCACATTCAACGCGGCGCCATTACCTACGATTTTATCGTTCCCGGTGACCCGCTCACTCCGGGGTGGGCCTCCGTACCCGGCGCGAAACGTATCCCGGAGAACGAAGCGCGCTCCCTGCCGCACATCGTCGCGTTGCCGCTTTCCTGGCATGACGCGAAGCCGTTGCTCGAAAATATGAACGGCCCCGTCGCACCCAAAGAGTGGCAGGGTGGTCTGCCCATCACCTATCGCCTCACCGGAGCCGTCCAGGCCCATGTGAAAGTGCAAATGGACAATTCCATCCAGCCGTATTACGTGGTCGAAGGCCGCATTCGCGGCGCGGAATTTCCCGACGAGTGGGTGGTTCTCGGCAATCATCACGACGCCTGGGAATATGGCGGCGTCGATCCCAGCAGCGGCACCGCGTCAATGATGGAATTAACGCGCTCTCTCGGCAATATGCTGAAGAACGGCATCCGGCCGAAGCGCACTTTGATTTTCTGTAGTTGGGATGGCGAGGAGATCGGGTTGACCGGTTCCACCGAATGGGGCGAACAGTTCGCCGCCGCCTTGCGTAAAAAGCTCATCGCCTACATCAACGTTGATTCCTCCGCATCCGGGCCGAACTTTGAAGGCTCCGCGGTGGGCTCGCTCGCGCCTCTGTTGGTCGAGACTACCAAATCCATTCCTGATCCCAGCGGCCCGAGCCTTCACGACGCGTGGTTGAAATCCACCGCAGCAACGCGGAAGGAGGACGGCGAACAGTCCAAGGTAACCGACGCTAACGTGGTGAACACCCGTATCGGCAGCGGCTCCGACCATACCGTGTTTCTGAATTTTCTCGGCCGCCCGGTTATCACCCTTCAATTTGATGGCCCCTACGGCGTATATCACTCCATGTACGACGATTATTACTGGATGAATCATTTTGGTGATCCCGGCTACAAATATCACGCCACCATGTCGGCGCTCTGGGGAGTCACCGCGCTGCGCTTGGCGCAGGCGGACGTGTTGCCCTTCGATTTCGGATTTTACGGCCGCACCCTCGGCAGTTTTATCGACGACCTGAAAAAAAATCCGCATTACGATTCAGGTAAGATCGGCCTCGATGATCTGCAGAAGCGTGCCCAGGAATTCGCCGCTGCCGGCGAAGCCGTAAATAAACTGTTGAGCACGGCCGTAGCCGCGGGCAAGATCGACGCCAAATCCGCCGAACCTTACAATCAGGAAATTCTGCAGGTGGAAAGCAACTGGCTCAATCCGGAGGGCATTCCCGGCCGCCCGTGGTTCAAGCACCTGCTTTATTGCGCGCGCTACACCTACGCGCACCTCGAGCTGCCCGGCTTGACCGAAGCCGTCGAAGCTCAAAACTGGAAGGAAGCGCAGCGCCAGTCGGAAATTCTCGCCAAAGCCATCGACACCAACACGGCCTTGATGCGCAAGATGGAAAGACAACTTCAGCAGTAGTTCGCGCGCATGAATCTCCAATCGTAAAGGTTTTCAGTCAATGCCTAAGGCGTAACCCGCACCATCGCCACGCCATGTGACGGCACCCTGGTGCTGAATCTTCCTGTGAATTTTCCCAAATCCTTACCGCTCCAAAGGTCTCTCACCGCTGCTGGCAATTGCGACGGATAACCGAGGTCTTCCCACTCCGCAGAGATTTCCGCCTCACTCGCGCCTCGATTGAACAGCACCACCGCGCGGCTGCCGTCCTGCAGTTGCTTGGCCCACACTTCCAGATCACCGTTCTTGCGCACGCGCCGGCCCTGCATTCCCAGGCGATCCTGATCTACGGCCAGCACTTCTTTGTTCGTCAGAATTTCCTTTATTTCCGGCGTCATATTCTTCAAATCGTTTCCTGCAATCAACGGCGCGGCCAGCATGCTCCACAAACTGAAATGCGAGCGATACTCCGTTGTGGTCATCCCGCCGTTGCCCACTTCCAGCATGTCCGGATCGTTCCAGTGTCCGGGCCCGGCAAACGATTCGAGCCCGACCTGCTGGTCCAGAATCACCAGCCAACCCGTTGACCATTCTTTCTTGCAGTCCCAGCAATCGAAAATATCTCCAGTGGTGCGCCACAAATTGCCCACGCCTTTGGCCCACAGCCACGGCTTGCTCTTTCCCCATTCGCAAATACTGAAGACGATCGGCCTGCCAGACGCTTTCAATGCATTATTCATGGTCGTGTACTCCGCCTCGGCATTCTCGGTGTCTGTGCTGCACCAGTCGAACTTCAGATAGTCGACGCCCCACGCCGCATATTGCCGCGCGTCCTGATATTCGTACCCCCGGCTGCCCGGCCGCCCAGCGCACGTTTTCGTCCCGGCATCGGAGTACAAGCCGAATTTCAATCCTTTGCCGTGGACATAATCGGCCAGGGCTTTCATGCCGGAAGGAAATCTCTGCGCATCCGGCAGAATATTTCCGTTGGCGTCGCGAGCCACTTGCCAGCAATCGTCGATGACCACATATTGGTACCCCGCGTCTTTCATACCGCTGCTGACCATCGCGTCTGCGGCCTCGCGGATCAACTGTTCGCTGACGTTGCACGCAAACTTGTTCCAACTGTTCCAGCCCATCGGCGGCGTGCGCGCCAGCGCGTCATCGGCGGCGCGTGCACAGTCCGCGAAAAATAGAAAGCTGCATACGGCCAACATGATCCATGCGGCGCGATTCATAAATCTGGACAAAGGGATTCTCCTGACTGGGAAACGCTACTGGAGGTAACATTCTAATGCGTCTACTGAATTTGTGTATGCGTTTTGGAGCGCAAAACTACTCTTAAAGGAAGCAACGTGCCGGTCTCTAATAAACTCAACGCCAGCCGCGGCAGAAATATTCGAGGTCTTCTTATTTCGATTTCCGCGCTGCTCCCGACCTTCGCGCCAGCCTGTGCAGCTGAAGAAAAGCCGCAGCAAAATTGGATTGCCACCTGGACCACCGCCAACACTGACATCGCCAATCCAGTGATGCAGGCCATCCTCAAGCCGCCGCATGAGCCCACCGAATTCAGCAACCAGACCATTCGTGCCATCGTCCGCACCACCATCGGTGGCCGCGCCTTGCGAGTTCGCCTCGCGAACACCTACGGCACTGCGCCCATCACCTTTGACGCTGTATTTGTGGGCACACAAAAGCAGGGTGCGTCCATCGTGGCCGGCTCAAACCACGCCGTAACTTTCGGCGGCGCGAAATCGGTCACTCTTCCGGAAGGCAGCGACGCGCTCAGCGACCCAATTCCGCTGGCGGCTGCACCGCAGCAGAACCTCGTCATCAGTCTGTACACCTCCAAGCCCACAGGCCCCGCGACGGCGCACCTCTCCGCTTTTCAAACCAATTACGCTTCGGACGAGGGCAACCATGCCGCTGAAGAGGGCAACGAGGCTTTCACAAAAACTTCCAGCTCCTGGTTTTTCCTCGAAGAGGTCGACGTGCTGCCGGAGAAAGAAGGCGCGGGCGCGATTGTAGCTCTGGGAGACTCCATCACCGATGGCTCATCTTCCAAGCCCAACGCTTACGAGCGCTGGACCGACGTGTTGGCCCGCCGTCTCGACGAAAATCACCCCACGCAAACGTTTGGAGTCTTGAACGCTGGCATCGGCGGCAATCGCGTGCTCAGCAGTTCGCCGTGTTTCGGAGAGAATGCTCTCTCTCGGCTCGATCGCGATGTTTTTGCTCCCTCGGGCGTCCGCAGCGTAATTCTCTTCGAGGGCACCAACGATATCGGGCAGCCTGACACGCACTCCGAAGCGAAGTATGAGCCGTGCCTCGCGAAAACTCACGTCTCCGCCGATGACCTTATCGCCGGCTACAAGCAAATCATTGCGCAGTCTCACGCGCGCCACTTGAAAATCTTTGGCGCCACCATTCTTCCATTTCAGGGATTTAATGGCTGGACCGAACGTGGCGAGGCCACGCGCGTGGCGGTAAATCACTGGATCAGGCAAGCGCACGCCTTCGACGGCGTGATCGATTTTTCCGCCGCGCTGGCGGATCCGTCCGACTCCAAAAAAATGGCCGCGCAATATGACAGCGGCGACCATCTCCACCCCAATTCTGCCGGTCACGCAGCCATGGCGCGCGCCATTGATCTCACGATGTTCTCCAAATAATCTTGTGAATTAAGCAAGGAACTGCGCGTAGCTCAGCGTGGCGGGTTGCTATCTTCTCAAACACTCCGCGATTCGCAGCACTGTCGAATCCGTCTCGATTTCTTCCAGCATCTTGGGTAGTGGAATGCACCAATTCGGACGCTGGTCGTTTTTTGCTCCCGGCAAGTTCGGTCGCTTGTCGGCGCCCAAGCCATCTTCCATCGAAGCCAGCGTAATCATCGCGGGCGAACGTGCCAGGGCCTGGTGCGTTTTCACGATCACATCGGACGTGTCCGCGTCGCCATGTGCATGCGTCGCTCGCTGGAGGTAGTGGCGCATTTTGTCGGAATTTTCTCTACTGGGCTGGAGCCCCAATTCGGTTTGCTCTGCGAAGTCCGCTCCCGACCAGATTCCCGCAATCGTCGGCAAATCATGTGTCGACACCGCGGCAACGGCCAGCTTTGGATAATGCTCCGGCGGCGTCTCCTCAAACCACAGAAGCCGGTAAGACAGCACGGCATAATCGGCTAGCTTTTCCCGCACCCCTTCGTCCACGGTGCCGAGATCTTCACCCACCACCAGCGTTTTCGCCCGCGCGCTTTCGAGGGCGAGAATGGAAAGCATCTCGTCCGCGTTGTAGCGCACATACGTTCCCTTAGCGCTGCGCTCCCCCACCGGAATCCAGAACAACCGGAACAATCCCATCACGTGATCGATGCGCAGTCCCCGCGCATAACGCAGCGACGCTCGCAGTGTTTGGATAAACGGTTCGTAACCGGCGGCCCGCAATTTGTGCGGTACGAAGGGCGGCAAGCCCCAGTCCTGCCCGTTGGCGTTGAACAAATCGGGCGGCGCGCCCACGCTCACGTCCTTGGCAAAAACATCCTGCCACATCCACGCGTCCGCGCCGTCGGGCGCTACCCCGACCGGGAGATCGTGCATGATATTTCCACTGGACGACGCGCACTCCAGCTGCTCGCTCAACAAAAACTGCAGCCATTTGTGAAAACGGATGCGATCGGCAAATCGCTCGCTCAGTTCGGAGACCGCGGCGTCATCCGGCCGCCGGTATTGCTGCGGCCACACGCGCCAGTTCGCGCCGTGCTGTTCCGCCAGAACGCAAAAGGTGGCAAACAGTTCCAGGCTGCGCCCCTGGGCGCGTTCGTAATCGTCCAAAGATATTTTGTCGCGAACCTGCGGCCAGATGGTTTCAAGCGCCCGCATTTTCAAACGGAAGATGCCATCCCGCTCGATCAGCGGATGCTGGTTGAGGGTCCTCCCTTCCTCGGAAAATTTCTCCAAGTTTGGAATGGCCTCGCGCACGCCGGCTACATCCGCAATAGACAAATACAGTGGATTCAAAAACAGCCGGCTGCTCGGAAAATAGGGGCTGCACTGCTGCGGCAACACCGGTGCGGTTGCGCACAAAGGATTCACCATGACGATACCGGCGCCTAGCTCTTCCGCCCACTTGCACATGCGGCGCAGATCCGCCAGGTCTCCGATGCCCCAGCTGGACCGCGAGCGCAACGCATAAAGTTGCAGTCCCCAGCCCCAGGTATGAAGGTCCGGCGGAAGAAAGCATCTGGGCGGGGTAACAATCAGGCGGGATGCGCGGCCGTGTTCGTCGAAAATCGAATGGTAACCGAGCGGCAAATCCGCCGGTAGTTTATCTGCCACCTGCAAAGAGGTTCCGTCTTCCAGCCGCAATTCGGAATATTCCGCAACGCTCCGCTCCGTTCCCTGGCGGATGACCATCAACGCGGGATCAGGAGGGCCTTCCTGCGAGGCTTCCATCGCGGCCAAAAACCTGGCTCTGGTTTCTTCCGACACGTCGTGCCAGTTCCCGGAATCGTCCCGGTATTTTTCGTCGATACCCCAGGCGCGGAAATCCGGCACACAAACTCCTGGCGTTCTCTCTGAAGTGTGTCGATTCATGTCACTACCAGAAGCATAGAAGGCTTCGCCAAGGCGCGGCAATACAGCTTAATCGGTAAGTTGCGAAGATAGACAGGCGGAAGATGACCGGCGGGAGCGAATTTAATTAATGAGTGTCATGATCTTTTTGCATCTGCTGGTGTTCTTCCTGCTCTTCTTTGTAAATGGGCGGAATTCCCAGGCTGCCCTTCGGCGGCAAGTGCCGCATGAAATCGACAATCTTCCACATCTCCTCGTCGCTCAGAATGCCTTTCCACGAGGGCATTCCCGATGGATTGATTCCGTTTTCAATAATCCATTTCAGCTGGCCGTCTTTGTAGTCCTGCACATCGGCGGAGCTCAATGACGGAATGGGCGGCGACATTTGCTTTGCAAAAGGCACTCCTGTGGCTTCGCCATCTAGCCCGTGGCAGATACCGCAGTGGTGCCCGAAGTGCTCCTTCCCTTCTGCGATATTCTCCGGCGTGGCGGCCACCGGGTTAGGCGTATCCTTACCGCCGACGGTGATTTTGTGTTTCATTTCCTTCATCATTTCGCCTTCGACCCCGCCAGGCTTACTGACACGGCAGCCGGCCAAAACAAACGCAGAGCAAATCAGGATCGTTTTGCAGGTGGATTTCATCCAGTCTCTCTCACAGTGCGAAGCGGTACGACTTTGCCGGGCAGAACCACTGCCGCCCGGGCTGCGGAACGCAATCCTTCTATTCAGATGCTTTTTAACGCCCGTTTGTCGTCAATGCTTTTTCAATGGCCGCCGTTACCTGCGGTGCGTCCGGGGTAATGTCCGGCTCAAAGCGGGTGATGACGTGGCCGTCCGGGCCAATCAGGAATTTGGTGAAATTCCACTGAATATCGCCGCCGGTTTTCGGATTCGCCGATTTGTCGGTCAGATATTGATACAGCGGAGTTTTGTCGTCGCCTTTCACCGAAACCTTCGACATCATTGGAAAACTCACGTGGTATTTTGTACTGCAGAAAGCCTTGATCTCCTGATTCGTCCCCGGCTCTTGCCCGCCAAAATTATTTGCCGGCACCCCGACGATGACAAAGCCGCGGTCCTTGTATTTTTCATAAACGGACTCCAACGCGGCATACTGCGGCGTGAATCCGCAGCGGCTGGCCACATTGACCAGCATGATCACCGTACCTTTGTACGCGGAAAATGGCGCTGGCTGCCCATCAATGGAACTCAACGTAAAGTCGTACACATTTTTGTCGGCAGCCATTACGCTCGCCGCCAGAAAAACGACGAAACACAGCAACTTGATCATAGTTTGCCCCTCTCCTTTTTACCTTGTTGACACGTCGCCTGTAAACGTCCCAGCGGCAGTTTTGGCGGCCGTGCCACGGCATTTCCCTGAAACGCGTATTGAGAGTTGGGTTGGCTGTGGTATAGACTCCGCTGGCTAGCCCAAGTGGTTTGTCTTCAATGGTTCCCGCCCCTCAGGAGGCTGGATGCTCGCTGTCGCGATGGTAACGGTGACGCACCGCGTTCTCACTTCCACCGATCTGGTAATCATCGGCATCTATTTCGCCATCATCTTCGGCATCGGCCTGTATTTCGCAAAAAAGGGCCGAACCTCTGAGGACTATTTTTTGGCGGGGCGCAATATCGGCTGGTTCGCCATCGGCGCATCGCTGTTCGTATCCAACATTTCCACGGAACATTTCATCGGGTTGGCCGGTTCCGGTGCTACCTCCGGAATGGCGGTGGGGGATTTCGAGTGGCTGGCGTGCATGATGCTGCTGTTGCTCGGCTGGGTGTTCGTGCCCTTTTACCTGCGCTCCAACGTGTTCACCATGCCGGAGTTTCTGGAGCGCCGCTTCAACCGCAATTGCGCCACGTACCTGGCTTCCATCTCCGTGATTGCATATATCTTCACTAAAATCTCCGTCCATCTCTACGCCGCCGGCATCGTGCTCGAGCGCGTGGTCGGCTGGAATCAATGGGTGGCGGCGATCATTCTGCTCATTGCCACCGGCGTGTATACCATCGCCGGCGGTCTCGCCGCGGTCATCTATACGGACCTGGTGCAGACCCTCATTCTCCTTGCCGGGGCCATCGCGCTTACCTGGATCGGGCTCGACAAGGTCGGCGGATTCCCCGGGCTGCGCGCCGCATTGCCCGGCAGTTTTTTTCACATGATCAAGCCGGCCACGGACCCGGAGTTTCCCTGGACCGGCATCGTTTTCGGCGCGCCCATTCTGGGCATCTGGTATTGGTGCACTGACCAGGTGATCGTGCAGCGCGTTTTATCGGCGCGCGATGAGGGGCACGCCAAGGCCGGGACCATCTTTGCCGGATTTCTTAAAGTTCTGCCGGTGTTTTTGCTGGTGTTGCCGGGGCTGATTGCCTACGCGCTGTATCCGCAGTTGTTCACCGTGGTAGACGGGAAAGTCACCAATGGAGACATCGCGTTTCCGTCCCTGGTGATTAACCTGCTCCCCACTGGCCTCGTGGGCTTGCTGATTGCCGCGCTGCTGGCCGCGCTCATGGGGGCCATGAGTTCGGTGTTCAACTCCGCGTCCACCATGGTGACGCTGGATTTCTATAAAAAGTACCGGCCCACGGCGAGCGAAAAGCAGCTGGTGAATTTTGGCCGCATCGCCACCGGCGCAATGGTGGTCCTCGGGCTTCTATGGGTGCCCTTCATCCATCTGCTCAGCGCGCAACTATACATTTATCTGCAAAGCGTGCAGGCGTACATCAGCCCGCCCATCGCGGTGTGCTTCATCTTCGGAATTTTGTGGCCGCGGCTGAATGGCGAAGGGGCCATCAGCTCGCTGCTGGTAGGCTTCGTCCTGGGCGCGGTGCGTTTTGTTTTCGAAGTGCTGGACAAGACCAGTCATTACACCTCTGCGGCCTTGCGCTGGCTGGTCGACATGAATTTTCTGCACTACGCGGTCCTAATGTTCGTGGTGTGCGCTGTCGTGCTGATCGCCGTAAGCATGATGTACCCCGCGCCGGCGCGTAAGAAACTCGCAGGTTTAACTTTTGCGACCGTGGATGACAAACTGGATACCCAGGACGTGAAGGGCACACCGCATCTGAATCGCGAAACGCCCGTGGAACACACCATAAACCTGGTGTTTACGGCGGTGTTGATTTTGCTGGTCTTCGGCTTATGGATTCACTTCCGATAGTAAGGAGTAGTGAGCGATGAGCGCTGCATCTATCGTCGCGTTGCGTCCTAACGTTACACAAGCGGACGCGCTGCGTGAGTTCTCCAGGCGGGGGTTGTCGGGCCTGTACTGGCGCGTGACCGCCGGCTCTTTGCAGCGCGTTGCCGATGCCTACGTGCCTTATCAGTTTTACGAGGTGAATTACGTCATGGCGCGAGCGCCGCACACGCGCCTTTTCGCCATGGACGCCGTGGATGGATCGCTCGACCTTTTCGAGTTTCCGCAACTGCCGTGCTGCCAGCATCTCCTTCAGGTCGACACCCGCAATCGTATTCCACCTTCGCTGGCGCAGACCGCTGCCGATGATTTGTTAAGGGACAAGGCCTTGCGCGTGATTTTTCAGCAGGGCTTTTTCAAGGTGCGCGAAACCAGCCTGCAATTCTCGCGTCAACCTGACCTCGTCTATCTCCCCTACTGGCTGGGTTTTTATGCTCAGGGCGAAATTGTTCGCTGCCGTGTGTTAGACGCGGTGCGCCGGCGCATCGAGGGCGCCAAGGCTTCCGCGTTTTTCGAGCAGTGGTTGGCGGCCTGAGCATCGCGCGCCTGATTGCCGCTGAACGATCTTAGAAGCAGCTGGGCATTTTCTTGGTTACGGAGAAATTCCTATGTCGGCTCTCGCGCCTCGCGCCGTGGCTGGATTCTTGTTCTGCGCCATTTCGTGCGCGGGGAGCAACGCTCAGGGCTGGCATCATCTGGGCAACGTGCAGCATGTGGAGATGCTGCAAGACGGCGTGGAGCTCAGCGCCGGTTCCGCCAAAGTCCGCGTCAGCGCTTTTCGAGACGGCATTGTGCGCGTCCGCGTGGCGCCACAAGGCAACTTCCCCGTGGACTTTTCCTGGGCAGTCATCGAGACGGCGCAGCCACCGGTGGTAAAAATTCAGGAAGACACGAAAACCGTGCGCATGAGCGCGGGCGACGTGAACGTGGTAATCAACAAGGCGCCGCTGCTCATCAATTTTACAAATTCTGCGGGGACCGCGGTCCTCGAGGACCAGCCCACCCTGCCGATGGCCTGGGACGGCGAAAGCGTGCACGTGTGGAAGCGCATGCCTCCGGAGGAAAACTACTACGGCCTCGGCGACAAGGCCGGGAGAATGAACCGCCGCAATCGCGCGTTCACCAATTGGAATACCGACGAGTTTGGCTGGCAGGAATCCAGCGACCCGCTCTACAAGACCATTCCTTTTTTTATCGGAATGCGTAACGGCGCCGCCTACGGGCTGTTTTTCGACAATACTTATCGCAGCAGCTTTGACTTTGGCAAGGAATCGCTCGACTATTTTTCGTTCGGGGCCGTGGGCGGCGAGCTGAATTATTATTATTTTTCGGGGCCCGACCCGAAGCAGGTCGTCACCAAATATGTCGCGATGGTGGGCAATGCTCCCTTGCCGCCGTTATGGGCGTTGGGATTCCAGCAAAGCCGCTACAGCTACTATCCGGAAGCGCGGCTGCGCGAAATCGTCCAGACCTTCCGGCAGAAGAAAATTCCGCTGGATGCCGTTTATCTGGACATCGACTACCAGCAGGGGAACGCTCCTTTCACCGTCAACCGCCAGTACTTTCCCACTTTTGAAAAAATGATTTCTGATTTTCGCTCGCAGGGCGTGCACACCGTGCTGATCACCGACCTGCACATCAAGAAGGACCCCGATCACCATTACGCGCCTTACGATTCCGGCATGAAAGACGATGTGTTCGTAAGAAATCCCGATGGCAGCGTCTTTGTCGGGGCGGTCTGGCCCGGTCCCAGCGTGTTTCCGGATTTCACCCTGAAGAAGGCGCGGGACTGGTGGGGCGAGCAATACAAAGGCTTCGTGGACGCCGGCGTGGCGGGCTTCTGGAACGATATGAACGAGCCGGCCCTTTTTGAACGCGCCGACAAGACCATGCCGCTCGATACCGTGGACCGCATGGACGACGGCACTACCAGAACCCAGCGCGCCATTCACAACGTCTTTGGAATGGAAAACGTGCGCGCGACGTATGACGGCTTGCGCAAATTGCAGCCCGATGAGCGCCCCTTCGTGCTGACTCGCGCCGCCTACTCCGGCACGCAGCGCTACGCCGCGACCTGGACGGGCGACAACAGCAGCACCTGGAATCATCTCTCGATGAGTACGCCCATGCTTCTGAGCATGGGGCTTTGCGGTTATTCGTTGATCGGAGACGATATCGGCGGTTTTGCCGGCACTCCTCCCGCCGATCTTCTCACTCGCTGGATCGAGCTGGGTGCCTTCAATGTGATTTATCGCGACCACACCGCGAAGGGCACCGGCGACCAGGAGCCGTGGGTGCACGGGCCCGAGCACGAAATGATTCGTCGCCGCTATATTGAATTGCGCTACCAGCTGCTGCCGTACATTTATACCGGCATCGAGGAAATGACCCGCACCGGCTTGCCCTTCCTGCACCCCATGTTCCTGGATTATCCGCAGGTACGCGACCTGGAAAAAGACGACCACGACTTTTTGTTTGGGCACGACCTGCTGGTGGCCCCGGTGGATACGGAAATGCTGGATGTCAAGGAACTTAGTCTGCCTCCCGGCGACTGGTTCGACTTCTGGACCGGCAACAAGCTTTCGAACACCCAGCACCTGCGGCTGCACCCCACGCTGGATGAGCTGCTGGTTTACGTTCGCGCCGGAGCGATTCTGCCCATGCAGCCCACGGTGCAAAGCACCTCCGATACACCCACGGGCGCGCTGAAACTGCGCGTCTATCCCGGCGAGGATTGCCGCGGATCGTTATACATGGACGATGGCCACACCTACGCCTACCAGAAGAACGAATTTCTCAGGATTCAATACGCCTGCCAGGTCGCCGGCAACTCCATCACCGTCACGAGCAAGGATTCCAACACTGCCTACCAGCCGTGGTGGAACACCGCGGAGGTCACGATCTACGGAGCGGCCTCGGCCCCGAAGACCGCGAGCATCGGCGACCGCCCGATCAGCGATGTCCGCTACGACAGCGAGCGCCATTCCGTGACCGTAACGGTGCCCGAAGCGACGAAAGACTGGTCCCTGCAGGTCGACTATTAGCCCGCAAAATCAGAAAATGCCGGGCGCTCCGGCATCTAAAGTCTTGCTACATAACAGAGTTAGATAACGCTAACATCTCGATGTGCTAACAATACTCATCCAAAAAAGCATTGACAAAGATTAATACTATGCTATAATATCTTTGGGTAATAGTTCGTCTCGTCTTCCGTAATAGGCCTCCACCCACCCATCTGGCTGGCTGATCCTTGTTGGTTACTTTAGTTAACCGCGTTGGTCTGCTTTCGTTTAACCGCGGTTCTTTTGCTCTCTTTGCTCTCTTGAGCCTCTTTTCGCTATCGTCGCCCTTTGTTTTCAATACTTTCTATCTACATTGCAAAAAAACGCCTACTGCTGCAGCAGGTGCAAGAAGCATGAGTGAGCCGCTCCCGGTTGCGATCGTGTTCCATTTCGGGAAATCACCGAGGCGATTTGCCACCGCCGCTGCCAGCCTATTCCAATTGAAAGATGGTCACCGATTGCGGCGGCATGCTCAATCGCAAGCCGCCACCGTCCAGGGTCCCACGGGCATCGCCAACGAGCACCGTAACTCCGGCCGCGCCCTGCGCGGGCGTGCCGTTCAAGGGCACGGTCAGGTCGCGCGAGTCCTTGGAGTTGTTGAACGCCACGATGATTTTCTCCTCGTCGGAATCCCGCTCGAAAACGAACGACGAGTCATCGGAGGCCAGGTCCCACAAGCGGCCGCGAGACAGCACCGGATGATCGCGCCGCAGGCGCAGCAGGGTCTGGACGTACGAGAACAGTTTTTGCTGATTCGCGGTGCGCCCCGCCGCGGTGAAAGCGTTTTGCGCGTCGCCGTTCCAGCCCCCGGGAAAATCGTGCCGGTTATCGGGATCGGCGCCGCCGGTCATGCCGATTTCATCGCCGTAATACAGCTGCGGAATTCCCCGCAGGGTCAGTGTGAGGGCGAAAGCCAGCTCAAGTTTTGCCAGCGAGGCCGCATCGGAATTCCCCGCCGCGGTGGCGAAGCGGGTCACATCGTGATTGCCGAAGAAAAGAACGAGTGACTCCGGGTTGGGATACAGCGAATCGTGACGCAATACGTCCGCAATCTTTCCCGCGGGCGCGCCGTACAGCAAAACATCGCGCAAGGTGAAGTACATCGGAAAATCAAACAGCGTCGAAGTGCCGGAGTCTATGCCGTCGTAGCGTCTTTGCCCGCCGGCAAAAAAAGAAGTGACGCTGGGATCGGGGTGAAACACTTCGCCGATGGTGGTGAGGTTGGGGTAAATGTGTCGAAGGCCGGTGTGCCAGTTTGACCAGAACTTGCGCGGCACGTAAGGGAAAGCATCCAGCCGGAATCCGTCCAGGCCGGTGGACTCCGCCCACCAGATGCTGTTCTGCAAAAGATACTGCTGCACCAGCGGATTTTCGCTGTTCAGGTCCGGCAATATGTTCACGAACCAGCCATCGATAAGATTTCTTGACAAGCGCGCGGGCGCGTGCGGGTCGACGAGCGTTTCAAAGGGGTCGTGGCCAGACGCTTGGTGCGCCGGCTTCCCATAAAATGACTCATCCAGCGGGCTGGCGGAGTTGACGTGATCCCCGGGCGTGCCGTGAAACCAGTCCGGCAAGGGCGGATTTTTTACCCAGGGATGATTGGGCCCCACGTGATTCAGCACGGCGTCGAATAAAACCTTTATGCCCTGCTGGTGAGCATTGGCGACAAGGTCCTGATAATCGCTCAGTGAGCCGAGATGTGGCTCGACCGCATACATATCCACGGCACCGTAGCCGTGATAATCCTGCGCGGCGCCGTTTTTCAGCACGGGCGTCAGCCACAGGGCGGTGACGCCGAGGTCTCTCAGGTACGGCAAATGTTCGGCAATGCCACGGAGGTCGCCACCATGATAGGCGCGCGGTTTCGCGCGGTCGTAAGAACCGGGATCGCCGGCGGACTGATCGTTCGCGGGATCGCCGTTTGCGAAGCGGTCCGGCATGATGAGATAAAGGACGTCGCTTTGCGACAGTCCTTGGAATTTGCCGACGCTGGGGCCGCGCGCCGCCAGCGATAATTCAAAGGAAGCGAGACCCAGCGCGGTGGTGATGCGGCAGACGGCGGTGCCCGACCTGGTATCCGCTCCAATTTTCATCCAGACAAATAAATAGTCTCCGCCGGCGGTCGATTCGGTGTGGGTAACGCTAAGCGTGGGAAGGTTGCAGGCGATTTCCCTGGCCTGCAGATTATGGCCGGAGAGCAGCAGCATCACTTCCGGATTTAAACCAATCCACCAATTGGGCGGCTCAACCTTGGTGACGACGGGCGCCCGGTCGGATTTGTTTTGTTGTGGCGACGCCGCAAAAGAAGGAAAAGCCAAACAGCAGCACAAAATCACGGCGAGAAATGGCAATAAACGAAGAAGACAGAACGCCCGGAATTTCTTCACGACGGAAGGATAGGAAAAAATCAGGCCTGATGCCAGCATCTATTCGTAGTTGGCCGTATGGAGATGCGTCTCAGGGTTGAGAGCCGGCGGGCGCGAATTTTAAGTATCCGAAAAGTTCGGGTACGTGGAAATCCGGCTGCGGAGTCCTGGTGGCCTGCCATGAAGAATAAAAACGCGGCTCCGAAGAGCCTTCGACGCGGTAGAAATTGACGCGCCATTCGGCCTTGGGATCGAAATGGGGAACCACGCTGTTCATGGGGATGGCCAGCTCGGCCACCCAGATTTTTCTGCTTTCATCGACGGTCACGCGCCGCTGCATGCCGCTCTTCAAATCCTCGAGCCCACCGTTGGCGATGTTCAAATCGATCCAAAAGCCGTTGGGGCTGACTTCAAACTCCTTGTAGCGTCGGGAATCGCGCGCGTCCGGCTGAAGAAAGACCTCCGCAACGTCGCGGTCCCATAGCTTGTCGCGGCGGCCGTTGGCATCGGCATCGGCAAACACCGTGATGGTGCGATACCGCGCGATAAAGCGGAGATACAACGTGGTGGAGGTCCACAACAGGCGGACTTCCGTGCGTCGTTCGGGATCGGGGTTTTTTCCTTGCCAGTCGCTTTCAAACTGGATGGGGCCGGCCTTGTCCCAGGCATCGGGAGGCGGGAAACCAGAAGGGCCGGTGGAACCGGCGAATGCCGTGGCGAGAGCCAGATTGGCGTCGGTGGTCAATTTGTCTTGAGGTCCTGGAGGGTTGGCGGCCGATTTTCTCATATCAACATGCGGAAAGGGCATTTTGCAGGCCATGAAGGCTTGGTAGCGAGGCACGCATGGCGGGACCGGGTGACCGACGGCGGGTACGGCGGCCACAAGGGCCATTATGGAAAACAGGATGACAATACTGGCGATTGGCGGGGGCAAACCTTTTGCGCACGCGATGGTAATCGTCCATGAAATCGAAGGAATCGCCATGCTAGCATTAGTTGATCAACGGAAAACTCGCGGAACTGAAAAATTCTTGGGAGCACGCATGCCCGACCCAATTGGTATCGACGATTACACCACAAAACGCCAAAGGCGGCCCCCCGACGAGTTCAAGCACGTCCGCTTCAAGGTAGATGGAAGTGTGGCTCGGCTTACGCTGAATCGCCCGGAACACAATTTATTGAACGAGGCGATGCTGCGGGAACTGGCCGATGGCGTGGCCTTCGCGGGGGACCGCGACGAAGTAAAACTGGTGGTGCTGGATTCCGCGTGCAAGGTATTTTGCGGCGGGATCGATATCGGGGAATACAATTCGCAGCGTGTTTTCCAGATGCTGGACGCTTTTCACGCCGCGTTCGCGGGCATGCTGGAAGTAGCCAAGCCGGTAATCTGCGTGGTAAATGGACCGGCCATCGGCGGGGGCGCGGAACTGGCGGCGTTTGGGGATTTCGTGATTGCCACGCCGAAAGCGCGATTCGCGCAACCGGAGATTTCCATTGGAGTGTTTCCGCCGCTGGCGTCGACGATCCTGCCTTTTCTGGTGGGGCCCAAGGTGGCGCTCGAACTGGTGTTGACCGGCGAACCGGTGACCGCGGAACGCGCGCTGGAATTGGGACTGGTGAACCGGCTGGTGCCGGAAGTCCAGCTGCAGCAGCAGGTGTCCGACCTGATCATGCGCATCACCAGCCATTCAGGGCCGGTGCTGAGCATGGCCAAGAGAGCCATTCTTGGGGGCATGGGGATGTCGCTGAAAGACGGCTTGAAACATTCCATGAATATTTTCCTGAATGAATTGTATCGGCTGGAAGATGCGCAAGAAGGCGTGCGAGCCATGGCGGAAAAGCGCAAGCCGCAATGGAAGAATCGCTGAAGATTTTCCGCACGGCCCGGCCCCGTTGACACCCTCTCATTCGCGGCTTACACTCGGTTTTCAATTTGCAGGCATGGGCAGCGGGGAAGGCCGTGAAATTCGGCCGCGGTCCCGCCACTGTAATCGGCTGAAAAGCCGTAAGCCAGGCCACCCTCCGATGCCGCAGAGGCTGCGCGCTCTTCGCGAGAAAGAGCGCTGCGCGTTGCCCCCGGTGTCTCGTGGGGCTTTTTTTTTGGGCGAAGCCGCGAACAGGAAGAGAAAATCTTGAGGATTGCGAAGCGGGCGATGGCCGCAGGTTTTCGAAAGGTATCCTGGCGGTGCGCTTTTTTGTGTTGCGCGCTGCTGTTGGCATCGGTTGGCGCAGGCGTGGGCGCGGCGCGAACGCTCGCGACAGCGCAGACTTCTCCCGGAGCGGCTTTTCGCGAAGTGGTCGACGAAACCGGGCGGGTCGTACGCGTGCCGCAGCCCCTGCTGCGCATCGTGTCGCTGGCTCCCAGCCTGACCGAAACGGTTTACGCGCTGGGATTGCAGGACAAGCTCGTAGGCGACACAGACTATTGCGACTACCCTCCGGACGCGCAGAAAAAACCGAAAGTTGGAGGCGCCATCAATCCGAGCCTGGAGGAAATTGCGCACTTGCATCCGGACCTGGTGCTGGTGACGCGGCATCTGAATACTCTGGATACCGTGCACTCGCTGGACGCGCTGGGCATCGCCTCCTATGCGACGGATCCGCGCACCGTGGATGAAATCATCTCTTCCACGAAGAAGTTGGGAGAGGTGCTGGGTGCGCCGGAGGCCGGTGCGGCAGTTGCGGAGGATATGCGACGGCGCCTGGCGGCCGTGCAGGAAAAAATCGGCGCTCTGCCGCCGCGCCGGGTGCTGTTTGTGGTGTGGACCGATCCGCTCATCTCCGTCGGCAAGGATACGTTTATTGCCGACGCTTTGCGGCGCGCCGGAGCGATATCCATCGTGGATTCGAACCAGGATTGGCCGCAGGTGAACCTGGAGGAGATCGCCAAGTTGCAGCCGGAATCCCTGGTGTTCGCGGATTCTCATTCTGAAACGGTGAGGCGCAATTTCGATGTTTTGGCCGCGCGGCCGGCGTGGCGGATTCTGGATGCGGTGAAGAATCGAAAGTTTGCGGTGGTGAGCGATGCGGTGAACCGGCCGGCGCCGCGCATCGTTTCCGCCATTGAAGACCTGGCGGAAAAGCTTCACCCGGAGGCGTTCCCGGGAAAATCCGCCGCCAGTGCAGTGAACGGCTCGGCAATCTCCGACGCGAAGGGCTCATGCGCCCTCTGACCATTCAGCGGTTGTTTCTGCAGTGCGGAATCCTGACGGGAATTCTGTTTGTGGTGGTCATCGTGGCGTTGAAGGCCGGCGCGGTGGAAGTTTCGCTGTTTGCGCTGGGCCGCGACCTGATCCGGGTGCTGGTACATCACGGCGGCGAAATCAAAAGCGATTACGGCTTGATCGTGATGAACATCCGCTTGCCGCGAATCCTGCTGGGAATTTTTGTGGGCGCATCGCTGTCGGTGGCGGGGACGGGATTTCAGGCGCTGCTGCGGAATCCCCTGGCCGATCCGTATGTGCTGGGAGTTTCCAACGGGGCGGCGCTGGGCGCGATTCTGGCGTTGATTGTGTCGCCACATCTGTCGCTGTTGCCGCAGATTGCGGATTTGCTCACGCCGTTGGGAGCTTTTCTGGGAGCGGCGGCGACCATCGCGGCGGTCTACATCCTGGGGCGCCGGCAAGGGCAGATCGACAGCACCACGCTGTTGCTGGGAGGGGTGATCACCGCTTCGTTTCTATCGGCCATCATTATGTTCCTGATGACCTCGGTCACCGGCAGCAACTTGCGGGGCATGGCCTTCTGGCTGATGGGGAACCTGTCGACGTCCTTGCAGCCGAGCGTGTACTGGGTTTTGGGCATTGGATTCGTAGTGGCGACAGGAGCGATTTATACCACGGCGTCTGATTTGAATTTGCTGCTGTCAGGGGAAAAAGAGGCGATGCACCTGGGAGTCGATCTGGCGCGGGTGCGGCTGGTGGTGTACATCGCGGCATCGCTATTGACGGGGCTGGCGGTGTCGGTCAGCGGAGCGATCGGATACGTGGGATTGCTGGTGCCGCACGTGATGCGCCAACTTTTTGGATCGGACCACCGCACGCTGCTGCCGACCGCGGCTCTTGGGGGCGCGATCGCAGTGGTGATTGCGGATACCGTGGCGCGCACCATTGTGCCGCCGGCGGAGCTTCCCGTGGGCGCCATGACCGCACTGGTGGGGGCGCCGCTCTTTATTTATCTGCTGCGCAGGGGAATCGCATGAGCACGCTGGCACGCCCACCCGCGGGAATGACAATGCGTTCTGTCGGCGATGCTTCGCGCGCGAACAGCGAAGTGCGCTTGAGCGTGGAGCAGGTGAGCTACGCATACTCGCTGAATCCCGCGCAGGCTCCACTCTTCACCCTGGAGGCCACCAGCTTTCAGGCGCGTGCCGGCGAGATTGTGGCCATTCTGGGGCCGAACGCCAGCGGCAAGTCGACGCTGCTGAAACTGATCGCCGGCTCGCTGGAGCCACTTTCCGGGCGAGTGTTGC
Source organism: Candidatus Acidiferrum sp. (assembly GCA_036496505.1). Classification (GTDB taxonomy): domain Bacteria; phylum Acidobacteriota; class Terriglobia; order Acidiferrales; family UBA7541; genus Acidiferrum. The sequence continues at coordinate 22,562 of DASXLA010000014.1, read as the reverse complement.
TGAACGGATTTGCCACGCATTCGTTGAGCGTGAAGACACGCGCGCAACGCATCGCCATGGTGCAGCAGGAAAGCCCGCTGCTTTTTCCGTCGCGCGCCTGGGAGTTTGTGATTCAGGGGCGGCACCCGCATGGGCGTTCGCTGCGTTTTGAAAGCGCCGCGGACGTAAGCATCGCGCAAAATGCTTTGGCGCAGGTGGGCGCGGCGGAGCTAAGCGACCGGTGGATGGCGGAGCTGTCCGGCGGCGAAAAGCAGAGGGTGATTCTGGCGCGCGCATTGGCGCAGCAGCCACTGCTGTTGTTGCTGGATGAACCGACGCTGCATCTGGACATTGCGGCGCAGGTGGATTTGCTTCACGGGTTGCGGCGCCTGGCGGTGGAGAATCGCTACACGGTGGTGGTGGTTACGCATGAATTGAACCTGGCGGCGGAATATGCCGACCAGGTACTGCTCATCCAGCGGGGCAAATGCCTGCGAGCCGGAGCGCCATCGGCGGTCTATCAACGGGAATTGCTGGAACAAGTGTTTCACACGTCGCTTACTGTCGAGCTGGGGCCCTCGGGACGCCCGCGCGTGCATGTCGCGGCCGACCGGGAAGAAGGCAAGTAAAAGTTTGGATTTTGTCGTTGCGGCAACCTCGTGCCGCGGTGCTGCTGCCGCGGCGTTTATGCCATCAACAGCGGGCTCTGCCCCTCAATTATCACCGCGGATTTCGTGCTCGGGAAGACGGTTAGCTGAACAGTTTTGAGTTCGGCTAAATGAGCCGTCGCCGCCGCGCGACTGTAAGGCGGAAATTCGTTTCGCAGCCACTTCTACGCGTCCCTCGTAAGGGCGCCGCTGAGGGAAGGCGCGAAGCAGCAGTGCCGCCAAGCCAGGAGACCGGCGAAATCCGCAACCCGCGTGACACTTTTTCGCGCCGGATAACCTTCAGAGCTCCCGCGCGTGAGGGAGCGGAGGACGACATGAAAAACTCCGGTTTTCTGCTGCGATTTTCTGCATTGTTTTTCGCGGTGCTGCTCTTCAGTGGTTTTTCGCCGGCACAAAATCATTCCGAGGATAGCGTTATTTCAGGAACGCTGCTGGATGCCAGCGGCGGAGGCGTTGCTGAGGTTACCGTCAGCGCCATGCCCGAAGACCAATCCGGCACGCCTGCATCCACGCTTACCAAGGCGGATGGAAGCTATTCGCTGAAGGTGCCCGCGGGGCGCTATCGTGTACGCTTCGCGCGGTCACCGTTTGCCACCGTGGAACATGCGGTGGATTTGCGGCCGGGGGAGTCGCGCACGCTAAACGCCCGGCTCGCACTGGAACGTCTCTCGTCGAAAGTGATTGTGACCGCGCAGGGGGAGCCCGCGCCGCTGCAGCAGACCTCCGCGCCCGCTTCGGTGATCACGCGGGAGGAAATCGACGAGCGACAGGCGGTGACTCTGCCGGACATTTTGCTCTACAGTCCGGGCGTGGCATTCGGCAAAACCGGCGCGGAAGGAGGCGCGACTTCGATCTTCCTGAACGGCGGGAATTCCAACTTCACCAAAGTGCTGGTGGACGGAGCGCCGATTAATCCTCCGGGCGGGGCCGTGGATTTCTCGAGCCTCACGCTGGACAACATCGACAAAGTGGAGATCGTGCGCGGCGCGGAAAGCGCGATTTACGGCACGGATGCGGTTTCCGGAGTGATACAGCTTTTTACCCATCGAGGGGAGACGCGCGTTCCGGAAGTGAGCGTGTTTGCGGAAGGCGGAAGCTTTTCTTCGGCGCGCGGCGGTGGAGAACTCAGCGGATTGCTTGGCGCGTTTGATTATTCCGCCGCGACTTCGTATTTCGAAACGGATGGGCAGGGGCCGAACGACAGCTTCATCAACCGGACGATCACGGGGAATTTCGGGTATCGCTTCAGCGATACGAATCAGCTGCGGCTGACACTGCGCAACAACACCAGCGATGCCGGGATTCCCGGACAAACCCTGTTTGAACCGCCGAGCCTGCACCAGTTTTACGATGAGCATATTTTCAGCGCGGCGGCGCGATGGAATTTTTCGACGGGCAAACACTGGCAGCACCAGATCAGCGGTGGAGAATCCTACACGCGGCAGCACAATGACAATCCCATCCAGAGCTTTTACGCTACGGATCCGGGTGTTTTTTGCCCACAGACGAATCCCGCATCGATGCCCACCGCGGAGTTCTGCGATTTCACGGGCGAGAGCCGCTTTCAATACAACCGTGCGAATGTGAGCGCGCAGAGCAGCTACGTGCTCGCGAATTTCGGCGCGACCGCCGGCTACGAGTACGAAGTGGAGAACGCGGCGCTGTCGGATGTGGCGGAGACGCACGCGCGGCGTAATAACCAGGGCGGCTTTCTGGATTTCCGCTACCGGCCGGTGCGGCGCGTTTCGTTGAATTTTGGAGGGCGCGCGGAAGCCAACGCCAATTTCGGCACGCGAGTGGTGCCGCGCGTGGGCGCGTCGGCGATTTTGCGCTACGGCTCCGGATTTCTTGGCGACACGCTGATGCGCGGGTTCTACGGACAGGGCGTCAAGGAGCCGCGCTTCGACCAGACGCTCAGCGATAACTTCGGCGACCTGGGTAACCCGTTGTTAAAACCCGAATCGAGCAAGAACTGGAGCGCCGGCCTTGAGCAAAAGCTGATGAATGATCGCGTGCGGTTGTCTGCGGAGTATTTCTACAGCAGCTTCTACAACATCGTGAGCTTTGCGTTCTGCGAAGCCATCGACCCGGCGAATCCCTCGTTGAACAGCTGCAACGTGGTCATTCCGGGAGCCCCGCCCGATTTTGGATTTTTCTTCAACACCGATCGCGGGCTCGCACGGGGTGTGAATCTTAACGGGGAGGCGAGATTCACGCGCTGGCTCAACGTGGCCGGAAATTACACCTACGATGACACGCGAGTGCTGGAGGCGCCGAACGCGTTCGATCCGAGCGAGCTGCCGGGGAACCACCTGGTGAGGCGGCCGGTAAATTCCGGCGCGCTTACGCTCAACGGGGTCTACGGCCGGTTCGGTATTACGGTGGGCGGCTACTTTTCCGGTGTACGCACGGATTCGGATTTTCTCGGGCTCGGGCTCACCAGAAATCCGGGTTACGCGCGCATCGATCTTTCCACTTCTTACAGGATGGGCAGAGGATTCTCGGTGTACGGCCGGGCGACCAACCTCTTCGACAAGAGCTATCAGGATGCGCTGGGGTATCCGGCGCTGGGCCGCGACGTTCGCGTGGGAATGAGATACCGGTTCAGCGGCAGGAACTGATGAGTGCTCCAGAGCCGGTTCTCTTGTGCTGGAGCGGAGGGAAAGACAGCGCGATGGCGTTGCACGCGCTGCAAAAGCGTCCGGAAGTGCGCGTCGCGGCGCTGCTCACCACGGTTACCGAGGGATACGAGCGCATCAGCATGCACGGCGTGCGGCGCGAGCTTTTGCAACGACAGGCGGAAAGCATTGGGCTGCCGCTGCATGAAGTATTGATTCCGCCGGAGTGCGTCAACCCCACATATGAAGCCCGGATGGAAGAGGCGCTGCGGATACATCTGGCGCGCGGTATTCGCAGAGTTGCGTTTGGCGATATTTTTCTGGAAGACCTGCGGGCCTACCGCGACAAGAATCTCGCGCGCCTGGACATGAGCGCGATATTTCCTATCTGGAAACGCAATACGCGGGAGTTGATCGGTTGTTTTCACGCGGAGGGGTTTCGCTCCGTCGCCGTTTGCGTCGATTCCCGGGTGCTGGATGGCAGTTTCGCGGGACGCGAGCTGGATCGCTCGTTCTTCGAGGATTTGCCGGCGGATGTCGATTGCTGCGGCGAGAACGGAGAGTTCCATACCTTCGCGTTTGACGGGCCCATCTTCAAAAATGCCGTCAGATTTAAGGTTGGTGAACGCGTAAAGCGTGGCGCGTTCGTTTTTTGTGATTTGTTGCCCGAAGAGGAGGGACAAAAGCATGAAACCGGCAGCATTGGAAAGTGATTACCCAGTCGCTCGAGCCTTGTTGATTGCCGCGATAATAGTGTTCGCGGGAATCATCAGGATCGTTCCACATCCCTGGAATCTCGCACCGATCGGGGCCATGGCGTTATTTTCGGGAGCGGTCATTCGGAATCGACTGCTGGCATTGGTGCTTCCGCTGCTGGCGATGCTCGCGGGCGACGCGTTCATCGGTTTTCATATTTTGATGCCGGTGGTTTACGCCAGCTTTCTCATCAGCATCCTGATTGGCTTCAGGCTGCGAGAGCATCGGACTCTGGCGTGGGTCGGCGGTGCCGTGTTCGCTGGCGCTGTGCAGTTTTTTCTCGTCACCAACCTGGGGGTATGGGCATTTTTGCATTCGTACCCAAAAACCTTTGCCGGATTGGCCGCCTGTTATGCGGAGGGCCTGCCCTATTTCTGGAATACTTTGGCCGGCGACGCGTTTTTCTCAGTGCTGTTCTTCGCCGCGCTGTTCCTCGCAGAGCACGGGTACCGGCGAGCGACCACGCGCATAGCCGAGAGCCACTGATCTGTCGGCGCGCGACCACGCCGTGTGTAGATCGGGGCTGATGTTATAATCTGCGTTTCGCCATGAGCAAAACATCGCCGGAGACAGCAGCTATCCCGCCGGAAGTGCTGGCCAACTACGAGCCGGTCATCGGCCTGGAAGTGCATGCGCAACTGCTGACCAAGAGCAAAATTTTCTGCGGGTGCGCCAACCGCTTTGGCGACGCGCCCAATTCAAATGTTTGCGAAGTGTGCCTGGGGCTTCCCGGAACACTGCCGGTGCTGAACCGGCGCGCGGTGGAAATGGCCGTGCGCGCGTCGCTGGCTATCCATTGCACGGTGCACGAGCATTCGCGATTCGCGCGAAAGAATTATTTTTATCCGGACCTGCCCAAGGGCTACCAGATTTCCCAGTATGAATTGCCACTGGCCACCGGCGGCTGGATTGAAATCGAGCTGGCCGGCGCGAGAAAACGCATCGGCGTCACGCGCCTGCATCTCGAAGAGGATGCGGCGAAGAACCTGCACGAGGGATTCGCGGAATCAGCCACCAAGGCGTACATCGATTACAACCGCTGCGGTACGCCGTTGAGCGAAATTGTTTCCGAACCGGACATGCGCACGCCGGAAGAGGCCTACGTGTACCTCACCACGCTGCGGCAGATCCTGCTGTACACCGGGGTGAGCGATTGCAACATGGAAGAAGGTTCGCTGCGTTGCGACGCGAACGTCAGCGTGCGCCTGCGCGGATCCAAGGCATTCGGGACCAAGGTAGAAGTGAAAAACCTGAATTCCTTCCGGTACCTGCAAAAAGCGCTGGAGTTCGAAATCGATCGGCACATCGGCGTGCTCGAAGGCGGAGGGAAAATCGTTCAGGAGACGCGCTTGTGGAACCAAGGTGAGGGGTGCACGGTGCCGATGCGCTCCAAGGAAAAGGCGCACGATTACCGGTATTTCCCGGAGCCGGACCTGTTGCCGGTACACGTGAGTTCCGCGTGGCGAGAGGAAGTTCTACGCAGCCTGCCCGAACTGCCGGAGGCCAAGCGCGCTCGTTTGGTGAAGGATTACAGCATCACGCCGTACGATGCGGAGGTACTGGCGACCAGCGCGGAGCTCGCGGCCTATTTCGAGGCCGCGGCGAAAACCGGCGCGTCCGGCAAGAACACCGCGAACTGGATGCAAACGGAGTTGCTGCGGCGCCTCAACGATTCGGGCAAGCTGATTACCGAGAGCCCGGTTTCGCCCGCGGCTTTGGGCGAGCTGGTGAAATCGGTCGAATCGGGACACATCACCGGCGCCATCGGAAAGAAAGTATTCGCGACGATGTTTGAATCGGGGCGCGGCTCGGCGGAAATCATCGCGGCGGAGGGCCTGGCGCAAACCGTGGACGTTCCCGCCATCGAGCAAGCGGCGCGCGAAGTGATCGAAAAAAATCCGGAGAATGTGGCGAAATTCAAGAGCGGGAACGAAGGGGTATTCAAATTCTTCGTCGGCCAGGTGATGCGCGCGACAAAAGGTCAAGCCAATCCGCAGACGGTCAACGATATCGTAAGAAAAATGTTGTCTGCGTGAGTTGAATCTGCGCGTGGCCGGCATGCAGCCCGGCAGCGCTACGGATGAATGCGGCTAGGACTGCTTTTCCACCAAGCGGGTGCGTGCAGGTGAGCGCGCTTCGGGATGCTTGGGTGTCCAGTCCTCCGGCGGAAAAGCCACACGCCAAAACGTGGGGCGCGGCGCGGAGAATTCCAGTCCAATTTCCGCTTTGCCGTCGCGCACGGGCCCGAGGAACACCACCTGGCACTCCTGCTCTTCTTCGGTCATCTTGTGCAACATCTTCAGCTTGCTGCCACTCGTAATGCGGTTCTTCATGGCAACGAGCGCACCGTGGGCGTTGACGGCCAGCGTGTCAGTTTCTTCTTCAAACGGTTTACCCTGCGTGTCGGTGCCCCGGATGCGCACACCCACATGCATGAGCACGCGTTGGGAGCGCCGCCGGGGGGTCTGGCTCGGCGCAGTGTTGCTCGCAGGATTCGCTACTTGACTCATAACGACCTCACTCCTCAACTATACCCGGAGGAAGGAGCTTGTCGAGTAACTTCGTTTTTCGCTGTTTGCAAATAAGATACGCTGTGAATTGCCGCGAGGCGCGTGGGGCGCGCCGGCAAATATCTCGTCAGTCTAAGAACGCTTTAACGCAGACGCGGGCGCCGGCGAGTCCGGACGCTGCTCGATGGGAATGTAGTGGCGAGTGTCATAGCCAAGATAAATCTGGCGGGGCCGGGCGATTTTCTGTTCCGGGTCCAGCAGCATCTCTTCCCACTGCGCGATCCAGCCCGAAGTACGCGGTATGGCAAACAACACCGGGAACATGGTCATGGGAAAGCCCATGGACTGGTAGATGAGTCCGGTGTAGAAATCCACGTTGGGATACAGCTTCCGTTTGACGAAATATTCGTCTTCCAGCGCGATGCGCTCGCACTCAAGGGCGATCTCGAGGAGCGGGTTTTTGCCCATCAGGTCAAAGACTTCGTAAGCCACACCCTTGATGATGCGCGCGCGAGGATCGTAATTCTTGTATACGCGGTGGCCAAACCCCATCAATTTCACTTCACCGGCTTTTACGCGCTTGATGAACTCCGGCACTTTCTGCACCGAGCCGATTTCCAGGAGCATGCGCAAAACTTCTTCGTTGGCGCCGCCGTGCAACGGGCCGTAAAGAGCGGCGATGGCCGCGGCGGTGGCGGAATAAGGGTCGACGTGCGAGCTGCCGACGCCACGAATGGTGCTGGTGGAGCAATTTTGTTCATGGTCCGCGTGAAGGATGAACAGAACGTCGAGGGCGTGTTCCAGGGTGGGGTTGGGGCGATACGTCGTCTCAGTGGTGCGGAACAGCATATTCAGGAAATTGCCGGGATAGCTGAGATCGTTATCGGGGTAGACAAAGGGCATGCCCAGCGAATGGCGGTACGAAAAAGCGGCGATGGTGGGCATCTTGCCGATAAGGCGATAGGTTTGTTTCTTGCGCGATTCGGGGCTGAAGATGTCTTTGGCGTCGTGGTAATAAGTGGAGAGCGCCGCGATGGTGGAAATCAGCATGCCCATCGGGTGTGCGTCGTAATGAAAACCGTCGAGAAATTTCTTGATGCTCTCGTGGATGAAAGTGTGGTGCGTGACGTGATGCGTCCAATCCTTCAGTTGCGCTTCGTTGGGTAACTCGCCGTGCAGGAGCAGGTAGGCGGTTTCCAGATAGGTGCTTTTTTCCGCGAGGTCCTCGATGGGATAGCCACGATAGCGCAGGATGCCGGCATCGCCGTCGATGTAAGTGACCCGGCTTATGCATGAGGCGGTGTTGTTGTAGGCGGGATCGTAACTCATCATGCCAAAATCGCTTGGCTGCACCTTGATCTGGCGGAGGTCGGCGGCACGGATGGCGTCATTCACAATGGGGATTTCGTAGTTTTTGCCGGTGCGATTGTCGGTGACCGTAAGCGTTTCGCGGGGAATGGCGGAACCCTCAGACTTCCTCGATTGGGTTGCCGACGGAGCGGAATCCATGCACGAACCTCGAAGGCCGCCTGCAAGCAGCCTAGCCCCACTTTACACCAAAGGAGCCGTTGTCGGGAATGAGCGGGACGGAAGGGGAATTTAAGCCGCAGATTTTGCTAGGTTTGGGGGAGGGTGAAAGCAGAGGGAGAGGAGGAAAGTGCGCCTCTTGACAATAGTCGTTATAACAAGTATTATAAAGCATCTTTGAAGGAGGCAGCAATGATCGAAATTCGCAAGAGCCACGAACGCGGCCATGCCAATCACGGCTGGCTGGACAGCCATTTCACCTTTTCGTTTGCGGATTATTTTGACCCGGAGCACGTGCAATTCCGCACCCTGCGGGTGTTGAACGATGACCACATCGCGGGCGGGGCGGGGTTCCCGGAGCATCCGCACCGGGATATGGAAATCGTGACCTACGTGCTGGAAGGGTCGCTGGAGCACCGCGACAGCATGGGTAACGGCTCGGTGATCAAGCCCGGCGATGTGCAGTACATGAGCGCGGGGACAGGCGTGACGCACAGCGAGTTCAACCCGTCGAAAGAGGCGCTGCACCTGCTGCAAATCTGGATGGTGCCGGAAAAGCGCGGATTCAAGCCGGCCTACGACCAGAAAAACTTCAGCGTGGAGGAAAAGCGCGGCAAGCTGCGACTGGTGGCGTCGCCGGATGGAGCGGACGGCTCGGTGAAAATTCGCCAGGACAACGCGTTGTACGCGACGGTGCTGAATAAGGATGAAACCGTAAAGCATGAGCTGCGACCGGGGCGGCACGCGTATGTGCAAGTGGCCAAGGGGCAGGTGAAGTTGAATGGCACGCCGCTGCAGGAAGGGGATGGCGCGGCCATTTCGGAAGAGAAAATTGTGGAGCTGACGGGTGTAAAGAATGCCGAGGTACTGCTGTTTGATTTGCCGTGAATACGTGGTTCAAGTGATGGATTAAGCGGCGCGAGGGATTGTTCTTCGCGCCGTTTTTTTGAGGCGTGGGATATTGCGCTTGGTGGTCGCTTCCAACCAACGGGCGGTTGCTGATTTGCTGGATGTGGAGCGGGGTTAGCCGCGGGTGCGTTGGAATTCGCGCATGAAGGTGGTTAACGCCGTGACGGCCTCGGGGGCGACGGCGTTGTAAAGAGAGACGCGCATGCCGCCTACGGAACGGTGGCCAGGCGTGCCCACGAGGCCGGCAGCGGCGGCTTCCTTGGCGAATTGCTTTTCGACGGCTTCGTCGCCGCCGGCAACGCGGAAGACCACGTTCATCTTGGAGCGAGATTCGCGTTCCACCGGGCAGGAATAAAAGCCGTCGCCTTCGATGGTGTCGTACAGCAACTTGGCCTTGGCATCGTTGCGCGTGGTCATGGCGGAAATCCCACCGGTAGCTTCAATCCATTCGAGCACCAGGCCAACGATGTAAATCGCGAAGGTGGGCGGGGTGTGATAGAGCGATTTTTCCTTGATGTGCGTGCGGTACTGCAACAGGGTGGGAAGAGCCTTGTCGGCGCGCTCGGCCAGGTCCTTGCGCACGATGACGATGGTAGTTCCCGAAGGGCCAAGATTTTTTTGGGCGCCGGCAAAAATCAGGCCGAATTTCTTGACGTCCACGGGACGCGAGGCGATGTCGGAGGACATGTCGGCGACCAGCGGAGCGCTTCCGGTGCCGGGCAGGGTCTTCCACTGCGTGCCTTCGATGGTGTTGTTGGTGCACATGTGCACGTAGGAGGCGTCGGAAGAAAACTTCATTTCATTCTGGCGTGGCAGGCGGGCGAATTTTTCCGCTTCGCTGGATGCGGCGATATTGTGGAGCACGCCCTTTTTCAGCTCGCCGATGGCCTTGGCGGTCCACATTCCGGTGTGCAGGACGTCGACGGGCTTTCCGGGAAGGCACAAATTCATGGGCACCATGGTGAACTGCATGCTACCGCCGCCTTGCAGGAAGAGAACGGCGTAATCTTCGGGAATCGCGAGCAGCTTGCGCAGGCGTGCTTCGGCGTCGGCGATGATGCTTTCGAACTCGGGCGAGCGGTGGCTCATCTCCATGACGGACATGCCGCTGCCGCGCCAGTCGAGCAGTTCTTCGCGGATACGCTCGAGCACGGGAAGCGGGAGGGCGCCCGGGCCGGCATTGAAATTAAAGGCCCGCCTGGTTTGCGGGAGACCTAAAGTCGGGGTCACGATGGGAGATTCCTCTCTAGCGCAGGATGATGGGCGTTGACCAAGGGTAGGAACGCCTTGTAAGTAGTGCGGGCTCTAGGATAACAGAACCGGACGCAGCGTTCGAAATGACGGTTCATAACTGTGGACCGCCGGTAATTTTGTCCGTTCCAGGCCCCGTTCAATCAGTTACTAGAGTTTTAAGCAACTGGAACTTCCGGTTCATTGACCGGTTAAGCGCAAAACCGGATTCTGGTGGGGCCATGCAGGAACGCCGCAAAAACCAGCCCGGCCGGGGCGAACGCCGCAGCGCAGACGCTGCGCGCATCGCTGACGCGCTCAAGCGGAGGGGCCGTATCTCCATGTTTGTACAGGGCGATAGCATGATGCCGCTGGTCCGTCCGGGTGACATCGCGCTGATCCGGAGAGACAAGCTCGAAAACATGCGGTCCGGGGACGTGGTGCTGTTTCAGCAGGGCAATCACCTGATGGCCAAGCGCATCGGCGAGGAAGACTTGAACCTGAGCGAAAATGAATTGTCACGGAGCGGGGAAGAGTCGACGGTTGAGGGTGAACAACAGGAATGCCTCGGGCAGATTGTGCGGCTGCACCGGCAGAGCGAAGAGATTGATTTGAGTTCGAAGAACACCCCGATCAAAGAGCTGGTTTCGCGCGTGCTGCGTCCGGCACGTTGGGCCAAAGAGGCGCTGGTTTCGAACGAATCGAGCCACTAGAGCGGGTTTCTTTCCAGGTAAAACTTACCAATCCAAGGCTTTCGAAGACTGGACTTGCTCTCATGAAAATCGAGGGCGAGGCTACCACCTGGTCTGGACGGCTGCCGGCGGACTACTGCGGTGAGTTGCGACGCGGTTCCGGTGTGACGAGCGCGAATTCGACGCGCTTTCGCATGGGGTCGATGCGTTCGGCGCGCACGCGCACGCTGTCACCCAAGCCCCATTTGAGTTGCTGCGGCTTGGCGCCACGTCCCCGGCCGGAGGTTCGCGAGGTGGAAGAGTCGCGGCGTCCACCGCGCCGGGAATCGCCACCAGCTAGCGACACGATGGCGTGATCGGCTTCGCGAAACACGCAACGCGTTCCGGCGGCTTCTTCCAGCGCCCCGATGGGCAACAAACCCTCCACGAACACTTCGAATAGCTCGACAAAGCAGCCGTATTTCTGCACGGAAATAATCAGCGCGTCGTATTCCTCGCCAAGATGCTGCTCCATGAACTGAGCGGTCTTCCAATCCATCAATTCGCGTTCGGCACCGGCGGCGCGGCGCTCGGCTTCGGAGGTTTCGGCGGCGATTTCCTCGAGTTGATGATGGGAATAGAGCCGGGCTTCGTCGTCTTGTGCAGCGCGTTCTGAAGGCGGGGCGGAGCCGGGCACGATCACTCGGGTATCCGCATAGCGCGGCTTGCTGTGCGGATGCTCCAGCGCCCATTTCAAAACGCGATGCACGATCAAGTCGGGGTAGCGGCGAATCGGCGAGGTGAAATGGGTGTATTCGTCGAAGCCCAGCGCGAAATGCCCAAGAGAATCGGCGGCGTAACGCGCCTGCTTGAGGGAGCGAAGCATCAGGTAGGAGACGATGCGCTCCTCGGGCTTGCCGATGACCTTGCGAATCAGGCGCTGGTAGTGCTGTGGCGTGATGCGCAGGTCAGTGCCCGGCAAAGTGACTTTCATGCCGCGCTCGCGGCCTTGACCCTGCGTACCCGGGCGTCCTGCTTTTGCCGGTGAGGGCACGCGGCCATGGCGCACCTGAATTTCGCGCTGATGGAGATTTTCTACGCCCAGGGAATACCCGAAGGCCCGGGCGAGCTCTTCGAACTCGAGGACTTTCTTGGCGTCGGGCTTTTCGTGGACACGATGAAGGGACTCGATGCCGCGCTGCAGCAGGTAGCTGGCCACAGCCCGATTGGCAGCCAGCATGAATTCCTCGATGAGCCGGTGGGCGATGTTGCGTTCGCTGCGGCCGATGCTGATCATGCGCTGCTGGTCGTCAAACTCGATGACCTGCTCGGGCAAGTCGAAATCGATGGAGCCGCGCTCATTGCGGCGAGCGTTCAGGAGCAACGCCAGCTCTTTCATGTTGGCGAAATGTCTTACCAGCGGGGCGTAACGCGCGGTCATCTCGGGATCTTTTTCGATGACCTTGTTGACATTGGTGTAGGTCATGCGTTCGAAGGAGCGGATCACGCCGCGCGTCATGCGCGCGCTGTGCAGGTTGCCGGCGCTGTCGAATTCCATGAGCGCGCTCATGACCAGGCGTTCTTCCTGGGGCTTGAGGGAGCACATGCCATTCGAAAGCGATTCGGGAAGCATCGGTACGGCGCGGTCGGGGAAGTAGACGGAAGTTCCGCGGAGGCGCGCTTCCTGGTCGAGGGCGCTTTCCGGGCGGACGTAGTGTGAGACGTCGGCGATGTGCACCTGCAGGTGCCAGCCGCCATCGGCGCGGCGCTCCACGTAGACGGCGTCGTCAAAATCGCGGGCGGTTTCTCCGTCAATGGTGACGATGGGCAGGTCGCGAAAATCGTCCCGGCCCTGGCGCTCGTTCTCGGTGATGGGCACGGCGCGGCGTTGCGCTTCTTCCAGGACGGCGGGCGAAAAGGTGTGTGGCAGGTGGTGCTTGCGGATGATGATTTCGATGTCGACGCCAAGGTTACCGGGGCGGCCCAGGATTTCGATGACGCGTCCGATGGGCGGAGCGCCGCCGCGGGAATAGCGGGTGAGCTCCACGTTGACCACCGCGCCGTCCAGCTCGGGAAGCACCGGCAAGCGTTTCGCGCGGGTGCCGGCGGCATTCGAAGGGGGCAGGCCCAGCTTTTCTCGCAGGGCAGGCGCCAGCTCATCACCGGCGGGAATTTCTATCTCGTGCTGGATGCGAATGTCATAAGGCAGGACGGAGTTGCCGCGCGAGCCGTAGCGGAACAGGCCGACGACGGTGGCGTGGGCGCGGCCCAGGATGCGGACAATGGTGCCTTCGGCGCGTCCCGGGCCCCGGAAGCCACCGGAGGGCTTGATCCTGGCGACGACTTGGTCGCCATGCATGGCGCCCTCGATACCACTCGGGGGAATGAAGAGGTCGCCATCGAGGTTAGGCACAGGGGTGGAGGGGACGACGAAGCCATAACCGTCGTGGTGCAAGACCAGACGGCCGCGGATTTCGTTGCGGGCCAGGACGTTTTGGGCAGGGTCGTGTTGGGGGTCTTTGCCAGGCTTATTCTGAGGAACTCCCTTGGCTTGCTCCTGGGTGCGGCCTTCATCAGAGCGACGCCGGACGAGACGGTAGCGGCCGCCATGGACTTCCTCGATGGCGTTTCGCTTCTTGAGCTTGGCCAGAATTCGAAAGAGCGGGCCGCGATCGGACTTTCCGAGATGCAAGGCACGGGAAATCTCGTTGGCGGAGGCGGGTTCGCTTTTAACTTGCAGAAAACGCAATAGATTTTCGGGGCTCAGATTTGAGGAACGTGACATAGGAAGGTCGGGGGGCGCCGCAACCGGCTGCCGTAACGATTCTACTTAATTTTTTTTGGTTCGCCCGAAACTTTTTGTCATCTGGAGGGGTTTCATGTGGCAGGCCAACACACGACCGGTCAGTCACCCTCCGTCAGACTGGCTGGTTCTTCCCCGAGAGGGGATAGCGAGAAGGCGGGACGACCTGGCCCGCCTTCTCATTTTTTTTGCAATCGATGAATCGACAGCGGCTTTCGCGTTGAGCTCACCGAGAGTTCCCCTCCTTCTCATGCGCTTTCAACGCGGCAATCTCTGGCCCGTGAGACGTACTTCCCAACAACGACTACTGCTGTTCGAATCGATGCAGCGGCTCTCTCCCCAGGCATTTCAGGCGAAGATATTTACAACGATTTGATCACTTCGATTTCGCCTTGTTTGCGCAGAACATCCACGTCGACGCCGCCGGTGTGGCGGTGTACGGCTACATCACATTCACCGCTGGCGACCTTCAAACCGTGAATGCGAACCTCGTCGAGGTTTGCGGGCAAAACGGGGTTGGCGAAACAAACCTGGCGCTCCAGGGCTTTCACAGTGAGGCCCAGAGAGGCCTGAAGCAGAAGATAGGGAGCGCCGGCGGCCCAGGCTTGCGGAGCGCAGGCTACCGGGTACAGGGTGGGGCCGCTGGAATCGGAGCGCTTGTGGAATCCGCAGAAAAGCTCGGGCAGACGGTGGAGGTCCACCTGCAAACTGGCTTCGTAGAGCCCGTTCAGGATGGACGCGACCGCTTCCTGAAAACCAAACATGGAGAGACCGAGTCCGATCAGGGCATTGTCATGTGGCCAAACCGAGCCATTGTGATAGGACATGGGATTGTAGCGGCGCTCGCCGGAGCCGATGGTGCGAATGCCCCAGCCGGAAAAAAGCTGCGTGGACATGAGCTGCTCACAAACCCTGGAAGCGTGTTCCGGCGTGCCGATTTTGCAAAAAAGCGTCTGGCCTGCATTTGAAGAGCGAACTTTGCACTGCTGTTTGTTGCCATCCAACGCGAGCGCGTACATGCCAATCTCTTCGCACCAGAACTCTTCCTCAAAACGCTGTTGCAAACGATCAGCCTCAGAGTTGAGCCGCAACGCGAGGTCGTTTTCGCCAAACTCACCGGCAAGTATGGCCGAAGAGCGCTTGGCGGCGTAGGTGTACGCCTGGACTTCGCATAAAGCGATGGGTGGCTCGGCCAGAACTCCGTTGGCGTGGAAGATGGAATCGTTGGAATCTTTCCAGCCCTGCTGCACTAATCCAGTTTTGGAACGCCGCGCGTATTCGACGAAGCCATCGTGGTCGGCGTCGCCGTAGATATCGATCCAGCTAAGGGCGGCCTGAATGTTGGGCCAGATGGCGGATAGAAACTGACGGTCGCCGGTGCGCAGGAAATATGCCGCGGCCAGAAGAATGAAGAGCGGAGTGGAATCCACACTTCCGTAGTAGCGCCCGAAGGGGACTTCTTTCAGCGCCGCCATTTCGCCGCGACGCATCTCGTGAAGAATTTTTCCGGGCTCGGCGTCTTGTTCGGGAATCACCGCGGTGGCCTGCTGCTCGGCGAGATATTGCAGCACGCTGCGCGCAATGTGGGGCGCAATCCATAAACATTCCAGAGCGGTGATGAGGCCGTCGCGGCCAAAAACGGTGGCGAACCAGGGAACGCCGGCGTAGGGATATTCGCCCTCGGGATTTCCATCGGTAAGCATGCGCAGGTCGGCTTCGGAGCGGTTGAGCCAGGCGTTGACGCGCTTGTTGGAAGTAAAGATTGCGCATTCGTGAAGGCGCTCGTTTTGATAGCGCTTGTGGAGAATGTCAAATGCGCCGGAATAAGAAGCGGTTGCGACCGGCATAGCGTTTCTTTCGCACGAAACGGTAATGAATACGGACTGTTCCTGCTTGGGTTCGAGACTGAAATCGTAGCTAGCCTTCTGGGTGGTCAACACGCGAGGCTTGGGAGAGAAATCGACGCGCGTCTTTCTGCTGACATTGTCGAGGCCGAGGTAGGAGAGCACGGCGGCGTCGCCGTCGAGGGAGTCGGGAAGGCGCTCGCCCTTTCTGGCGCGCTTGGTGCCGCGCACCTCGAAAATATCCGCGAAATCGGCTTCGAACTGAAAGCTAAGAGAGATCTTCAAGGGCTGTAGGCCATAGTTGATCAGACGAATCTGCTCGTAGCAGGTGGCTTTATCGAGAAACTTGGAGCGAAAAAGGTGAACGGTTTCCCGCGGAAGAGGGTTATCGGTTTTTGAGGCAACGGAAGTACTGTTGGAGCTGTCGAAATTGGTCATGTCCACGGCAAGAAAAGCATTGTCGTCGCGGATGGTGGAGCTCAGCAGCATGGGAGTCTGCTGGTTCAATTGCATGGTCATGCGCGACAGATGGCGGGTTTCCGAATGGAACAGGCCGAACTGGCCGAAACCCAGGGGCTCAATGTCGCCGTAGCGATTCAGAACAGCGAAGGTATCGCCATATTTGAGGACCCGAGTGCGGTCATCCGCGAGGGCGGAAGTGGCGCGGACGTAATACTCGTTTTTTACCCGAACAATATCTGTCACAAATATATCCTGCCACGAATCAGGATTTTTCTATTATGCGATCGCCTGTGAACGACGGGCATGCGCCGCGGAAGAATCCGTCACCACGGAGCTGGGCGAGTCCGCCGCCAAAGCGCGAGAAGATACCGAGGAGTCGGCGCCCAGTCTGCGGAAAAGCTCCGTGTACTGCCGGGCCATGCGTGCCGCCGTGAATTTCTTCTCAAAGACGTTGCGGCAGGCGCTGCGCTCGATGGAGGCGACTTTTTCAACGGCAGCAACGGCCTGATCGATGTCATCAACAATAAAACCCGTCAGTCCTTCCTGCATAATTTCCGGAACCGAACCGCAATTGAAGGCAATGGTCGGTGTGCCGCAGGCCATAGCCTCAATCATGGTGAGGCCGAAGGGTTCCGGCCAGTCAATGGGAAAGAGGTAGGCGTAGGCGTTGCCCAGAAATTCACTTTTCTCCTGCTCACCGATTTCACCGATGAAGTCGACGTTGGGATCGCTCATCAACGGTTTAATCATCGAGTCGTAATAAACCTGGTCGGCAGGGTCGATCTTCGCGGCGATTCTCAGCGGCATGCCCGCGCGGCGAGCAATCTCAATGGCGCGGTCGACGCGTTTTTCCGGCGAGATGCGGCCCAAAAACGCCAGGTAGTTCCCGCCCTTCGGCTGGAAAGTCAGCAAATCCGCCGGCAATCCGTGAGAAATGTTGTCCACCCAGTTCACGCGCGACAACGGTCTGCGCTGCGAGAAGGAAATCGAGACCAGGGGAGCGTCTGGAAAGCGTTTGTACACCGGCAGCAAGTCGGGGAGGTCCAAACGGCCGTGCAGCGTGGTCACGCTGGGCAGGGCGCAATACCGGGACATCGGGAAATGCATGTAATCGATATGGAAATGAAGCACATCGAATTCTGGAGCGAGGCGCAACACGTCGTCCAACATGGCAATGTGATGAGCCAGATGGTCAATGCAATTTCCGCTCAGGCGCAAGGCACGCGGCGAGCCTGGAACCAACCTGGCGGTGGTTTGAGAATCGCCGCTGGCAAATAAAGTCACGTCATGCCCCTGAGCTACCAGCTCTTCGGTAAGGTAGGAGACGACGCGTTCGGTGCCTCCGTATTTTTTGGGCGGTACGCTTTCGTATAGAGGGGATACCTGGGCGATCTTCAAAGGGTGTGCTCCGGGGCCGAATAAATAGGTGCAACAATTTGCAGCAAAGTGATTCTAAACTTATAGGCAGTTTATGAATATCCAGTGAATCCAGTAGCGATAATATATCTGATAGGTAATCCAAATTTTGGATGCTACAGATTTGCGAACCTTGAGCCTTTCCCGGCGCAAATCGCGACGCAGCAGGCGTATATAATAAACACAGACGGTCAATGAAAAATTATCGCGTGACGCGTCGGGCGGAAGGTTGAGCCCCACGAAAAATTGTGAGCCTAAATAAACCCAAGCCAGTTCTGCGAGTAGTCATCGAAAACGTGCTGCCGGAGATTAATGGCGGACGATTTCCCATTACGCGCACGCCGGGAGAACACGTAACGGTAAGCGCCGACATTTTTTGCGACGGGCACGACGTGGTCGACGCGGTGCTTCAATTCCGCGAGGACGGCGACGAGGCCTGGCACGAAGAGCCAATGGTTTTCGTCGACAACGACCGGTGGGAATCGCAGTTCCGAGTCGGCGAGGTAGGCACCTATTTTTACACGTTGCGCGGGTGGGTGGACCGGTTCAAGACCTGGAGCCGCGATCTGATCAAGAAGGCCGATGCGGGACAGAACCTGGCGCTGGATCTGAAGACCGGAGCGCAATTTGTGGCCGGGGCCGCGGGCGGCGCGATACCCACCGACGCGCAAAAGTTGAGGGCGTTTGCCGAACAGTTGCGCAAAGTGGACGGCGGCGAGGGAGTAGCGGCGATTGCATTAGCGGAAGACCCAGAGTTAATTTCGCTGATGTCGGTGTACCGCGATCGCAGCGGGGATACGATTTACGAGAAAGAGTTGGTGGTGCGCGTCGATCGTCCACGGGCGCGCTTCAGCACGTGGTACGAAATGTTTCCGCGTTCCTGCACGAATTCCGCCCAGCGTCCGGGTACGCTGCGCGATTGCGCCGAATACGTTGAATACGTGGCGGACATGGGCTTCGATGTCCTGTATCTGCCGCCGATACATCCCATAGGGTTAACGGAACGAAAAGGCAAAAATAATTCGACGACGCCGGGGCCGTCGGATCCGGGCAGCCCGTGGGCCATCGGTTCGAAAGATGGAGGCCATAAAGCGATTCATCCGGAGCTGGGAGCGTTTGCGGACCTGGCGGCTTTGCGAGAAAAGGCCGAAAAGTATGGAATCGAGCTGGCGATGGACATCGCTTTTCAGTGTTCACCGGACCACCCGTATGTGAAAGAGCATCGCGAGTGGTTTCGATCGCGCGCCGACGGCAGCGTGCAATACGCGGAGAATCCCCCGAAAAAATACCAGGACATTTACCCGCTGGATTTCGAGACGGTCAATTATCCGGCGCTGGCGGAGGAACTGAAAAGCGTGGTGCTGTTCTGGATTTCCCACGGGATCCGTATCTTTCGCGTGGACAATCCGCATACCAAGCCCTTCGCGTTCTGGGAATGGCTGATTCAGGAAATTAATTGCGAGTATCCGGAGGTGATTTTCCTGGCGGAAGCGTTTACGCGGCCCAAGGTGATGTACCAACTGGCGAAACTCGGATTCACGCAGTCGTACACTTATTTTGCGTGGAAAAATACCAAGGCGGAGTTGACGGAATACTTTACGGAGATCACCCAGCCACCGGTGAGCGATTTTTTTCGCCCCAATCTGTGGCCCAATACCCCGGACATACTGAATGAGTATTTGCAGAAGGGCGGCCGGCCGGCATTTATCGCGCGGCTGGTGTTGGCAGCGACGCTGGGAGCGAATTATGGAATGTACGGGCCGGCATTTGAGTTGATTGAAAACAAGCCGGCGCGAGAGGGCAGCGAAGAATATCTGGATTCGGAGAAGTATCAGATTCGCGTGTGGGACCGGGCGAATCCGGGGAGTTTGAAGAATCTGATCCGCCACGTGAACAGCATCCGGCGCGAAAGCCTGGCGCTGCAAAGCAATTACAACCTGGCTTTTCACGATACGGACAATGCGCAGCTGATTGCCTACAGCAAAACTTCCGAGGACCGCGCGGATAAAATATTGACGGTCGTAAACCTGGACCCGGTCAACCGGCAAATGGGCTGGGTCAAGGTGGAGCTGAAAGAATTCCGGCTGGCGGCGGACGAGTCGTACGCAATGCATGATCTGCTGACAGACAAGAAGTATCTCTGGCGGGGAAGCAGGAATTATGTGGACCTGAATCCCGCTGTTCTGCCCGCGCATATTTTTCGGGTAGAGCCGCGAAAATAACGTCGCACGAGTAATTTCCACAATAGGAAGGAGTGTTTCTTTGGCGCTGCAAGAAGACAGCCTGTGGTACAAGGACGCGGTCATTTACCAGTTGCACGTGCGCACGTTTTGCGACAGCAACGCGGACGGCATCGGCGACTTTGTGGGGCTGACGCAGCGGCTGGATTATTTGCAGGAATTAGGCACCACGGCGATCTGGATCCTGCCGTTTTATCCTTCACCGCTGCGCGACGATGGCTACGACATCGCGGATTACACCACCGTGCACCCCAGCTACGGCACGCTGGAGGATTTCAGGGCGTTCCTGACAGCCGCGCACAATCGCGGGCTGCGGGTGATCATCGAAATGGTCATGAATCACACCTCCGACCAGCACCCATGGTTTCAGGAGGCGCGCAGCTCGCGGGACAATCCCAAGCGCGACTGGTACGTGTGGAGCGACACAGACGCCAAGTATCAAGGCGTGCGCATTATTTTTATCGATACAGAATTGTCCAACTGGACATGGGACCCGATTTCCAAGTCGTATTACTGGCACAGATTCTTCAGCCACCAGCCTGATCTAAATTTTGATAATCCCGCGGTTTTTGAGGCCATGTGGGAAGTGATGAAGTTCTGGCTGGATCTGGGAGTCGATGGGTTTCGCCTGGACGCGGTGCCGTACCTCGTGGAACGCGAAGGCACCTCCTGCGAGAATCTTCCCGAGACGCACGCGGTCATCAAGGAAATTCGCAAACGGTTGGATCATTCTTATCCCGGAAGGATGTTGCTCGCGGAAGCCAATCAATGGCCGGCGGATGTGCGCGCTTACTTTGGGGACGGCGATGAATTTCACTCCGCGTTCCATTTCCCGCTGATGCCCAGGATGTTCATGGCGGTGAAGCTGGAGGACCGCAAGCCAATCATTGAGATTCTGGACCAGACCCCGGCCATTCCCGAAAACTGCCAGTGGTGCATTTTTTTGAGGAATCACGACGAACTCACGCTGGAGATGGTCACCAACATCGAGCGCGATTACATGTACGACGAGTACGCTACGGATAAGACCATGCGCATCAACCTGGGCATCCGGCGGCGGTTGGCTCCGATGATGGAAAATGACCGGCGGCGCATCGAACTGTTGAACGGATTGCTGATGTCGATGCCCGGCACGCCTATCGTGTATTACGGCGATGAGATCGGGATGGGCGACAACATTTATCTGGGCGACCGCAATGGCGTGCGCACGCCGATGCAGTGGAACGGGGGCACGAACGCGGGCTTCTCGTTTGCCGATCCGGAGCGGCTGTACGCCCCGTTGATTTCGAATTCCGTGTATGGCTATCAAGTGGTGAATGTCGATTCACAGCGACGATTCAGCCACTCGCTGCTTTCATGGATGAAAGCGCTGATCAAAACGCGCAATTCGTACCGAGTGTTCAGCCGTGGCACGATGGAGTTTCTGCGGCCCTCGAACCACCGGGTGCTGGCGTATATTCGCGAGCTGGGCAACGACAAAATTTTGGTGGTGAATAATCTGTCGAGCTCCGCGCAAGCCGTGGAACTGGATGTGCAGCGATACAAAGGGTACATCCCGATTGAAATGTTCGGCAGGAACCTGTTCCCGAGGTTCGGGGAACTTCCGTACCTGTTGACCCTGGGCCCGTACCAGTTTTACTGGTTCCGGCTGCGGCGGATCTGAAGTTTTCCCTTTCCCTTGCGCGGTATTCACGCGCGAAAATCATATGGGCCGTACGGGCGATTTGCTTTGTGTATGATATTCGCACCCGGTTGAAAGTGAGACGCGAAGTCCTTGGCTGATGAAACCTTCCTTTCTGACGAACTACTTCGTCAATTGATGAGCGTCGGCGAGGTGGACCTGCTGGTGGGGATCCTCTCGCACAGCAGCGCTAACACCATGCGGCTGGCGGCGCACTCGGTGGAGAACAGCCTGCAGCAGAATTTTGTGCGCCAGAGAGTGGCGATCATCAGTGTCAACAGTGGAGCGGTCGAGGATGATGGCACGGCGTCTAACGCCGACGAATCGGCCGAGAAGGCCGCGGGCTCCAAGGGATTGAGTTCGCTGCGGACCATTCACCGCATCACCGCGGGATTTAACACCGCGCCGTCGGCAGGCCTGGCCATGCGCACCATTCTGGCGTCGACGGATTTGCTGCGCGCAAAAGCGTGCGCCATCGTTTCGCCCGCGACGTCGAGCCAGTCGCCGGACTGGATCGCCAATCTTCTGCGGCCGGCTTACCGCGACAATTACGATTTTGTCGCACCGCTGTATTCACGCCACAAATTTCAAGGTCTGCTGGCGCGCAATTTGCTTTATCCCATGACGCGCGCGCTCTTCGGCCGCAGGATTCGCGAGCTTTATGCGGATGAGTGGGGATTCTCAAGCAAGCTGGCGAGTTTCTGTCTGAATCAGGACGTGTGGCACGAAGAGCCGGTGCGCACACGCCCGGAAGCCTGGATGGGCGTGACGGCAATGACTTCCGATTTTCGCTGCTGCCAGGTGTTTCTGGGCGAGAAGCCGCAGCCACCGCCGGGTTCCGGTCCGGACCTGGTGGAAGCGCTGCGGCAAACGGTGGGCAGCCTATTCTGGTGCCTCGAATCGAATCAAGCGGCGTGGCTGAATCACGATGAATCAGAGCCGGTGCCTACCTTTGGGCCTGATCATGCGATCACCGCCGAGCCGATGGACTTGGATCGCGCGCGGATGTTCGAAATGTTTCAGAGCGGCGTGAAGCAACTTGAACCTATCCTGCATACCATCCTGAGCCCAGAAACGCACGGCAATATCCAGACGATTGCCGCGCTGGACCAGCAGGGATTCCGATTCGGTACCGACGTGTGGGTGAAAATGTTGTATGACTTTGCGGCGGCTTATCATCACTCGGTCATCAACCGGGATCACCTGGTACAGGCATTGGTGCCGCTATATCGCGGCAAAATTTGTTCC
>DASXLA010000013.1:0-3282 GCA_036496505.1 Candidatus Acidiferrum sp. | reverse complement strand
AAGTAGGGCGTGACGGTTGTGCGAACTTCCTGTGCTGCCTTTGCGCTGCTGGCCATGGATGCTCTCCTTTCTAGATCTACTTTCAAGTATGTTCTGAAATCCGCGCGCGGAAGATTTTTCAAATCGCGGATCATCTCGATCACGGGCGTGAGCGTCAGGTCGAACGGGCGCGCTGCGTCAGAGGGTGAAAGCGGCGCGTCCGCAGGACCGAGAAGCCGCTCGATCACCTTGTCGAGTTGTTCGCTCTGTGTTTGATTAGCCATGTGACCGACTCAGTTTCTTGCCGGGCTCTTTCTCAAGCTGGGTTCGGAGAGTTTGGATGCCGCGAAACTGGAGCTGCTTTACGGCACCCAACGTGCGCCCAAGCGTTTGTGCGATCTCGCGGATGCTTTTTTCTTCGGCGAAGCGCATTCCGATCACGCGCCGCTGGTCTTCCGGCAAGCCGTCGACGAGGTTGAAAAGCCGCGCGGCCCGCTCCCACTTTTCCACGTCGACCGCCTCGGAAGGGTCCGCCGGATCGCCCGATAAAGGACTTCCCTGCTCCCGGGAGACACGCTGCCAACGGTCGGCAATGGCGTTGGCGGCGATGCGGTAAAGCCAAGCGGCGAAGGGCGCGCCCCGCCACTCGAATTTTGCAATATTTGCCAAAGCCTGATGGAAGACCTCGGCAGTAACGTCCTCCGAATCGGCACGCGAGTGAACACGCCGCGAAACGAACGCGTAGACGCGCTCGAAATTGTCCTCATACAAGTCCACGAAGCGCGCCGGGTCCTTCTGCGCTGCCTCGATGAGAAGCCGCTCATCAGCTTCCTTCGCTTGGGCCCTCAAAAGAGTCTCCGCAAAACGCGTTCTCTATAACATTAACCGGCGAGAATGTGAAAGGTTACGCCGGTCGCCTCTCCAGGCTAGGGTAGCCCTTTGAAGATACGTTGCCGCTCGTTTGACTCCGAAGAGAGGTCCTTCGACTGCGTTTGCGCGCCCGCACAAATCGCGGGAAAGGCAAAGGCGCGCGCAACTCCGCTCAGGATGACGACGGCCGTTTAGGGACGCGGGTGCATGGCAAGCTGGGTGCATCGTCCTTACATGGGCAGTTTTTCGCCTGTTATTCCTTGAGCCTCTCTGCAATCCGTTTGGGTGCAGTTTTGCGCCAAGCTGCGATGAGCGCTGCGCGCACGCTGGTCTTCTTGGCCGACTTCAACGTCACGTTCGTGGCGCCGTGGCGACCCCAGCCACCCTTCACGGGCACAAAGACTGCCGGCTCGGCTTTCATGAAGGTGTCTTGCTGTTCGGGAGTTAGCTTCACCATGGCCCAGCCGTTACGGGGATAACCGAGTGTGGCAAAGATTTTTCCGCCCACGCGGAAATCGGGGTGCTCCATGTGGGACTGCTCCGACGTTTCGGGGAGACTCAGGGCCATACGGCGAAAATCCTGGGAAGTCATAGCACGCCTTCCTCACTGACCGTTTTCACCACAAATAGATAAACCGGCGAGATGCCGAAAGGTTACGCGGCATTCCGATCCTTTTGCGCTATTCCGCCTGAGAGATACTGGGCACCGGCGACTCCGCTGCTGCGGGAGCCCTCCATTCAGCGAGCAGGATGCCAGCCAGAATCAGCCCGGCGCCGAGGAGGGTTCGCGCGGCGAGATGCTCCTGCCGAAGCGCCAAGGAAGTGATCGCGGCAAACACCGGCTCAAGGCTAACCAGGATTGCGACATGTGAAGGCGGCGCGTACTGCTGCGCCCAGGTCTGTAATGAAAATCCGATCACTGTGGCGCCGATTGCCGTGAGCAGAATCGCAAAGATAACGTAACCGCTCCAAACTATTCGCGGCTGTTCCCAGCCAACGACAGACGCGACTGGCAGAAGCAGCGCCGACAGCGCAGCCGTGGTCGCCACCTGCAGGAAGCTAAGTGCGGCCACCGAATGGCGGGCGACGTGGCGACCAATGAGAATCATATGCAGGGCGAACGCCAGCGCACACACGAGAACCAGAGGATCGCCGCGGTTCAGCGCGCCCAATCCTGCAGACGGAACCGTGAGGAAGTAAAGACCGGCCAGAGCGGTCAGCGCTCCTGCCCAAATCCACGCCGGGATTCGTCGCCGGCCAAAAACCCCCAGCAGGATGGGCACGAACACAACGCAGGAGCCAGTGATGAAAGCAGCCTTCGAGGGCGTAGTGAATTTCAGCCCGGCGATTTGAAACGCGTAACCTCCGAACATGAAGACGCCGATTTGTACGCCCGCCCACACTGTGGGCCAAGTCAGAACGCGAAGCGAACGCCAATAGATCGCGGCCATCAGCGCCGCGGCAAGCCCAAAGCGCACTGCCAGGTACACGACCACAGACACGTCGGCGAGCGCATCCTTGATCACCACGAAGGTGGCACCCCAGATCAGGGCGCAAAGTGCGAGGGCAAGGTTCGCAAGGGCGCGTTTGCTAATCATGAGAATCTGAGTCCATGCGACGCGTGGCACCGCCGACAAGAGGGACACCCAAACGCTTACTTGCAGCGGATTCGGGAATTAACGCCTAGCGCTCGACGCCGGCAAGGGCGACGGCGGCGAGAAACAGCCTCTTCAGGCCGAGTTCGCGTCCTGTGGGATCGAACCACTCTTCAGGCGTGTGTGAGCCGCCGCCCTTCCCTCCCCCGCCGAGCGCCAGCGCCGGAATTCCCAGAGAAAGCGGGATATTGGCATCGGTGGAGCTGCGTTCGAGCCGCGAGCGATTGCCAAGAAAACTATCGACGTCGCGAATGGTTGTGACCAGTGGCGAATCGTCCGGTAATTTGCCGGCAGGGCGCGTGCCGAGGGAGCGAAAACTGAGCTGAAGCATGTTGTTGGAAGAATGCGTTGCCGCAAGTTCCTCGTTTACGCCAGACTGCATAGCCTGACGCAGGGATGCCTCCAAACGCGCGAGTTCGCTTTCGTCTTCCGAGCGCAAGTCAATTTTCACCGAGGCGCGCGAGGGAATGGCGTTAACGGAAGTTCCGCCCTCTACCACGCCGAAGTTGTAGGTGGTGCGCGGATCTTCGGGAATCGGCATCGCCGCGAAGCGAACCATTCCTCGTGCGAGGGCCGTGATCGGATTGGCAGTACCGAAATCGGACCAGCTATGTCCCCCGGGCCCCGTGACCGCAGCTTCCAAACGGCGCGACGCGATCGCCTGATTGGTGATGTACTCGGCGGAAGGTCCGTCTACGGCAATTACCGCCGAAAGACGCGAGCCATACTCTTCCACGAGCGCCCGAATGCCGCGCAGATTTCCTTCTCCTTCTTCGCC
>DASXLA010000012.1:0-22956 GCA_036496505.1 Candidatus Acidiferrum sp. | reverse complement strand
GAATGAAGCCTCTTTTTGTCGACGGCCGCAGAATTCATCAAGTCGGACTTCCTTATCATTGGGGATACCAGGGAAATGTTAAGGGCGATGTCGTTAACGATCTGCTAGCGATCAGCGAAGAGCCCAATGTGCGCATCATGGAAAGCAAAGCGCTGCTGTGCAACGTGGAACGCGGGCATTCGCAAAGCGCCGGAGACAAGCACAGGAAATTCGCGCCCGCTCGCAAAAACGATGCGCACCTTGCTCAGGCGGAGGGCCGGTGAACACCACCACGGCATTTTTGACCGACTCCACGCTTTGCATCGGGTGCAAAGCGTGTGAAGTGGCTTGCAAGGAATGGAACGGCATCTCGCACGACGGTTTCGAGTGGAGCGGCCTCTCCTACGACAACACTCTGGGCCTCGGCCATTCGACTTGGCGTCACGTAAAATTTATCGAGAACGGAATTGTGCCGGGACTTGGCGGAAATGCGCCGGAAACCGCCGCCTGGGCGTTTTCATCGGACGTTTGCAAACATTGTGGTGACGCCGGCTGCCTGGAAGCTTGCCCGACTGGCGCCATTGTGCGCACGGAATTTGGCGGAGTCTTCATCCAGCCGGATGTCTGCAACGGTTGCGGCTATTGCGTGGTGGCTTGCCCGTTTGGCGTGGTGGAGCGCAATCCCGAAGACGGGCGCGCTTTCAAGTGCACCTTCTGCTACGACCGCCAGCTCGCGGGGCTCAAGCCCGCGTGCGCCACCGCTTGCCCCACCGAATCCATCAAGTTCGGCCAACTGGATGAGCTGCGCCTTGAAGCGCAAGAGCGCCTCGAGGAACTTCACGGGCGTGGCATGCACGACGTGGCCATCTATGATCCCGAAAGTGTGGCCGGCATTCACGCGCTCTTCATCACCCGCGGAGATCCCGAGCGTTACAACCTGCCGCCGCAACCTGAAGTGCCCACGGTGTATTTGAAAAAAGGCTGGACCTCTGCTGCGGTTGGCGCCGGCCTCTTGGTGGTTGGAGTGTTTGCGGCGTTCCTGGGAACGCAAAAGTAGACGCCATGACTACAGCCAGACCCACGTTGGACCCTGACGAGAAAAAACGATCCGCGGAGGAGCGCGAAGCGCAACTTTTGCAAATTCGTCACGACGCCGAAAACGCTGTGCGGAGGTCGGCGGCGGAAATTGAGGCGCCGCGCGAACGTGGCCTGCCGAGCGCCGCTGCAGCGCCGGGCTATTACGGTTTGCCGGTCCTGAAGACGCCGCCATGGACCTGGGAGATTCCCATTTACTTTTTTGTCGGTGGTGCCGCGGGAGCCGCCGCCGTGGTGGCGAGAGTCGAGGAATGGAACCGCGCCGAACCTGGGCTGGTTCGCGACGCAAGATGGATTGCCGCTATCGGCGGCGCGATTTCTCCGGCTTTGCTCGTTTCCGATCTCGGTTATCCCCGCCGCTTCTTCAATATGCTCCGGGTTTTCAAGTTGCAAAGTCCCATGTCCGTCGGCTCCTGGACACTCGTCGCGTTTTCCTCCAGCGCCGCGGCCGCCGCTTTTCTGTCCACCGTACGCCGCCGCTCTGGAGGGCTGCCGCGCGTTTTCATGAACGCCGCGGATATGGTAGCGGCAATTTCTGGGACGGTGCTGGCGACTTACACCGGTGTGTTGATTGGCGCCACCGCCGTGCCCGTATGGCACGAAAATATTTCCATTCTGCCGATCCATTTCGCCATATCAGGGCTATCTTCCGCCGCATCCATTCTGGAATTGCGTGGGCATGAAACTCCGGCTCTCAACGCTTTAGGTCTGGCCGCGTGCGCCGGAGAAACGATGATCGGCGCGAAAATTGAGCTGGATAAGCGCCCGGCCAGCGCTCCATTAAAAACCGGAACGTCCGGCTGGCTCACCAGAATTGGCGGGATGCTGTCCGGGCCGCTGCCTCTGGTTCTCCGCGTCATTGCCGGCTTTGCCAGGAAAGAACGCAGCGTAAAGCTGCGCAAAGCCGCGGCCATTTCTTCCATCGCCGGCTCGCTAATTACCCGCGCCGCGTGGATCAGCGCCGGAAAAGTATCGGCGAAGAACCCGCGACTGGAGCTGCGCGGCGTCGGACTCCCCGGTAACAACCGCGCGACACCCACACGCGGCGAAATTTAGTTTGCCTCGCTCAGTTCCCGCACCCACACATTTCGATAGCGTACCGGATGATTGTGATCCTGCAGCTCTAGCGGCAATTTTTCTGCGTGAGCTTTGTACGGCTCTCCGGTAGCCGTGGGGCCATGGATTTCGACGTGGTCCTGCACCAGCACGCCATTCTGCAGCACCGTAACATGCGCGGGGCGCAGCAATTTTCCGGCGGCATCAAATCGCGGCGCGTGAAAAATAATGTCGTACGTTTGCCACTGGCCCGGCGGACGCGAAGCGTTCACCAGCGGCGGGTACTGCCCATAAACCGCGCCGGCCTGCCCGTCCGGATACGTCGCGCTTTGGTAGGAATCCAGCACCTGTATTTCATACAGGCCCATGAGGATCACGCCGCTGTTGCCACGATCCTGATCCTTGCCCACCGGCGGCGAGGGCTCCGCAAATTCCACGTGAAGCTGCATATCGCCAAACGGCTGGCGCGTAATGATGTCGCCGCTCTTGGGAACCACCTGGAAAGTTCCGTCCGCCACTTTCCACTTCGCCGCGCTGCCATCCTTCTGCGTCCACTTCGCAAGATCCTTGCCATCAAACAGCACGATAGCGTCCGCCGGAGCGCGTCCGGGAGAATTCTCCGTGCCGGGCGCGCCGGGATCCACAGCCGTGGGAGCCGGCCGGTTGCGGTCATGAGGCTTCCATTTTGTTTCCGTCTGCGCCGACAAACGGCCCGACCCCGCAAATAAAATAAAGATAACGAAAAGCGAGCCACTCACAACCCTCAAATATCCTCTCATCGAATCCTCTCCAGGTCTTCGTTGTCCCCAGCCATGCTCAAGAGCAGCCAACCGAACGCGTCTTACGCCGGTCTCCCCGACGGCGATTTCCAGCCTTCACGATGTTCCCGCCGTAGAAATTCGTTTGCTTGCGGCACATTCGTGATATTCATTTTCTCCCCGTCGTAATCAATTTTCTTCCCCGCGCGCAGCGCCACCACTCCCAGCAGCATCACTTCCGTGAGCCGCGCGGCGTATTCGAAGGGGCACGACGCCGTAGCTGTTCCCTTCGCCGCGTCCACCCAGTTCATTTCGTGATCCTCTCCGGGAATGCGCGGCAGCGTCTGTTTTGGCTTGCCATACGCATCGTGCATCGATTTCGGCAGCAGCCGTGGCCTCAGCCCGTAGGTCTCGTGCAGCAATTTACCTTTGCTGCCCACCAGCAAGGCGCCGCCGCCCTTGTCCAATTCTTCGTCGCCCAATTCCTTGGGCTTGGGTGGCAGCAGCCCTCCGTCGTACCAGGTCATTTTCACCGCGGGCATCCTGCCTCGCGCGGGGAATTCGTAGAACGTCTGCGTCGCCAAAGGGTACGAAGCGCGATTGAACGGCGTCGACACCGTTTCCACGCTGGTAGGAAGGCCCAAATCCAGCGCCCACATCGAATGGTCAATCAGATGCGCGCCCATATCCCCGATGGCCCCGCAGCCCCAGTCCACCCAGCCGCGCCAGTTGAAGGGATGATAGATGGGGTGATACTCCACCACCGGCCCCACCCCAAGAAACAAATCCCAGTCCAGCGTTTGCGGAACGGGATATGAGCCGGCAAATGCATTGGCGATTCGCGCGGTCACGCCGGCGCCGTTCCACTTCAGCGTCTCCGCCGGCTCCTTCAGCGCTTCCGGCCGCGGCACGCCCTGCGGCCAATAACCGAGGGGCCGGTTGGTCCACACGTGAATCTCGCGCACCTCGCCGATAGCCCCGGAGCGAATGTATTCCACGGCGGTGCGCGCGTCGTCGAACGAGTGCCCCTGGTTTCCCATCTGCGTCGCGATCTTCAATTCCTTTGCACGCCGCGCCAGTTGCCGCGATTCGTCCACCGACCACGTCAGCGGCTTCTGCACGTAAACATGCTTGTTCAGGTCCATGGCCGCCAGCGCAATCGGCGCATGCATGTGGTCGGAAGTAGCCACCACCACCGCATCAATATCCCTCTGCTGGTCCAGCATCTGGCGGTAATCCTGAAAGCGTTTGGCCTTGGGCCAATGTTCATTCTTCAGCCGGATCATTCCCTCAATTTGTTTTTTCGCTTTTACGCGATCAAACACCACCGGCCCTTGGCCGGCCACCGGCTGCGGGTCCGGCCGCTCCAGGCGGGTCTTCAGGTTTTCAATGTCGAGATCCAGCCGCTCGAAGGCTTTCCCGGCGTAGCCCCAATCGACATCGCATAGCGCCACGATGTTCTGGCTGGCCAGGTTGATAAGATTCGCCCGCCCCATGCCGCCGACGCCGACGCCCGCGATGTTCAGCATGTCGCTGGGAGCGGTAAAGCCGCGCCCCAGTACGTGCCGCGGCACGATGGTAAAGGCGGCAACGCCGGTGGCGCCCGTTGCCAGGAATTTGCGGCGGGAGATTTCTTTTTTGGCACTCATAGGCCTCTCAATCCGTCAACAACTGTAACGTGGCCGCAAAACCAAAGAAACGCATAATTTATCTTTTTAGAAGCAGCGCCGTGCCGCCGCCGAACAATTTCAGGAAACATTTTGCACCCAGCCGCGTCTTACCTATAGCTGTCTATAGGAGCGTACGTGTTCCGCCCCAAATCCAAAAATGATGTGCTGCAGGGCACCCTCGCGCTCCTGGTCCTCAAAACCCTGGCGCGCGAGCCCATGCATGGTTACGGCATCACCCTGCACATCCAGATGCTTTCTAGGGAAGTGTTGCGCGTGGAGGAGGGCTCTCTCTATCCCGCGCTGCACCGCATGGCGCAGGACGGCTGGATCAAAGCGGAGTGGGGCACCTCCGAGAATAACCGCCGCGCGCGCTATTACAGCCTCACCGCCGTGGGACGGAAGCAATTGGCCGAAGAGGAAAAAGGCTGGGCGCGGTTCACGCAGGCCGTGGCCCAGGTTTTGCTCTCCGCCTGAATTTCGCCTTTTGCTCGAAAGGGAGGTGCGCCATGTCTCTTTTTTCGCGTTTGCGCGGCACGTTGCGCAGACAAAAGCTGGACGCCGAACTTGACGAAGAGCTGCGCGCGCACGTGGAAATGCGCGCCGCCGACAACGTCGCCGCGGGCATGACTCCGGCCGAGGCTCGTTACAATGCGCAGCGGCGCTTCGGCAATTCCACGCTGCTGAAAGAAGGCGCTCGCGAACTGGACGTCATCGCCTGGCTCGACACTCTCGCCGGCGACATTCGTTACGCAGTGCGCGTGCTGCGCAAGAATCCCGGCTTCACTCTGATCGCCGTCCTCACTCTCGCGCTCGGCATGGGCAGCAACACCGCATTTTTTTCCGTCATCAATGGTGTGCTTCTCAACCCGCTCCCCTATCCTCATCCCGATGAGCTGGTCACCCTCGGCGAGAGCAAGCCCAATTTCACCAATGGCTCCATTTCCTATCCCAATTTCGTGGACTGGCAAAAAGACAATCATGTTTTTTCCTCTCTCGCCGTGTCACGCGATTATAGTTTTGGTCTCACTCGCTTGGGCGACGCCGAGCAGTTGGACGGCAAATTTATTTCTTCCGATTATTTCACCGTGCTTGGCGTGAATCCTCTGATTGGCCGGGCCTTCGCTCCCGGAGAGGACAAGATCGGAGCGGCTCCCGTCGCTCTCATCGGTGCGGGTCTCTGGAAGCGTAAATTCGCTTCTTCGCCTGGCGCCGTAGGAAAAAGCATCACCCTCGACGGCAAGGTCTACACCATTGTGGGCGTTATTTCCGAGCGCTTCGATCTGTACCGCAATTCTCATCCCACCGACGTGTACCTGCCGGTCGGTCAATGGAACAATCCGCTTCTTCCCACACGGGGCGCGGGCCTGGGCATGCACGGCATCGGCCGACTGAAGCCCGGCCTCTCGTTTGAACAAGCGCGCGCCGACATGGCGCGGGTCACCGCCAATCTCGCCGCCGCCTATCCCGACGAAGACCAGGGCATCGGTGCCAATCTCATACCTTTCCGGCGTGCCCTGCTGGGCAACGTTCAGCCCATTTTATTGGTGCTGCTCGGAGCCGTGGGATTCGTGTTGTTGATTGCCTGTTTCAACGTCGCCAGTTTGATGCTTGCGCGTTCCACGGGCCGCGTTCGCGAATTCGCCGTGCGCGCCGCTCTGGGCGCAACTCGTGCCCGGCTCGTGCGCCAGTTGCTTACCGAGAGCGTGCTGCTTTCCGTGGTGGGCGGAATTCTGGGTCTGCTCCTCGCGCAATGGACAACTCACGCCGCCTTGAGCATGCTGCCCGCGGACCTCCCGCGTGTCGCGGAAATTCAGCTCGATTCACACGTCCTTATTTTTACTGCGGCAATTTCTTTGCTCGCCGGAATACTCTTTGGCCTGGTCCCGGCGTTCAAGTCCTCGGATCTTTTCCTTTCCGACACTCTCAAGGAAAGTGGTCGCGGTTCCAGCGGCACGCGACACCGCGCGCAAAGCGTTTTTGTGGTTCTCGAAATGGCTTTGGCTCTCGTGCTCCTCGTGGGCGCCGGTCTCATGGTCCGCACGCTCTCGCAGCTCTGGAATCTTAAGCCCGGATTCGATCCGCAAAATGTCTTGACCTTCGGCATCTCCCTTCCGCCGGCCATGAACTCCGCCGACCCCGCCTCCATTCGCTCCGCTTTCCGCGAGGTTCACCGGAAATTTTCATCCGTTGCCGGTGTCCAGGCGGTAGCTGCTTCCTGGGGCGCTTTGCCCTTTGGCGCGGATGACGAACAACTCTTCTGGCTGGATAATCAGCCGAAACCTTCAACCGAA
The DNA here is from genome assembly GCA_036496505.1 of Candidatus Acidiferrum sp. Lineage (GTDB taxonomy): Bacteria > Acidobacteriota > Terriglobia > Acidiferrales > UBA7541 > Acidiferrum. Next base: position 16,107 of record DASXLA010000012.1, on the reverse strand, counting down.
CACGACATGAACTGGACCATCAGTTACGTCGTCGAGCCCCAATATCTCGAGACCATGCGCATTCCCATCGTGCGCGGCTGTTTTTTCACGGACGCGGACAACGAAAACGCTCCGCGCGTCGCGGTCATCGACGAAATGTTCGCCCGCAAATATTTTGCCGGCGAGAATCCCCTGGGCCGCCACATCGTTTTGCAGCAAGGCGAAACCAGCGTGGAAATCGTGGGCATCGTGCCCCACGTGAGGCAGTGGGGCCTCGATTCGGACGAATCGCAGCAACTGCGCGCCGAACTTTATGTCCCCTTCATGCAATTGCCCGATGCCGCCATGAAGCTGGCGCCCGCCGGCACGGCCATCATGGTGCGTTCCAATGGCCCGGATCCTCGCCTTTTCGCATCTCTGCGCCGCGCCAATAAAGAGATGAGCGGGGAACAAGTCATCTATGGCCCCCAAACCATGGAGCACATGATTTCCGACTCCCTCGCCTCTCGCCGCTTTTCGATGATTCTCCTCGGGCTTTTCGCCGCGCTGGCGCTGGCTCTTTCGAGTGTGGGCATCTACGGCGTCGTCTCCTGCCTGGTCGGGCAGCGCACCCACGAAATCGGCGTGCGCATTGCTCTCGGCGCGCGACGCCGCGACGTTCTGAATCTCATTCTGTCGCAGGGCGCAAGACTTGCTCTTCTCGGAATTGCGATTGGCATTGCCGCTTCGCTTGGCCTGACCAGGCTCATGGCCCGTATGCTCTACGGCGTCAGCGCTACCGACCCGCTCACTTTTATAGGTGTGGCGGCGATTCTCGCCATTGTCGCCCTCGCGGCCTGCTACATTCCCACGCGCCGCGCCATGCGCATCGATCCCATCGTGGCTTTACGCTGTGATTAGCACGCTTAGGCCGGAGCGCCCGGTTGAAACGCCGCCCCCGTTGCGTCGCGCCTTGCGTCCCAACGCATTCGGCCGGTCATTTGCATGACCACAAACAAAGTCACAATCACACCGATGGTTACCGTCAATCCCGTGAAACCCTCGAAAAAGAACGCGTAGGAAAACAGCACCAGGTAGATCAACTGTGCCAGGCCCGCGTCCACCAGCGCGAATCGCGCGTTGACCACCAGTCGCAGGTAACTCACCACCAGCGCGATGGAAACAATCGACGACATCGCAAACGCCGCGTGAATCGAAACGTGATCCACCAGGTACGCCATCAGGAGATGAAAAGCAAAAAAAGCGCAGGCCAGGAAGAAATAATTCATGGGATGGAGGTTAATGCCTCGCAAGGTGGATAAAATAAAAATCAGGAAGAAGAAAAAGAACAGGGAAACCGGCGCAAAGAAGCTGATGCGCCCCGCCAAAGGCCCCGGCTGCGGTTTTTGCGGCATTTTTACCGCAATGTCGAATCCCGATACTAGGTTTTGATATTTCCACTCCAGTTCCCAGCCCTTTCCCGTGCGGCGTTCCTCCGTCGGTGACATGGCATTCTCGGGGAAATCAAATCCGGAAAAATCGGTTCGCACCAGCAAGTCAAAATCCCGTGCTTGCGAAACGGCCGCCGTTCCTTCCGCAGCTGTACTCGATAGCGTGTAACGCCAGCTTTCCAGTCCTTGAGAGCGGTACCGCGTGCGCAAAATGTGTGAGTCCTTCCCGGCGATGCGCGATTGCGCCGTCGCGCGCGTTCCGCTGAAGGTCAGCGCCAGGGGCTTGCCGTCCAGCGAAATTTCCACGTTGTCATACAAAGCTTGCTGCGCGGGGAACGGCAATATGAAAACAAACGCCTGTTCTTTGTCGCTCGGATTTCGGAATGTGTACATTCCGTCGAAGTTCACCCCGTAGGTGCTGAACCACAGCAATCCCTTTTGCCGGTAATCCAGGTGCAGGTCCACCAGAAGCCGGCTCGCCTCGATGGCTGCGGGCGCGCTCATCTGCACCTGCTCCAGACGCGATACGGTCTTTCCGTTCTCCTGCGCGCTCACCGTTTTGTATTCCTGCCAGTTGTACGCGATGGACGGCGGCTTTTGCTCCTGTGGCGCGCCCCAACTGGAAGTAACACCGCCCCGCAAGGTCGGCGCGGAGTTATCGGTGCGGTAAAAAATCGTGGCGCCCAGGATCAGCCAGGCCACGCTTGCGCAGATGAAGATTCCCGTGATTGCCGCGATTCTCTTGAACATGGCGCCGACGCCTCCCCGATGGGTTGCTATCATGTCCAAAGTGATTCTCTATGTCAAGTACTTTGTAATATAAAGTTAGCATCCGGATATTTTCGAACTCTCTTAAAGAGCTTGAAGTGCTGGCGTAGGGAACTTGCCGCCGCCGTCGCCGCTGCTCCTTCTCGAGCTAGCGCGCTGGCCTTTGAGGTTTCTGCGGAGCGCTCTTACTTCAGGGCTTTTTGCAGCCGCTTCGTGGTTTTCATCAACTGCTTCTTCAGGCCGTCAATCTGCTTGGCAAGGTCCGCCAATTCCTCTTTAGCCGCGGATCCGGCTTTAACCACGCGATGAGCAGTGCGGTCCGCTTTGCCCACGGCCGTTCCGATGGTTACCGCCACTTGGTTCAGCTTGCTCTTCTTGGCCATTCTTAGCCTCCGGCGAAAGTAATGTCATCCTAACTTCGGGTCGCGGGGCAGTCAATGATTGGCTTTTTGCCGCGGCCGCTGAAATTGTCGCGCCCGTTCAAATTACCGGGCAAAACTGTCATCAAACGTTCCACGGCGCGATTGGATTTTCAAACAAAAATGCGGGAAACTTTTTACGCGGGCACTGTCGGCTCGCAAAAAAATATAGTCCTCTCCAGCGTCGACTCTCCTAGTCTTTTTCGCTGGCTGGTGGATTGGAGCGTTGCAATGCTTTTTCAGTCAAAACTCTTCGGGCCCTTTGCCTCCGGGTGCACATTTCTGCTGCTGGCGATGATGCTTTTCTCGCCGCAGCCGCTGATTTGCGCGCAGGACCACTCCGTGCCCGCTGGCCACGAAGGCATGAACCACGAAGGCATGAATATGGACATGCCTGCCCACCAGCACTCGCCTGAAAAACTCGCAGCCGACAAGCGCGAAAGCGAATTCAATCATCACCTCGCCGGTTTTTTCGTGGCCTTGGCGGGAGTTTTTATTTTGGCGGAAGGCCGGCTCGGCAAGCGTTGGCCGAACGTCCGCTACATCTGGCCGATTTGTTTCCTGCTCGCCGGAATATTCGTCCTGGTCTTCAGCGATACGGAACTGTGGCCCTTTGGCCACCAGTCCTGGGCCTTTGGCCTCAGCCACCACCCCGAGGTGCGCCAGCATAAGACTTTCGCGGTAATTCTGCTGGCCCTGGGGGTTATTGAATTCCTTCGCGCTCGCGGCACCTTAAAGGCCGTGTGGGCCGGCTGGGTTTTTCCCATCCTCGCGATTGTCGGTTCGGTGATTCTGCTTTTTCACGATCATCGCGCCGGCATGGCTGGCCCCGGCCACATGGAGCGCATGGCCCGCATCCAGGAACAGCACATGAGCTACATGGCGGCGGGCTTGGGGATTGGCGTGACCAAAGGTTTGTCGGAGGTCAAGACGGACTGGCAGGCCGTTTTTGCCAAACTCTGGCCGTCCATCATGATCGTGCTCGGCGTGCTTCTGATGTTCTACGTGGAGTAACGCGCTCTCCTTTCGCGGCGCAAAATCTCAGGCAAATCCTGCGCGGCTTAACGGCAACTCGCGCACGCGCTTTCCGGTGGCTGCAAAAATCGCGTTGCACAGCGCGGGCGCGAAGGGCGGCAGGCCCGGCTCGCCGATCCCCGCTGGCGGCGCATCGCTGGGCGCCAGATGCACGTACGTTTCGCGCGGCGCATCTTTCATCCGCGCCATCTGGTAATCGTTAAAATTGGATTGTTCGATGGCGCCGTTGCTCGCGGTGATTTCTCCATAAAGCGCCAGGCTGGTGCCCATCACCGCCGCGCCTTCGAATTGTTGCCGGGCCATTTCCGGGTTCACCACCGTCCCCGCATCCACCGCGGTATCCACGCGGTTGATCTGCAAGTGGCCGGCGTCATCCACTTGCAACTGCACCACCGTGGCCACATACGTCAGAAAGCTGCGATGCATGGCCACGCCCATCCCGAAACCATGTCCCGATTTCTGTTTTCCCCACCCTGCTTTCTCCGCCGCCAGCGACAATACCCTCCGGAATCTCGCCGTATCGATGGGATATTGCTCATACGCTCCATCGTAGTTGGAATAATCCTTGGGCAACTCGCTCTGCGGAATCACCCGGTCCGGTCCCAGCAGATGCATCAGGTAATCCACCGGATCGTGGCCCGCGGCGTTCGCCAGCTCGTCCGCGAAGGAATGCACGGCGAACGCGTGATAAATATTTGCCACGGAACGCAGCCAGCCGATGCGCACGTGCGCCGTGGCCGGCCCGTTCTCCACCCGGTGATTCGGCAATGCAAAGGGCACGTCAATGAATCCCAGGCCCAGTTCGTCTGCCGGAGCGTAATTCGCCTTCGTGTCGAAGGTCGATCCGATTGGCGGAAAAACGGTGCGCTGCAGCCATGCTTCCGGCTTGCCGTCGGCGCCCAGTGAGGCTTTCATGTACATCGCCGAAACGGAATGATAGGTGTCAAATTTGATGTCGTCTTCGCGGCTCCACACCACTTTGACGGGCTTACCCGTTTTCTTGGCGAGCACCGCGGCCTCCACCGCGAAATCAGGGAAAGATTTGCGGCCAAACGCTCCGCCAAGCAGCGTCACATGTACGGTCACATCTTCTTTTTTTAGCCCTAATGCGGTGGCGATGGCTTCTCTCGCGCCCTGCGGATTCTGCGTGGGCGCCCAGGTTTCCAGTTTGCCGTCGCGAAAAACCGCGAGCGCGGCCGGCGGCTCCATGGAAGCGTGCGCCAGCAGCGGCGCATAATATTCTGCTTCCACGATTTTGCCGCTCTTGGCAAATACTTCATCCACGTTGCCATTTTCGCGCACCACTTTTCCGGGCTTGCGCGCGGTTTCCTGCAATTCCTTTTTGTACGCGTCCGAGTTGTAAGCGCTGTGCGGGCTGGCGGTCCACTGAATCTTCAATTTCTTTTTTCCCTGCATCGCCGACCAGGTGTTGTCCGCCAGGACGGCCACGCCGCCCAGCGCCTGGTATCCCACCGGCGGCATGAATCCGTCGATGGACACCGTCTGCTTCACGCCCGGCATCGCAAGCGCGGCCTTGTCGTCAAAGGACTTCACGCTGCTGCCAAAAACCGGTGGATGCGCCACGGTGGCGTACAACATTCCATCCATGCGCACGTCCTGCCCGTAGACGGCTCGGCCTTCGCACATATCTTTCAGATCGTAGTTGGGCGTGGCTTTGCCGATGTAGCGCCACTCCGTGCGCGACTTCAGCTTCACTTCTTCTTTTTTCGGGAGCTCCAGTTTCGCAGCCGCGGCGGCCAGATCGCCGTAGGCGATTTTGTTGCCCGAGGGCGTGTGCACCACCGCGTGCATTTCGGTGTGGCATTCGGTTTCCGGTTTGCCCCACTGCGCCGCCGCGGCGCGCACCAGCATCAGCCGCGCCGTGCCCCCCGCTTCGCGCAGCGGATCAAAGAAGCTGCGCACCGAGTGCGAGCCGTCGGTGTCCTGATCACCAAATTTTTCGTCGCCCGGCGCCTGCAAGATTTTTACGCGCTCCCAGTCGGCGTCCAGCTCATCTGCCACGATGCGCGGGAGCGCCGTCTTGCTTCCGCTGCCCATTTCCGAGCGGTGCGCGATGATGTACACGGTTCCGTCGGTATCGACGGCCAGATAAACGTTGGGATGCAGCGGAGCTTTGGCCATGGGCGCCAGCGCATCGCTTGTGGGCGAAACGGTTTCGGCGGCGTGAAGCGTCCCGGGCATCCAGCGCACGCTCAACACCAACGCGCCAGCGCCGAGCATGCCCTTCAGGAATCCCCTGCGGCTCGGCTCGAGCACGCTCAGGGATTTTAAGGCGTCATCGGAGGCATGTTCACGCGGCATTTTTTCGTCTCCCAGTGAGTGCATCAGTTTCCCGATCCCTGATTTTCCGGCGTCGACGAGTGGATTATTTTTCAGAAACCAGAACCTGCTGCGGCATGTCCGGAAGCTGATGCAACGTCGTTTTGGAAAACCCCGCATTACCAAACATCTGTTCGTATTCCCGGAAGGTATACGCGTCGCCCGCATCGGTGTTGGCCAGCATCACCAGGCTGAACATCGCCGGCGTCTTCGGGCTGATGCGGTCTTCATTGGGCACAAATTCAAGCGTGATGGCCTGGCCGCCCGGTTTCAGCGCGGCGTGCCCGCGCTTCATCAGTTTTTCGCACGTGGCGTGATCGAAGTGATGAAAAATATTGGTGAATAAGATGTAGTCGTATCCGTCGCCAAAATCGGTTTCAAACGCGCTGCCCGGTTTGGTGTGGAAGCGATCGCCCAACCCTGCGGCTTGCGCGTTTCCTTTTGCCACTTCCAGCACGTTGGGCCAGTCCAGGGCGGTAACTTGCGCGTTGGGGTTTTGCCGCGCCATGGTAATGCCATACATGCCGTGCCCGGCCGCGATGTCCAGCACTTTGCTGGCTTTGCCCTGGGGCATGCCCGTCAACTGTGCGATGAACATGGCCGCTGGAACCGTGATCGGCGCCATGGAGCGGGCGAAAGTCACCCACATTTCATCGTTAGGTTGCGTGTTGTCGCCGTGTTCCACGGCGGATCCGCCTTTTTTGACCGCTTCGGTCAGCGAAGAAAATCTTTTCATCAAATGATCGTTGGTCAGAAATCCCGAAATGGCTCCCATGTATGCGGGCGACCGGCGGCTCAAAAAAACGGCCGACTCCGGCGTCAGCGCGTAACGTCCGCCCTGCTTGATCAGGAAACCAAGCACCGTCAGATAATCAGAGAGCGTGCGGATGCCTCGTTCCGAGGCCCCTGTTTTTTTGGCCAGCGACGCGGCCTCGTCGGCGCCATCCGCGATGGCGGTGAAAATATCCAGTTCAATCGCGGAGCGCAGCGCCAGCGATTGCTGGTAAGCGTTCAAGGTATTGAAAATGTGTTCGGGTGTTGGCTTGGTATTCGTCGATGGCGTCGCCATGCGTGACTCCTCTGTTTTTTTTGACGAGCGAAGTGTTTAACAAGGGAGTTTAGCAGCAAACGAAATGCAAATGGAATCCGGCGGACATCGTCCACCATTGCCTCGCCGTCGCCCTGCGCCATTGCTTCGCCGTCGCCCTGCGTCATTGCTTCGCCGGCGGGCGCCGAACGAAAAAATTGAGCCGCTCTTCGCGCCTCATTGCTTCGCCGGCGCGCCGCTGGCATAATTCTGCTCCCTCGCAGCGAGCAGGGGCACCCATGAAACGCGAATTCCACCGCTGGTATTCTTCCCGCCTGGGCATCGACCTGGGCGTGGTGGTCTACGGCCACTGGGGCCCGCCGCTGATGGGCTTTCCCACCAGCGCCGGCGACGAGTGGGAGCTGGAAGGCCAGGGCATGATCGGCGCGCTCGCCGAATATATCGACGCCGGCAAAATTAAATTCTTCTCGGTGAATTCCGCGAATCACCTGGGCCTCTACAACAAAGGGGCGCACCCGTTTCACCGCAGTTACATGCAGTCGATGTTCGACGCCTATCTGCGCGAAGAAGTGTTTCCGTTCATCTGGGACAGTTGCCAGTCGATGGTGGCCATTTCCACCATGGGCGCATCGTTTGGCGCGTACCACGCGGCCAACACCCTGTTCAAGCATCCCGACGTGGTGAAAAAATGTTTCGCCATGTCCGGCGTGTACGACGTGAGAAATTTCATGGACGGGATGTACGACGACAATCTTTATTTCAACAATCCCGTGGATTACCTGTCAAATCTCAGCGACCCGTGGATGCTTGGCCAGCTGGCGTCCTGCGACATTCACATCAGCACCGGCACGGGGCCATGGGAGAAGAGCGGGCCGACGTACCGCCTGTCCGAAATTTTGTGGAGCAAAGGGATACGCCACTCGCTCGACGATTGGGGACCCGAAGGCGGTCACGACTGGCCGTACTGGAAGCACCAGATGCGCGAATATGTTTCGCGCTTGTTCTGAAGCGCGTCCTTCGCCTCGACTCCTTCTTCCCGACTTTTCTTCCCGACTCTTCTTCTCGGCTCTTTCTTCCGACTGTTTCGCGGCCGTCTCTTCGCTGCTGCCTTTCGCTGCAAATCTTTTGTCGCAGCGTTTCGCCGCGGCTCAGTGCAATCAGCGGAAGAGGGAAGCTCCCGGGAATCTTGCGGAGGTGCCGAGTTCCTCCTCAATGCGCAAAAGCTGATTGTATTTTGCGATGCGATCGGTGCGGCTGGCCGAACCGGTCTTGATTTGTCCGGCGGCGGTAGCCACGGCTAGATCAGCGATGAAGGTGTCTTCCGTTTCGCCGGAGCGATGCGAAATGATGGAGTGGTATCCGGCCTTGCGCGCCAGCTCGATGGCGTCGATGGTTTCGGTGACGCTGCCAATCTGATTGAGCTTGATGAGAATGGCGTTGGCCACCGCGTCGGTGATGCCGCGGCCGAGCCGCTCAGTATTGGTGACGAATAAATCGTCGCCCACGAGCTGAATGGCTTTTTTCGACGAGCCCTTGGTGCCCACGTTTTGCGTCAGCTCTTTCCAGCCGGCCCAGTCGTCTTCGGCCATGCCGTCCTCGAGGGAGACGATGGGATATTTTTCCACCCAGCTCGTCCAGTAGGCGGCCATCTCGCTGCTGGTGTGTTTTGATTTGTCGGACTTCTTGAAGACGTACGCGCCGCTGGCCTTGTCGTAGAACTCGCTGGCCGCGGGATCGAGGGCCACGCTGACCTGCTCGCCGGGTTTGTAGCCGGCGGCGGCGATGGCTTCGAGCACAATCTGGATGGCTTCCTCGTTGGATTTGCAGCTTGGCGCAAAGCCGCCTTCGTCGCCCACGGCGGTGGAGTAGCCGCGCTTTTTCAGGGCGGCTTTCAGCGCGTGAAAAATTTCCACGCCCCAGCGCAGCGCTTCCGAGAAGCTGGGCGCGCCGATGGGCATGACCATGAATTCCTGGAAGTCCACGGAGCTGTCGGCGTGCGCGCCGCCATTGAGGATGTTCATCATGGGAACGGGCAGGAGATTGGCGGAAGAATCCGTGGAGTAGCGCGAAAGATATTTGTAGAGGGGCTGCTTGAGCGCGACGGCGGCGGCGCGCGCGGCGGCCATGGACACGGCAAGAATGGCGTTGGCGCCGAGGCGCGATTTGGTGGGCGTGCCGTCGAGCGAAATCATTTTGTGATCGAGGCCGCGCTGGTCGGCGGCATCCAGGCCGGCAACAGCCTTGGCAATTTCGGCGTTTGCGTTGGCGACGGCTTTCAATACGCCTTTGCCCAGGTAGTGCGACTTGTCGCCGTCGCGCAGCTCGAGCGCTTCGTGCTCTCCGGTGGAAGCGCCGGAAGGCACGGCGGCGCGGCCCATGGCTCCGGATGAGAGGGTAACGTCGGCTTCGACGGTGGGATTGCCGCGGGAGTCGAGAATCTGGCGGGCGTGCACTCGAGTGATTTTCGTGGACATTAGATGGATGCGTCTCCTTGGAGGTGAACAAGGATTTTACAGAAAACGGGAGGGAAGGGCACCCTGCCGGTGACGGTGAGGCCGAGCCGGTCCCCGGTTCGATGCCATGCTGGGATTCTGGCTGGGGCGGATTTGGGGTATGCCGGGCAGCCGGAGTCATGTTCGAACGGAATTTTGCGCTGGCGCGTTTTTTGCAATGTAGATAGAAAGTGTTGAAAACAAAGGACGGCGATTGCGAAAAGAGAGCAAAGAGCGACAGAGGACGGCGAGTGCGAAAAGCCTGCCACGGCGGGTAAACGAGCAAAGCCCCTGCCTGCGGCAGGCAGGCGCCGCGGCGGGTAAAAGACCCAAGAGCGACAAAAGAGAGGCGGTGTTTGACGAGCGGTTGGTGAGAACAGGGCGAGAGTCTGGAGGTGCCGGAGGTAAAGGATCTGTGGGCCGGTGGAGTTCGAGGATGGGAGGCCGGGGTTTGGTCCGGCAGCGTGGAGGGTTTTCCGGTGGGTAGACAGGGCTGGGAAGGTCTGGGCTGTGGGCGAGCATGGACGAGCATGGACGAGCATACTATACAGATATATAACGATCTACTGAACTTGGGTACAACGGTGGGGCAGGAAGAATTGACTGGCCTTTTCGTCTTCAGCCACATTTCTGGTTTTACAGGAAGTGACGTCTTCGGTGGGCAGCGGAGTCGAACGTTTGAATGTGGCAGTTTCCGTTCAACGCGACGGCGCCTTGTTCACGGGCGCCTGAGGAATCTCAAGTAGAAGGCTGCGAATACCAAGACGATGCCGATATTCGCGATGAGGCGTTCCCAGAACCGGTTCCTGAAAAACGCGAGATCTGCACCGACGATGACGGCGACCATAGCTACCACGTAAAGCATGACAGGAAGTTTGCCCATTTCAATTTACTCCGCGTGCGCCTCGACCGCAGCGGGAAGTCGAGGGTTGACAATTACAATTATAGATTCATTCAGCGGGGCTCAGTTTATACACGCGGAGCCGGAGCTGGTTGTCTGAGTCGTCTTGACCCGGCCGATTGGTTCGACATGCTCCGGCTTAAAAAACCGGGGAGAGAGACAAAGTCAAAAACCGCACAGAAAAAAAGTCAAAAACCGCACCCTTACAAACCAAGGATGCGGCACCCAATCCGGAAAGCGCGTCTGAATATGAAGGTTGCGAACGGGTGGCCACCCGGCCAAAAGCGAGGAGAGATTCCTCGGCCTGCCACGGCAGACTTGCTTCGCTCGGAATGACAATTTTTTGGTGAGGGTTTGGGGGGTTGCGCTGGATCAGCGGTAGACAGCGCATCCTCTGGCCTCAAGATTTTCGATCCATGGGGGAAGGTCGATGGTGGTGACCCAGCGCAGATCGAGCTTTTCTAGCTTGGGCAGGTCGGCCAGGGCGCGAGGTAAAGAGGTGAGCGGGTTTCCGCGGAGATCCATTTGCCGAAGGTCCGACAAGTGGCGAAGGGACTCCGGCAAGGTAGTGAACTGGTTGTTCCTCAGATGCAGCTCGCGCAGGCGGGTCAGGTTCGCAAGGCAATCTGGAAGAGTCGATAGTTGATTGTCGGCGGCGCGGAGTTCCATCAAGCCCTGCATGCCACAGATGGCCTGCGGGAATTCCTGAAAGTTGTTTTGACTGATGTTGAGATAACGCAGCGCTTGCAGATTGCTCAGCGAGTTCGGCAGGGTCGCAAGGCGATTGTCGTGGAGGTAAAGAAAATCTCGCAAGCCAGCGAGTTCGCCTAGTTCGTCTGGTATTTGCGTTAGCGCGTTATGGCCCAGGTCAAGCATACGAAGATGTTTCAGGTCGCCGATCCTGGTGGGTATTTCGGTGAGGTCGTTGTCGGCCAAAACGAGGGTTTCAATTTCAAGATTCGCCCAGACTTCGTCGGGGACGTGGCCGAGGCGCTTTTTCCAGAGGTTGAGATTGATGCTGCGATTGAGAGGCATATACGGCATTTTAGTCTGCTTCCACAGGACGTGGAGGCGAAACGGATACGCCATTACGACCGATGGCTTACCCGCCCCAAGCTCGACAGGTTACGCCTTGCGGGTGTACCCTCCTGCCCGTTCCCGCCTATGGAGGGTTGATGAGCTTCCCTTATATCAGGTGTATTTGTGTGTTGGTGGGCTACGCATTGTGCCTGACAAGTGTTGCTGCCGCCCAGCAAGACTCGAAGAATGCGAGCAGCAGTGCGGCCATAACTAACCGAGACATTATCCTGATGACGAGATCAAAATTCGATGACGCCACGATTGTGAAAACAATTCAAGCTTTTGAAACGCAACTCGATGTGTCGGTCACGGCCATGGTGGCGTTGAAGGATGCAGGAGTCACACAGCCGGTGATCCAGGCGATGCTTGCAAAAGCGACTGAGGGAGGCAAAGCACAGCCTGTCGTGGATTCGAGTCCGAGCCCGGCGACGAGCGCGGGACCGAGTCGTCAGAAAGAACCGGCGACGAACTTCGTTGCAACTTCAACCAATCCATATGGCCAAGCTTCGCAGAGCGACGAGAAATCGGACGAACCGAACAGACCAGTGAAAGGGTCTCTATCACGTGTGTACCTGGAATCAGTGAGCAGCGGGACGAACAGAAACGCCGCGCGGGATCAATCGATGGAGATGGCCAAGGATTTCCTGAAGGTCTGCCCCAACGTGAGGATAACGCTATATCAGAACGCGGCGGATTATACGATTCGTCTGAACCATATCGAACACGGGTGGATCTACCGGGACAATCAAATTGAGGTTTTCGACAGGAATGGAGACCTGATGCATAACAAGGAAGGCGGGAGTATCAAGAGGAATGTGCAGCAGGCGTGTGAGTTGATTTATTCGGATTGGGCTCAGCAGACGGGCAATTAAGTTACTCGGGAACGGCTACCGAAGCGCTCACAAATGATGTTCACAAATCAACTACCGCACGTACTGCGATTTGAGAGTTTCTTTTTCTGTAAGCTGATAGTCCAAAAAGTCCCTCGCCCACACTGGATCTCGATGGACGTTCCAAAATCGATTTTCATCGCCGACCAATGCGTCAACAAAACTACGAAATCGCACTAGACGATGATATGCAACAATTTGAACGGACTCAATGTCTGGGTATAAGCCAGCACGAGGGATTGGCGGCGTTGCGAACTCGATTTCTGAAATTCTATTAATTCGACTTCTCAGCGCGGCGACATCCAATGGCCGAAATGTGGGAAATTGCGGTAGGTGGTCGGTATAATTTGCTCGGTCTCGATGGGAGACGTCAGACTGATCAAATTCGTCGATCGCAGGTTTATTCTCCGTAAATAATGGATCTGTTGCGAAGTGGGAGTCTCGTTTGACGATCTTCCAATAAACGCGATGTTCGCGGTCGCCGGCCGTTTTGGGGTCAAAATTACAAAGGTAACGCCCTCCCGCGAGTTCAAGCCGGACTATTCTTTTGCGAGCGAATAACTGGAAAAAGCCTAGCAAGTGAGCAAGAGCCCGAACTGAGTAATGGCTAGAATAATATCCGGCTACCGAGGTCCATACCGGACTAACACTCGTTAGAGAGCACGAGACTAGGAAACTGTGTACACCTCGCATCCAGATATTCACGGAACCTGTAACGAACATCTTGGCCAGCGTCGGCGTCACATTCCTTAAATCTGTTCCTCGCGATCCTACCGGCAGAGTACCGCTAAGAGATTTGGATAGAGACCCCGATGGCGGGAATGCGTCTACCGCGGCGCCGTCGTTTAGAAGGGCGAATGCCGCTGAGATTTGAGCATGCACAACGGGATCAATTCGCATTCTTCCTCAATTGCGATCGGATGTCTGCGCGACTCGCTGATGCGAGCTCCGAGAGCCTTGCTTGCTTTAAGCGCGGAATCTTAGTTTGGGACGCTGCAGCTACCCAAAGCGTATCTCTGAATCGTGCGAGTCCTCCGCTTGCAACGAAACCTTTCGCCTTGAAGTCGCCTTTGGCCAGAAATCGACCGGCCTTCATGAGGCCAGCCCTCTTCATAGTAAGTTTCAGCCATTTTTCAAGAGTGTTCTTGGCCTCGTACGAATCCACGGCAATTTCGTTTTTTTTCAATTCCCAGATACATGCCGGAATCAGCGTGAGGAATGAAACGATAGCTCTCCCTTGGTACGCAACATTCTCGGGGTCAAGGTTCTCCGATTTCATGACTTCTTCGCGGCGCCCCGTAGCATCGAGCCAAGCCTCGAGGCAAAGCGCAAGGAACTCCGCCTGAGCTTCGAGGCCTCTTAAGTCAGCCTCGTAAAGGTCAGGGAGGATGTCCTCTATAGCAGAATTAAGGGTTGCGAGGGTAACCACATCGGGTACTCCGAATTTGATCCCGGGGATTTGAATCATGCCGACTAGCGGTCCAATTTCAAGCATCAGTTTACGGCCAAGGTCCTGTGCGCGCTCTTTATCGTCCAGCGCCTCGCGCGGCCCACGCGCAGTTGGGAACAAGTCTGCGACCAACGACCGATCCACCTTTTTTTGGTAGAAGTTTACGTCAATGAATATTTGTGCTTGGTTTCGAGGTGGCTCTCCAACCTTATCTAAGTCGATGAAAATTTCTGCAGGGATGTCCCATTTTGCGAGCGGTTGCCGTTCCTGCAATATGCAGACCGCAAAGTAGGCTCCATTAATGCGATGCTGACCATCAATTACCGAAAAATCGAGTTGCGGGTTACTTTCGTCGAATGCGAGTTCGGCAACATCTGGACTGAAATTCCCGCCACGATGCTCTAAGGTGGCACCGTTTACGTGCAAGAGCACGTTCGAGAAGGTCGGGTATGCACTTCTTTGAAACCTCGCAACTTTCGGTAGTTGTGGGGGCCACTCCCTACCAGGTTCCGCGGCCGAAGTTCCGTAGATGTCGCCGAAATACAACTCGATCTTCTTGGGCGCTCCTACTATCTCTTCTTGAAGCAGATACGCAGCTATCTGTGCAACGCGTTTCCAGTCAAGTGATCGCTGAATTGAGCGTACCTTCTCTGGATTTCGGCGAGGTAGGTGTGGCTTTCCGGGCCACCAATCCATGAGCTTAACGACGTCGAGCGCGGCTAAGCAGTGCCGTACGTCTTGCAGGCCATCGCGTATGAATGGGTTCGCTGGGACGATGACGGAAATCTTGTGGAACGACGGTGTCAAGGTGCTCAAGGTATCCGGCGGCATTATGACTCCTAACTCAGTATCTATGGCTAGGCGAAACACGGGCACCGCGGTCAATAAGTAATTATGACAAGCGAAGACCTACTCTGATCGAAATTGTCACTTGAATGACCGAATTTGCCAATAAGCGCCCCATTGTTAGCACCGAATGGCTGTCGGGATCTTTTGTTTTTTGTCACGATCGGTCTTCTTAGCTGAAAATGACGCGCTTGGATAAATTCGACCTGCTCGGATCTGCAGCTAGTCCGCTAGGTTGTCGAGGAAGGATTGGATGGGGGCGAAGAACAGGCGCCGGTGACGGGGCGGCTGTAATCGAGGAGGCGATCGTGTTGCCGAGGGCGGCCTACGAACATGTTTTGAGCATTTGCTCGAGGGTGGCGGGGCAGTAACCGAGGAAATAGGCAGGCAAAAGGTGGGTGGCGCTTCGCTGCTTGTTTTTCGCCGGTTGAATGTGACACCGGAGGGGGCAGCGGCACGTCGAAATGATTGAGCAGTGAATGGGGTAGGGGCGGTTGTAACACAAGGAGGAACCATGTTTCATCGAACGCCGGGAGTGTTGCGAGCGATGGTTGCGGTGGCGATGGTGGCGACGTGCGGAATGGCTGTGAATGCCGCGACGCAGGATGCGGGCAAAGCGGCAACGGCCAGCGCACCGATGCCGACTGCGATACAAACGGCGAAACGGGTGTTCCTTGGAAATGCGGGTGTTGACGGGATGTCGATTCCGGCGTTCCGCATGTCCGGCGATGTGAACCAGCCATATAACTGGTTTTATGCGGCCATGAAAAACTGGGGGCGGTACGAGCTGGTGGGAAGTCCGGCAGACGCGGACCTGGTTTTTGAAATCAGTTTTGCAGCGCCGCTGGTAGGAGCGGACAAACTGGCAACGTTTGCGCCACATCTGCGGCTGGAGATTCTGGATGCCAAGACGCACTTCGTGCTGTGGACTATTGTTGAGCCCGTGGAGGGAGCCTATCGAAAGGCAACATGGGAGAAGAATTTCACCAGTGGTATGACCAACCTGGTGAGCGATTTGAAGAACATCGCAGGGGAAACACAGACGGCCAGCAAGTAGGCGAGGAAACCTGGGGCGGAAATTTGGGGACAGACGAGACGATTCGTTCGTTTGCGAATTGTCATGTTGGACGGTCCGCCATAAGAGTTTAGAAAGCGCCCCGTCTGTCCGCCGGCTACGATGTTGCGGTGGCTAGTGAAGCTTCAGGCGCCTTTCGCCGCGGCTGCGATGCCTGCGGACCTCTTTTGCCAAGCGTCGAAAGGCGTTTCGCCAAGGCGCGCGTCTTTGCCGGGGAGTAGCGTGCGCTCACCGATTTCCGCGCCGGAGTATCGCGCGTGCGGGTCGGCGACGACTTCGCGCGAATCGTTGAGAGTGGCCAAGCGCCGCCGGACCAGCTCATCGATGCGAAACTGTTCCGGGCCGGCTATTTCA
>DASXLA010000011.1:0-14015 GCA_036496505.1 Candidatus Acidiferrum sp. | reverse complement strand
GAAATTCGCGGCAGGTCACCTCGCGAGGCGGTTGAGACAGCATCATGAGCGAAAAAGTAGCAGGCCAAAAAGTTCGGCACGGCAAACTGGTGAAAAAGTCCGGCGGGCATCACTTCGGCAAGCAGTTCGTCATCAGCGAGCATCCTGATGCGAAAAAGGGCGGCACCATCAAGGTCAAGTGGGTGGTCAGCGCCATCTCTTGTACCGACGATATGCGGGCGACCATCAAGGGGCTGGGATTGCGGCGCATGCATCATGTGGTCGAGCGCCAGGACACTCCGGAAACCCGCGGCATGATTCACAAGGTACGGCATCTCGTAGAAGTGGTGGAGTAAGCGATGGCGAAGAGAAAAACAGGAGCACACCGACCGGCTGGCGGTCCACGCAACCGCAAAGCGGGCAGCCCGCGCGGCCACCACAAGCCAGCCACACCGGCAGGCCGCAAGAGCTATACGCTTTCGAACCTGCAGCCACCCGTGGGCTCGCGCAAAAAGAAGGTTCGCGTCGGGCGCGGCATGGGTTCCAAGCTTGGCAAGACGGCTGGAGCGGGCAACAAGGGGCAAAAGTCCCGCCGCGGCTATTCGCGCCGCCGTGGATTTGAAGGCGGCCAGATGCCCCTGCATCGGCGAATGCCCAAGCGCGGATTTCACAATCCGTTTTCGATTTCGTATTCGGTGGTGAATCTCGAGGAGTTGAACGTTTTCCCGGCCGGCGAAACAGTTACGCCGGAATTGCTTCGCGCGCACGGGTTCATTCGCCGCGCGCAAGACCGCATCAAGGTGCTGGGAGACGGAGAGCTGACCGCCAAGATTGCCATTCACGCGCACGCGTTCAGCGCTTCGGCCAAGGAAAAAATCGCCGCCGCGGGCGCCACTTACGAGGTCCTGGCGAGCGCCTAAGCGAAAGAGTCCGGTTGTGGAGCAGAAAAGGGAGCAGCACACAAGAGCATGAACCGATTTATCGAAGCCGTGAAAAACATGTTCCGCATCGAGGATTTGCGGAACCGTGTCATGTTCACGCTGGCGTTGCTGGCGGTCTATCGCATTGGCGCGCACATCCCCATACCGGGAATCAATACCGCCGTTCTGGACCAGTTGTTTAACCAGGCGGCTGGCTCGGTGCTGGGAATCTTCGACCTTTTCAGCGGCGGCAACTTCCGGCGGATGACGATTTTCGCGCTGGGCATCATGCCGTACATCACCTCGTCGATCATCCTGCAGTTGATGACCGTGGTGTTCCCGTACCTCGAGCGGCTGTCGAAAGAAGGAGAACTGGGGCGCCGCAAGATTACCCAGTACACTCGCTATCTGACCATCATCCTGAGCATCGTTCAGGGGCTGTCGATCGCAGGCACTTTACAGGCACAGGGTATCGGCGGCCAGTCGCTGGTGTACCATCCGGGTTTTTCCTTCGTTTTGATGACGGTGCTGGCCCTGACCACGGGATCCGCTTTTATCATGTGGCTGGGCGAACAGATTACCGAACGCGGCATCGGCAACGGCATGTCGCTGATCATCTTCGTGGGCATTGTGGTCGGCCTGCCGCGAGCCATCATCAATTTGTACGAGATGGCCAAAGCCGGGCAGTGGGGCGCGGTTACGCCCCTGGTGCTGATTCTGCTGATTGCCTTGATGATCGCGGTGGTGGCTTTCATCGTGTTCGTGGAGGGCGGGCAGCGCCGCATTCCAGTGCAATACGCCAAACGCGTCGTGGGACGCAAGGTAATGGGCGGACAGTCCACGTATCTTCCGCTGCGGGTCAATTCCGGTGGAGTGATTCCGCCGATCTTCGCCAGTTCGTTGCTGGCGTTTCCTGCGACCATCGCGCTGGTTTTTGGCACGCGCTACGTTTTCCTGAAGACCATTGCGGACCGTCTCAAGTGGGGCGAGCCGCTTTACACCTTGATCTACATCACCTTGATCCTGGTGTTTGCTTTCTTCTACGTGGGCATCGTGTTCAATCCCACGGAGCTGGCCGACAATATGCGGAAGAACGGCGGGTTTATTCCGGGCATCCGGCCGGGACGCACCACTTCCGAGCACGTGAGCCGCATTCTCAAGCGCCTCACGTTTATCGGCGCGATTTATCTCGCGCTGGTTTGCTTATTGCCGGAATGGATGATCGCCGGAATTCACCTGGATCATCTCGGCTGGGGCATCGGTGGGTGGTTTGACCGTCATTTTCCGGTGTGGTTCCTCAAAGGGCTGGGAGTACAGTTTTATTTTGGCGGCACTTCGTTGTTGATCGTAGTAGGCGTGGCGATGGATACCGTGCAGCAGCTGGAAGCGCAACTGGTCATGCGCAATTACGAAGGCTTCGCTCGAAAGGGCCGGTTGCGTGGCCGGCGGTAATGGTGATGAGCGGAGTGGTGCCGGACTCACGTCCGCTCGGCCGATTGCATCGCGCGGTCATATTTCTTGGACCGCCCGGCGCCGGCAAGGGTACGCAGGCGCAGGAACTCGCCAGGCTGTATGGCGTTCCGCATCTCTCGACCGGCGACATGTTGCGGGAGAATATTGCGCTGGGCAACGCCCTGGGAGAACAGGCCAAGCCGCTGATGGCGCGCGGGGAACTGGTTCCCGACTCCATCATCTTGAAGATGGTGGCGGCGCGCATCGAGCGTCCGGATTGTTCGTTCGGCTTTGTGTTCGACGGATTTCCGCGGACGGTGGCGCAGGCGCAGTGGCTCGGGGAACTGCTCCGGCAGCATGGATTCAAACAGCCGGTGGTGGTGCATTTTGTGATCAACCCGGCGCTGTTGATGCGGCGAATCACCGGCCGGCGGATGTGTAAGAAGGGCGGCGAGATTTATAATATTTACGATCGCCCCCCGAAGGTACCGGGCATTTGCGACGCCGACGGCGGCGAGTTGATGCAGCGGCCCGATGACCGGGAAGAAATTGTCGCTCCGCGGCTCGATGCCTACGCGAAAATGACCGCGCCGTTGGCAGCCTACTATCGCCGTCTTGGCCGGCTGGAAGAAGTGGACGCTGCTAAGAGTGTGGAGCAAGTTTCGCAGCGGGTGATGGAAATCGTTCGCAAAGCGCAGTGAGCAGCAAACGCAGCGGAAACGATGGGTAGCGAAAGCGCATGGCCATTCATCTACGAAGCGCGGAAGAGCTGGAAAAGATGCATCGCGCCGGACTTATCGTCCACGAGGTGCTGTCGGCGTTGCGCGCAGCGGTGAAGCCCGGAGTGAGCACCATGGACCTGGAGAAGCTTGCCGAGCAGAAAATGGCCGGTAAACCGGGCAAGCCGGCGTTCAAGGGTTACCGGGGCTATCCGTGCTCGCTGTGCACTTCGGTGAATGGCGAGATCGTTCACGGAATTCCGTCGCCGAAACGGAAATTGCGGGAAGGCGACATCGTGTCCATCGATTTTGGGATGGAAGTAGAGGGTTACTACGCGGATTCCGCGGTGACTGTGCCGGTGGGAGAAATCAGCCCGGCGCTGCAAAAACTGCTGGACGTCACGCGCGAATCGCTGGATCGCGCCATTGAAAAAATGCGCGCCGGCAACCGCCTGGGCGACGTGGGGCACGCGGTGCAAAGTTGGGTAGAGCAGAACGGCTACTCGGTGGTTCGGGAATTTGTCGGACATGGAATCGGTACCAAGATGCATGACGAACCGAACCTCCCGAATTACGGCGATGCCGGACACGGCGCGCGGCTGCAGGAGGGTATGGTCATTGCCGTCGAGCCCATGGTGAACGCCGGAGGCCCGGAAGTGCGCATGCGCGATGAGTGGGTCGCGGAGACCGCGGATGGCAGCCCGTCGGCGCACTTTGAGCACACCGTGGCGGTGACCGCGAATGGCCCATGGATTTTGACGCGGCCGAAAGAAATGACCGGCCCATCGTGGTAGCGCCAGGGAAGATTTGGTAGCAAAAGATACAGGAGACTATGGCAAAACCGGTTCAGGACGATAAAAAGAGAGGCGACTCCGGCAATACCAAGGAAGATGCCATTGAAGTGATGGCTACGGTAAAAGAGCCACTGCCCAACGCGATGTTCCGCGTGGAGCTGGAGAACAAGCACCAGGTGCTGGCGCACGTTTCCGGGAAAATGCGCAAGAATTTCATCCGCATCCTTGCGGGAGATAAAGTGGCCGTGGAGCTTTCGCCTTACGATCTTACGCGTGGCCGCATCGTGTACCGCTACAAGTAAGCGCACACAGAAGGAACAGGGAAAATGAAAGTACGAGCATCCGTGAAGAAGATTTGTGACAAGTGCAAGGTAATTCATCGGCGCGGAGTAGTCCGCGTCATTTGCCAGAACCCGAAACACAAGCAGCGCCAGGGCTAAGGCCGGGAATAAGGAGAACGTATGGCACGTATTGCAGGTATCGATCTTCCGCCGCAAAAACGCCTGTGGGTTGGCCTGACGGCAATCTATGGCATCGGGCAAGAGCGCGCGCGCAAGCTCGCGGCAGCCGCCGGCGTCGATGACAACAAGAAGATCCGCGACCTGACGGAAGACGAAACCAACCGTCTGCGCCAGGAAATTGAAAAAGAAGGCCGCGTGGAGGGCGATCTCCGCAAAGAGATCCAGATGAACATCCGCCGGCTGATTGAAATCCAGGCTTACCGCGGAGTCCGGCATCGGCGTAATTTGCCGGTTCGCGGACAGCGCACCCATACAAACGCGCGCACCCGCAAGGGACCGCGGCGTGGAGCAGTGGCGGCCAAGAAGAAAGTTACCGGTAAGAAGGGCTGAGCGCCGGGAAAACCGGGCGGTCCTGAAATTCGAGTTCGAAAGAAACGGAGCAACACGTGGCAAAAGAGCAGCAAAAAAATGCAACGCCGGACGCTACACCCGGCGGGAAGCCCGCGGCCGCTACCAAGCGTAAGAAAGAATTCAAGAAGAAGCGCGAGCGCCGTGTCATTCCGCACGGGGTGGTGCACGTGGCGGCGTCGTTCAACAACACGCAGATCACCATTGCGGACCAGGATGGCCGGGTGATTTGCTGGTCCTCCGCCGGGGCCATCGGCTTCAAGGGTTCGCGCAAGGGTACGCCTTATGCCGCACAGCAGGCTTCGCTTGCCGCCGCGGGAGTGGCGCGCGACCAGTACGGGATGAAAAGCGTCGAAGTGCGCGTGCAGGGACCGGGCTCGGGCCGCGAATCCGCCGTCCGCGCATTGGCTGCCGCGGGATTGCACATCGTATTGATTCGCGACATTACGCCCATTCCGCATAACGGGTGTCGTCCGCCGAAACGCCGTAGAGTCTGATTTTCTAGATATTTCTGGCCAGCCATAAAGGTCTGGCCTGCAAAGATGTTTTTGCGAAGGGAGATAGAAGTTGGCAAGACATAGAGAAGCAGTCTGCCGCCTGTGCCGCCGGGAAGGGCAGAAACTATTTTTGAAAGGCCTGCGTTGTTTTACGGAAAAGTGCGCGATTGAAAAGCGCAACTTCGTTCCGGGGCAGCACGGCCAGTCGCGGCGCCCGAAAGTCGCCGGCTACGGGCTGCAGTTGCGCGAAAAGCAGAAGATGAAGCGCACCTACGGCCTGCTGGAGCGCCAGTTCCGCCTGTATTTCGAACGCGCGGTGCGGATGAAGGGGCCCTCCGGTGAAAATCTCATCATCATGCTGGAGCGCCGTCTGGACAGCGTGCTCTGGCGCGCCGGTCTGGCTTCCTCGCGGGCGCAAGCCCGGCAACTCGTGCTGCACGGTCACGTCCGCGTATCGGGTAAGAAGGTAAATATTCCCTCCTACCTGGTGAATGTCGGGGACGAGATTTCCATCAAGGAACGCATGCACGAAAACGCCATGATCCTGGAAGCGCGGAACGTGGCGCAAAGCCAGAGTGCTGTTCCCTGGCTCGAACAGGATCGCGAAGCGTTCAAGGCCAAGGTAGTGGCTTTGCCGAAACGCGAGGACGTGCAAACACCGCCTTTCACAGAACAGCTGATCGTCGAGCTTTATTCGAAATAAGTGCACCTAACCGCCCGTTAGCCAGCCAGTAACGGGGAGTAACGGGAGTAACGTTTCGATACACCCAGTCATCCAATAATATCGGGCAGTATGGGGCCTTCGCCGGCCCCGGAAGGAAGGAACACGATGTGGAAGGGCTTTCAGAAACCGAAGCGTCTTGCCTCTGAGCTGGAATCGCTGACCGAAAAGTACGGACGCTTCTCCGCGCAGCCATTTGAGCGCGGTTGGGGCACCACGGTGGGCAACGCACTGCGCCGTGCGCTGCTGAGCTCCATCGAAGGGGCGGCCATCACCGCCGTCAAAATCGAGGGTGTGCTGCACGAGTTTTCCTCGATTGCCGGAGTTGTGGAGGATGCCACGGACATTATTCTCAACTTGAAGCAGGTGCCCATCAAGCTCAACACCGACCTGCCCAAGACTATCTACCTGAACTTCGAGCATCCCGGACCGGTCACCTCCGCGCAGATTGAAGAGGACGCCGACTTTGCGGTGCTGGACAAGACCGTTTACATCGCCACCGTCAGCGAAGGTGGCCGGCTGCAGATTGAAATGCGCGTCAAGAATGGCCGCGGATACGTGGCTGCCGACCGCAACTACGACGAAGACCTGCCCATCGGCTATATTCCCGTGGACAGCGTCCACTCTCCGGTGCGCAAGGTGAACTACTCGGTCGAAGCCGCTCGTCTCGGGCAGATGACCGACTACGAAAAACTGATGATCGAAGTGTGGACCAACGGCGCCATCACACCGCAGGATTCGATTGGTCTGGCAGCCAAGCTGGTCAAAGACCACATGAGCATCTTCATTAACTTTGAAGAGCCGGTGGACAGCATCGAGCCGCTGCCGGACACCGCTCACGATCCGCGTCTCGAGCATCTCGACCGCTCCGTCGAAGAGCTGGAGCTTTCCGTGCGTTCCTACAACTGCCTGAAGAACGCCAACATCCAGACCATTCGCGAACTCGTACAAAAGAGCGAGAACGAAATGCTGAAGACCAAGAACTTCGGCCGCAAGTCGCTCAACGAGATCAAAGATATACTGGTGAAGATGGGCCTCGCGCTGGGCATGAAGTTCGATGAACATGGCCGCATCATCTGGCCGCCGCTGCCGAGCCAGACCACCCTTGCTCCCTCGGAGGAAAATCTCGGCCTGTAGTCGCGGCGCGAGACTCGGCAAATCATGCGACATCTCAAGTCAGGATCGAAGCTCGGACGCAACCCGTCCCATCGGCGCGCTACTTTACGCGCCCTGGTAACCAATCTTTTCGAACACGGGCGCATCACTACCACCTTGACGCGGGCGAAAGCTGCTCGTCCCGTGGCCGAAAAGATTATTACCCTGGGAAAACGCGACACCTTGCAGTCGCGGCGGCAAGCGGCCTCTTACCTCATGCTTCCCGCGGTCACGCAGAAACTATTCAGTGAAATCGCGCCGAAGTTTTCCGACCGTGCGGGCGGCTACACACGCATCATTCACGCGGGCAACCGCGCCGGCGACAACGCCAAAGTGGCCATCCTCGAACTGGTCGGTTACGAGTTCAAGAAAAAGGAAAAGAAAGAACGCCCCAAGAAAGAAGAAGCGGTCGACGAGAAGTCCTAGCGGATCTGTTGAAGTCAGGTGTATTTCAGGGCCCCACGCGCCGATCCGCCGCGTGGGGTTTTTGTTTCAGCACTCGGCGCGAGTTCCTGCCCTTCGTCACCTCGCAGCCAAATCTTTTCCTCTGCGGGCCGCTCTGTAAGACCACAGCCACAACACCACGGTCGCGAACGCGGCGCCGGCTGAATCCAGCAGGGAATCAAACGGCGACGCGGTGCGGCTCGCCACAAAAGCCTGATGAATCTCGTCCAGCGCCGAATATCCTACAGCGATAAATAGTGCGGTCAGTGCCCAGGACCATCGCCAGCCGCGCTGCCCGCCCCGGATACCGCGATAGAGCAACAAGCAGAAAACAAAATATTCGCTGAAGTGTGCAGCTTTGCGCACAAAAAAATGGATGGTGCGGAATCCATGCTCCGTCAGGTGAGGTATGAGCCAGAAAAGAATGGGCCTGAGGATCCTGCTGGTATGTGCCGCCGAAAAGGGGTCCGTCGATAGCGAGAAAATTAACGCGGCCCAGCCCAGCGCCGGCAGCCATGCGGTCACCCACCGAAAGGAGTTCGGGGCTTGGATTCGGCCTTCCACTTCGGATAACTGTGGCGGCCGCCGCGGATTGCGCCAAGGTTGGGAGTCAGCCACAAGATAACTCGCGCGATCTCATCGGGGGGCGCCTGCTCGCGGCCACTCACTCCATGCGGTAATTGGGAGCCTCACGCGTGATGATGACGTCGTGAACGTGGCTCTCGCGCAATCCGGCGCTGGTGATGCGAATGAATTTGCTCTTGGTGGTGAGTTCCTTCAGCGTGGCGGCACCGGTGTATCCCATGCCGCTTTTCAATCCGCCGACCAGTTGATCGGTAAGCGCCGCCAGCGACCCTTTATACGGCACTCGGCCTTCCACGCCCTCGGGCACGGACTTCCCGCGTTCAAGACTTTCCTGCCCGTAGCGATCCGCGGAACCATCCTCCATCGCCGCCGTCGAACCCATGCCACGGTAGGACTTGAAGGTCCGGCCCTGATATAAAATCGTTTCGCCCGGGGCTTCTTCGGTCCCGGCGAACAGTCCGCCGATCATCACGCAGGAAGCGCCCGCGGCGATCGCCTTGCTGATGTCCCCTGAAAACTTGATGCCGCCATCGGCGATAACCGGCACATCGCTGTCTTGCGCCGCCCGGGCGGCCTCCATGATCGCGGTGATCTGTGGGACCCCGGCCCCGGTGACCACCCGGGTGGTACAAATCGACCCCGGCCCAATTCCCACTTTTAAACCGTCAATTCCCAGTGAGATCAAGTCCCTTGCGCCTTCAAACGTAGCCACATTTCCGGCAATGAGCTGCATCTCCGGCAGGCGATTCCGAATCGCTTTGATGGCTTCCATCACCCTGGCGGAGTGTCCATGCGCGGTATCAATGGCGAGCACGTCGGCTTTGGCGCGAGACATTTCCACCGCGCGCTCCAGGAAATCCCCGGTAGCTCCCACCGCGGCGCCCGCGCGTAAACGCCCCTGTTCATCTTTGGCCGCGCGCGGATAAGCCAGCTTCTTCTGAATGTCTTTGACGGTGATCAATCCCTTGAGGTTGTAATCCTTATCCACCACCAACAGTTTCTCAATGCGATGTTTTTGCAGGATGCGCTCGGCTTCGTCCAGGGTCGTTCCCACCGCGACGGTGACAAGGTCTTCCTTGGTCATGACCGCACTGACCAGTTGCGTGTGATCCTTTTCAAAGCGCAAATCGCGGTTGGTGAGAATCCCCGCCAATCGCGAGCCACGGGTCACCGGCAGTCCGGAAATCCGGTACTTGGTCATGATTTCCAATGCTTGTCGCAGCGTGATGTCCGGTGAAATCGTCACCGGATCCACAATCATGCCGCTCTCCGAACGCTTCACGCGGTCCACTTCTTCGCTCTCTCGCTCGATGCTCATGTTGCGGTGCACCACGCCGATGCCGCCCTGGCGCGCAATGGCGATGGCCAGCCGCGATTCCGTCACCGTATCCATGGCCGCCGAGGCCAGCGGAATATTCAGGGCGAGCTTGCGGGTAAAGTTCGTCTGGGTATCCACCTCGGTGGGAAGAACGGCGGATTTGCCGGGCAGCAATAACACGTCGTCGAAAGTAAGACCCTCGGAAATCGGACCATCCTTCATGCACAGGCCTCGCAGCGGAAAATTTACCTGATGAACGGCATGCGCCCGACGATGCCGGGTAAAAACAGCGCAGCCCAGCAGGGTTCCGCTGGGCTGCTAAACGCATTCAGTAAATCGAAAAAATTGTTCACCGTGAATCATTCATTGTAGGGGCAGCTTCATTTGGGGTCAAGCCGGGCAGCGCAGGAGAAGCATCCGTGGACAAAACGAACTCTTGCCGCGCGTGCTATTGTAGCGCCCGAGCCCTCGCATGAAAGTATTCCTCGAATGGTTCGAGCCTCACCCCTTGCTTCGCGGCGGGCATGCCATGACCGTCGCCCCGTTATTTTGGCGGCGCACGTTTTCCCTGCCACCTGCGGAGAAGCGGCTCTTCCAGGTGGATGCCGATTCGCGCCTGCTGGCCCACTGTCACTGGCAGCCGGAAAACCGCTTGGCCGCGCCGGTCATCATTATCGTGCACGGTCTTGAGGGCTCCAGCGATTCCGATTATGCCTACGGCATTGCGGAAGCCGCGTTCCAGCGTGGCTTCAACGCCATTCGCATCAATCAACGCAACTGCGGCGGCAGTGAGGAGTTGACTCCCACGCTCTATAACTCCGGCATGAGCTCGGATTATCGCGCCGTCTGTCAGGAGCTCACCTTTACAGACGGATTCAAGCAGATATTTTTTGTCGGCTATTCCATGGGAGGCAATCTCGTCCTGAAGATGGGCGGTGAGTATGGCGAAGCTTTTCCCCTCTCCTTACGCGGGATTTGCGCGGTATGTCCGGCGCTGGATCTCGCCGGCTGTGCCGACGCGCTGGAGCGCTGGGACAACTATTTTTACCGGCGCCATTTCGTCCGGGGTCTCATGGATCGCTACCGGCGCAAGGCCCTTTCCATGCCCGAGCGCTATCTGCAGGACGGGTTTACTTCCGTTGACACCGTTCGGCAGTTCGACGACGCCATCACCGCTCCCAACTTCGGGTATCGCGACGCACAGGAATACTATGAAGCCGCCTCCGCCAGCCGCGTCCTTGCCGATTTGCGAGTGCCCACTCTTCTCATTACCGCCAAGGACGATCCCTTCGTGCCTTATTATTCCATCGTCGCCGCCGGCGTCGAAAGAATTCCGGCGATAACTCTGGTCGCCCCGAAATATGGCGGCCATTGCGCGTTCATTTCAAAAAAGTCAGGAACCGAAAGGTTTTGGGCCGAACAGCGCGTGGTGGATTTTTGCCAGGGCCTCAGGGGTTGAGCCTGTTGATGCGCCATTGCTTCGGAACATTACAAAATTAGATATTTGCAGTGGCAAACCTCCGCTGCCAGCTATTACTTTTACGACTTTTTTGCGTTTTGCCCGTATGCAAACGCGAATCCTCTTGAAGAACCTGTATAAACAATCTCGCCGGATTCATCTTTTCGCCGCTATTTAGCTCCGTCTTATCTCCAGGTATCTTCACTGTGGCTCCTAAACCTCACTAATCACTCACCTTAAAACTTAAGAACCCGATGATGAAAAATTGATTCACCCCGCCTTCCTGTTGGACCCCGGTCTGCAATCTCCTCGATCACGGGCGGTACTTCTTCGTAGAAAGCACATCTGGACGGGGATCCGGCTGCAACAATTTTAGAGGAGAGTGAGTTCATGCGTACCTGGAACAAAGTGCTCGGAATTATTCTGTGCATCGCCACCTGCATGTTTCTCGTAAGCGTCGCGCAAGCGCAGCGCCTGGACGGTTCACTTCGCGTGACCGTTACCGATACCAGCGACGCCAGCGTTGAGGACGCGGTGGTAACCGTAGTAAATGAAGCCACCAATACCGCGGTCACCGCCAACGCTTCCAGCGCCGGCACCTACGTTTTCCCGAACCTCCTGGTAGGCACGTACACCATCAGCGTGGAAAAGAGTGGCTTCAAGAAATCGATTCAGAGTGGCGTAAATGTGGAATCGAACCAGGTCACCGATTCCAAGGTCCGCATGGAGTTGGGCGAAGTTTCTTCCACAGTCGAGGTCCAGGCCGGCGCCGACCTGGTTAAAACTGATTCTTCCACGCTGGACGCCACCTTCAGCGGCAAGGTCACTCAGGATTTGCCGTTGAATACCTTGGGCGGCGACGTGAAGGAGTTTGCCGTCTTCGTTCCCGGAACCACCACTCAAGAAGGCGGCGTGCTGGGTTCCGGCGGCTCCATCGGAGGCACCCGCCCCCGTTTTAACAGTTTCAATATTGATGGCGTGGAAGACAACAAACTCGATACCAACGGCCCCACGCAGCCGGTTATTCAGGAATCTGTGGCGGAGTTCACGCTCTTGACGAACCAGTTCAGCGCAGAATATGGCCACTCCGCAGGCGGTATCTTTAACGTGGTCACCAAGTCCGGCACCAATAGCTGGAACGGAACCGGCTGGGCATATAACCGCAACCGCAATTACGATGCCTTCGACAATCAACAGAAAGATCGTGGACTGAAGGATCGCTTTGACTACAACCGCGCAGGGGCCAGCGCAGGCGGCCCTATTCTGCATAATCGCTGGTTCATCTACGGCGCCTATGAATTTCAAAACGAAGGATTGGCCGCTTCCAGTCCGCAAGTGACTCTTCCCACCGCTGCCGGTTTGGATACTGTCATGGGTCTGGCGCACGATGACGCCGTGCGCGCGATATTGAAGGAGTTTCCTGTTGCGCCTTCCAATGACGCCGGTACCGTAAATGTCAATGGGAATGCTATCCCGGTGGGTTTTTTGACGACGATCGCCCCTGCGTTTTCGAATGAGGACGATTTCATCATCAATTCCGACATAAATCTGGGAAAGCATGTTCTCAGCACCAGGTTCCTGTACGACCGCTTCCGCGCGCCGGATTTCAATCCGTCACTGCCCGCTCCGCAATTCCTGGGCACCGATGCCGCCGACGGACGCAAAGCTATCGTGTCCGACGCGTGGACCATTTCGAGCCGCCTGATCAACAACGCGCGCATTTCCTATTCACGCTCCGTTGGGCCCGAACTCGTCGCGCCGGCCGGGTTTGAGAATTTTCCCAACGTGATCGTTGACGACCTAAGCTCGGCAAACATCGGGCCGGAGCAAAATGCTCCACAATCCTATACACAAAACGTCTATCAGCTCGCCGATACCCTCACGTACATCCGCGGCGCACACAGCCTCAAGCTTGGCGTCGAAGCCAAGAAATACATTTCCCCCACCAACGGAATTCCTCGCGCGCGCGGCGAGTGGGATTACACTTCGTTGAGCCAGTTGGTGAATGACTTCGTTCCCAATGGCACGCCAAACAAAGCGCTGCAGGGTGTGGGCTCCGGCAACGTTGCTGAGAACTACAACGCCTTCTACGTTTTCCTCCAGGATGACTGGAAGGTTAGTTCACGTTTGACGATAAACGCCGGCCTCCGCTACGAATATAGCGGTGTTCCCCGAGCTGACAATCTTCAAGCCATCAACGCCATCGCCGATGATCCCAGTTTGAATCTTTTCTTCCGCGCGCCCAAGCCGGACGTCAATAACTTCGCGCCGAGACTGGGTTTTGCATACGATCCCACCGGTCGTGGGAAATGGGCCATTCGCGGCGGCGCTGGTGTCGCCTACGACGTCATTCCCAATAACTTCGCCATTAACAGCCTGCCCCCGGAACTGCAAACCGAACAGAGTCCGGCGGTAACTTGCGCATTGCCTGGCGCTCCCGCCTGGTGCGCTACCTGGAATAAGTCCATGACGGATTCGGGCCAGGGATTCCTACAGGGCGGCGGATTGCTCACCGTCAACGTTCCTCCGACGACACAAGCCGATGCGCGCGCCGCGACCTCCAGCCTTATCCCCAATCGCGTGGATCCCAAGATCATCACCTGGACGTTGGGCGTTCAGCACGAGGTATTTCGTGATTCCAGTCTGGAAATCCGTTACGTCGGGACGCGCAGCCTGGAATTGCCGGTGCAGATGCGCTTGAATTCGGCTTCAGCATTCGATCCCCGCTTTGCGAGTCTCGGTGGGGGCCTGACGCCTCTTCCAACGTATTTGAATGCCTCCAGCGTTCCCTCGGCGGTAACGGCACCCGCCTCCACCCTGGCGGACTTTGACAATTTCAATCCACAGCCGTATTCGGTGGATGGATTTGAAGGCGCTCTGACCACCTTTCCGCCGCTTGGCTCGGGAATCTATCACGCCGTGTCGGTGGATTTCATTCATCGCCTCACTCGTGGGCTGTACGTCCGCGCAAACTACACCTATTCGAAGAATATTGACAACGCTACGAACGAACTCTTCAGCAGCGTGGTCAATCCTCGCCGCGCCCAGGATGGCTATGACTTTGGCAACGAGCGCGGCTTGTCAGCTCTCGATATTCCTCACA
>DASXLA010000010.1:0-3434 GCA_036496505.1 Candidatus Acidiferrum sp. | reverse complement strand
CACCCAGCGCTGCTTCACTATTGCGCTTCGGCACTCGGCGTGATCCGCCGCTCCATGATTCAATACCCGCTGGGTCTGATGGCCGAGGGGGATTACCGTAGTGAGTTCGTGACGTGCGGTTCGGGCGATCTCTTAATGCTGGTGACCGATGGCTTGATTGAAACATTGAGCAAAACGCAAGAAGAATTCGGGCTGCAACGCCTGGAGCATCTACTCGTGCAAAACGCCGATCGACCACTGCCGGAAATCTTCGACGCCTTGATTGCCGCCGTTTCAGCTTTCGGTCCGCAGCAGGACGATCGCACCGTCCTGCTCGTCCGCGTTCTCTCGTCCACGCAACCCGCCCTCGAACCGTCCGAAAGCACCGCGCTTCCCGTCGGCGTGTCCTGAATCCGCGTCAACTAGCCTTCTACTAATTGTGCACTTCTGCGACTGCCGGCCTCGCCGGCTCAAGTGGCAGTACGCCATGAAACTGCTCGGCCTCGGTTGAACCCGCCAGCGCCGTCGTCGATGAATTTCCGCTCGACACCACTTGCGCGATTTCGTCGAAGTATCCTGTCCCGACGAATCGCTGGTGGGTCACGGCGCGATATCCTAGTTCCTGCGCCGCGAATTCTTCCTGCTGCAACGTGGAATAAGCAGTCATGCCCGCTTGCGAGTACCCGCGCGCCAGATGGAACATCGACATGTTCAGCGCGTGGAATCCCGCCAGTGTCACGAACTGGAATTTGTAGCCCATCTCGCCTAGCCTCTTCTGGAAATTCGCAATGGTCACGTCGTCCAGCTTCTTCTTCCAGTTGAACGATGGCGAGCAGTTATACGCCAGTAATTTGCCCGGAAACTTCGCATGGATGGCGTCTGCAAATTTCTTTGCTTCCGCCAGGTCCGGTGTGGAGGTCTCGCACCACAGCATGTCGGCATACGGCGCGTAAGCCAGCCCGCGCGCTATGGCCGCATCGATGCCACCCCGAAACTGGTAAAAGCCTTCGGGCGTGCGCTCCCCATAAATAAATTCCCGGTCGCGCGGGTCGGCGTCCGAAAGCAATAATCCCGCGGAGTTCGCATCCGTGCGCGCAATCAGCACCGTGGGCACTCCGCACACGTCCGCGGCCAGCCTCGCAGCCACCAGTTTTTCGATGAACTCGCGAATGGGCACTACCACTTTGCCACCCAGGTGCCCGCACTTTTTCGCCGAGGAAAGCTGATCCTCAAAATGTACGCCAGCCGCTCCGGCCTCGATCATGGCCTTCATCAATTCGTACGCGTTCAACGATCCGCCAAAGCCCGCCTCGGCGTCCGCCACGATCGGCGCGAACCAATAAGTCCCCGACGGCTTCCCCTCCGCCGATTCGATCTGGTCAGCGCGCAGCAAAGCGCGATTAAGTCGTTTCACCAGGTTAGGAGCGCTGTCGCACGGATACAGGCTCTGGTCCGGATAAACGTCCCCGGCGGTATTTCCGTCCGCCGCAACTTGCCAGCCGCTGCCATAAATCGCCTTCAATCCCGCTTGCGCCATTTCGATCGCTTGGTTCCCGGTGATCGCGCCCAAGGCGGGAACGTATTCGTCGCTGTGCATCAAATTCCATAGCCGCTCCGCGCCCAGCCGCGCCAGCGTGTATTCGATTTGGATCGAGCCGCGCAACCTCAGCACATCCGCCGGGGTATAGGTCCGCGTGATCCCCTTCCAGCGGGAATTTGTCTCCCAGTCCGCCCCTGCGTGGTTGTGTTTCCCGTTTGTTCCGTTGGCTGCCATGGTCGTCTCCTGTTTGGTGTCCGCTTAGCAACTCAATTCAAATCCACCGTTCCCGCAAACCAACATCACGCCGGATCAAACTCCCCGGCAAAAATCATTTCTTCGCTCATCCTGCGCGCCTCGCGAAGCCGTGTTGCCGCCTGCGAATCGCTGTCCTTCGGTAATTCCCGCAGCAGCCGCGCCAGTTCTTCATCAAACAATCGCGCAATCAGCTCCGGCCCGTGTGATACCGCCTTGCCGTCTTCGTCCACGATCTCGATCTCATCGGCGTGTTTCATGCGCTGCGCAATCATCAGCCGGTAAATCCGATCGGTCGCGAGGTCCTCCATGTAGCCGTCCAGCAGGCTCGCGCCTCTCCCGTTCAACACGCCGTTGCGATACCGGATCACCGTTCGAATCGCCGCGCGCGTGCCTTCAACCGTGCGCTTTCCAACGCTCTTCGGCACCGGCCGCAGGTTCGGACGTTCCACTGCTTTCTCTGGGCGCGCTTTCAACTGGTTCGGTGCAGGAAATTGCGCCACCGCAATTTCGTTTTGATCCGGGTGCCCGGTCCACGCTCCATCCATCAGGGAGAGCGCCTCGTTCTTCTTGTCCTCCGCCAAAACCTTCAGCGCCCGGGCATTCAGCTCGGCGTCTTCGCGGCTCGGGTACAACGCCGTCATGCCGCCGATCGCCAGCATCCCGTGCTTGTGGCAAATCTCCGGAATTAATTCGCGCAAATTTTGAAAAAACGCCACGTTGTGCGGAATCGTATTTCGATCCGGCAGCACCCACTCCGGATTCTCCAGGTTGAAATGGATCAGGCTCGCCATGTAATCCCAGCGCCCCAGGTTCAGCCCCAGAATGTGCTCGCGCAGGTTCCAGGCGAACTCTTCCATCTGAAAAGCCAGTGAATGCGATTCCACCAGCGCCATGCATCTAATGGCATTTGCCGGCCAGCCCTTTTGGCTCGCGATCATCTGAAACAGGTCTCGCCACCACAATCCTTCGTCGGCTGATTCGGATTTAGGAATGTAAAAACACAGCGGATGTTTCAGCGCGGTGTAATCAACCTGGTAAGCCACCATCGCCACGTCAAACAGCGACGCTGGAAGCATCTCTCCCTGCAGGACGCCCGCTTGGTGCAGGTGCAATCCGCGCGGCCGCGTAAAAATCACCGTGTTGCTCTCCGCAATCGGCACCGTTTTGTCGCGCTTGCGGTCGAAATAACTCAAATGCCCCGCAAGCGCCTCGAGAATATTTTTGATTCCGCGCCCGTGGTTCTCCCAGGTATTGGCGGTCGAATCCTCCAGATCCAGCATCACCCCGGGCGCACCCGAGTTCAGCATCTTCACCACCAGGTCCGCTTCATCTGCTGGCCCGGTCATCTGGTTGCGCTGGTCCGCGCACCACGCCGGCAATTCAATTCGCCACCCATTCCTGGTGGCAACCGTCGGCGGCAGGTACTCGGGAAGCGCTCCGGCATGGGCCTCCGCCAACGCCAGTTCGCGGCGCTGCACCAGCGCTCGCTGCCGGGCTGTCAGCGCAGCATGCAGCGGTTCGAGAAACTCCATAAATCCCGCAGGAAAATCTCGCTTGGCGTCAAAACTCGCTGGCGCGTTGTTTACCGGCACAATGCGATTCGCCATGCGCTTGTTCATCTCCCCACCTTCGCTCCGTTTCGCTTGCGCCTGCATCTCGC
>DASXLA010000009.1:0-28321 GCA_036496505.1 Candidatus Acidiferrum sp. | reverse complement strand
TCGCCACGGCCATAAATCCCAAGCCGATGCTTTGCATGGTTCCACTCGCCGCCGCGTTAGTTGTGTTTCCAAACAGGTAGCGCGTCCCGGCCGTGAGAGTACAGCCGGTGCTTAGAAATGTGAGCGTGACGGAGGCATTGTTAGCAGGGAAAGTGGTTGTTCCGGCGATTGGTCCGGTGTGACAAAGCAGGGTGCCGGTGGCTGAATAGAAACCAATGTCGTAAAGGTTGGCGGTGTTGTCGGCTGTGGTGTTGACGTTGTAGCTGATCTTCGTGACGTTGGTCATATTGACTGGCATCACGAAAGAAAAGAGGCGGGTAACATTCTGGCCGAAACCTACACTCACCGCCTGCTTGGGTCCATTTTGCCACTCCGTCACCGTGGGCGAATTGCTGAACGTGTACGCATTGGCTACATGGCTGACGCCAGAGCCGCCGAACGTGAAAGCTCCGGCCAATGTGTCAATGCTCGTCACTCCGTTTGCAAAGGTGTTTGCCGTCGCCGCGACCCAGCTCCCAGGGTTGCCGGTGCCATCGCTTGAAACCATGATGCCTGCCGGTGTCACGCTGCCAGTGTAGGCCGCGCCGCTGCCGCTCACTGCGACCCAGCTCCCAGGGTTGCCGGTGCCATCGCTCGAATACATCGCGCCGAATTTTTGCGGGTTGGTCACGGCTGCAATGGTGATACTGGCCATCACGATCAGGACCAGGCCCAGCATGATTTGCTTTGTGTGCTTCATCGCGTCTCTCCTTTAGTGCGTGTGCGTGCAATCCCAATCCACAATGGTGGCCGTGGTTGCTACTCCGCTGGCCGGGCATCCCTTGACGCCAGAGAATTCATAAGAATTCAAGTTGGAAAAGTTGGCGCTGCGCAAGGCCATGATGCTGAGATAGGCCGCTCCGTAAGTGTTGTCCACCTTCACTGCGGTCCCGGCCAGATACACATAGGGGCTGCCGATCGAATTGCCGAAGCCGGTAGAGTTGGCGTCCGCGCTTATCTCATAGCCCGCGATGCAATCCTGTTTCGCCACTCCGCCGTTGCAGGTATCAACCGGCGTCGAGTTCGAATTGTTCTCGCAGTCCGCACCATCGAAAAAATTGGTGTGTGCCGAGTCCATCACGAAACAGCGCGCCACGTTGTTAACCGGAATTGAAATTTGAAACGTGTCCGAGTGCTTGCCCAGCCAGATCCCGACAGAGTTGGGGATTCGCTTGCCGCTGATGCCGATCCATCCCGCCTTGCCCTGCACCGTGATTCGAGAATTGCCGCCCTTGCTGGTTCCCATGGAGAAGATTCCGAACAGCGAATTAGAAATATAAACATCGCTCACGGTGATGTATTGGGTGTACGTCTTGCCCGCGTCGAAGGTCAGCGCCCGCCCGCCCCATGCGATCGCATAGCTCGCATTGCTTACCGCGCCGCCCGGCCAGGCCGTATCGCACAGCACCAGCTGAGTGGTGCTTTTGAAACCGCAAATCTCAGCCATCACATTGTTGACCTGGAGCACGCTTGGAATCATTTCGCTTGTCCAGTTCACGCCGCGCCCGGTAATGGTGTTCCCGCTGATTGAAACGTTTCCGGCCTTGTAGGTGTTGCCCTGCGCGTTCAACAGTCTCATGCGGCTGATGACGTTCATGGCGGTCTGCGTGAAGCGAAGCAAGTCGCGGCATCTGCCCGCGTATGACGTGTCCTGAATGGTGGCGCTCGAAAATTCGGGGCCGCTCAGATTGTCGGTCGAGCCCTGATTGTCGTACCACCATGCAAATCCGTTTGTGCAGTTGGATAAAAAGTAAGTGCTGCCCATTCCCGCGCCGAGAATGCGCAGCCCGCCGAAGGTTGATTCGGTGGCGGGGATGTGCACGCCCGCATCAATCGTGTATTTCCCCGGAGGAAAAAACAGAGTGGCCGGGGTTGACGGATTGAGGTTTTTAATCGCTTTTAGAATGCTCTCGGAAACGTCGCTGTTGCCGCTGTTGTCTATTCCTAAATCGGTGACCACGTTAATCACCATGCCATTCGGCGGCGCGGTGCGCGGCCTTCTGTGTTCGGAGATGAGCAACAGAATTACGAAAAGCACTGCCGCCAATAGAATCCAGAAAGCCGACAGGGTCAGCACTCGTTTCATAGTTTCTCCCTTAGTTACGGAATGACTCGCACGTTGTAATTGCTCGCCGTGGGTGTGCCCGCGATGGTCGCGCAGATTTTCACGGTCACGGTGCCCGCCGCGCTCACGTAGCCGCGCCATCCGATCGCATCGCCGGGATAAGTCACGGGGGTGGCCACAACCGCCATCGCGGTGGTAGAGCTGGCGACCGCGACCGTCCCGCTGGTGCACTGTCCTGCGGTCAGCGCTGAGCCGCCGATGCTGCCGGTGGTGCCGACCAGTGGAGTTATCGAAGCAATCGAAACTCCGTTCACGTCTCCCACGTTGGGACGAATGGCAATCCACGCCACATAGAAAGTGTTGTTTGTCGAGACGAAGAAAATATCGCCGCCAGGATACGGAGTGAAATCCACGATTGTGGAGTAGGTCTGATAGGCGGTCGTGCAACTAAAAACTTTATTAAAAAATTGGTTGTACCCGTAGCCGCCGTTCATGGCTCCCACGCCCAGCGTGAACGTTGTAGTTCCAGCGGGGCACTTGGCATAAAAGGCGATCGTCGCCGGGGCGGCAGGTACAGCGCTTCCAATGGCGATGAAGGCGTTGGGGTCATAAGTGAACATCTGAATGTATTGCGAGAGCGCGTGCGCCGTGCGGACGACGATGTTTGAACCTGTTGGAGAGCTGGCGTCTGCCTGTATGTTGGCCTCGTACATTCCAGGGGTGCCGCCCGGCAGTAGCAGATCCTTGGGCCAAATCAGAAGATCATTCAGCGAGTACGGAGTTGAGTAATTTCCGTCTCGAATGAAGTCCGCCGTCATGCGATTGATTTCGTTGTTCTGTCCTTTCTTTTTGGTGATGTTGATGTTGTAGTTAGGCTGGATTCCGGCAAAGGGATTAGAGGCATAGCTGTTGGTGAAAGCGTTATTCAGGCCGCCATCGGTTATGTCTGTCGGAGCAATGTGATTGGCGCTGAATTTTATGTGGTTTCCAGCTCCGCCCGCCTGCAAGGTTCCGATCATGTAACAGCCATCGCACATCGAGGAAAAGGTGTAGAGATAGGCCTTCTGACTGGCACCGCCAGTAAGGCCGGTGTTGACGATGTGCATATTGGTGCCTTCAAAGCGCATCCCGATCGCGCCCGTTCCGCCTTCAAATTCGGAGATGTTTATGTACCCGCTTGCGAGCCCGTCAAACCATCTGTTGCCCAGGTTGATGAGCTGGAAACCGAATTCCGCGGT
Organism: Candidatus Acidiferrum sp.; assembly: GCA_036496505.1. GTDB lineage: Bacteria > Acidobacteriota > Terriglobia > Acidiferrales > UBA7541 > Acidiferrum. The sequence continues at coordinate 24,979 of DASXLA010000009.1, read as the reverse complement.
TAGTTCAATATCCGACCATGAGTTATAGCCGCCGTTGTATTCGATCCATGGATATTTAACGTGTTCGATGGAGCCGTGATCCCATTTCTGAAAGTCGTTGGAGCTGCTTTGAAAGTATGCGCCTAACTCTGACGAGCCTTGCACCACGCCGAAGACCTGGCCGCGCACTTCGAAGTTGCGCACATCGAGCCCGTAAAAGCCCCACACGCCCTGCGTATAGATGGCGCAATTGTTGCCGGTCGGCGCAGTGGATGCGATGGTGACGTGATTCATCACGTCATAGAAATTTGCATAGTTGCCGGTGGCGGCGGGATTGTTCCAGTGCGACGGGTCGCCGTCGAAGTTATCCCATGCGATCGCGCACGCGCCGATGTTGGTGGTCACTGGCAGATTCAGTAAAGACAGGTAGGTGTGGGCATTAGTGACGGTGGTGGAAGCCGCCGCCGCAAGGGTGACGATTTGAAACACGCTGGTGGTAGTGGCCCAGCACGGGGCCACGTCCGCGACCGTGGTTATCAGATCCGTTCCCCCCGGCCCCGCGCCGAAAACTTTGATGGCCTGGCCAATGTCCGCGCATGTGATGTTTCCGGTGATGGTCTTGAATACCGCGCTCCCGGTGGTCATAGCGCCATCATCAAACCATCGCCCCGGCCAGCGATGCGGGAAGGTGCCGCCCACGGAGGTATCCAGAGTGAGCTGGAGATTGCGAATCGACCACGATTTTATGTATTGGTACGAAACCAGCGCGGGATCTGCGACGTGCAAAATATCCTGCCCCGGCTTGCTCTTGATAACTACCAGCCCCTCGGTTCCGCCCGGCTGGCCCTCGATCGGCACGCCCTGCCATTCCAGTTTGCTGGTGAGGTAGCAGCCGCCCGGCGCTTTGGGAAATTCGAGCGTTGCGCCTCCGGGGGTAGCCAAGGCCGCGCTCTGCGCCGCAATGATGGCGTCGTGATCGTCGCTCGTGCAATCCCCTTTGGCTCCGTAAATCCTGACGTTGATGCGGGTGTTTACGCTGGCCTGCATGTTGCCATTCACGTCCATGCTCGAAGGACTCGCGCCCATGAAAGTGCCCGCGTTGAATTGCAGCTGGCCCGGCGTCCCGGCAGGGTTGGCCGCCGTGCCTCCGGGGTGCACACACGCATTGGTGGCCGCGTTGTACAGCTCGCATCCTGGAGGCCACGCGATATTGGTATGCGGGTTGATAGTCGGCACTGGCTGCGCGGCCATCAGCGCGCAAAGGGCGACGGTCCCCGCGACAATGCCGAGCGTTCTAACTAACCACACAAAATGCGCTGATCGTATCCGGTTGCCCATTTGGCTTAATCTCCGTCGAGAATGTCAGAGTGATGGTGCCGCCCAGCGCCGTGTAATCAATGCCTGGCCGCATGAGGATGCCGTTATAGGCGGCGGCTATGACTTGCCCCGGCGCTGTATATATCGTGCCGGGTACCGCGCCCGTGCATTGCACATAGCGAAGGTTGCCGAGAATGAAACCGTAGGGTGCGACAATCTGCGGGGCCATGCTGAGGTCGATCGCGCCCGATCCGCTGAATTGGTAGTTCCCGCATTGCACCGCGTTTTCGTTTATGTCCAGCACCGCGATTTCGTAAAAGGTGCCGGATGGGGAGATAACATCGTTGCCCCATAGCAGCTGGGACAGCGGAGCCCCGCCCTGCGGCCCGAGCTGCTTGGGGATACCTGCATCAGCCAGCATTCCCACGCCCGGCACAGAGGGCATAGCGGGGCCGAATCCGCAAAGCGTAATGCGCAGATAGCCAGCCGTCGCAACGCCGCCAAGAATGCTTTCGAGATTAGCGGTTAGCGTGATTGCCGGTGTGATTGGCATGGTCCCTCACTTGTAAAACCAAACCGGGCCGATGTGCGCCACGCGCTTGTGATCGTCGGGCTGGCCCAGCACTTCCTTTTCAAACCACTCCGTCAGCGGATAGCCAGGCTCGAAGTAAAACAGCGCGCCGCCGGTCAAATCTAAAAGGTCAGCCCGCGTATAGATTTCATCGACGCGGTTCAAGATGATCCGCACATTGTTGGTGCGTATGTTGGGCATCTCGGGCGGATATATGACGCCCCTTTTCTCCGGTGCGCGCTGTACCACTTCCATCCAATCGCCCCAGCCCGCGAATACGCGATTGCGCAGCACATGAAGGACCGCCAGCATGTTGTTTATGCCGCCGTGGCGCGCGCCTTCCTCGACGGCAAAGCGCGCCATCTGTGCGCGTGCATAGGTTTCAAGATTCATATCGGCCTGCCCATCTTGATTTGCCGCCAGCACTGCAACTGCTCGCGGTACCACGCCCCGGCTTCACCCAGCGGCGGGCCGAAAGCCCGGTCTACTTCGGCCTCGGTCAAAAGGCCGGCCACAATCAAAACCAGCATGGCGGTGCGCCAGCCGCGATACTTCTCCCGCGTCGCAATGCCGTGATCGTCAAAATGCATCACGCTCCACTCGGGGCCGCATGGCTCTTGCAGGCTGGTGAGCGTGCGCCGCACCTTGCGGCCTTCGCGGCAGGCATAGAAATTTTGGGTGATGAGGTCGCGCTTCTCCTGGCTGCTCGCCGTCTCCAGCTCCAAGAGGTAACCGTCTTCGTCCATCTCTTCGGGAGCGACCCACGCATTGACGCCCACCAGGCCCGCGCGGGTCCAGTCATTCAGCCACAGCCGCGCGTTCGCATGTTCGCCGTTGCGCGCGTCCACGCCCGCCGTGCGAAGCCTGCGCATGACCGCGCTGGGGTGCAGGATTCGCACCGTGCGTTCTTCTTCTTTCTCCCGGCCCTCCCATCGCTCCTGACCGGGCAATTTATACCTTTCAGCTTTCGCGCAGTTGGATTCGAAAAGTTCTAAATTCTCTTCCACCCAGCCATCAGGGTTGGCGTCGATCCGGCGCAGCTGCTCGACGCCGGGATCATGATGGCCTGGCGCGTCCAGCTCGCGGTCTAAAGAATCTAAGGTCATTTAGTTCCCTGCTCTCCGCTGGGCGTGAACACTTTTCGCGCCGTGCCATCGGGCATGTAGGCGTGTGTCTCGCCCGCGTATTTGCTTGCGGCTTCCGCCGATTTGAAAATGCCCAGGTGTTGGCGGGTGTGTTGATAGTTCTCGGCGGCCCTGTCCTCAAGCGCGCCGTTGGCGTCCTTGCCCACTGGCTTTTTTCCATTGGGGGTTAGAAATCTTCCGTTCACGATTCCCGGCACCAGCGCATAGTTTGCGATCGCGGGGCTCTCCCAGCTCACCGCATTGCCCTCTCGATCGAGCGGCACGGTCACCGAAAAGATGGTGCTGTGTGTGCCGTCCGCGTTGGTGACTTCGGGCCGATGGTTCACGTCGATGTTTCCCCCTCGAATCATTCCCTCAACCGGCTTTCCCGCGCGCGGGCCGGTGTCGTAAGCCGTCCCATGTTCCTCGTCGGTTTCCTGCTCGCGGTTGCTTCCCTGTTGCGACGTCTGCCGGTTGCCCTGTTGCGGCTTGGGCTGCTCCTGCAAAGGTTCGGCGATGGCGCGCGCAATCAGCGGCGCATAGTGCTGCGGGCTGAGTCCATTTTTTGCCGCCCACGTCACCATGTTGCCGATGCGCGGGTTGGTGGCCGCATCTCTGAGAATCAGGCGCATGGCCGCTGCCGTCATGCCGCCCGCCCACGCGCCGCCGAACCATGAATAACCAAGCTGGTGGGCCATCATGCTGCCCACGGCCCCGCCCAGGCCTCCGAGGCGCGCGTGACTGCCCAGCTCTGTGGCCACGTTTTTCAAAATGGTTTGCAGAGAGCGATTGGAGTTGGCGTTAGACATGAGCAGGGTTATGTCTTTGAGATTTGCAACGCCTTCCTTGCCTAACAGTTCCTCTGCCTGGCTGCGATTGGTTCCCCCTGCAAGCCACTTTTCAAGGGCTTCGGTGTTTCCCTTCTTCATGAAGCGGGGAAGCCCCTGCGTCGCGGTTTCTTCGGCGGTGACGCCGTTCATCATGCGCTCAAAGACGGTATGCAGCTCATCGAGACGAACAGAGGATTTCCATGCCTGCTTGGCGGCGATATAGTCCTCGCGGCTGATGGCGTCGGCGTGGCTGGTGATAAGAGAATTGATTGTGCTGGTGGCTTCCTTGTAGCGCGCATTCGCGGCGTCGAATGATTCCATGCTGCCGGGGTTCTGCATGACCGCCTTGGCTTTCTTGGCTGTCTCGCGCAGCGCCGTGAATTGGCCATTGCTGGCCTTGTCGAGCGTTTGAAAAACCGGCTCCACGGAGGCCTGTATCTGATCGGCGGCATTTCCGAAGGTGGCCACATTCCCGGCGACGCCCGCGCTGTCGATCGGAGCGAAGCGCGACACATAAGGCGAAGCGTGGTACAGCGAAAGCTGCTCCTGTAGGGCCTTGCGCTGGGCTTCAATGGTGGCTCGCTGCGCGTCGCTTAGATTTTTATAGTCGCTGGTTGCCTGCATGTCTTCGAGATGGCGCAGCCAGGCCTGCGCTTCCTGCGGGTTGTTGGTGCCCAGCTGGCCGGTGTTGGTTCTTTCTACGCGCGGTTCTGTCTGCGTGGGCTCTGCGCCGCTTGGCCCTTCTCTTCCTGTGCCCGGCTCTCTAGGCGATTCGGCTATTGCTCCGGTGTAGGCCTGCGTGCGCTGCTGCATCCGTTCGGGGACGGTGCGCGCTGTTGTGCCCAGCTGCTCGCCGGTCTGCGGCCCCGCCGTGCCGCCTTCGGGTACGTTCGTTGCTGATGGCTCGAATTTCGCCGCCTCGTGCGCGACCTGGCCGCTGGCCTCTTCGGCGGGCGGGGTAATGTCCATCGTGAAAAACGGCCGCGATTGGCCAGCTTCGCCCGGCGCTGCGCCTATACTCATGCGCCCCTGGGTGTCATACGCATAGGCGGAACCCGCCGCGCCGCCTTCGGGCGCGGCCAGCATCCGGCTCGGGTCGGTGATGGCTTCGGGCACAACTGGCCGCGACAAATTAAGCCGATCTAAAACATTTTTAGTTGCGCGTTGCGCGAGCGTTCTGATCGCCTTCGGTGTTCCTGCCTGCTGGCCTCTCTGAATGACCGGCGCGCCCTCCGCGCCCGTGCCTGTTGGTCTGCCGGATTCTCCGATCTGCGAAACCAGCGCCGGAACTTCCTCGCCCGCGATGTTGACGGACTTGGGAGAAATCTTTTGCAGATAGCGGCCCGCCGCGCCTGCGCCTTCGGCTAGAGCCCCCACGCCGCCGCCGATGCCGCCCGCGATCGCGGCCTGAGTTGGATCTTCGGTATGCAGGTAAGTCTGCCCGCCCTGCACTAGCGCATCCTTCGACGCCTTCAAGCCGATCGACACGAGGCCCGCGATTTTGGGATTGTTTTTTAGTACCGTCGCAACCTGCTGCGCCTGCTTCAAATGCTCGCCGGTTTCGACGGCGCGGGCTGCGCCCGCTACAGCTCTCGCCGGGCCAACCAACCGCAACAGTTCCCCGCCGCCCATATATTCCAAAACCTGTTCGCCAATCGCACCGACATTTTCTAAAAAGCCTTTAGGTTCGGTTCCGCTGCGCAGCCAATCGGCAGCGTCCTTTATGTGCGCCGTGGCCTTGGGGTTCACATTGGTTTTATTTGGATCCAAATCGGCCAGCGGGCCGGGGCTGCTCACCAGGTCAAGGATTGTCCCCAGCACTTGCGCGCCAGATTTCACCGCTCCGGTGACCAGGTTTCTTTGATAGCCCATGCCCAGCGGGTCGGGCGCGTCGGGATCGGGAAGCAGCGCGCCCAGCCCTGTCCGCTTGGGTGGAGCTGGAGCAGCTGGAGCAGCTGCGGGCTGCTTGTCGAGCGTCACCCCTGCGGGCACGGTCATGGCCTGAGCTGCGGGCTGCTTGTCGAGCGTCACCCCTGCGGGCATTTCTGATGTTTGCGCCATAGTTTTTTAGTTCTCTTTCAAAACTGGTGCCACTGCCCATTGAGCTGGTAGCCAACTATTTTTCCTTGCGCATCCCGGCCCGGTGTTGCGCCCTGCGGCACAACCTGCGGCCCAGCTGCTCCGCCGCCGCCCTGGCCCCGTGCTTCGTCCTGTGCCTGCACCGCGCGCAATCCCTCAAGCTCTCTGAGGGTGCTTTGCGGGTAATGCGGATCAAGCGTTTTGAGCGCGTCGATAGCGTCGGGAGATATGCCCGGCATCTTCGCCTCATATGCCTTGCTGGGGGCTGAGTTCCGCCATTGCTGCACATAGGAATCAAATTTCTGCCCCATGGAGTGCGCCTGCGTTTCGATGGCCGCTTGCCGGTTTCCCACCAAGGTCGAACCCAGCGTTTCGCGGTATCCCGCCAAGCCGGGGATAGTGTCATTGCCGTAAAACTTGCCCAGCTCTGGCACCAGCGTTTCGAGCTGGTTGTGATAAGCGATCCAATCATTGGTGTGCGGTATGTGGCTTTTTGTGGTGTTGAGCCGCGACAGATTGCGCAAGTGACTCAGCACCGTCGCGCCCGAGTTCAAAGCTGCGCCCGCGCTGTTCTGTTTGGTCGAAGTAAATTCCTTCCACGCCTGCGCATAACTGCCCACTTTGGAGCCGTCGAAATCGGGATACTTCTGCAAAACCGCGCTCATTAACTCGGGGTTCTTCGTCAAGAGGTAGGCCATGCGTTCCGCTACGACTTGCCCGCGACCGATGGCATCGACTAAAGGGGTGCCGGTGCTGCCTTCGCCACTCAATGCATTCAACTGGCCAGCCTTGGCGTTGGATTCTGCGGCGCTGGCGTTTTTCTCCGCGATGGTGGCCGGGGCGATCGAGGCCGCCGTGTCGGCTTCTTTCGTCCTGGCCTCCGCCTCTTGTTTCTTCGCGGCCTCTTCCATCGAGAGCTTCGATTGCGCCATGCTCATGTTGAAAAAATCCCGCCCGGTCAGCGAGTTTTTCGGAATGACTCGAATCTTGTCTACAACCTTGCCGTCCTTCCATGCATGTTCGGTGATTGCCAGCTCGTCGGGTATTAGCGCATCCATGAAATTGGGCGTGACGATGGCCGCGTGCACGCCGTCGATTTTTCCGCTGGCGTTGACGTGCGGAGATTGAACCAGCCGACCGTTTACCTGGTGATCGTGGAGCTTGGCATCTTTCTGAAAGGCCGCCATAGCGGCTTGAAAATCGGGAAGTATTCCTAAATCCTGCGTGCCTTCTCCGCCCGCCGCGAGTACCTTTTCAAAATTCGATTCCCTTTCGGAATCGGTGTATGCGGCGGCCACTTTATCGCGGCCCAGGTCGTAAGTGGCCTTGGCCAGCTGCACGCCCTGCATGGCCAGCGTGGCGTTCGTCAGCGCGACTTTGTGCTGCGCGTCGAAATCCTGATTAGCTTCGTTGATCTTTTCCTGGCGGCCTTCCTTGGCCTGCTGCTGACCGGCCTGGATGCCCATCCCGAATTTTGCGGCCGTCGATCCCGGCCCGGTCCTGCCCGCGCCCGCCGCGTAGCCGGTAAACGCTCCTGAAATAATCTGCTTCCACTGGTCGCCGGTGCTGCGCTTCACGGTGCTGGCTGTCATTTTTCCGGTGAGCGGGTCGCGCGAAAAACTAACGTCATTAGTTCCGCCCAGCGCGTTCAAGATCCCGTGATAAACCTTGGTGCCCCAATTTTCCCGGTGCAGTTGATCGTCGGCCAACTTTTGCGGCTCTTGAGGATTCAGAGGAATAGCATAGTTTTCAGGTCCGTAGTTCGGAGCAGGCTGGGGCTCCGGTGCAGGACCGGGCTGGGGCTGGGGTGGAATCCCCGCTGAATCCACCCCAGCCCCGTCTGGGGCGGTTGGGTTCGGGGATGTCTCAACTGCTCCAGAATTCGGATTGGCGTTATCTGTTGGTCCCATATCTCCCACCTATGTCCTGAATATCTCTAACCTAGTTTCCAGCCGCCCACAGATGGCGACGAGACGTTACCCGCGATGCCGCCCAGCGCGCCCAGCACGCTGCCCCATGCGCTCTGGCTTTCCTTGGTGATGTTCGAAGCGGTATCACTCGCCACTTTGCCCGCGCTGGTGGCCGACCCGGCGAATGCATTTGGATTCCAGCCCGCCGCCAAGTCCTCTTCTCCCGCAACTGCCTGCTGCCATTGCTGGCGGCCCACGTCATAGCCGGTGGCCCTGATCTGCAAGCGCTGCGCTGCGCTCTGACTGGCGGCGAATGCGGCCATGCGCGCGCGCTCGTCTTCGGCTCCGCCGCTGGTCATGTTGATATTGCTGGTGCCTCCGCCGCGCGCCGCCTGTCCCTGCTGCATCGCCTTTTGCGCCTTCGCGTACTGCGCCGCCGTGCCTTCGGTGGCCACGGTAGTTAAATCGCTTAGTTCTTCGGGCGTGAATCCCATCTGGCCCGGCCCGGCTGCAAGGATCGGCGCGAATTGCTCATTCAGAGTTTTCTGAATGTCGGAGAAATTCTTATAAGCCGAGTTGTAGGCGCTGACTTGCGTGCGATAAAAATCAGCCTGTTCGCGTTGCAGTTCCATTTCGGTCGATGATGGCCCGCCACACATAGCACTACCCCCCTATCAAGGGAATCTCTCGCACCATTTCGTTAGGGCTGGGTTTGAATCCAAGCCGCAACTGTCCCATTTTTTTGAGCGCCGATGATTGGGTGTCGAACACCCACTGTTCTGCGCCCGCCTTGGCCAGCGGAATTTCTAAAAAGATCATGCCCCGCGACAGAGCGCGCGCGATCCGCGCCCGCTCGGTCGGACTGTAAGCATGGTTGAACTGTATGTAGACGCGCGCCGCGCGGCTGATGCGGATATAAAAAATGGTTCCGTCCAGATCATCGAGCGCGTAGCAAGTCGGGCGCGGATCGGCTACCAATCCCCCGGCATCGTTGCGGGTCAGCCCCATGAAAAAATCAGGCTCGATGATGTTCGCGTGGGTGTGGTCATTTTCTATCCACGTTGTCAGCTGGTCGCGGTCGCTCTCGTCCACGCTTCGCAGAGTGTATTCATCGAATTTGCCTTGGATATTGGCCATATATGCCCTTCATTGGCGATTGATTGGCAGGTAGCGCCGGAACGGCACTTTGCTGCCCCGGTAGAACTGGCGCGCGTACACGTCCGCGCCCGATGCGATGTTTGGCAGACTCGAAACCATGAGCGGCGCAACGCCGCCCTCGATGGTGACGCCGCCGCCTGGCTGCGGGGTCGGCTGGGGGTGCGGCGTAGGCGCCAGCGGTTCGGTGAGCGGCGGCGTTTGATTGCGGACAGGATTGGCTCGCGGTCGCATTTACTTCCTCGCTCTCTCGGGCACGCGCCCGAAAATGGTGTTGGTGTACAGCTCGTTGGGGAAGTTCTCGGCGGCCCAGCTTATCCGCTGCTGCATGTGGCGGCAGCGCTGCACGGTGTTAGCGTCCTGGGCCAGCCAGAAGCGCTGCACGTTGACGGTCAGCGAAGGTTTCAGGTTGGGAGGATCGGGCGAGGTGTTGCGAAGGTTCAAGAATGAGCCCGCGATTTCATCGAGCAGCACGCCCACGCCTACCGGGCTCGCGTCCGGTATTTTTTTCTCTTCGGTCACGATGAATTGCAGGCCCACGGTGGTACCGGGCTGGGCCAGCACCAGCGAGCCAATATCTGCGAACGCGGCATAGGGCTGCGCATTGTCGGCGTTGGTGGAGCTGTCGCGCATCAGGATCGGCTGGCCCTGCTGCGAAGGTCCAAGCAAAAGCACCTTGAGCCCCGGCACAATTTCAACCGATGCGATGGCCTTGACGCCGCCCACGATCGCGCCGAACGGGCTCCACACATTGCCGCTCTCGGGGGCCGCCACTGCGGCCATGCGAAACCATCCCGTCGAACCATCGGCCACATACAGCGCCATGTCGCCGCTCGATGCCTGATGCCATGCGCAATAGGTGCGCGACGGCGTGTAAAGCGCGCTGAACCTGTCCCCGATCGGAAAGCCAACCTCCAGCTCGCCCGCGCCGGGGTCCATGCTCACAACCTGCGCGGACGTGAGCATTCCATAGGCCGTCGATCCGTTGATAGCCAGCGCATCCTGATTGGCAAGGCCCACGCCCTGCTGGAAATTCACCACGTAGAACGGCGATTGGTCGGTGCCCTGGCCCAGCACCGCCCAAATGTCGGAGTTGGTGTAACAGATAAGCCCGATGCTGGTTGGCCAGCATGTCACGCCGAGAGACGGAAAATTAAAGTTATTTTTAGATGGAAAACTTTGGTCGCCAGATCCGGTTAGCGAATCCGGCCCGCCACTCCAGCGCAATATATTCCCCACATATCCCCAAATGCGGCCCAGGTAATATGCCTGGGGTATGAAGCCTATGGGCGGCGGACTGTTCTCGCCCGCGATCGGCGCTTGAATCAGCTCGTTTACATCGGTGTTGGTGTCGGTGTAAACCCACGGCTGGCCCGCGCCGGGATTGGGAATCTCATCGAGATAGAAAAGCGTGCTGCCGCCCGGCAGGGTGCGCCAAACTATAAGCCGGTCCTCGGGCGGATTGGGCACGCCGACGCCCTGCACGATGGGCAGATTGCCGACGCTCAAAACGGTTGGCTGGCTGACCGGGCTGGCGTTGCCGACATGGCCGGTCACGCTCGACTTGCCGGAAAAGGCATAAAGCAGCGCGCCGGTACCGGCTGGCGTGTAGGGGCCGCTGTTGAGCCATTGCATGGTGTTGTCTTGGGTGATTGCGCCCTTGGCCTTCCATGTGGGCTCAGCCGGTCCCGGCCCGGTCTTGGCAAGCAGCTGGGGCTTTTCTAAAAAACCGTTGGCGTCAAGGATCGTCGTCGCCGTCGAAACCAGCTGCGTGGCTCCGATCGTCGCCCAGCTGGCGGCGGTGCCTAGATTTTTCCATCCCACACCGTTGTCCTGGGTGACGGTGTTAAGCCCGTTAATCCAAGCTGGCTGATTCGCGCCGCTGGTGCCTGCCGCGATGCATTGAAACAAGCTGGTGACGGTGATCTGCACCTGTTGGAGCGTCACCGTGGGCACGAGCGTGTAGCCGTTCCAGGTGTAGGTGGTGACCGGCACAGTAATCCAGTATTTGTAAGTGGCAAGGATGGCCGCGCCGATCGCATAAGCGTGCGCGGTGATCCATGCGCTCGGGCCTAGATTCGTCCACACGGCGGTGTTGTCCGCCGTGGTGCCGCCCACGGTCACATTCCAGACTGGAACAACCGCGCCGGTTGTGCCTCCGGTGGTGAGCTGCTGGAGGTTGCCGTTGGAATCTAAAACTATAAATAAAGGCGCGTACCAGGTCGCCGCTGTCCAGTGCTGGTAAAGCGATGGCGCAGCGCTCTGCGTGACCGTGGGCGCGCTCGCTGGCGCGCCAAAGCCCCAATCCTCGATGGCGCTGCCCTTGTTGACCCACTGCTGGCCGTTGTCGATCGTGACCGCTCCCGGCGTGGTCTGCCAGGTCGGCTGCATGGCTGCGCTCACGCCGCTGCCGGTGTCGGCGGTGCCGGTTTCTGTCGAGTACGCCGTCACGGGCAGGGCAGTGCCCGCCAGCGCGAACTGCACTTGAACACTGCTCTCGACGGTGGTCACTGGATTGAATGAGATATTGAGGCCGGGCACTGTGGTGAGTCCGAGAAGATGCAGATGCACGCCGGAAGAAAGATTCAACGGGGTCGCGGGCGAGAAAAACAGCGTGACCAACCGGCCCGGTGATCCGCCCACGGTGTAAGCGTCGATCTGGATATTGGTGATGTTGGCTATCTGCGCGCCTACGGCTTCCTCGACATTGCCGTTGCTGTCCACGATGAAATCGCCCGCGCTGAATGCCCCGCCCGGCGCGGTGAGGGTTCCCGTTTCTGCGGTGTTGGGCATCGGGGAAACATAGCCCAAGCCGGAAACATTCAACGCGATTTGATTGGAGGCGACGGGCACAAAGGTTGAGTAGCTGGAGAGCCATGAAGATGTTTTTCCATTCAGGAGCGGGAGAAGCGTAAGCCCCGCCATGCTTACTTTCTGGCCATCTATCAGCGTTATCGCTGGCGGCGCGGTGAGCGTGAAAACGGCAATGGTCTGAATGGCGCTGGGCGGCGGGGCCACGCGCACGCGGTAGAGCTGCACTGCCGTTATGGTGCCGATGGCCAGCGATGCGCCCGTGCCCACGCCCCAGCTCTTGTTTGACTGCACGAGGATCTTGGTGTCGATGCCGTCCCCGAGATAAAGAAGATTGCCGACCGATACAAAACTTGTCGGCCCCGCGTTTTTGTCCTTCGTCCACAAAATCAAATTCGTTGTGGGTCCGGTCACATCGCGCACCGTGCCCTGTTGTGATCCGGTGGCCGGGTCGCAACTGGCCAGAATGCGAATGGTTTCGGCGTTGGCTGAAAATCCGCGGAACTCGAAAAATCTGTTGATGGGGGGAAATGGCCCGGCGTTATAAACGCTCGATCCCGGCCTGCGCACGGGCGTCAGCCTGGTGCTGATTTCGATGTTGAGCCCGCCTACCAGCCGGTCATAGCGCGCATAGGCTTTCATGGTGTGCGACACCGCGCCCGGCCCCAGCGGGTTGCCCTGTGTCCAGAGTCCGGTAAAAAATTCGTTGGTATGCAGAGGCGCGGCGGCGCTGGGGGAGACGGCTGCACCAGCTAGGGCGAAAGCATCCGGCATTATGTCTCCCTCGCCCTGTAGCGCTCTGCCGTGGCCAGCTGTGTGGATTGCAATTGCGACATGACGCGCGTCCAGTTGGCGAGAAAGATGTTGCGCTCCAGGTCGTTAAGTCCGCCCTGCGCGCCGAGTAAAGCGGTTATGAATTTGGCGTTGTATTCGTTGAATCGCGCATCGTTGCCAATCAGGCTCATGAGCGCAAGAAAGCCCCACTGACAGATGTAATTTCTTTCATCCGGCACGGGCGACCAGGTGGCGGCGAGCGATTGCAGCAAAGGTGCCTTGCGTTGGTAGGGAAGTATAACCGTATAGTTTTCGCCCGGCGCGGGCGTGAGCCGGAAGGTGTAATTCCCCATGCCATCATCCAGAAACGGCGAACACCACTGCGGGCGCGCTAAGCTCTGATCGGCGAAGAGAAGATTTTTTACCGCGATTTCCCACGGTTTCTGCCCCGCCGCCTGCACCGATCCGCCTTCCAGAAAACCGAAGTCTGAAAGGCCGGTGACTTGATAATCCTGCGCGGCGGTTACATAGCTGATGATGCTGCGATTGAAAGGCCAGGAGAACGGCGGCCCAAGGATGGTTTGCAACACAAGATTGGCGGAGCCGAGCGCGGGCTCCATGCCGTTGATTTCGACGGGCTGCTGTTCGAGAAAGGCCTTCGACCAGTTCACCGTCGCCTGAATTGTGATTGTGGCCGCCATCTACTTTTTGGCCTTCTTCTTCTTTGGCTTCCATCCCTGCTTGCGCATGGTTCCGTACACCAGCGCGTTGGTCCTCTTTTTGCCGAGGCCTTTCTTCTTCGCCGCGCGTCTTAGTTTGCGTTCTAGTTTTACCGGCATTCGATTACCTTCCTGACCAGTAGTTATAGGGGTCTGCGGGTCCGACTTCGGCCCCGCCCTGCGAAGCCATCACGGCGCGATCGGGAATGAAGCCGCAATTATCCGGCTCGCGGTCGCCCTGCTTGGTGGCCGCTTCCATGGATGCGAGCCAGTGGCCATGCATCTGCGGGAATAGCGCGCGCATCTGCGGGTTGGGGCTGAGCTTGTAGCAGTAGACCGAATAGCCGTTGCGAAACCAGTTCGCATAGTCGTCCGGTACCGGGTTAATGCGAGCGCTCATGGACGTGAATGGCGGCGGCGCTTGCCTCTGCGCAACCACGTTGATTTGGTAGACGACGCCCTGCTGCGGAGGCAGGGGCACGAGACGAAAGCCCTGCGAATTGGGGCTGGCCACTGTCCAGATACAACTGCCATCGTTCACCGTCTGGCCTTCGGCGGTTTCTGCGGGCAGCTGGGGCGCGGTCGCGCCGGTTGTTCCATAGGTGGTCAAAACTAAAATGTTGCCGTTGGCGTCAAGGATGTTGATGGGCGGATTGGTCGGCGTGTTGGTCGCGCCAAGCGGCTGGGTGTAAGCCTGATTCGGACCCGGCCAGGTGCCCTGCATGAGCTGGTCGTTCGGGTACCAGCAAATTTTTACCGTGGGGTTTCCGCTTATCGAAGTCACGGGCAAATCGCGCACTACTTCGATGCCATAAGTCGGCTTCGGCAAAGCGGTGTTGTTAATGTCCACCCAATATGCAGTCTCCAGCCAGCCTATAGGCGCGGGATATTTAGAACCTATGCCCGCGTAATCCTGTTGCCAGCTGTTGGTGTAGAACGGCGGAATCTTTTCGCGGTTCCATTTCCAGTTAAACCGCTGAGAGATTAAATCCGCCATCACATCGGTGGCCATGGTCAGCGCGGTGTTCACGCTGTAGCCGCCCGTGGGCAATACCGGCGTCAGCTCGCCAAGCGAACTGGTGTAATCCACCACACTCTGAATTGACGTGGTACTAGAGCCCATGGGTCAGCCTCGCGCTATTCGTCTTGCTTCTGTGCTTCTGCTTCTGCCGCCGCTTCTTCTTCCTTCGAAGTGGCCTGTTTGATGGGCGGAAGGTGCACGAGCTGGTTAGGCTTCATGCCGACCGGCGCAACGGGCTCGCGCTTGGGTTCCTCAGCCTCTTGCACGGTTTCTGTGGCCTGCTGCTGCTTCTGCATACCCGTCGGCTGCTGCTGGGCTGTGTGGCGGCGCTGTTCCTCTTCGCGGGTGTTGGTCATGGGTGGGGTTCTCCTTGGCGGCGTGGCTTTGCGGGCCGGTCGGCGTTTCTTGGGTTTGGGTTTCAGGGTCATGCCACAATCTCGAAGATTTTGCTCCCCGATGGCGTGTTATCGGTGGGCATCTGCGACCAGATGCGCCACTCTTCCCACATCTCCGCGTAGAGCTTGGGGTTTTCCTTTTTTAGTTTCTGGCTGGGCTTGGGAACCTCATGGAAGCAGCGCGTGCACATAATCACAATCGTTCCGTCCGGGTAGGTGTTCTGGATAATGGAGTGATTGTTATCGTTGCCTGCCGCAAATTTGTTGTCCTTGCCGCCCTTGCGGTGTTTGCAGATGCGCTGCCGGTGGGCCTTGATTTCTTCGCCCTTCTTCCATTCGACAACGTTGCGCTCGCGCTCTGATGCGCGCCGCGCTTTGCGCTCCTTGGTTTCGTTGAGGCTTTCCCTCATCTGCTCAATCTGGAGCCGCTTGAATTCAAGCTCGATTTCTTCGGCTTCGTTCACCGTGGTGCGTTTCGCCTCGGCCATCGTTTCGTTCCTCCTGTGATCCCAGGCGCGGGGCCGGGCGATTAAACCCGGCCTCCGTGCCTGTGTTATCTCTTGGCCCCCGCCCTAAGAGATAAGCGTCGGCGCGTCGATCATGCGCACGCGCCCGGTGGTATCGGGGACGACGCCAGTTGCAAAGTTGAAGTTGTAGGCCGTCGAGCCGCCAATCATCATGGCCGGATCGGACACTGATGCATCGTCATAGCGCTTGGTTATAACTTTTAGATTTCTCCAGTCGCCATCTCCGATTTGTGTGTTCTCCTTCGCGCCCATCGAGACGGTTATGATTCCGTCCTTGCCGTAGATGTAGGTGCGAAAAGCGAATAATCCGGTGTTGCCCTTATAGTTCGGCGTCTGCGTGACAATGCTGGTTTCGTAGAACCGGACCCCGGCCCACTCCATTACCTGCACATAGTCGCCTTTGCCGCTGGGCAGCTCCTTGAGGATTTGGGTGCCTTCCACGCTGCGTTTCAGCACATCCGTGAATGAATTGTTGGCCGCGTCGTTGAGAGCATCGCCCCAGGCAAAGGGGCAAATCAGACCACAGAAAAAACCGTCTTCCATGGGCTTCACGTTGCGCTGGCGAAGGCTGGCCACGGCGCTGGTGATGTTGTTTTTGTTGAAGGGAACATTAAATGCGTTCTGCACCAGCACGCTGGAATCGACGTTGGTCAAGCCATCGGTGGTGTTCTTGACGAGGTAGGCGATGGTGAGCGCGGCCTGATAGGCCAGCTCCTTGCCGCCATTTTCCAAAGCGGGGTCGATGGCCAGCTGCATAGAAAAGCGGCTGTAGTTCAAGTAATCGGCATAGTTACCGATCACAATTTTGTCGGTCAAAATGTTGATCGTCTCGCCCGTGTCTACCGTTCCCTCTGGAGCCTGGCTTAGATCAGGACCAAACGAAACGTATTCGAAAAGGTTCAGTGTGTTGCCTGAGTTCTCGGGCAGCGGGCGGCGCTCGGTGCAGCGCAAATGCGGCGTCTCCGCTTTCAGATTTTCGACAAAATTTTTATCGTAGTAATTGACTTGCGTCTGCGTCAGATTGTTGGTCAGGTTCGATGCTGGCGAGTAGCCCGCGCCAAAGCGCGCCTCCGCCGCCAGCGCTTCGCCTTCCTGCTTAATCTGAAATGCAATCGCTGAGCCCATCAGGGCCAGCACGTAGAGAATGGGCCTCAGAATACGATCGACAACCCAATTTCTCCGCTCATAAAACGCATGGTCGCGGTTGATAGTGATCCGCATCGCGCACGCTCCCGGTTACGGGCTGCGCGCGGGTGTTTAACCTGCTCGTCGTACCGGATTCTTCGCGTAGTAATCCTCGCACCGCGCCAATTCCTGAGCGTCGGTTAGCAACAGATGTTTGTAAGTTTCCCGGCTCATCTCTGCAAGCTGCTCCCGCGTGTATTTCAGCCTCGTGGTGGGCCTCGGAGGCGTCCCCGATATGTCGTGCCGGGTGACGCCTGTCGAGATCCTTGTTGCCCTCGGAGCAGGCACGGGCGCGGGAGCATTCCGCTCGGGCTCGTCTGCCGGGGGTTGGTTAATGTCGTCAGTATCCGGCTTCGGTTGCAGCAATTCTGCCGCAGTCAGTCGCTCGAATGCCTGAGAGTAGTTCGCCTGATTCGCGGGGTCCATGCCCTGCGCTTGCATGAAGCGAACAAGAGTTAATTTGTTGTGTTCGGAAGGCCACCATTCCGGCGTGCTTTCCGCGAAGGCCGATGCCGCTTCGATATTGGCGGCCGCTTTTCTTTCCTGATCGTCCCGCTGCCGTCGATCGCGTTCGTCCTCGATCGGACCTACAACGCTCTCCATAACACGGGTGATGGCCGTGTCCACGGTAGCGGGGTTGGTCAGCTCGGCAACGGTCTGGAGCCGGTCTGCTGGGCTCAAGGGCTTGAGATTTGCAGCGCTCCCGTTGCCGGGCTGGCCATTGCGTTTTAGTTCGGAGATGCGGCGATTGGCGTTGGCCTGGGAATCGGCCAGCATCTCGGCAATCTGTTCCTTGGTTCCGCGATAAACGCTAGGCGGCGAATCGTCGGCGGGATCGTCCGGGGTGATCGTGAGTTTCCATTTGTTATCTTCAATTTCCTGCCAACGCTTCATTAGCCAACCCCTTGAAGTAGATCGTTCAAACTCGGCTGCTCTACTGGCTCGCCGCTTTCCCCTTGCCGTGTATGGTAAGCATTCAACACCTGCTTTTGAACATAAATAAAAAACAGCCAGGCTGCTTTAGAGACGCAGTGAGCCCCAAGCACCGCCTCGGGCTCCGCCGTCGAGACGTTGACCAGCCCGGTATCCAGCTCGATGCAGGCGCGCTCCATCACATTCACAAGCGCGTCATAGCGCGGGTCCATGGACAGCTGGGCCAGCAATTCAAACTCTTCGGGCGTGGGCCTGGCCTCGGTCACTTTGAGGGTCCGCGTGCTGCGCAGTTTTAATTCCATGTGAGGGACTTCGCTTTCTGAATCCCATGGCAGGCGTCCATGAGCGTCTGGAATTCTTCGGGCTGCTCGCCCATCAGCTCCGCCAGCTCCGTCAGCGTGGCCCCGCGCAGGCCCATGGTCGCGGTGAAGACAAGCATTTCTCCGCACTGCCAGCAAATCGTGAAGTCGCGCGGCTCCGGGGCTCCGTTGCCGGTGATGGCGGTCGAAGCATCGAGCGAATAGCTGCACGCGGGGCAGGGAAGCGCTTTATGTCGAAAGGTGGTCATGAGGGGGTGCCGCTCCTTTCTCTCTGCCGAAAAATACATAGGGCGTCCAGTTGGGATTGTCCTTGTTGACCAGGTTGGCGAAGTCGAAAATTCGCAGCGCCAGATCCACATCGTTGTTTTTCATGGCCGCGCCTACAGCCATGCCCATAACTAAAAGCAGCATGTCGAATTGCTCGCGGGTCAAGCTGAAATTAAGCGCGAATTCAGCTTTAGTTTCGGGCATAGTTTCTGCTCCTACGCGGGCGACGGTGCCCAGACGCTCTGTTCGATCTGCTGCCGATCCCACTTTCGTTCATCCCAAAGCGCGGCCTCGTCGGAAGCCTTGCCGATTAAGTTTTTGGCTAAGTCGGCTTCGTTCTGCTGGTCAATTTCGGCTGACTTGGCTTCATGGCGCGCGCCGATGGCGGCGATTTGTCCCTGCACGCGCTGCACGCCGGGATTGTTCTGCTGATACTTCTGTTGCTCGTCGGGCGTCATGGGCCGAATCAGCTCGCGGGCGTTCTTCCATTCGCTGACTTCCATGAACATTTCGAGCAGCATCTTCACATCGACCACGTAACCGATGGCGTTCAACTGCTGCACCAGCGGCGCGTTTTCAAAAATCTGCACCATCAAAGGCAAGGCCTGGGCCATGGCCTTTTTGGCCGCCAGATGCGCGCCCGCGAGACATTCAAAACGATCTTCGCTGGCATAGAAGTTGTGCGCGTCAAGCTCGAAGGCCGCGCCCAGCTCGTCGCCCAGCGTCTTGCGAATCTCGGCGGGGTCCATGCGCTCCTTGACAAAGTAATCGGTCAGCTCCACGAGGGGGATGAGGATGCCGTTCACAAAATGCCCCACAGGCCCCTGGATGCGCCCGGCGTTGGCGGCTATGATTCCGCCCGCTCCGGTGGCGGTGCGCGCGGCAGAGCTGCCGCCCCGGCCCGGCAGCGAGCCCTGGGTGAAAGCCTCATCTGCGCCGGTTGTCGATTGCGCACTCTGCGCCGCCGATTGCAGCACCGCGAACGATTCGGCGGGAACCTTGGGCGGCTCGATGATTCCGAACACATCTTTGACGCCCTGATTGCCGCGCGTGTCCACGTCCACGATTCCGCCGAGACGCATCCGAATCTGCTGGGTCGGCGCGTTGGCCCCGCGATCGCGCGCGTACATGGGATTGATCGCATAGCTCAGCAAGTCCAGAACTGCATCGGTCATGCCCTTTTCTATGCGCTGGTCAGATCCCGCCAGACGGCCCACGCCGATACCATAACCGGCGTTGGGAATGTTCCAGAAGTTGGAAGAAAAAAACGGCAGGAATGGCAAGCTGTGTTCTTCGTTGCGAATTAAAACCCCACGGTCGCCGCCATCGGGGCAGAGGATGGTTTGCACGTTCTGCCCATCCCAGCGCTCCAGCATTTGAATGGGCCGCTCGGTCGGGTCCACGCTGGCCGGTTCCTCTTCGTTCTGCGCGTGATGAATCGACCAGTTCTGACCGCCTAAATTCAGCTGCACCTGGCTGGGCGCGGCGGCGCTGCCGTCCTGCTTGGCGAAGAAGTAAGCGCGCAAGGACTCTTCGCCGGGTATGTCGTAGCCTCCAACCTGCTTGCCTTTCTTGTCGTACACCTTTTGCTGATTCAGCTTCTCCAAATCCTTGAACGTGGGATAGGTGACGTGAATAACGTACTTCGCGCCGGTATGCAGCGCGTTCGGCTCTTTCCAGGTTGGATCGACCAGCACAGAGCCCAGCTCGCAAAGCTCGAAGGTCAATCCCTGCGTAGTCACTTCGGTATCGGTGACCACCATTTCATCGCTCTCTTTGGTGTGCACGGTGAGCGACCCGCCGAAAGGCAGCTTGTACTTGAGGGGGGAATCTTTAGGGGTGCGAACTTTCTTAATTTTAGTTTCTTTAATCCAGCCGGCCTTTACGATCACGGTCCCAAAATTCACCTGGCTTTCCATGGCCTGTTCGCTGATCTGCTCGAATTTGCATTTTTCAAACAGGGTGCCATAGAGGACGGTCTTGGCGCGCGCCGTGGTCTGGCTGGTGGCCGGTCGCGGGCGAATCAGAAAAGGCGGCATCTCATAAAACACGCCGCCTTTCATGGTCGGTACCAGGGTGTTGACGTGCTTGGCCACGGTAAAGCGGCTCACATTGGCGCGGGCGACGGTCGAGCCCTCGAATATCGCGTTGGTGCGCGGCGACTGGTAGAGCACATCGCTTTCGCGCCAGTGCAGATTCCACTGCTTCTGATCGAGGAAAGTGCGCGCGCGCTGCGCGTCCTGAATCACCAGTTGCACCGCGCCATCGTCGGTGTAGCGCGGATCGAGAAGCGGAGCGCCCGTAAAAACTATGTCGCTCTCGGTTATAGTTTTTGATCCCGAAACAACTCCCGGCAATGTGGCCATCAGACGATTAACCTCGCTGGAAATGCTTGCGGCTCAATTTGGGGACCGCGATGGGTTTTTAGTTCCGCTTCAAACTCTTGCTGGCGCGCTTCCTCACGCACCGCAATCATGGGAATCAGGCATTGAATCTCGATTCCGCTTTCCGTCTTGCCTTCCCACACCCGGCAATCGACCGGGGCCGCGCCGCGCCGGGCGTGAAATTTGACGACCCTCTTCGTGCTTTCAATGGTGATCTTCAAAGCTATGCGCCTCCGCGCCAGTCTATATGGATTGCATATTATCCGCTAAGCCCCGGCATAAAGTCGCTCAATTCTTCATTCTGCGGTAACTCCCATTCCGGCTCCGGTTCCTCGAAGGGCTCGGGGGGCGCGTACTGAGCGCGCGCATAGACGCGGTTGTAGGCGTCCTGCTCCATGTAGAGCTTGAAAGCTTCGTCGTCCTCGGGCTCGAAGCCCAGCGCGGCGATCGACGGGGGTAGCTTCTGCGCCACGCGGCTGACCACGCTGGCAATTTCAAACTCTTCGACCAGGCCGAAGTGGTAGAGCTGGCGAAAAACTTCCTGCACGTTGGAGATGCCATCGGCAAACAGCAACCGGCCCGCGAGCAAATGGGGCTCCGCGCTCTTGATGGCCAGGGCGCGGGCGGTGGGATCTTGCAGGAATTCTCCCCAGCTGGTTTCTAAGCGCCAATCGGCCTCCAGCGCTTCATTGCGAATGTGCGGTTGCATGGACCGCGCACCGGGGGTGTCCTCAATTTCGACGCGCCGCGCCTCCCATTTCTTGGCCACACTGACCACGCGGCGCGCCAGCGCGGTAGGTGCGTACTGGCCGCGCACAACTTCGACAATGGTGATACGGCCGTCGCGCTCGATGCCCACGGCGCAGGCCGCATGTTTGCACTCTGCATACTCGAAGCGCCAGCAGATATGGATTTTGCCTTCGCGCTCGTTTACGTCCTCGCTGACCTTGGCCGCGTTAAGCCGCTCCATGGGGAAAGTGGCCTTGAAACTTCCCTCCGCGATGTTCATATACTGCGTCCAATAACTCGGCTCATCGAGGGCTTTTTCTTCGCGCAGAAAACCCCAGCTGATCTGATTGGGGAATTGCAGAATCACATCGGATTCGTCTAGCTCATTGTCGTCATACTTGAGCGCGTGGGGCTTGCGAATGTAAGCGGGCTTCCACAGCAATAGGGTTTCCTCGCCCGCCTTCTGGATCATGTCGCCATACAGGTCCATGGGGCCGTACCTGGTGCCGGTAATGTCGAGCAATCCTTCCTCGCCCAGCATTTTCAGATTGATATAAAAATTCTGCCGCACCTTGCGCAGCATCGAAGCGGTTTGCGAGTTGCGATTGTCCTGCACGTCTTCGCTCTTGATGATGTCGGGATGCCAACCGGAAAGCGACTGCTCGATGCTGACGCCTTTCACCGTGGGATGGCGATGGAAGTTAACCCGCGCGGGCGTGGTGAATTCTCCAGCCTTGGGGATTTTTTCTAAGACGTGTTCGGGAAAGCAGATATGGAGCGGCTTTAACGGCGTTCCGTGTGGGTGGTAGAAATGGCTGGCCACTTCGGCAACGAAGGCATCGGCCAGCGGCGAATCCATGCTGTTCGATGCGGTCATGACCATGATGGCAATGTCGGGAAAATCTAAAATCCACTGCACCGTGTCGCATATGTTGAACGTGGTTTTATAGGTTTTGCGGGGGAGCAGAATGATGCGCCGCCGCTTGTTGGTCTGGCGCTCGAAGGGCTGCGCGGGATCTTTATGCACAAAGATGTTGGCTACCTCGCGGTGCCATTCCTCGCTGATCCGCGAGTAGCCCAAAACATCCTTGGCGAGCCACAGCAAATCAGTCTGCATTCGCGCGCGCATGAGCAGGCGATAGTCTTCATCTTCCTGCAAGCGGGCCATGTCGATGCTGGTTTGCATTCGCTGGTTACATCCCCATCGCGGCGGCGGCTGGGGGAGCTGCGCCCGCCTCAGCGCCCGCGCCCGCGTCCGGTGCCTGCTGCATCTCGGCTTCTGCTGGTGGAGCTGCGCCGCCAATCGGGGGCTGGTCGCCCAGGTGTTCCTGCAAATGCGCGGCGGCATCTTCGGGGCTGGATAGCACATGATGTTCGTCGTGGTGATGGCCGCCCTTGGTGTGGCGTTCCACATGGGCGTGGAGGCCGCCATTGTCGGCGCGCTCGTAGCGCACGGCATGGGAATGGAGTTTTTCTTTAGTCGATTTGCGCTTGCCGTCCAGCGCGTGATGCACGTCATGCTTCGCCATTTGCGTTTTCTCCAAGGCGTCGCGGGGGCTCCGCCGTTTTAGTTTTTTTAGAAAGCAATCTCAAAGTTAGAGAGGTTGCCCACGTTGGTGGCGCTGGCGGTGCCAAAGGTGAGAGCTGCCGCAAACCAAACAGTCGGGTCGAATGGTTGTACGGTTGTCGCGCCCTGGAGAATCGGTATGTTGCTGCCATTGATGCCGGTGAGTTGGTTGGTGATCGCGGCTCCAGTGTCGAACAGGTTATTAAGCATCTGGCTGAAAATTCCCTGCAACAGCCCGCTATTCGAGTCGTAAATCAGATCGCATTGAATCCACCAGGGTGACCACGCCGTCGAGACGGTGCGCGCGGTGCCGGAACCCAGCAGTGTCCAGCTGCCCGGCGTCAATGGCGCGGTGGGCAGGGTGTTGACGATGCCATAGATTGAGGCCTTGACGGTGAACGCGCCGGAAGTTTGGGCGTTACCTTCGGCGCGCACCGTGAAGCGCTTGGCTTCAAGGGCCAGCTTGCCGGGCGCGGAGATGGCGCAAGCGAGTAGAGAGTTGGAGGCCAGAGGGAAAATTTGCGCGGTGGCCAGGCTGGCATTGATGGGAAGGGCGGGCGGGGCTCGCCGGATTGCAGCGCTGCTCATTGTCGAAGTTCTCCTATTCAGGAAGGTCTGCCCTCTGAATCGGACAAGGGCATTGCTGTTAGGTTCCACCCAAAGGAGAAACTAAAACAAATTATTTTCGCTTTTTTTTCGATCTTGACGGGCGGCGGGGTCGGTAAGTGGAATTCTCTGCTGTGGTTAGTTTTATAGTTTTGATCCCGGACGCTGATACTCATCCCCGATAAAGCGCCGAGTCAAAGCAAGTCGAATCCATCACCCGTGCATCGAGCGGATTTTTTGGGGCGTTTTGGCCCCGGTAGAACATTGGTTCTCGACCGATGCCCCAAGCAGAAAAAACAAGTAGAGGAATCTGCTCATGGGTGCGTACGCCTTACCAGTACCCCGTCATGATCTTTGGATGCCGCTTAATGTTGGTTTGTACCTCCAAAATGCGGCTCTAGGTCCAGAAAAATCACAGAACTACATCGAATCCTCTTTCACTCAATGGCTTGAAAAGCGAATGCGAGCCCACGCTAAAGCCAGCTGGGCGGCCCGCGTCCGATGGGCGCGAAAACGGGGGGAACTACCAAGCATCGCGCCCATGCTTGGCGATAGTCCTAGCATTTTCAAGCAATTTAGAAATCAGTACGACTCTGCCCAGCGGTGGATAGCCAACTCACCGAAAAGAATAGAGAAAGCGCGCAAGGCCGCGCGGATCAGATGGAGCAAAACCGAGCATCCTCCAAGCATCGCCGCCGCGACCGGCCTTGGTGGGGCTGATGCCCCCCCAAACCCCCCTACGGGAATACACACTAGTGCTAATACTTTCTTTCCCCCCCTACCCCCCCACGAACGAGAAACCCGGCTCCAGTCGGCCGTCTCGATCCTGCGGGGAATCATGGGGATAAGCGAAGGAAAAGAGAAACCCCCGATATTTGACCGTGGCGCGCTCGCGGGAGGGGGCGACGATGAAACACGCGGCGCTGGTCGGATCGGGGCCGCCAGCCCGGCCAGAAATGCGCGGGCCGGGGCGTTTAACGCAAAGTCAGATGGCGAACAGGCGATTTCGGGCAAAACGGGACGATTCGAGCAATTTCGGGCGGAGGTTTTGAGGTATTGGGCGGGGCAAAATCAGAGCCATTCCGAATGTCCCTGGCTGCGGGGCGATAGCCGGGCTCTGGCGCAGTTCCTCGAAGGCAGTCCCAGCGTGACGTTTGAGGACTTCCAGAACTGCCTGCGCAACCGGGCCGCTTCGGAGGTCAATCCGTCCGAGCTGCCGCGTCACTGGCTGGCTCATTTGATGGAGTACCTGGATGGTCCGCTCGATCGCTACCGCAAGCCGTTCAAGCCGGTGCGCCAATGGTGACGGCGATTAACAAGTCATGGCTCTGCCGGGTGGGCCTGCACCACTGGCGCGGTTATGGCATGACATTGTTTGGGGATAGGTCTTACATATGTCAGAGAGATGGATGCTATATGTCTAAGCTAGAAATGTTGGTGGGTGCGACCATACTTTGGGAGAGGGACGGAGCTGATGAAGGATGCAATGGGCAACGAATTGAAGGTGGGCGACCTGGTGGCGCTGAGTCTTGACCGGCCTCTTATCTTCGGCAGAGTCACAGAGATAGCCGAGGGCGGCATTGTGACCGGGATGAGCAAAGGCCAGCCCGAGGTTAAGCCGTCGCGGCTGGTGGTCACGTCCGCGCACACGATCGACGCCGATCCGCGCGGGGTGGTGATAGGCTCTCTTCTGGCGCTGCGCGATCCCGACGCGGCGAAGGCGGCGGAGGCCGTTGCTGGGGCGAATAAAAAACCCGATTGACAAACGTTTCCGGC
>DASXLA010000008.1:0-5548 GCA_036496505.1 Candidatus Acidiferrum sp. | reverse complement strand
ATATGGGGAAGATGTTCCGGCAGCGCGGCCTGGATTTTCGTGTCGAGGAAGCGCAAAGCGCCGACGCCCTGGAACTGCTGCTGATGGGCGCGCAGGTTAACGAGAAAATCTACGGAACATTTATCTTCTTCCCGGCGCCGTTTGGCAAAACGGAGGACTATTTTCTGCGGCGCGTGCGGCCGGAGAAAGATATCGAAGGGCTCACCGTCGAGAACACCGGCCGCATGGCGCTGAATATCAAGACGGTCGACGAAGAGGAGAAGTACGAGGGCGTGGTCCCGTGCACGGCAAAAGCGATCCTCACCCTGCTGCACCAGCACGAGGAAATCAAGAACATGTTTCCGCGCGATGCCCGGCAGAGCGGTCCCACGGTGGCGATCTGCAATAGCTCGCCGCGCATCGGCATTCCGCTGCAAAGCATGCTGATGCGCATCGGCGCCACCGCGCTCATGATCCATCCGCAAACGCGGCCGGAAGTCCGGGAAGCTTATCTCAAGAAAGCCGACATCATCGTGACCGCATTTCCGGCGCAGTCCGAAGCGGACTTGGTGCGCGACGTGAAAGAGGGCGCCGTGCTCATCGACTGTTCCACTGAAGGGAACTTGCATCCCGACGTGATGAAGAAAGCCGCCTACCTATCCACCCACGACAATCATCTGGGGCAGATTACGACCGCGCTTGCGCTGTACAACACCGCGCTGTGCGCGCTCTGGCAGCGCGGGATGAATGAGTAGCGGAACCGTGTTAGCATGTCGGCTTCAAATTGGTGAATACGGCGTGCTAGGGAGGCTTCGATGAAGAGAATTTACGCAATTGTGATGATGGGTGCCGCCGCGCTGCTTCTCGCTGGCGCAGCGCATGCGCAGGTGTCGCTCAACTCGGCGCGAGTCGGCGCGCAAGATACCGCTGCATTGGCGAAGTTCTACGAGACTGCCTTCGGCATGTTTGAGATCAATCGGATCAACGTGCCCGGAGGCGCGGAGATCTTCGTGAACTTCGGCGCGACGGCCGACGCCGCAAAGGCCAACAAAAGCACGCCCGTCGTGATCACGCACCGCGATTCCAACGACCTGAAGGATCCGATTGCGCACCTGATCTTTGACGTGAAGGACATGAAGACGACCGAGGCCGCGATCAAAGCCGCTGGCGGATCGATGGCCGGCGAACCTCGCGCGTTCGGAAACACCGGCATCATGATAGGCATCGCGATTGATCCCGCGGGTAACCGCATGGAACTGATTCAGCGCCCGTGAATCAGCGCTGTAAGATTCACAACGCAATCCGCTCACGTAACGAGTAAATGTTTGAGGGCGAAGCACTCTGCCGGCTTTTACTGCGCG
Source organism: Candidatus Acidiferrum sp. (assembly GCA_036496505.1). Classification (GTDB taxonomy): domain Bacteria; phylum Acidobacteriota; class Terriglobia; order Acidiferrales; family UBA7541; genus Acidiferrum. The sequence goes on along the minus strand of DASXLA010000008.1, from coordinate 4,208 downwards.
CCGAACCACTTGAGCGCGCCAATCACTCCGCAAACAGACGCCAAACAAATGATAATGAACACGAGGGCGCTGCCGACTCGGCTCCCGCGTGGCGCGAGCTTGGGAACGAGCCACGCGAGAACGAACCCACCTGCGGCCGCAAGGAGCCAGGTCGACCACGCCAGGTCAGGCAGGGCAAACGGCATGCGCGCAGTCTAACATGGGGAACTAGTGGCCCAGGCACTCCCTCGCCCTGAGCAACCGCGAAGGGTGCCTGCGTCCGTAAGTCGAGGCAATCGGTAAGCCACAGCCAGGAGTGGCAATGCCGCCAGCAAATTGAGTCACAACCGTGTGCCTCCCTCTATTGACGCAGCAAGCCCTGTTTGCTACGATTTCGCTGCTGCTTAACGGCGGCGCTTATCCAGAGTGGCTGAGGGGACAGGCCCTAGGAAGCCACAGCAACCTGGTGCAATCGCCAAGGTGCTAATTCCTGCCCTTTAAAAGGGCTCCCAGACATGACAGGGCTCCCGAGGCCTCGGTAAGAGGCGCTCGGGAGATTGACGCGCCTGGGAGAGCAGGGAGAGATAAGATCCTCAACTGGCCCCGAGCCTTCGGGGTCGATTGAAGATTCAACTCCCAACTGAAGTTCAAAGCGCGTATCCGCATTGCGGATGCGGTGCCAGGTTATTTCGCGCCGCAATTAACGGCGAGGACCCCGCTCGATCCACGGGTTTTTCGCTGGCAGAGCGGGCGCCAAGGGAGTGACACCATGAAGTTCGCCACAAAAACGATCCACGCGGGACAGCCGTCAGAGCCGGAAACCGGCGCGCTCGTCGCTCCGATTTTCCAGACCTCCACCTACGAGCAGGAATCGCCCGGTCACGACAAGGGCTTCTCCTATTCGCGCACGAACAATCCCACGCGCCAGCGCCTCGAAGGAGTGCTGGCGGCGCTCGAAGGCGTCGAGCATGCCGCGGCGTTTGCGTCCGGTCTCGCTGCCGAAAATGCCGTGCTGCAAGCGTATCTGCGCCCGGGCGACGAGATCATCATTCCGCTGGACGTTTACGGCGGCACCTACCGCATCCTCAATAAAGTTTTTCAGCCGATCGGCGTGGTGACCAAGCAGATTGATACGGGCAGCCTGAAGGCCGTCGAGGCGGCGCTTTCGCCGCGCACGCGCTTTGTCTGGATCGAGACGCCCACGAATCCGCGCCTGTTGATCAGTGACATCGCCGCCATCAGCAAGTTGGCGCACGCCACAAAGACCTCCCCGCTCGACGGCAAGTCGAGCCTTGGAGACCGACCGCTCGTTGTTGTTGATAACACTTTCGCGACGCCCTGTTTTCAGCAGCCGTTCGAACTGGGCGCGGACATTGTCGTCCACAGCGTGACGAAATATCTTGCCGGCCACTCTGATACCGTGCAGGGCGCGGTGCTCGCCAAGGATCCGGCGGTGTTCGAGCCAATCAAGTTCTTGCAGAACGCCACCGGCGCGATTCCTTCGCCGTTCGATTGTTGGCTTACCATGCGTGGGCTGAAAACGCTTGAACTCAGAATGCAGCGCCACCAGGAAAACGCCGCCGCAATCGCGAAGGCGTTGAGCAAACATTCGCTGGTCCGCCGCGTTTATTTCCCGGGCTTGCCGAATCATCCCGGCCACGAAATTGCCCGAAAGCAGATGACGGGTTTCGGCGGCATGGTTTCGTTCGAGCTGGATGGCACGATGGACGAGGTGATCGCGTTCTCCTCCTCGCGCCGCTATTTTGTGCTCGGCGAAAGTTTGGGCGGCGTGAAGGCGCTGATCTGCCATCCCGCCACGATGACGCACGCGTCCATTCCACCTGAAGAGCGCGCGAAGCTGGGCCTCTCGGATAGCCTGCTGCGTCTTTCGCCGGGATGCGAGAACGCAGAAGACCTCGTCGAGGATCTGCTCGAAGGCCTCGAGAAAGTTGGCGACGCCCGCCAATCGCGCAAGCCGGTAAGCGCGTCAGCCCGCTAGCTTCCACATTCGTAGGGCCATCCGCCGCGCCTCTTCGCCGTTGCTTTTGTAGGGGCACAGCATGCTGTGCCCGGCAAACTTGCTTGGCTACTTGCACGCCAGCCGCCCCGCGCGAACGGGCCATGTGCCTTCGTGGGGCGTCCCGGTCAATGCGTTGTCATTCCGAGCGGAGTGTCCCGCGCCTTTGCATTTGCGCGAAGCGCCGGGACACGCAGCCGAGGAATCTCTCTTCGATCTGAGCCGCGGCAACATTTCACTCCTCACCGTCCGCGATTTTGCTATCTTTGAAACCCCACGAGGAAACTTTTGCCAATGCCCATTCGTCACGATTGGACCCGGGAAGAAATTCGTCGCATCTACGAGCTCCCATTTCCGGAGTTGATGTTTCAAGCGCAGTCCACGCACCGTGAATTTCACCTGCCGGAGGAAGTTCAACTGTGCCGTTTGCTTTCCATCAAAACCGGAGGCTGCCCCGAGGATTGCGCCTACTGTTCGCAGAGCGCGCACTACAAAACGGACGTGGCCAGACAAGAGCTGATGAATCCCGCGGATGTCCTCGTTGCCGCGAAGCGCGCCAAAGCGGAGGGAGCCACGCGTTTTTGTATGGGTGCGGCGTGGAGGCAAGTCCCTGAAGGGAAAGATTTCGAACGTGTGCTGGAAATGGTGCGCGGCGTCGCGACGCTGCGCATGGAAGTCTGTTGCACGCTCGGCATGCTCACCGAATCGCAAGCGATGCGGCTCAAGGCAGCGGGCCTGAGCGCCTACAACCACAATCTCGATACGTCGCCGGAATTCTACGGAGAAATTATCAGCACCCGAATCTATGACGACCGCTTGCGAACCATCGCGCACGTGCGCAAGGCCGGCATTACAGTTTGCTGCGGAGGAATCCTCGGCATGGGAGAAACGGATGAGGATCGCATCGGCCTGCTGCACCAGCTCGCAAGCCTTGAGCCGCATCCCGAGAGCGTGCCCATCAACATGCTGGTGCCCAGCGCCGGAACGCCGCTTGGAAACGCACCGGAACTCGATCCTCTGATTATGGTGCGAACCATTGCGACGGCGCGGATTCTGATGCCGGCATCGAGGGTGCGGCTCGCAGCGGGCCGCAGGCAAATGTCGCCTGAGAGCGTTGCGCTGTGTTTCCTTGCCGGCGCGAATTCCATTTTCACCGGAGAGAAATTGCTCACCGCTCCAAATCCCGCCGCGGATGACGACCAAAAACTGCTCGAAAACCTGGGCATGAGGGCCATGCAAAGTGCATGAACGCGGTCAGCGCGCGAACCCGCCCGCTAAGCCTTTGGTTGTAGGCATTGGAGGCACCACCCGCACCGTTTCCTCCACCGACCGCGCGCTGCGCATCGCGTTGCAAGCAGCCGAGGAAGCCGGAGCCCGCACTTTTTTATTTGACGGAGCTTTTTTGTCACATCTCCCACACTTTGCCCCGGAAAATCGCGAGAGAAATGAACAACAGCGTCAATTTGTGGAAATGCTCAGGAAATCAGACGGCGTGATCGTCGCCAGCCCCGGATACCACGGAGGTGTGTCCGGCCTCGTAAAAAATGCGCTGGATCTGCTCGATGATTTGCGGGAAGACGATCCGTGCTACTTGGATGGCCGCGCGGTGGGATGTATAGTCACCGCAGCCGGTTGGCAGGCATGCGTAAGCACGCTGATGGCGCTGCGATCAATCGTGCACGCGCTTCGCGGTTGGCCAACGCCGCTTGGCGCAACGCTGAACACCACGGACGGGGTTTTCGATGCGGCGGGCATGTGCAAAGATGAGAAAGTTTTGAATCAGCTGAATGCAGTTGGCAGGCAAGTCGTCGAATTTGCGCAAAAACATCATCGACCGTGACTCTGGCGAACATGTTTTTCCATTCGCCTGACCTTGAGACCGGTTAATGACACGGGCACACCGTTTCATTTTGGCATTGGCGTCGGCTCGCGACAAGAATACATTGATAACCCCGGTCCGTGTTAATAGGCTGTTCTGCCGCAATCGGGCCCAAGGAGGGTAAATGTGGGGAGAGAAAAAGCAGGAAACTCCCGCTAGGACGCCGCTCGCGCAGCAGCCTAGGCCGTACGATCCACCTGCACCATCTTTTTCTGGGGAGGCTAAGACTATGGCACCTTTGGATTCGGGTTACCCGGCGACGTCCGACCGCAGCAGCGGAGGCACGGCCCGGCTCGGAGCAAGTCTGCACGTAAAAGGCGAAATCACGGGTAA
>DASXLA010000007.1:0-63394 GCA_036496505.1 Candidatus Acidiferrum sp. | reverse complement strand
GCGTACGGGTTCAATATTTGAGAGCGTTCAGTTTGTGAGTCCAAGGCAGTTCTCCTGAAACTTGAACTCTATGATAAGCGGGAGTGCGGAGTTTAACGAAGCTCAGGATTTGACGGCGGCTTTGGGCTGGGAGGAGGAACGGTACCACTCGAAAGTGCGCCCCAATCCTTCGTCGAAGAAGACCTGCGGCTCGTAGCCCAGAAATTCGCGCGCGCGCGTTATGTCCGCCTGCGAATCGCGGATGTCGCCATCGCGCGGCGGGTCATAGCGCGCCGCCAGCGGCTTGCCGGAGATTTTTCCCAGGCTTTCCACGATGTCGTTCAGCGAAATGCGGAGGCCGGTGCCCACGTTAAAAACTTTTCCGGAGACGTTGGGCGCTTCACAAGCCAGCAGGTTGGCTTGCACGGCGTTGTCCACGTAGGTGAAGTCGCGCGATTGCGAGCCATCGCCAAAGATGACCGGCTCAGTTTCCTCGAGGAACGCAGTGCAGAATTTGGCCATCACGCCGGAATAAGGCGAACTGGGATCCTGGCGCGGCCCAAAAATATTGAAATAGCGGAGGCACACATTTTCCAGGCCGAAGCAGCGGCCGAAGGTTTGCGCGTAGAGTTCGCCCACGTATTTTGTGACGCCGTAGGGAGAAATGGGCATGGGCGGCATGTTTTCCGTCTTGGGCAGCGTGGGCGTCTCGCCGTACGCGGAAGACGAAGCCGCGAAGACCACGCGCTTGACCTTGGCATCGCGCGCGGCCACCAGCACGTTGAGGGTGCCATCGATGTTGATGCGATTGGTTTCGACCGGATCTTTCATGGAACGCGGTACGGAAGTGCGCGCGGCGAGGTGAATGACAAAATCCGCTTCGAAAATAGCCTTGCGGATCATTTCGATATCGGTGATGGAACCCTTGATGAAGGTGATTTTGTTGCGCACCTCGGCAAGATTTTCTTCCTTGCCGGCGGAAAGATCGTCCAGTACCACGACGCTGTGGCCCCGCCGCACGAGTTCGTCCACGGTGTTAGAGCCGATGAAACCGGCGCCGCCGGTAACCAGGTAGCGCATACTGAAAATTCCTCCTCGAACATCCCCGGCGATTGCGTGTCCGGCGACCATCGCCTGACCTGGCAAAGACGCGCGCTCCGCGTTTTGATACGCTCAAAGTGTGCAGCGACGTGTGCGAAATGTTTCAGCGGCCGCGGGCGAGATTTATTGTACGACGGAAGTTTACGGAGCAAGGGACTGTTTCCGGAGAGCGTCACGCATAAAGTATGAGCAAGCGAACTACATGGGCGGCGGTGGTATTGACGGCGTTGATTGCCGGCGCCGCGTTCTATCAGATTTATAACCGCAAGGAAGTTTCGCGCGCGTCCACGGTGGTGGTTACGCCGCAGCCGGTGAGGCCCGCGGCGGCGGAAGCGCCGGCGGTCATCGCTCCCGAAGCGGCGCCCACGCCGGCGCCGCCCGTTGAAAATAAAAAATCAGCTCCAGCCGCCGCTACCCCGCCCGTTGACGCCGGCTCACCAGTGCACGCCGGCGAGACCTGGGATTATTCCGCGAATGTCTCCAAGCTAAACAACGTTGCCAACCTCAGCCTGAAGGTGGCGGAAAAACGCAATTTCCTGGGCAAAAACACCTGGCACCTGCAGGCTTTTGCGCACACGGAAAATCCGCTGCGCATGGTGTTTCCGCTCGACGATCAATTTGATTCCTACAGCGACGCTTCCAGCCTGGTGAGTCTGCAGTATGAAATGCACCTGAACGAAAAGGGGCAGACGGTCAACTCCGTGCAGCGCATGTCGCCGGGAGGCCGCGAGCCTGCTCCCGCGGACGCCGCGGCCGCGCGCGTGCTGCCCGGGACGCGCGATCCGCTGGGCATGATGCAGTATCTGCGCACCGTGGACTGGAGCAAAATTCCGGAAGTGCGCAGCCCGGTTTACGACGGGCACAAATTGTACGACGTGCACGCACGCCTGGAGGCGCGCGGCGAAGCGGTGACCGTTCCCGCGGGGTCATTTAGTACATTGAAAATCGAGCTGCGTGTTTTTGACAACGGCACGGAGATGAAGGATGCGCGCTTCATGCTGTATCTTACGAATAATGAGGCGCGCATTCCGGTATTGCTGGAAGCGGTGATGCCCTTCGCGACCGCGCGAGTGGAGTTGGTCAAAGCGCAGTAGGGGCGATTCGCGCGCAGCGCTAGCTGGCGGCTTTTTTCCGTAAGCAGACAGCTGCAAACAAGCCAATCAACAGAGGACGATTTTTTCGCGGTGGCGCATCACGCGGCGCGTGGCGTTGCGCGTATCCACCACGAGCTTGGCGCCGTCGACGATGGCGCCGTAATCATAGGCGGTGTGATCGGTGGCGATGACCACGCCGTCATAGCCGGCCAGCGTCTGCGGATTGATGGGCACGGACTTCATGTCTTCGTAATTGTAATGGCGCATTTTGTGCAGTTGCGGGAAGTACGGGTCGTTGTAGTCGAACTCGACGCCGCGCTGCTGCAGTAATTGCATGATTTTAAGCGTGGGCGATTCGCGCAAATCGTCGACATCTTTTTTGTAGGCCACTCCCAGAATCAGAAGCTTCGAGCCTTTGAGGCTTTTCTTGTGATTGTTCAAGGCCGCGGCGATGGCGTCGACCACGTGATAGGGCATCGCGGTGTTTACTTCGCCGGCCAACTCGATAAAGCGCGTGGAGAAATCAAATTCGCGGGCTTTCCAGGAAAGATAAAAGGGATCGACGGGGATGCAGTGGCCGCCGAGGCCCGGGCCGGGATAAAACGGCATGTAACCGAAGGGTTTGGTGGCCGCGGCATCGATGACTTCCCAGATGTCGATATTCATGCGCAGGCTGAGCATTTTGAGCTCGTTGACCAGCGCGATATTCACGCAGCGAAAAATATTTTCGAGCAGCTTGGCCATTTCCGCGGCGCGCGTGGAGCTCACCGGAACAACTTTGGCCACCACTTGGGCGTAAAGCGCCAGCGCGGCGCGGGTGCTCGGCGGGTTGATGCCGCCGACCACCTTGGGAATTTGCGCCAGGCCGTATTGCTTGTTGCCGGGATCCTCGCGCTCCGGGGAAAATGCCAGGAAAAAGTCGCAGGGTACATTTTCATTCTGCGGCCCGGCGGCGATTTTGCTTTTCAGGCCGGACTTTTCGAGGATGGGCAGCACCAGTTCCTCGGTGGTGCCTGGATAGGTGGTGGATTCCAGCACTACCAGCTGGCCTTTTTGCAGGTTGGGCTGAATGGCGATGGCGGTCTGCTCGACGTAGCTCAAATCCGGCTCGCGGCGTTCATCCAGCGGAGTGGGCACGCAGATGATGATGGCGTCGCATTCCTTGAGCTTTTCGAAATCGCTGGTGGCGCCAAAATGTTTGCTGTTCACGAATTGCTGAATCTTGGTTTGCTGGATGTGTTCGATGTAAGACCTGCCGGCGTTGAGCATGGACACCTTTTTAGGATCGGTGTCGAATCCGGTGACCTTGTGGCCGGCTTCGGCAAAGCGCAGCGCCAGCGGCAGTCCTACGTAGCCGCAGCCGATGATGCCGACTTTGAGCTGGGCGCCTTTGAAAAATTCGGGTTTGCGGTCGATTGGCATGAATTCGTCGTACTCCCCTTTTCGTTTGTGAGTATCTCTTGTCCGCTATGCGGTTTTTTTGAGGCTACCCGGCCCCAGAAGGGCGGTGAGACTGAGACATCAAATATAACAGTTTCCTTGCGCACAAAAACAACTGCTCTGCCTTGCTGTTTACAGCTTGTTCAACGGGATTGGCGCAGGAATGGCGCCGGAGAGCGGGATGAGCGAAGATAAAGTTTGGACCAGGCGCGGCGCCCTGGACACCCCCAAACCATGATCGATTTGCATTGCCACATCCTGCCTGGACTCGACGACGGACCCAAAACAATGGATGAATCGGTGGAAATGGCCAAGGCGGCGATTGCCGGTGGCACCACCCACATCGTGGCCACGCCGCATTCCAGCACGGAGTACTTTTTCGACTACCCTAAAATCCGCCTGCTCTGTAAAGAGCTGCAGGCCGCTGTTGGGGATCGGCTGACGCTAGCGACGGGGTGCGATTTTCATTTGAACCCGGAAAATCTGGCGTCGTTACGCGCGCAAGCGCCGCGGTTTTGCGTGAACCAGAAGGATTATCTGCTGGTGGAGTTCAATGAGATTGCCATTCCGCCGGCGGTGGACCAGACGCTGCACCAGATGCAACTGACGGGAATTCGACCCATCGTGACGCACCCGGAGCGCAATCGCCTGCTGCGGCTGCGTCCGGAGCGGCTGGTCAGTTGGGTCCGTCACGGCTGCTACGGACAGGTGACCGCGGGCGCGCTGACGGGCCGCTTTGGTCCGAGCGCGCAAAAAGATGCCATGCGGTGGATCGAGGAGGGCCTGATTCACTTTGTCAGCAGCGACGCGCACAACACCAGCTCGCGGCCGATTCAGTTGCGGCCGGCGTACAACACAGTGGAAAAGGAATTTGGAGCGGAGAAGGCCCACGCATTATTTGTGAGCAATCCGAAAGCGGCGTTTGAAGGCCGCGATTTACCACACGTGCCGGAACTGGAAGACGACCGGGCCAAACCGCCGAAAAAGCGGTTTCTATTTTTCTGAGGCAGGCTGGTGCGACTCTTCTGAGCCACGCTTTTTGAGAATTTTCTGAGCTGCGCCGTCTCGAAACTGCTTGACGGAACATCCGCACTCTAGATCCTCACTTCACTCCCGGGCCAAGCGGCAGCCCGGCCCAGGCATTCATCAGACCCAGCACTTCCCGCACCACGTCCAGAGAATCCCGAGTGGTGCGCCACCAGTGCTGAGCGTCAAAGTCATCCGTCGAAGCACCGCGCACAATGACGCGCCCCTCATCGCGAGTGAGCGAACGCCACAACGTGTGCACCCTCCGGGTATGCGGCCTGCTGGTCACGATAATGACGATGTGCAGCGGGGCAGATTGCAAAGCGGAATTGATCACGCTAATTTCGTCGGCGGTGTTGACGATGGGCGGATTCAGGACGTGAATCGCGGCGGGCGGCACGCCTTCGTGAATCAGAACCTTGGTGTTCCAGTATTCCTCACCGAGATAATCCACACCCATGGCTTTCAATGTTTGGCCCGGCTCGTCGGAGCGGGTCAGCCAGATTTCCGGGGCGTATCCGGCGCGATACAGCTTGGCGGCCTCGAGCGCGCGCATGGGCATGCGGCCGCTGAGTACCGCGATGGCCTGCGCGTGGTCCAGCGGATCTTCGTCGACGAGCCAGTTGCCAACGTCAAGAAAGCAAATCACCGCCGCCGCGAACAACAGCAGGCTCAGTAATCCACCGGAACGGCGGGCGGAGATGCGGCCCGTGCTGGTCGCGGCGATATTCTTCCTGAAAGCCATCCGGGCTGACGGCATCCTATCCCGCGTGCCGGAAGTGGTCAATCCGCGAGGCGCACGCTACACTGCGGACTGACATTTTTGGAGGACGAATGCGGGCGGTGATCACCGGGGGCGCGGGATTTCTGGGGTCGCATCTTTGCGACCGGTTGCTGGCTGAAGGATGGGAAGTGCTGGCGCTGGATAATTTCATCACTGGCGCTGAAGGCAATGTCCGGCACCTCGCAGGCAATCCCAAATTCAAATTACAACAGAAGGATGTGAGCGAGAGCGCTTTGCAGGTGGACGGCGAGGTCGGCTACGTGCTGCATTTCGCTTCACCCGCGAGCCCGCCGGACTACCTGAAACATCCCATCGCCACGATGAAGGTGGGCTCCATCGGGACGCAGAATGCCCTAGAGCTGGCGCTGCAGAAAAACGCGAAATTTTTCATGGCCTCCACCAGCGAGTGCTATGGCGATCCGGAAATGTCGCCGCAAAAAGAGGAATACTGGGGCCACGTCAATTCCATCGGGCCGCGCTCCGTGTATGACGAAGCCAAGCGATTTTCCGAAGCGCTGACCATGGCGTATCACCGTCATCACGGCGTGAGCACGCGCATCGTGCGGATTTTCAATACTTACGGCCCGCGGATGCGCCTGAATGACGGGCGCGCGCTGCCGAATTTTGTTTTCCAGGCGCTCAGCGGCCAGCCGCTGACCATTTACGGCGACGGGAAGCAGACGCGCAGCTTCTGTTACGTGGACGATTTAATCGACGGGATTTACAAATTGATGCAGTCCGAGGAACACCTGCCGGTGAATATCGGCAACCCGCAAGAGATTACCATCCTGGAGTTTGCGGAACGCGTCCGCAAGCATTTCGACAACGTGCCGCAAATTATCTTCAAACCATTGCCGCAGGACGATCCCAAGCGCCGCTGCCCAGACATCAGCAAGGCGAAGCGACTGCTGCAGTGGGAGCCCAAAATAAATCTGGAGGAAGGACTGAAGCGCACGCTCGCGTACTTCAAGGAAGCGTTTGCAAGCCAGCAGACACGCTGACGCCGGGAACTAAGCGCTTGTGGGGACGCGATCCGGCTGCAGCGCTTCCCTGCCGAAGGAATAGTATTCAAACCCGAGCTCGCGCATGGCTGCGGGCGAATAAAGATTGCGGCCGTCGATGACCAGCTTGCGCGACATCACCTTGGCGGCGCGGCTCCAGTCCAGCGTGCGAAAAATATCCCACTCGGTGCACACCAGCGCGGCATCCGCGCCGCGCAGGGCTTCAAACGGATCTTCGTGATATTGCACCTGCGGAAACATCGCTTTGGCCCGGACCATGGCTTCGGGATCGCTGGCGCGAACATTGGCGCCGTCATCAAGCAGGCTCTTCACGACTTCGAGAGCGGGCGCGAAGCGAATGTCATCGGTATTGGCTTTGAATGCCAGTCCCAGCACGGCAATCTGCTTGCCCTTCAAAATCCATAGAGCCTTGCGCACTTTTTCAAAATAGCGGTCGATGCGCTGTTTGTTCACGCGCTCGGCGGCTTTCAGAATGTCGAAGTTCACGCCCACGGACGCGGACAGATGAATGAAGGCCTGCACATCCTTGGGAAAACAGAAACCGCCGAAGCCCAACCCGGCCTTCAGGAATTGTCCGCCGATGCGCGGATCGAGGCCCATGGCGTGGGTCACTTCCTCGACGTTGGCGCCGATTTTTTCGCACAGGTCGGCAATCACATTGGCGTAGCTGATTTTCAGGGCGAGGAAGGAATTGGAAGCGTGCTTGATCAGCTCAGCGCTGTTGATGGTGGTAACCAGAAAAGAAACCTGGTGATGCGCGGGGCACGCGCCATCGTGCACCGGGCAATGAAAGCGGCGATCGAGAATGGGCTGATAAATTTCGCGCAACTGACCGGCGGAATATTCGTCTTCCACGCCGACAACGATGCGGTCGGGATGCAGAAAATCCGCCACGGCGGTACCTTCGCGCAGAAATTCCGGGTTGGAAGCCACGTGAAACTTGATGCCGTTGTCGCGGGAGTAGGCGTGCAGCGCGCGCTGCAGCTCAAAGCCGGTGCGCGCCGGAACGGTGCTTTTTTCAATGACCAGTTTGGATGAACGCGCTTCTTCAGCAATCTGGCGCGCGACGTGGTCGATGGCGGAAAGATCCGCTTCGCCGCTTTCCTTGGGCGGGGTGCCCACGCAAATAAAAATGGCGTCGCCGGCGCGGATGGCGTCGCCGGCATCAGAGGTGTAGGAAATGCGGCCAGCCTTGCGAGTGGAAGCCAGGATGGCGTCCAGGTGCCGTTCGTAAATGGGCACCTCGCCAGCCTGCAGCTTGGCGATGCGTTCACTGTCGATGTCCGTGCAAACCACGTTATGACCCGCTTCGGCGAGACATGCTCCGGTCACCAGGCCCACATAGCCACAGCCAATCACTGAAAGATTCAAGCGAAACTCTCCTTTAACGGAATGCGAAGCGCGGGGGCAAAGCGCACAACCAGATTATCATCATCGCAGAATTATGGCGGAAAGGGAGCTTGAGACGTTCGCTGAATCGCAAACGCGGACAATGCACTCAGGAATTGCGCTTGCCCATCAGCAGGCCACGCAGCCCGAGCAGCACCAGTTGCGGCTGGTGGCGAATGACGTTCCACAGCAAACGCGTGGATTCATCGCGGTTTATTTCGCCCAGGGCGCCGCGCGTGGCGACATTCAGCAAATCGACGAGATGCGAATAATGCTTCTGCTGAAAATGATGCATAGTGCGGCGGATCAGCCAGTGAGTGCTCAGTTCGCGCCGCAGAATGCCCAGTTCCGCGCTGCGGCCGCGTTGCAGGATGGACTGCGCCACGCCCAGCGCTCCACGAAAGCCGGTGACAATGCCGCCCACGGTTGAAACTTTCACCTGCGCGGCGGCGTCGCCCACCAGGTACACCTCGCCATTGCCGACACGGCGGCGCACCGGCACCCACTTGCGATACACCGGGATGCGCGCGCCCTGCCATTCGAGAGGCTCGAGGTTTTTCTTTTCAAGGAAGCGCTCGAAGCGCCGCTTGGTGTCGCTTCCCTGCTCGCCGATCACGCCTAGCGCGCCGCGTTCGGCGGACTCCGGAACGAGCCAGTAAAAATACGGAGTGTCATCGGGAACGAACCACACCCGGGTGGTGTCCGCCGGGCAGTCCTTGGGCAAGCGCACCAAGGCTTGCATCAGCGGCACGGTTTCAATCGAAGGCCATCCCGCCGTGCGAGCCACCCTGCTGGCCGCGCCATCCGCACCCACCACGCTATCAGCGTGCAATTCCTCGCGTTTGCCGGCCGTTTCGGTTTCGAGCCGCAGGCCCCGGGAGTTGGGGCCAAGGCCCAGGAAGCGTGTGTCGAAAGAGAGTTGCGCGCCTGCGGATTGCGCTTCGCGAGCCAGGGCGGGAATCAGGCGCGAACGTTCGACGATCAGGTCCGGCCTGGAGAGCGCGATTTGCGCGGAGCGCCCGTCGGTGAATAGCTCGAAGCGGCGTATTTCGTTGACGATACTTTCGCGCGCGGCGGCTCCGAGCTGGTTGCGGAAATGACTGGTGACAATCAACGTGCGCGCAGGAGGATCGAAGCGCGGCTTGGATTCCAGCACCCGGACGGGGCGACCGCCTTTGGCTACCGCCGCTGCGGTATACAAGCCGGCAGCGGAGCCGCCGACAATAATCACTTCACCATTCTCCCGACGTGTCCGGGAGCCGTTAGCTTTGCTTTCCACCGTTGGTATGCCCCAATGGCGCGGGTGCTGCCACGCTGCCGAACTAAATCGCCGCGCTAATCATGTATGAATTTACCGGTCCGCCTTTGGGGAACTGTGATCTGCGGGATAGAATGCCCCGGGAGAGTATAGCGAAAGTGCCCGAGCGAGAGAAGAAAGAGGCGCAATAAATCACGGATTTAAAAAAACTGTACACTGGCGCAGAGAGTTAATCATGGAACAGATATGTAGCGCATCTACCGTGTGGCTGGCGCAAATAAAAGAAGATTTTAGAAGAGCCGGCAATCATGCCGGGATGGAAGTTTTGTGTTGCCGCTCGTAGGGAGCTTTCTCCAGGAAGACGACACCGGCAAGAACCAGTGCCAAAGCAATTACTCCAGCAGTGGCGGCACTGCGCGACGGCAGGTAGCTCACCAGCAGCGCCGCTCCCCCGCTGAAGGCTCCCAGGAGATACAACGCGAGCACGGAGCCGCGATGCCCAAGGCCCAGGTTTGCCAGGCGATGCGCGGCGTGGTCTTTGCCCGGAGTCGCAAAAGGCAGCAACCCGCGCCGGGAGCGGGAAATGGTCACCAGCGTAGTGTCGAAGATGGTTACGCCGAGGATGAGCAATGGAACCAGCCATCCTGCGAGCGAATCGCCGCGCTCCAGGCGCAGCTTCAGGCCCAGCGTGGCCATCAGGAAGCCCAAGAACATCGCGCCGCCATCGCCCATGAAGATTTTGGCGGGCTTGAAATTCCAGCGCAGGAAGCCGGTTGCGGCGCCGAGGACGGCGGCCGCCAGCGTGGTCACCAGGGTCTGGCCATTCAGATAGGCGATGAGCGCAAATGAAACAGAGGCTACCGCGGCGATGCCAGCGCACAATCCGTCCATATGGTCGAGGATACTGAAGGAGGCGGTGATGCCCACCACCCAGACGACCGTCAAGACGGCGTCGAGAACGTAGCCGGTGCGGCCGCCCACGAGGACGCTGAAAACCTGGGCGTGAATGCCGGAATACAGGAGGATGAGCGCGGCCAAGGGCATGCCGATGAAGAGCTTGATCTGGTGATGCAGCCAGCCGCGGTCGTCGAGGATTCCGACGGCGGCCACCAGCGAGGCGCCAGCGAGGATGCCTTCAATCTGGGCGCGGGCCGGGCCCACAAACAAGAGAAGCACGGCAATCATCACCGCGCCGTAGATGGCGAGTCCACCAAGGAGCGGAATGGGGCTCAAATGAACTTTACGCGGCCCGGGAAGGTCGACCATTCCGACGCGCAAGGCCAGCGCGCGAACGGGAACAACAAGCATCAGAGACGCAAAAAGAGCAATGAAGAAAGCCAGCAGGCCTGCGGCCATGCAACCTCATGGAATGGTAGCGAACACGGCCCTGAGGGCTGGAGAGAGACCGCGCTCACACAAATTTGCCGGATTGGGATTCCGGCTCCCAAGATCTCACAGGAAAAAAGATGGCTGCCCCACGCAGCGTGATTACAGTACTCAGGAATGGTACGGGGTTCAACTGGGAAATTATGGTAGCACGGTGGCGATAATACCCAAGTGAATACGCTGGAGGCTTTGGTTGGATTGGGCGGATCCCGGGTGCGTCATCGACCCCTACCAAGAGGAGTGAAAGCTGGTTCTGATTGTTGGGAGATGGCCGGCGCGAGGCGCGTTTCGGCTGCTTCGCTATGGTTGCAGGTTTGCAACGATGGATAAGAGCTTGGCGAGCTCGCCGCTTCTGGAGTATTGCGTTGCGGCGTGGGCGGCGGCCTGGCCCATAGCGGCCACTTGAGCGGAGTTCGCTGCCATGTTTCGAATGGCTGAGGCCAGCTCGGCGGGATTGGCAGGATCCGAGCAAATGGCGAAGCCGTGGCGAGCGCCCAGGGTGGCTACGTCGGTGGTGGCTGCAGCCACCGCGAGGATGGGTTTGCCGGCGGCCATGATGCCGAACATTTTACTGGGCACGACGACGCCTTCGAGGCCGGGCTTGATGGTGACGATGTGCGCGTCGGGGGCGGCCAGCACCGAGGGAATAGCGCGAGCGGGGAAAAAATCGAGGAAGCGGATGTTGGCGGCGCCCGCGGCCAGCGATTCCAGACGGGCGCGTTCGGCGCCGCCGCCGACAAAGACGACGCCGATGTTGTGGCCTTCGAGCTGGCGGGCCGCGGCGATGATGGTGTCCCATGCGCCGTAAAAACCCAGGTTTCCGGCATGCAGGAGAACGAAGCGAAAATTTGCACGGATGGCGCGGATGACTTCGGGATTCAGGGCGGCGTTGGCGGATGGCGTGGCGGCGGAGGAATCGGCGGGCTCTACGCCACTGCGCACGATGAAAACTTTGGACGCGTCGATGCCTTTGGATGCCGGGTCCTTGTACACCACACGCGCGCGCATGTCTTCGCCAAGTACAATCACGCGAGCGGCGCGCCGCAGCGCCCAGCGGTGCAGGCGCTCCCAGAATCGCGCCAGCAAGCCGGGCTTGACGATCGATCCGGCAACGGCCATGTCCGGGTACATATCCTGGATGTCGTAAACGAGCGGCTTGCCTTTCAGCGCGGCGAGAAACGCGGCGGTGATTCCGTTGAAAGGCGGGTCGGTCATGGCAAAAATCGCGTCGCAGGGAATGAAAAGCGAGCGCAGAGCGGCAAGTTTCGTGTAGGTCAGATAATTCAGCACGCGCAGCTTCATTCGCAGACGAGGATAGTCCGTGGAGCCGACGCGAATGACCGTGAATGAGGCGGCAGCCGCGGCGGAATTGCCGCCGGGGTCCGGCTGAGCGCTGGCACATTGAACTTCGAAGCGCTCCGCTTGCCAGAGCTTCCACGGACGGCGCTCGGCGGGATCGTAGGAGGGGCGGCCGCACAGGACGGTGACTTGGTGCGTTTGCGCCAGCGCGCGCACGATGGCGTCCGCAGATTTTGCGGTGGCCGAAGTGTCTGGTGGGAAATACAGGTTCAACAACAAAACACGCATGGGCAGATTGTACAGGGTAGAGCCAACGCTCCGGTTGCGAGTGTTGGGCTGCGTCGCAAAACTCGCACGCTCGAAAACGCGGCTTTGCGGCAGAAGGCAGGCGGGAAAATTCTGGCTTACGCGCGCGTGATCAGGAAATCCCCCAACACCAGCGCATCCATCTGCGTGCGCAGGAAACAATCAATGGCTTCTTCGGGGCGGCACACGATGGGCTCGTTGTCGTTGAAAGAAGTGTTGAGCACCACGGGAACGCCGGTAAGATTTTCAAACGCCTTGATGAGCTGCCAGTAGCGCGGATTGGCGTCGCGAGTGACGGTCTGCAAACGCCCGGTGCCGTCGACGTGCGTGGGCGCGGGAATTTTGTCGCGTTTTTCGGGGCGCACGGAATACGCCAGGGTCATGAAAGGCGATGGATGGGTTTTCTCGAAATAATCGCCGGTGGATTCCGCAAGAATGGAAGGCGCGAAGGGGCGGAAGATTTCGCGATGCTTGATACGCCGGTTGAGGATTTCTTTCATCTCCGCGCGGCGCGGGTCGGCCACGATGCTGCGGTTGCCGAGCGCGCGAGGGCCCCATTCCGCGCGGCCCTGAAACCAGCCGAGTATTTTTCCATCGGCGATGATTTGCGCGGTGCCGCGCATCAAGTCCGGCTCCGCAAGCTCGGCGATGGAATACCCGTTGCGCGAGAGCGCGCTGGCGTCAAGCGCCTTGCGAACTTCATTACGCGAATAGCCGGGGCCCCAGTAGGCGTGATTCATGACGAAGGCGCGAGGCCGGCCCAGGATCTGGTGCCACACATAAAACGCCGCGCCCACCGATAAGCCGCCGTCGCCGGCGGCGGGATGCACATAGACCTGCTCGAAATTGGTGGAATCGAAAATTTTTCCGTTGGCCACGCAATTAAAGGCCACGCCGCCCGCGAGGCACACGGATTTCAGCCCGGAGTCCCTGGCGAGTTTGCGCAACATGCCGAGATAAACTTCCTCGAGCCGCGCCTGCAGCGAGGAGGCGAGATTGCGGTGGCGCTGCTCAAGCGGCTCATCGGGGCCACGCGCCGCGCCTAGGTGCCGCGCCATTTCCGGCGAAAACATTTTTCCCAGCGTGGGAGTTTTGTCGGCGTCCGCCCAGGTCATCTCCGGGCCGGTGTGGTGATGAGTGAAATAATCGAGGCCGAGGCGGAAACCGTTATTGCGGCCATTTTCCTGGAAGCGCACGATATCGCGAAAAGCTTCGAGGCGATCCGGCTGGCCGTAGGCGCCGAGGCCCATCACTTTGTACTCGTCGCCAAATTTGAGGAAGCCGAGATATTGCGTGACGGCGCTGTAGAAAAGCCCGAGGGAGTGCGGAAAGGCCACGGAGCCGTGAATGGCCATGCGGCAGCCGTCACCAACACCCCACATGGTGCTAGCGAAATCGCCGAGGCCGTCGGCGGAGAGCAGCGCGGCGCGTTCGAAGGGCGAAACAAAAAAGCTGCTGGCGAGGTGCGCCTGGTGATGTTCGATGCGATGAAACTTCGCTTTCAGCTTTTTGGGGTCGGCATCGAAGGCCGCCGCCAGCGCTTCGGGAATGCCGGTGAAGGTGACCAACACTTTGGCGCGTTGCCGGGCGAAGGACGGCATGCGCATGGCGTACATGAGCTTGGTGAAAAGGCGCGCGTAAGGATTGCGCGGAATGGCGACGTGATCGATGTCCGAAAGCACGAGGCCCGCTTCCTTCAAGCAGTAGCGGATGGCTTGCGCGGGAAAACCAGCCGCGTACTTTACGCGGTTGAAGCGCTCTTCCTCGACGGCGGCAATGAGCTGGCCGTCGCAAACGAGGGCGGCGGAAGCGTTGCCATGGTAGGCATTAATTCCAAGGATGTTCATTGAATTGGAGATCAGTTTACCTTATGGGGGTTGGAAGGCAGCGCTGCGTGGCAGCGAAAAGCGTCGGCGTCGCCAAGTTTCGATTCGATACTGTTCACGTTCACGCCGACAGGTGCCGGTGGCACCATTCGTTCAGTACATAGAGCGACCAGGGGCGGGACCACGAAGTTTTTCCGGCGAGGAATTCGCTCCAGACGGCCTGAACACCGTCCGAGTGCAGGTATTCCGCAAGCGGCGGCGCGAGCGCGGCAAAGCTGGCTTCGAGACGCGGCCGCAGCGGGCCGCGCAGCCATTCCTCCCACGGCAGCGTGAAGGTGCGCTTGCGCTGCTGCAGAATTTCTGGCGGCAGCACGTCACGCAACGATTCCGCGAGCAAAGCTTTCTGTGAGCCTTCGCGCCGGCGAGCTTCATCGGGCAAGGCGCTCACAAATTCCACGAGCGGGGTATCGAGCAGCGGCACGCGAACTTCGAGCGACCTCGCCATGCTGACGGAGTCGGTGTCGCGGAGTAATGTGCTAGCCATGTAGGTGCGCATCTCGAGCCAGGAAATTGCGGCGATGGGCGGCAGCAGGCGGGCTTGATCGGCGGCGCGCTGCAGCCAGCCCAGCCAGGTGGGATCGAGTGTGACGCCATCGGCGCCGATAGCGCTGGCGCGAAAGCGCGGCTGCATGAGGCTTTCCAGGCGGCGCCCAGGAGGAAACAACGCGCGCGCGAAAAAATAGAGATGCGGCAAGGCCCCTGGATTTGTCCACGCCGCCGAGGCTTTGTGCGCGGCATCGGCTCCGGGAAGAAAGGCGCGCAGGGCCGGCAGGAAAGCGCGGCGAAGTCCAGCAGGCAGGAATTTTCCGATTTGCGCCAGGCGAGTGAGGCGGGGCACATCGGAAAACGTGGAGTAGCCGGCGAAAAGTTCATCGCCGCCGAGGCCAGAGAGCGCCACTTTCAATCCCACTTCGCGCGCGGCCCAGGAAACGAAATAAGTGTTGATGCCGTCCATGGTGGGTTGATCCAGCGCTGAGAGAGCCTCGTCCAGCCGCGAAACGACCGCGGACCCGTCCAGCGGAACCTCGGTGTGGCGTGAACCGCAGCGGTCCGCCACCACGCGCGCGAGCGGCGCTTCATCAAAATTCGTTCCCGGAAAAGTCAGCGTGAAACTCTGGATGCCGGCCTGCGCGCGGCCGGCGAGCATGGCGATGGCGCTGGAGTCCAGCCCGCTCGAAAGAAAAAGGCCCACGGGAACGTCGGCAACGAGATGCGCTTCGACGGCGTCCTGCAGAATGGGACGCAGATTGCCCGCGGCGGTGGAAAAATCCCTGGGGCGCCGGGGATCGCGGGCCGCCGGGCTGCGGGTGGGGTCGTACCAGGGACGCGCGCGAGGGACGCGGCGGCGTTCCGGAATGTACAGCAGCATGCGGTGACCGGGCGGAATCGAAAAGACACCGTCGAGCAGCGTGACCGGTTCGGAGATGCTGCCGAACAATAGATAAGAGGTAAGCGCGTCCGGCGAAAGCTGCCTGGCGCAGACGCCGGCAGAGAGCAGCGCGCGCGCCTCCGAGGCAAAGGCAAAACCATCGGGCGATTGCGTGTAGTACAGAGGCTTGATTCCCAGCGGATCGCGCGCGAGAAAGAGAACCGGCACGGCTGCATGCCGTTCGCGTAGATCCAGCAGCGCGAACGCGAACATGCCACGCAATTCGGTGAGGCAATCCTCGCCCCACTCTTCCCAGGCGTGCACCAGAATTTCCGTGTCGGACTGCGTGCTGAAACGATGCCCGCAGAGCATCAGGGAATCGCGCAACTGCCGGTAGTTGTAGAGTTCGCCGTTGAAAATTACGGCGACGTCGTGAGTTTCATTCCAGATGGGTTGATGGCCGCCGGGAAGATCGATGATGCTCAGCCGGCGCATGCCCAGCGCCAGTCCCGGGGCGCGAGGCTCGTCGAGAAGGAAGCCTTCGCCATCAGGTCCCCGGTGCTGCATGGCGGCGGTCATGGCGCGCACGCGCGAGGCCGCGTGTGGATGATGCGCTGCAAAAGCAACGCCGCAGATGCCGCACACGCTACTCTTCTATCTCCGGAGTCGAGAGAATGGAGGCGCCGGCACGCACGATGTGGCGGCGGAAATGATAACGGGGCACGCGCAAGCGATGATCGGCGTACCACGCCAGAATGAACCGCAGAATACAGAAGAACACCAGGAAGAAGGTGGAGACAAAGAAAAAGAAAAAAGATTCGCGTTCCAACAGCAGGCTCCAGTCAAAGGCCTCGTCCCACTGCGGATAAAAGGTTTGCAACAGGTGGCGCAAGCCCAGCCCATTAAGCGGAAGCCGCGCAAGGCGCACATGCGCATAACTCTGATAATTGTAAATGGGCAGATAATTCGGCAGCTTGCCGGTGGCCTGCGCGAAGATCAGGGGATTCTGCAGGTCTTTGCGAGTAAGCATGTGGCCCTGGTCATCGCGAAGAATAGCGCGGAAGGTGGGATCGACAATAATCCAGCGGCCATCGATAAGCACCTCGGCGACGACGTGCTTGGTTTCGTGCTCGGGAGTGAGCAGCAGCAAGCGGCGGGCATCGAGTCCGGAGCTGCGCGAAAGATTGAGAAAGGCGTTGGTAGCGGTGCCGCAAATGGCCAGCAATTGACGGTAATTCAGCGTGGTTTCGGGGTCGCGAAAGGCCAGTTCCTCGGGCTTAACGGTCAGGGGGCGATGGGGACCGGTGCGAATCCAATTGAGAATGGCTTCGACCTTGAGTTCCGGCGACAAATTCGCCGGAACCACGGCATCGGAAAATCCCTTCAGATAACGCCGAATGGAATATTCCCACATGCCGGCGTAACCGACGAACAGCAAAGAGGCGATCAGTAACACGTTCACGGTGCGCCACAGCACACGAAACACCGCTATTTGCCTGGGGCTCATCGCCGACACGAATCTACTCCCTGGACCGGGCTAAAACCCCGGGGGATGCTGGGGATGAAAGATCAGCGTACAAGCTTTCCATCTGCGTAACCGGTTGCTCCCAACCGAGGCGCGCGGTGACTTGCGCGCAGCCCGCCACGAGTCGAGCGCGCAATTCGGCGTCTTGCAGCAAACGCTGGAGGGCGTTCGCGATGGAGCTGGCGTCGTGCGGCACTACTAATCCGGCCACGTCTTTCAGTAACGGCGCGATGCCGCATTGCTCGGTGACCACCACGGGAGTGCCTGCAGCCACCGCTTCCGCGGCAGTGTTGCCGAAATTTTCATTTTGCGACGGAAGCACAAACACGTCGGCGTCCCGGTAAGCGGCCCATTTGTTTTCGTCGTAAAGGGGGCCGGAAAACTTCACCCGCGAGGATAGGCCCAGGTCTGACGCAGCACGCACGAGTTGCTGCCGCAGGGAACTCTCGTCCGGGCCTGCAAATGCCAGCATCAATGGATTCTCCCCGACACGTTCTGGAAGCTGGGCGAAAGCCTGAAGCAGCAATTCCGGGCTCTTCTTCAGCGACAAGCGGCCCAAAAACAGGACCAGCTTAGCGCCTTCCGGAATGGCGTGAGCGGAGCGGAATGTGCCGCGCGCCGGCCAGGATCCGGGCGGTTCCACACCGTTGCGGCGAACCACGATTTTTCCGCGCGCTACGCCAGCGGCGGCCAGTTCCTCAACCTCCAACGGCGATGTGGCCACCACCGCGCTGGCACCGGCAAACAGCGATTTGCCGGACAAAGAATGATACATCCGTTTCATCCATACGTTTCGGACAATCGGGACGAACATGCCGATGGGCTCGACCACATAGGGAATGTTGCGTGACCGCGCCGCGGCCGCCGCCGCGGGGCCGAGCAGATCGTAAAGGCCAAAAATATGCACGAGGTCAAAATTCTGGAGGCGCGCGCGCAAATAGCGCTTCACGGCGGGATTCCAGCTGACGGTGCGGTAACGGAACCAGCTCGGCAGGTAGATGGATTGCACGCCATTTTCGGTATGCCGCCAGCCAAAGGGCGAGCGGTCCCATCCACGGGCTTGCAGATCGGCTTCGGTTTCGTTGCGCAGACGCTTCTCGAGTCCCCAGTCGGCGGTGAGCACGTTGACGGTGTGGCCGCGGCGCGCGAGGCCTTCGGAAAGGGCGTGCACTTTGACCGGAGGGCCGCCAAATTCCAGGAAGGGAGCGTAGGTTTCGGTGACGTTCAGGATTCGCATAGTTCGCGAAGAATTTTTTTCAGTGCTTTGGCAAAAACGCTGAAGCGAAATTCGTGTTCCACGCGCTGGCAGCCGCGCGCGCCCATATCTCTAGCGAGGGCGGGGTCGGACAGCAACGTCTCGATGGAGGTGGCGAGTTGCTCGGTATCGCCATGCTGCACCAGGTAGCCGGTCACACCATCGAGAATCACTTCCGGCGCGCCGCCATGCGCGCCGCCAATCACCGGTTTGCCGCAGGCCATGGCCTCGAGATACACCAGTCCAAAACCTTCCGCCAGGCTGGGCAGGGCAAAAATTTCGCAAGCAGCGTAGCACGACGCGAGCTGGGTGTAGGAGAGGCCGCTCAGAAAATGCACATGGGAGCGCACACCATTTTTTTCTGTGAGCTCTTCGAGCCAGTGGCGATCGTCGCCCTCGCCGACCAAGGCGAGCTGCACCTCCGGCCAGCGCGGCAACAGGCGCGGGAGCGCGTTGATGAGCGTGTCCATGCCTTTGTAGCGTTCGCTGGCCAGCCAGCGGCCCACGGTGAGAATGACGCGGCCGGAAGGAAAATTTGCGGGCGGCGGAGTCTTGGAAGCCGCGGGAAGAACTGCTTCGAATTCGGGATCGAGCGCCCAAGGCAACACGCGAATGCGCTCGGGCTTGACCTGCTGATGGGTGGCGACGTGCTCGGCGGTGCTCTTGCTGGGAGCCAGTACCAGATTGGCGCGGCGCAGCGAGCGGCGCCGCATAGGAGAAAGCGGCTCCCACACTTCGATGCCGTGCGTGCAGATGATGGTTTTCATGCGCGGCGCGGCGAGACGCATGGTCTGCGCGACCGGTGCGAGATTCGGATGCCCGGCGAGCACCAGCTTGGCGTGGCGCCGCGCGCTGCGCAAAGCGGTGGCGGTGAAGCGACCCTTGGCGCGCTCGCATCCGGTAAAAACAAATTCGCGGCCGCCCACGGACATGCGGTGCAGTTCCGGCGAATCGTTGAGGCTGAAAAGGCGGCACTCCATGGAGCGGCTGGCGGCGAATTCGGTGAGCACCGCGGCGATGTGGCGGCTGGCGCGTTGAATGCCGCCGGGTGCGTCGAGTTCAGAAAATATGCCGATAAGCACTGGGTGAGTCTGCCAAGCGCCGCGATGGAACGCAAGCGCGGGCGCGGATTGTTACGAATGCATGGCGGTGAGCGCGGGGACGATGTCGAGGAGAGTATCGAGATACAAATCGGCGGGATGCGCGGCGCGATCGTGGATGCCGAATCCGTAATTCACCACGGCGGCGAGTATGCCTGCGTTGCGTGCAGTTTGCA
This sequence comes from Candidatus Acidiferrum sp., assembly GCA_036496505.1. Taxonomy (GTDB): domain Bacteria; phylum Acidobacteriota; class Terriglobia; order Acidiferrales; family UBA7541; genus Acidiferrum. The sequence continues at coordinate 43,999 of DASXLA010000007.1, read as the reverse complement.
CATCGACTTCCGAGTCGCCGATGAGCGCCGCTTCGTCGGGACGCGCGCTGAATTCGCGAAGAATGGTCAGCGCGCCGAACGGGTCCGGCTTTTTGGTGGCGAAACTGTTGCCGCCGTAGATGGCGCGGAAATATTTCGCAAGGCCGAGCGCCTCGAGGATGCGCTTGCTGATTCTTACCGGCTTATTGGTGAGCACCGCCATGGGCATGGCGGAAAGCTGCTGCAGCGCTTCGGGCACACCGGGATAGGCGCGGGTGCTGTCCATTTTGTGCGCTTCGTAGTGGGAGAGAAAAAATTTCAGCGCGACATCGAGCTCGGCGGGATTTACGTCCTGGCCCAACGATTTGGCCACCAGCACCGGGGCGCCGTTGCCGATGTAACTAGAAATAACTTCATCGGGCAATTCGGGGCGCTTCAGTTCGCGCAGCGTGGCGTTTACGGAATGCACCAAATCCAGTTTGGAATCGATGAGCGTGCCATCCAGATCGAAGAGCAACGCGCGCACGGAAGAAAAACGCTGGTCAGTCATGTACACACAACATTCTAACATCGCGGGAAGTAACGGCAGGGGAGCTGGAGGGATTTGGCCGGCGAAGGGCCTTGCTTCTACAATCGTGGCGTGCATTTCGCGCACTCCATCGACCACCACTTCGTTGCGGGAATGAGTATCGGCGGAACCTGCCTGGACGTGATCGGCACGTTGTATCTGGCGTACGATTTGCTCGGCGGCGAAAACGGGCCGCTGCGCTTGCTGACGAGAGCGGTGACCTACTCCATCGTCTTTGGCATTGGCTATGGCCTGGGGCTGGGATTTTTCTTTGGCGTGGTCGCGGGGATCACCACCGGTGTAACGCTGGCAATCGAACTTCACCGCACGGCGCGGCACCACGATCACTACGCGTTGCCCTGGGAAGCTTTTTTCAGCGCGATCCGCGCGCTGGGGTTCGCGGTGGGCATCTTTCACATTGTGGGACTGCGGTTCGCGGTGGTTTTTGGCGTGCTGGTTGCGGTCGGCCCGGTAGTCGCTTATTGGCGGGGTGTGCGACCGGGAATGAACTACCAGGCGTCGCGCCGGCCACGCTTTACCATGCAGCAGTTCACCGCCACGTTGGTGCGAACCGCCGGTTACAGTGCGACGGCACTTTTGTGCGGAATATTCGCGCAGCATCTGGCGCATCCGTGGTCGTTTGCGCTGCGCATCGGGTTGGTCACCGGTCTGGTCACCGGCGCCGGAACTATTTTGAACCCGTTCATCGAATATTACGCCGACCATCTGCCGGAGCGCGTGCTCGGCGCGCTGGGCATCGGCATTATTCTTTGCGGCTTCGCGTTGCAGTCGTTTCAATACTGGGTGTCATTTTTGGATATTCGCCTGACGTAAGCGGTGAATGGATTTACGGACGCGCGTTAACAGTTTGCGCGCGAAGTTCGCGTAAACTAAAGGTCACAGATGCAAAAATATTTTCGGAGACTACATGGCCAAGGTTTTCCCCTTTCGCGCATACCGATACAATCTCGCGCACGCACCTTTCGAGCAGGTACTCACGCAGCCTTATGACAAGATTTCCCCCGCGATGCAGGACAAGTATTACGCCGCGCATCCGCACAATTTGATTGCCGTGGAAAAAGGCCGAGTGCATCACGACGACGCCGAGGGAAATAACGTTTACACCCGCGCCGCGGCGGCCATCGCGCAATGGATTCGCGACGGCATCGTGGCGCAGGATCCGGCCGCGTCGTTTTATGGCTACACACAGGAATACACCGTGCCGGGCAGCAGCGAGAGAAAAAACAGGCGCGGTTTTATCGGCGCGGGGCAGCTCGAGGAATATTCGGCCGGCGTGATTTACCGCCACGAGCATACTTTGTCGGGGCCTAAAGCGGATCGCCTGGAGCTGCTGCGCCACGCGCGGATTTCCACCGGGCAATTGTTTCTGATTTACTCCGACGCGCAGAGACGCGTGGATGCGGTGCTGAATGAGGCGGAGTGTTCCGCGACGCCCGCCACAGAAATGGCCGATGAGTATGGAGTGACCCACCGGTTGTGGGTCATCGCCGAGCCGGAGCGCGTGAAGGCCATCGAGGACGCCATGGCGGAGCAAAAACTGGTGATTGCCGACGGGCATCACCGCTACGAAACGGCCCTGAATTATCGCAACGAGCGGCGCGCGCAGGCGGGACAAATGATTGCGGACGCCCCGTATGAGAGGGCGATGATGACCTTCATTAACACGCAAGGCGCGGGGCTGACCATCCTGCCCACGCACCGCGTAGTGGCCAAATTGCGGGAATTTAACTGGGCGGACCTGCGGCGCCACCTGGAGCCGTGGTTTGCGGCGGAGAGCATCCCGTTTGCGGATGACGACGTCAAAGGGAAAGCGCGCGAAGAATTTTTGCGTAAACTTTCGACTGAGCGGGCCAGGCGGGCCATCGGCGTGTATCCGGCCGCGGACAAGAAGCAGCGCGCATTTTATGTGCTGACCTTGCGCGAAGGGGTGGACTTGCAACGGCTGCTGCCGGGCGTTTCACCACTGCAGAGAGAGCTGGACGTGGTGCTGCTGCACGACGGGATCCTGGAGCCGGGGCTGGGCATTACGCCGCAGTCGGTGACGGCGGAAGCCAACCTCACCTATGAACGGGAAGCGGGTGTCGCGCTGGATGCAGTCGATAGCGGCGCGGCGCAGGTTGCATTCTTGTTGAATCCCTGCGACGTGGAGCAGGTGGTGAAAATTGCCACCGCCGGCGAAGTGATGCCGCAGAAGTCCACGGACTTTTATCCCAAGCTGATGAGCGGGATTACCATGTACAGCGTGAATGGCTGCTGAGTGCCCGCGCGGGTCTCAGCGGAAAAACGCAGGCGGGCCATGTGGCCGCAACAAAAAAGGCACGCCGAAGCGTGCCCTGCTGCGGAGCTTTGTGACTGCTGGCCGAAATTACGTGAAGCTGGCCACCGCCTCGGCTTCGCTGTCGTAGACGTCGAACACCGTCAGCAGCTTGGTAATCTGCAGGACCTCCTGAAATTTGCTGCCCAGATGGCATAGCTTCAGAGCGGCGCCCTGAGCCTTGGCGCTGTGATGCGCGGCCACCAGCGTGCCGAGGCCGGCGCTGTCGATGAAGGTGACGTTGTCCATGTTCAGCACAATCTTCTTTTTACCTTCAGCCACCAAACCCTTCACTTTTTCGCGCAGTGCGTTGCTTTCTTCACCGAGCACGATGCGGCCATCCAGGGCTACCACGGCAACGCCGTCCACTTCGCGATTCGTAAATTTCAATGCCACGTTATTTTCCTCCTCGTCGGAAAAAGGGCTCCGGACCTAGGTGCGCCGGCGCCGCAAAGCTTATCAGTAATAGTCTGAGCAGGACATGTAATAACCGCACACCGCACAGATCAACTTGCAGCGGCGGGATTCTAGCCGTTGCGAGCAGACGGGGCAGTAAATCGAAGCATCTTGTTGCGCCACAGCCCGCTGCGAGTCGTCCGCTGCCAACTGCGAATCATCAGGCTGGAAAGTCTCCGGAGTTGGCGCCTGCTTCGCTGTAGGTTGCACGGCTCGAAGGTTATAGCACATCCTCCAGAATCGGGGAAGCGGGGCAACCTCCGATACACGCGCCAGAAACGCGGCATCCCGGTGGACACGAAATGCGGCGGCGGTGCTGTCGAAAACAGGCATGCGCCGCGTCAAACGCTGCGGTTTAGCTGCTGTGGCTGTGCACGTGGCGGCGGCGAGTGCCTACCTGGATGCGGGTCAGGGCGCGCTGCAGGGCCACGGTGGCGCGATCCCAGTCGATGTTGGGATCGCTGGAAGCCAGGCGCTTCTCCGCGCGGGCCAGAGCTTCCTTGGCGCGCTCCACGTCAATTTCTTCCGGCCGCTCGGCGGTTTCCGCGAGGACGGTGACGCGATCGGGCAAAACTTCCGCGAAGCCGCTGAGTACGGCGAGAATCACCGGCTCGCCCGCGCCGGAAGAGCGGTAGCTGAGCTCGGCATTGCCAAGCTCGGTGATGAGCGGCGCATGACCCGGCAAAATGCCGAGCTCGCCGCTGGCGCCGGGAAGCTGCACGGCGGCGACTTTCTCATGCAGCAATTGGCGCTGCGGCGTGACGATAATGAGCTCGATGGATTCGGGCAGCATGTGGTGTGCAGTTCCGCTCGATTCTATTCGCCTCAGGCGTTGGTCTTCATGGTTTCGGCCTTTTTCAAGGCTTCCTCGATGGTGCCGACCATGTAAAAAGCCTGCTCCGGGACATCGTCGTATTTGCCCTCGACGATTTCCTTGAAGCTGCGCACGGTGTCTTCGATTTTCACATACTTGCCTTCGAGGCCGGTGAACTGCGCGGCCACGAACATGGGCTGCGAAAGGAACTTTTCGATTTTACGCGCGCGGGCCACAGTGCGCTTGTCGTCGTCGGAAAGTTCTTCAATACCGAGAATAGCGATGATGTCCTGCAAATCCTTGTAGCGCTGCAGAATGGATTTTACGCCACGGGCGACGGAGTAGTGTTCCTGGCCGACGATGCGCGGATCGAGAATACGCGAAAAGCTGGCGAGCGGATCGACCGCGGGATAAATGCCACGCTCGACAATCTGGCGGCTCAGGTTAGTGGTGGCGTCCAGGTGCGCGAAGGTGGCGGCGGGCGCGGGATCGGTGTAGTCGTCTGCGGGCACGTAAATGGCCTGCACGGAAGTGATAGAGCCGTTCTTGGTGGAGGTGATGCGCTCCTGCAGTTCGCCAATTTCGGTGTTGAGGTTTGGCTGGTAACCGACGGCCGAAGGCATGCGGCCGAGCAGCGCGGAAACTTCCGCGCCGGCCTGCACGAAGCGGAAAATATTGTCGATGAAAAGCAACACGTCGAGATGCTCTTCGTCGCGGAAATATTCCGCGACGGTCAAGCCGGTGAGACCGACGCGCAGGCGCGACCCGGGCGGCTCGGTCATCTGGCCGTAAATCAAGGCGGCACGCGATTTGTCTGCGTTGCCGGGGACGATGACGCCGGACTCCGACATCTCTAGCCACAAGTCGTTGCCTTCGCGGGTGCGCTCGCCGACGCCCGCAAAAACGGAAAGGCCGCCGTGCTGCATGGCCACGTTGTGAATCAATTCGAGAATCAAAACGGTTTTGCCGACGCCGGCTCCGCCGAAGAGACCAATCTTGCCGCCCTTGACGTACGGCTCCATCAAATCGACCACCTTGATGCCGGTCTCGAACATTTCGAGACCGGTAGACTGATCCTCGAGGGGCGGCGCGGGCCGATGAATCGGATAATGCGTGGGACTGTTGATGGGGCCAAGCTGGTCGACAGGCTTGCCGAGCACGTTCATCACGCGGCCCAGTGTGGCGCGGCCAACGGGCACTGTGATTCCTTCACCGAGGTCTTCCGCGGGCATCCCGCGAACCATGCCTTCGACGGCTTCCATGGCCACGGCGCGGACACGGCCTTCGCCGAGGTGTTGCTGCACCTCAGCGGTGACGTCCAACGGCTCGGGAATATTGAAGCCTTTGCTGGTGATGCGCACGGCGTTGTAAATCGCCGGAAGGTGCCCCGCTTCAAACTGAATGTCCAGTACCGGGCCGATGACCTGCACGACTCGTCCGATGTGTTTATCCGCCATGCTCTCTCCTAGGCGCCGTAGGAAGCGCCGCTGACAATCTCAATAATTTCCTTGGTGATGGCCGCTTGGCGCACCTTGTTCATGTGCAGAGTGAGGGCCTCGATGACGTCGTTGGCGTTGTTGGTGGCCGCTTCCATGGCGGTCATGCGGGCGGCGTGCTCGGCCGCGGAAGACTCCAGCATGGCGCGTAGGATTTGCGTTTCCACATAACGCGGGAGCAGCTTGGCGAGAATCTGCTCTTCGGGCTGTTCATAGATGTAATCCACGGGCGTTTCTTTTTTCTCTTCGCCGGATTCTCCCTGAGTTGCACCGTCGTTTTCTTCGTCGCGAATGGATTCCACGGGCAGAAGCTTTTCCAGCGCGAGAGTGGGCGCCATCACGCTTTTGAATTCGCTGAAAATGATGTAGACGGAGTCAATCTCCTCCTTGACGTACAGGTCGGCCGCAAGGTTGGCGATTTCGCGCGCGATTTTGAAGTCCACGCGGGCCAGAACATTTACGTATTCGGCGGCGAAGGTGAAGCCCGCGCGCCGCAGCGCGTCGCGCCCCTTCTTGCCTACCGGGATGGTGGTGATTTTCTTGCCTTGATGGCTGCGGAAAAATTCGTGCGCCTTGCGCAACACATTGCTGTTGAAGGCTCCCGCCAGGCCGCGTTCGCCGGTGAGCACGATGACCAGAATATTATTCTCCGGGCGCACCGCCAGCAGCGGATGCTCCGGCGATTCGATGCGCGCCATGGTGGAGCGCAGCACGCGGGCCAGCTCGATGGCGTACGGGCGCGCAGCCAAGGCGGCTTCCTGTGCGCGACGCAAGCGCGCGGCGGCGACAAACTTCATCGCGCGGGTAATCTGCTGGGTGTTCTTCACCGAGCGGATGCGGCGCCGGAAATCGAGTAGTGTAGCCATGGAAGGTCGTCAGTAATGGCCCGCCGGTTATTTCGCGACCGGGGTCTCTTCCTTCTGCGCAGACGGATCTTCGGACTTTGGAGCCGTACCGTTTTCGTTTTTGGGCGCCGCTGGAGTGGCCGCGGCTTTCGCGGCGGACTCACCGGATTCCTCGACCTCCGCGGAAAAGCGTTCTTTGAAGGATTCGACGGCCTTTTTGATTTGCGCCTTGATGTTGTCGTCAAGGGCTTTCTTTTCCGCGATGGTTTTCAGGATATCGGGATTGTTGGTTTCTACGTACGCAAGAAATTCACGCTCGAATCGCCGCACCGCCGGGACCGGGACGCTGTCGAGTGCTCCGCTGGTGGCCACAAAAAGGCTGAGGACCTGCTTTTCCACGGTGAACGGCGCGTATTGATCCTGTTTCAGAACTTCGGTTAGGCGCTGGCCGCGGCCAAGTTGCGCCTGCGTGGCCTTATCGAGTTGGTCGGCACCGAACTGCGCGAAGGCCGCAAGGTCGCGGTATTGCGCCATGTCCAAGCGCAGAGAGCCGGCCACCTGGCGCATGGCCTTGATCTGGGCGTTACCACCCACGCGGCTTACGGAAATGCCGACGTTGATAGCCGGACGAATGCCGGCGTTGAAGAGGTCGGCTTCCAGGTAAATCTGGCCGTCGGTGATAGAAATAACGTTGGTCGGAATGTAGGCAGAAACGTCTCCGGCCTGGGTTTCGATAACCGGTAGAGAAGTGAGAGAACCGGCGCCAAGTTTGTCGCTGAGCTTGGCGGCGCGTTCGAGCAGACGCGAATGGAGATAAAACACGTCGCCGGGGAAGGCCTCGCGGCCCGGCGGGCGGCGCAGGAGTAGAGAGATTTCGCGGTAAGCCTGCGCGTGCTTGGAAAGATCGTCGTAAAAAGTTACCGCGTGGCGCTTGTTATCGCGGAAAAATTCGCCCATCGCGCAGGCCGCGTAGGGCGCAATGTATTGCAGCGATGCCGGCTCGGAAGCGGTGGAGGCCACCACGATGGTGTAGTCCATGGCGCCTGCGTCGGTGAGCGTCTTGACCACCTGCGCGATGGTGGAACGCTTCTGGCCGATGCCGCAGTAGATGCAGATTACGTCGCCACCCTTTTGATTGATGATGGTGTCGAGAATCACCGCGGTCTTGCCGGTCTGGCGATCGCCGATAATCAATTCGCGCTGACCGCGGCCGATGGGAATCATGGCGTCGATGGCTTTGATGCCGGTCTGCAACGGCTCGCGGACCGGCTGACGGTCCAGCACGCCGGGCGCAATGCGCTCGAGGGGGTTACGCTGCTTCGCGTCGATGGGGCCCTTACCGTCCAGCGGCTGGCCCAGGGGATCGACTACGCGACCTATCATGGCGTCACCGACAGGCACGGACATAATCGTGTTGGTGCGCTTGACGACGTCGCCTTCCTGCAGCTCGCTGGATTCACCGAGGAGCACCACGCCGACTTCCTCTTCTTCCAGGTTCAGTGCGATGCCGTAAACGTCGTGCGGAAACGAGAGCATCTCGCCGGCCATGACTTTTTCCAGGCCGTGAACGCGCGCGATGCCGTCGCCCACGCTGATGACCGAGCCGACTTCGTCGACGGAAACGGTTTGCTCGTAATTTTCAATCTGCTCGCGCAGGATTTTGCTGATTTCATCCGCGTTGATCTTGGCCATTCCTGCTCCTAATCCCGTTTTGAACCGCGAAGGCTCAAATTTTTTGCTGTGCGCTTCGCGACCTTCTTGACGCTTGGTACTTTACCGCCGCGTGAACGGCATATCGCCAATGAGTCCTGGACTGCTGTACCCCGGTATTATTCCTGCGACAGCCGCGTGCGCATCTCCGACAAACGGCTGCGCAAGGAACCGTCGTAGATAGTATCTCCAACCCGGGCCACGGCCCCACCGAGAAGTGCCGGATTTAGAGAAAATTTCGGTTCGATCCGTTTGCCGGTAAGGCGGCTGAGCGTCTTGGCCAGGTCCGTTTTCTGTGCTTCGCTGAGCTCGACCGCGGAAGAAACCTCCGCTTCGGCGATGCCCTGGCGCTGGCGCACGGCAACCTGCACGGCATCGATGATTTGCGGCAGCATGTGGGAACGTTGGTGATCGACAATCACGTACAGAAAATTGCGGATAATTTTTGCGCTGCCCTGGCGCGCGACAATTTTCTCGATGACCTTGTGCTTGGTTTCGTCACCCACGGCCGGACTGGTCAGGAAATTACGCAGTTCCGCGGACTCCGCGAAAGCCGCACCAAAATCAGCGAGTTGCCGGACGGCCGTTTGCGGCGCGCCCTGGTTGATGGCCACGTCGGCGAAGGCATTGGCGTACTGCAGGCTCGCGGACTTCAATTGGGCCTTCTATCCAGGGTTTTGACAAAATTGTTGATGAGCGATTCCTGCGCGGCGGGCGTCAGTTGCCTGGCCAGCAGGGATTCCGCGCCGTCGACTACCAGGTTGGCCGCCAGGGTCTTCAACTCCATGCGCGCGGCCCGGGCGGCGGCATCCACTTCGGCTAACCCAGCGACTTCAATCTTTTGCGTGTCGGTCTGCGTGAGGTTGCGGATGCGTTCGGCTTCCGCGGCGGATTCGCGTTTTGCCGTGGCGCGCAACTCCGCCACTTCGTTCTCGAGGTTCTGCACCCTGGCTTCCGCGTCGTGAAGTCTCTTTTCGGCGGTGTTCTTGGCTTCCGTGCTTTTCTGGATTTCCGCACTGATGGTATCGGCGCGCTTGCCGAAAAATGCCGGTCCCGGCTTGAGGCAGAGCCAGATCACCCAGGCGGCGACCACCGCGAAGTTAATCCACTTGAAAACACTTTCGGCGGAATGCTGGGACGCGGAACCTTCTTCCGCGCGCGCGCTCATGGCCGTCAGAAGCAGTGTCAGCAGCGCTGCGGCAAACATGTGGAGTTGTAATTTCGCGGCTCGCACCGGTTTCAGCGTCATCGGGTTTCTCTCGGGGCGCCCGGGGGACGCGTGGATTGCAAAACGCGGCGGGCAACCACGGCGGCCAGCGGAGTAATGGTGGCTTCGAGTTCGCGGCGGGCAGCGTCGGTTTCCACTGCGAGGCGCTCCCTGCCGGCTTTGACGAAGGCGGCGGCTTTGGCGCGAGCCTCTTTGAGCACCTGCGCGCGTTCATCCAGCGCCTTTTTTCGCGAACCTTCCTGCTCGATATAAATCTCGACGCGCGCGTGCTTCAGGGCTTGGCGGTATTCCTCAACTTTTTCTTTGGCAGCTTTTTGCGCGGCTTCCGCAGCCTTTTGCGCGCCGATGGTGCGAGCTTCGCGGTCGGCGATCACCTTCAGCAAAGGCTTGAAGAAGAGCACACGCATAACCGCGTAGAAAACCAGCAATATCAGCAGAATAGGTACGGCCTGGAGGAACAGTTCTCCTAATTGTTGACCCATAGTTGGCATCGAATTGTGAAGCCTGAACCCCAGGTTGGCAGCCACGCCGTTCCCGACCTGGGAAAGGACGCACGGTGGGCTAAGTGGTGCCGACTCGAATAATAATTTATATCATCGGTACTAGCACGCGTCAATGTGAGTGGGGTTTACATCTCAATAAAGGAAACCAAGATTGCCATTCTCCAGAAAAAGGCCGATAAGATGTTCCGCAGCACCTGCTGCGCGGTGGAGAGTGAAACGGTGCTGCGGATTTTAGGGCTTTGGCATGCCCTTTGCCGTTTCCGTTCGGCATCAATTCGAGCCGTGGGCAAGAGCCGCCGCAGCGCGCAGTTTTCGATCCCAGATCACTGGCTCGACGGGCCCAACGATGAAGACCCACGATACCGTGCCCAACAATGCCACGCCGGTCACGATGACGAAGGCCCAGGAGAAATGGCCGCTGCGCTCGAGCACGAATCCGGTGAGCGAAGGAGCCACAATGCCTGCAAGGTTACCGACAAAATTCTGGAAGCCAGTCCAGCGACCGGCGGCTCTTGGTCCAGCGAGGGTTTGAGTAACGGCCCAGATATTAGATGACGTGGCGCCAAAGAAAATGAGACCCAGGATGAGGGCGGCAATGCAGGACTTTGTTCCGCTGAGCTCCGCGAGGCCTACAAAAATTCCAGCTAGGGCCAACCCACCGCCCGTAAACGTCTTGCGAACGAGTGTAGGAGTCGCGCCTGAAGCGATCCAGCGATCGGAGAGCCAGCCTGAGAATGTGGCGAAAATGGCTCCGAGGAGATAGGCGATTCCTCGAGCCTGGCCATATTCTGCATGGAGAAGTGGCGTTCGCGCACCAGATAGTAGGGAAGCCAGGTAATCAGAAAATAGCTCACGTAATTTGAGCAAAACAGCCCCACGCAGGTGCCCCAGGCGGAGCGCAATTGCAGGAATTCGAGAATGTTCGGCGCGCCGACCGATGCCGCGGCTTGCGTGGCGTAATTGGTCCTTGGCATCCACTTCAGCCAGGGAAGCACCCAAAGCAGGCTCGCGAGCCCTAAAACCACGAAGAAAGGGCGCCAGCCAAATCGCGCCATGAGCAGGCCGCCGAAGAGCATGCCGAAGCCCGGTCCCAGTACGAGTCCCGCGGAGACCATGGCATTTGCCAGGCCGCGGTGCTCTTCAGAAAAGTTGGAGGCAATGATTTTGGAGTAGGAGGGATAGGCGACGGACTCGCTAATGCCGAGCAATAACCGCAGTACGAAGAGCGCCACGAAGGAGTGCGCGATGCCGGTCACGGCGGTGGCTGCGGACCACAGGATGAAGCCCGAGGCGAATACCCAATTCACGTTGAGCCGGTCAACCAACCAGCCGGAAAAGAGTTGCGAGCATGCATACGTCCAGAAAAACGCGGAGAGCAGAACGCCAAGCTTCGACGCGGAAATGCCCAGTTCGTCTTTCAGCAGGGGAGCGGCGATGGAGAGATTGCCGCGATCCACATAGTTGATAAAGGCGGAAACCGCGAGCAGGACCAGAACGGCCATGAGCGGACCGGGGATGGCGTTCCGTTGCGGGGATTTTGAAATAATCACGACGTGCGGGCATCATCATCCAGCGAAGAGAGCTTTGCAACGTATTTGAGAATTACTGTCGCGCGGCGAGCCAGCCGTTGAGGGCGGTGGCGCGGGGCAGGAGTGCGAGGGCGCCTAGTTTGCGGAATGCAGCGGCACGGGCGCGGTAGCCGTGTTCACCGGCGGCGATGATAGCCATGAACGGCACCCCGGCAGAGCGCGCGGCGAGGGCGTCATCGATGTTGTCTCCGAGATAGAGCGCCGCGGCCGGGTCGCGGCCTGCGAGGATTTTGTGCAGGCCTTCGGGATGAGGCTTGATGTGGGTGACGTCGTCCATGGTAATGACCGTGCGGAAATGCTGCGCGGCTGCCCAGCGGTCAAAGGTAAAGGAAAATTCGCGGCGGTTGCGCCCGGTGAAAAGATTTAACTCGTAGCGGCTCGCCCACATGACAATCTGCCGCGGGGAGATGAGCAGCTTTTCGTTCAGGACATTTCCCGGCCGTTCCGAAGTACCCCAGTAAAATCCGTTGAACGCGGTTTGCGCCTGCTCGTAGGTGATGGGCGTGCCAAGCGAGGTGACCCAATCGGCGGTCATGCGCCAATCATCGTTATAACCGGGCTTGGCTTTCCAGCGATGCAGTTCCGCGTAGGTGACGCGGCGTCCGCTGAGATGGCGCACGGTATCGAGGGCGGAGCGCCAGTACGTGCCGCGTACGTCCACGAGCACGCCGTCCACATCAAAAATCAAAATTTCCGGATGTTTGGCAAAAACGTTGCGGCCCTTAGGTCGTCTCTTGGACACATTACCCTTTTTCAAGTTTGAGCGCGGCCCGCGGCTCGAGGGAATTTACCGCCGTCCGGTAAGCCTTGACGCTCGCGAAAATTTCGGTTTAGCTCAAGCATGCGCGCTCGTCTTCGTTTTATTTTAGTAGCTATCTCGCTCGTATGCGTCGTGGCCTTGCTTGACTGGTGGTTGTGGCGCACGAAGCATCCAGCGGCGCCGGCGGCTCGGGCTGAAACTTCCCCGCTCGTGGAAAGCCCCTCAAGCGACACCGCCGGCGGCGCCTCGGAAACCGCGCCCACCAATATCTATGCCCACAATTTGATGCTGCGCAAGGGTTCCACCGGCTTTCGCGTGTACGTGCGCTGGCTCCGTGGGCAAATGTCGCGCACTTCACACAACAATAATCCGTCCTTCGACGAGCCCGATTCGTTTTACCTGGATGTGAAAACGGGCATTATCCATACCAACGTGGGGGATCTGGCCAACTTTCTGAACGAAGGCATCACCAACTCGCCGCTTAAGAATATCAAGCTTTCCGGAGATGGAGATCAACTGAAGTTGAGCGGCACGCTGCACAAAATCGTGCCGCTGCCCGTGGAAGTGCTGGCCACCATCGGCGTCGCTCCGGACAGCCGCATCCTGATACACGTCACGAAAATTAATGTGCTGAAAATCCCCTTCAAGAAATTGCTGGGCGGGTTGAACGTCACGGTTGCAAGCCTTTTCCATTCGGGGGACATTCCGGGCGTGGAAGTCAAAGACAACGATATCTTTCTGGATACGGCGAAGGCCGTTCCGCCGCCGCACATTCGCGGTCAATTGAGCAGCGTGCGCATCGTCAATCCGGATTTCCAGCAGATTTATGGCAACGCGCAGCAGGACGTGACACGCGTCGCGCAGTGGCGGAATTTTCTGCAGCTGCAGGGCGGCACCATCGACTTTGGGAAGCTCACCATGCGGCACGTCGACTTGATCATGGTGGATTTATCGGACAACGCCTGGTTCGACCTGGACCTGACCAACTATCAGGATCAGCTCGTAAACGGCTATACCAGAATGACTCCCGACGCCGGACTGCAAATCTTCATGCCCAGTCTGGAGCAGATTCCCGCCGAGAACAAAAATCACAACATCAGTATGGAGTGGCTCAAGCACCGCAACATGCCGCCCCCCGCCGACGTGACTTCACGCTGAAGAATGATTGTCGATTTGAAAGAGAATTTATTCTGAACTGTGGATGTTGGCGACGCTTGCGCATGCGGCAGGATTTCGCGTCAGGGCTTGGCGTTGAAGGTGAAATTCACGGTTGCCGGATGGCCTGCGGATACGGTGACTTCCCTTGATTGCGTGCCGTAGGTTTCATGCCAGGCGGTAATGGTGTAAGTGCCCGGCGGCAAGGAGGGCAACGCAAATTTGCCGTCGTTTCCGGTTACCGCATAATGGCTGGTTTTCAGCACCGCGAAGTAGGCATTCATCCACGAGTGAATATTGCACTTCACTGGAATGAACTCTTCCTTGTCGTAGGAATATGAAAATGGCGGAGTGCCGGGAAGCTGAATCTTGTTCCATTCGCGATTGATCTTCGCCAAGGGGTGGATATTGTGGTTGAAGGGGTCGCTGTTGGAAACGGACACCTCCTGTCCCACGCGAAAAGCTAAGACGTGCGTGGTATAGCGGCAGCCCTGCTGGTCAAATCTTGCCGGGGGTTCATCGCCGGCGTTGGTCTCCGGTGGATCGCCGCCGGAGATGTACACCACCACGTTCTCCAGAGTATTTCCGGCGCCCGTGACCACTTTCTCGGTGGTCATTGGCTTGGTCCGTACTTTTGCGCATTCCGGTTGCTTCGAGGTGTCCACGGTTTCGGGTTTCGGCGGGGTCCCGTTGAGTATCACTTTCCCAGTAATGACACCGTCTTGCGGTTTTGCCGCGGTCATTCCTGGGACGCACAACATCGAAAGGGCCAGGACCCCCACGTTTTGCAGTCGCATTTCTAACGCTCTCCTTTCAGGACACCCGGCCGGGATAAATTGCTGATGCGCGTTCGGGGTATGCCCTCAACATAAGTTTGCGCCTGCAAAGGCCGAGCGGATGCATACCTGTCACCGGGTTGCTTTATCAGATATGACTCCCGCGTGTGTTCAAGGGTTTCGCGACACGGCAAGTGGTTTCGTTGCGGATGCCGCCGGTTGCTGCCATTGGAAGCGCCTTGTTACACTTCCATAACCAACCTTTACTGTATTTCTGATTCAAATAGCGGATGGATTGCGAAAAGCGCGGCTGACAGCGGCGCGCACGAGGAGAGCGGCATGGCCGGATTTGGCGGAGTGGATTACATCGATTTCGATTCGCAGTTGAACGATGAGGAAAAGCTGGTGCGGCAGACCGCGCGCCAGTTTGTCGATAACGAGATTATTCCCATCATCGAAAAACACAGCCGCGAAGGGACCTTCCCGAAGCATCTGGTGCCGCAGTTGGGCGAGTTGGGATTTTTTGGAGCCAACCTGCAGGGCTATGGATGCGCGGGAATGTCCAATGTGGCCTACGGCCTGGTCACGCAGGAATTGGAGCGGGGCGACTCGGGACTGCGCAGCTTCGTCTCCGTGCAAAGCGCGCTGGTGATGTATCCCATTTATGCTTACGGCTCGGATGCGCAGAAAGAAAAATGGCTGCCGCTGCTGCAACAGGGCACAGCCATTGGCTGTTTTGGATTGACGGAACCGCAGTTTGGATCGAATCCCGGCGGGATGCTGACGCGCGCGGTGAAAAAGGGCGGCAGCTACGTGTTGAATGGCGAAAAGATGTGGATCACCAGCGGATCGATCGCGGACGTGGCGGTGGTGTGGGCCAAGTGTGAAGACGAGAAAATTCGCGGTTTCCTGGTGGAGAAAGAGCGCAAGGGTTTCAAATCCTGGGACGTGCACGGCAAATGGTCGCTGCGCGCTTCGGTAACCTCCGGCTTGGCGTTCACCGACTGCGAAATTCCGGAAGAAAACCTGCTGCCGAACGTGACTGGCTTGAGAGGCCCGCTGGGATGCCTCAACCAGGCGCGCTACGGCATCGGCTGGGGCGCGCTGGGAGCGGCCATGGCGTGTTACGACACGGCGCTGCAATATGCGAAAACACGCAAGCAATTTGCCAACAAGCCCATCGCTTCGCACCAGTTGGTGCAGGAAAAACTGGCCTGGATGATTACCGAAATTGTGAAGGGACAACTGCTGGCGCTGCACGTGGGGCGGCTGAAAGACAATGGCAAGGTCGACCCCGCGCATATTTCCATGCTGAAGATGAACAATGTGGCCATTGCGCTGGAGACCGCGCGCAAAGCCCGCGACATTCTCGGCGCCAACGGTATCGTGGACGACTATCCCATCATGCGGCACATGAACAACCTCGAGAGCGTCTACACCTACGAAGGCACCAACGATATTCACAAGCTGGTGATCGGCGAACGCATCACTGGCATCGCTGCATTCATGTAGAGTCCTGCCGGCGGCGCGCCACTGTTGGTCATACTGGTGTCGCGACCACTTGTGCAGGAAACCCGTCGCCAATTCCGGCAATCCTCGACTGTATCGGCCTCTTGCCCTATCATTAGCGACCGTCGGCAGCCACCTGGACAAAATTGGAGAGGCATAAATGGAAGCTACGCTCAGCCTAGAATTTCTCCGCGTGGTGGAAACGGCCGCCATCGCCGCGGCACGTACCATGGGTTTTGGCGACGGGCACAAAGCCGACGAACTGACCGTCGAGGCCATGCGCAAAGCCATGGATACGGTGCAGATGGATGGCACCATCGTCATCGGCGAAGGCGAACGCGACGAAGCGCCCATGTTGTACATCGGAGAAAAGGTGGGACTCGCGACGCACGCTCCGAAGGCCCTATTCCCGCAGGTGGATATCGCGGTGGATCCCCTGGAGGGCACGAATCTTTGCGCCACGGGAGCGCCCAACGCCATCGTGGTGCTCGCCGCGAGCGAGCGCGGTGGCCTGCTGCACGCTCCGGACCTGTACATGGAAAAAATTGTGGTGGGGCCTTCGTGCAAAGGCGTCGTCGATTTGGACGCCCCGGTGATCGACAACCTTAAAGCCATTGCCCAGCGCCTGGAGCGCGACGTGGAAGATTTGGTGGTCATCGTTCTGGACCGCCCGCGCCATGAGAAATTGATTGCGGATATTCGCGCGGCCGGCGCGCGCATCCGCCTGATCGGCGACGGAGACTTGTCCGCCGGCATTTCCGCGGCGGTGGTGGGAACCGGAGTGCACGCGGTGATGGGCATCGGCGGCGCGCCGGAAGGCGTGCTTACCGCAGCCGCATTGCGCTGCCTGAACGGCCAGATTCTGGCGCGACTGGTGGTGAGCAAGCCGGAACATGAAGAGCGCCTCGCGAAAATGGGAGTGAAGGATTCCAAGAAGATTTACTCGACCGAAGAACTGGCGCCCGGCAAGAAAATGATTTTCGCCTGCACCGGCGTGACCGACGGGAACTTGCTAAGAGGCGTGCGCTTCTTTGGCGAAGGCGTGCGCACCCAGTCCATGATTCTGACGCTGGACGACCGGCAAGTGCGCTTCGTGGATTCCGTGCATCTGGAAAATCGTCCCGATATCAAGGTGCGATTCAGCTAGCAATCCGCGTGCATCCATCACGTGCCTGCTCGAAAGAACAGGAGCATTTACAGCACACCTCGGCCTTTCCCGCGAGAAAACTCCACGGTTGTCTGCCAGACTTATAGCGAGGCAAACTGCCTCGTGGCGGAGATTTACCATGGCGGAATCGTCGGCATCCGGAGACTCTTCTTCCTCGAAGTCACTTCTATGGATGATGATCGCGGTATTCGTGGGCCTGAGCGGGCTGCTGGCAGGCGGATTGTTTTTGGCCAACCGCATGGTAGGCTCCATGGGACTTGCCGCGGCAACCAGTAAGGACACCATTCGCACGCCAGCGGGAAGTTTTCGACTGGAAAGGCAGAATGAAGTAGGACCGGGGTTGCCGGTATACCCCAATGCCGCAATGGTGCTCCCGGACCAAAAGTCCACGGCGGTGGCGATTGAGGAGCGCAAGAACGGCATCAGCACGGTGACGTACCGGACGCGCGACACGCGCGATTCCGTGGACCTGTGGTACTCCAAACATTTGAGTGGCGAATTTATTCGACACGATGCCGGCGAAAAGCCGCCGCCAGAGGTTCTTCGGAACGCGCGCGTAACGGACAGCGACGTCGCTTTTGTCGCCGAACGCGGCAAGCAAGTGCGCATCGTGGCGCTGTCGTTGCACGACACGGGCACTTCCATTTCGCTGCTCAGTTTTGATAAATCCCCAGGGCAGTGAAGCTGAAATTTTTGTGGTATAGTCGCCGCGCGAGAGCCCCCTTCTCAATGGGTGTTGCAGTTCCCTTCCAGAATTGGTCCATGTCCCTAAACCGTCCCCTCGGCCAGTAGCACTTAGGTAAGAGAACCCTTACCTTGCGTACTACCGATTCGCTCTTAACCAGAAAGAGCGAAAACTTGGCTACCAAGCGTTGCCATCGGGGTTGTGAAGTCTCGCAATCGAAACCAACAGGGACGCAGGGGTGGAACGCCGTGAAACTGACTTGGACTGGTCTCATCGCGCTGGTATCACTTTCTTTAGCAGGCTGCGTAGGAAGCACGAGCGCCCCCTCCGGAACGAAAACGCCTCCGCCTCAAAACGGCCAGTTGGTGGTGACACCGGCGAGCACCACGCTTCGTGGAAATGACATGCAACCTTTCAGCGCCAGCGAAACCGGATCGGCAATAGCGCCCGCGGTGACCTGGTCGGTGAACGGCGTGGCCGGCGGTAATGCTTCGGTAGGAACTGTCAGTTCCACGGGCGTGTACTCCGCGCCGGAATTTCCTGCGTCGGGCGAAGCCGTCACGGTCAGCGCCGTGGAAACCGCCGACTCCACAAAAACGGCTGCAAGCTCGGTAACCATCAACAACCCTGTTCCGCAAGTTACCGGCGTTACGCCAACATCGATTCCCGTCGGGGCCTTCACGCTGAAAGTCGCCGGGGCGCATTTCGCCGCGGGCGCAACCGTGCAATTTGGAAGCGCAACGCTGACCACCACGCGGGTCTCCTCGACGGCATTGACCGCGACAGGCACGGCAACGAGCTCGCAAGTCGGTAACATTTCGGTGGTGGTGCAGAATCCCAACCCCGGGATCATTTCTTCCGCCGCAGTAACAGACAAAGTCGTTGCGAATTCCGCGATTGCCGTGACCATTTCTCCGACGGTGGTAACCTTGCGCCCGGGCGTGAATCAGGGCTTCACGGCCACCGTTACCGGAACGAGCAACACCGCGACGACGTGGTCACTGAATAATTCTGGGCTGGGCAGCACCACGATTGGTTACATCAACCCACTTCCGACCTTCACGCAATATGCGCCGCCCGGAGTTGTGCCGAATCCCAACACCGTCACGCTCACCGTTACCAGTACCGCCGACCCGACCAAGAAGGCTTCCGCCGTTATCACGCTGGTCAATCCCACTCCCGTTTTGACCGCCGTCAGCCCCGGCAGCATCGGGATTGGAGCATTTATGCTGACCGTCACGGGGAGCAGGTTTGTGAGCGGCGCCAAGGTCAATTTCGGTGGACAGGCGCTGACCACCATGTTCGTCTCGCCCACGGAACTGACCGCAACTGGCACGGCCTCGGCATCGCAAGCCGGTAACGTGGCTGTGACCGTCACTAATCCGAATCCCGGTTCCACCACCTCCGGCACGGTAATGGCGCTAGTCGTAAATTCCGGCCCGGTCATCTCCGCCGCGGCGGCAGCGCGTTTCCTGGAGCAGTCCACGTTTGGCCCGACGTCGCCTCTCGTGAATCAGCTGCAACAAACCGGCTTCGATACTTTCCTGCAAGGCCAGCTTAGCGCCCCCGCCTCGACTTATCCGACGCCCGGCGCCAACGACAGCGACCTCACCAATGTCCAGAACGCCTTCTTCAAAAACGCCGTGAATGACAGTGACCAGCTGCGCATGCGCATGGCGTTTGCGCTAAACGAAATCTGGGTGGTGGGCGCGAACAAGGTAAGCGACCCGGTGGGCTACTCCAACTACATGACTGCGCTGACCAGGGACGGCCTGGGGAATTACTACAACGTGATGAAGGACGTTACCCTGACTCCGGCAATGGGCCACTGGCTGGACATGGTCAATAACGATAAGCCCGGCACTGGCCAGCACGCCAACGAGAATTATGCACGTGAGCTTATGCAGCTCTTCACCCTGGGTCTGAGCCAACTGAACCCGGACGGCTCCGCGGTGGTGGACGGCACCAGAATGCCGATTCCCACTTACACACAAGATGACGTGATGGCTCTTGGCCGTTCTTTAACCGGCTGGACCTATCCCACCGAGCCGGGGCAGACGCTCACGAAGCACAACCCCGAGTATTACGGGGGCAACATGGTGGCCTTCGAATCCAATCATGACACCGGTTCCAAGACTTTCCTGGGACAGACCGTGGCTGCCGGGCAGGCCACCGGACAAGAACTGGACAGTGTGCTTACGATTATTTTCAATCATCCGAATATGCCGCCGTTCGTGGCGCAGCAATTGATCGAGAAATTGGTCACCAGCAATCCTAGCCCGCAGTATGTGCAGCGCGTGGCGCAGGCGTTTGTCAGCGGAAAATTCAATTCCTACGGATCCGGGCAGCGCGGAGACATGCAGGCGGTGGCCGCCGCCATTCTTCTCGATCCTGAGGCGCGGCGCGGCGACAGCCCCACTACTACGGTGGCAACCGATGGGAAACTCCGCGAGCCGGTGGTGATGGAAGCCGCCGTGGCAAGGGCCTTCGGAGCCTCAACGGACGGAACGGGCTTTACTGGCTGGAGCGGAAATATGGCGCAAAGCCTATTCAACTCGCCGAGCGTTTTCAATTTCTTTCCGCCCATGAGCCTGATCCCGCAAACCACGCTGAACGGGCCGGAATTCGCCATCTTCAATACCAACACCAGCCTGGCACGCGTGAATTTCATCAACTCCATCGTCTATGGGCAGATCAGCGGCACCACCAAATTGGATTTCTCGCCGGTGATCAACGCGGGAACACCTGACCAGATGGTGGCATGGCTCAATACCCAATTGCTACACGGAACGATGTCCGATTCGATGCTGCAGAGCATTCTCACCGCGGTGAACGCCAACAGCTCCACCGACACCACCAACCAGGCCAAGACCGCCATCTACCTGGTGCTTTCTTCTTCGCAATATCAGGTTCAGCGCTAGAGCGCCAAGGGAGACACGCACATGACGCCGCATACACGCAGGGATTTTCTAAGGCTGGCATGCTGTTCCGCAGCCACCGCGTCCATAGTGGGCGGCCTGAGCAAATTCGGGCTGGTCAGCGCCATGGCGCAGGGCGCCACGGACTACAAGGCGCTGGTGTGCATCTTCTTTTTCGGCGGCAACGATTCCAACAACATGATTGTGCCGATTGATACGGCGGGCTACGCCAACTATCAAAGCGTGCGCGCGAATCTCGCACTCAGCCAGGCTTCGCTGCTGCCGCTGCAGGTGGGCAGCCAGGCAAACTTCGGCCTCCATCCCAACCTGACGCAGTTGCAGACGCTATTCAACAGCAACAAATCGCTGGCCATCCTCACCAATGTGGGCACGCTGGTGCAACCGACTACGCGACAGAATTACCAGAAATTTCAAAACCTGCCGGAAAATCTCTTTTCGCATGCCGACCAGCAGGACCAGTGGCAAACAACGCAGCTATCCGGACTGCCGAACGCCGGCTGGGCCGGAAAAGTGGCGGACAAGATCGGCCCCACTTTTAACAGCGCCGCGCAATTTCCCCCGATCCTTTCCGTCGCGGGCAATCCCATTTTCTGCACCGGAGATGTTTCGCGGCCTTTCACCATGAGCCCGGGAAGCACACCGGGTGTGCAGGGCATCGGAAGTTCCTCGGCAGGCCAAGCGCGTTTTCAGGCGCTGCAGCAGTTGCTGACATTTGATACCGGCGTCTCCATGGTGCAAGCCGCGAGCACGGTTACGGGACAATCCGTGCAACAGGGCGCCTTGCTCTCCACTGCGCTCAAGAATATTCCAGCCATTCAGACGGTGTTCCCGAACAACGGTCTCGGTTCCCAGTTGAAGCAGGTGGCGCAGGTACTCGCTGCGCGCAGCGCTCTCAGCGTCAACCGTCAGATTTTCTTTTGCTCACTCGGCGGCTTCGATACGCACAGCGATCAACTGCCGACCCAGGTGGGTTTGTACAGCCAGCTGAATTCAGCGATGGGTGCGTTTTATCAGGCCACTCAGGAGTTGGGCATTGCCAACGATGTCACCACCTTCACGCTCTCGGAATTCAGCCGCACCTTCCAACCGGGCTCGAACGCCGGCACGGACCATGCGTGGGGCGGCCACCAACTCATGATGGGCGGCGCGGTAAAAGGAAATGCGCTGTACGGGCAGTTTCCGACGCTTACCCCGGGCGGCCCGGACGATACCGGAAGCAACGGGCGCTGGATTCCCTCGACGTCTGTCGACCAGTACGCGGGCACGCTGGCGACATGGTTCGGAGTGTCAGGCACCGATCTGCCGAGCATTTTTCCAAATCTGGCAAACTTCCAGACCTCTAACCTTGGCTTCCTGGGCTAATAGCGGCTCTTATAGGATTCCTCGCAGAGCACATGATGAGCTCTCTGACAGTTTCAGGGGGCTCATTTTTTTGCTGGGATTTTGTTGAACGTCTGACACCGAAAAAATCGAGCGCACTCGCGAAAATGCTATTTGTCCGACTTGGTGATGGCCAGAAAGACGCGGTCGTCGATGGCCACAGAGCGGGAGAAGAGCGTCATCGCTTGCCCCGCTAATGCCAGGCTTTTGCCTCCCGCTCCAATGGCCGGGCCCGCCCGCTTTCCCGCGACGGGTGTGCCGTCGCTCGGTTGAAGCGAGATGCGCGTCGTCTTTGGCGTGCACCCCGAAGCTCCCAGACAAGTGTCGCGGACAAATACCTGGCGGTAGCCGCTGTTTTTTGCGCCGGCCGCCGCTCCGCCTGGTTGCGACGCACGGCTGGCGGTTACTGCCAGAAATGCCACAAAGCGCCCGGAAGCGCTGATGGAAGGAAGCAGGTTTTCCGCACCGGTCAAAGCGCCGCTCGAATCCGTGGAAACAATTTGCGTCGAAGGCGAGCAGTTGGCATCCGCGCCGGCACAAGTGTCGCGCAGATAAACCTGGCGACCGGACGGCGCATTTTCGATGAGGTTACTCGCCGCGGAGCTGAAGGCCACATAGCGGCCATTCGCGCTGATGGATGGCGTGTTGCTGTCGTCATTGCCGGCAGCGCCATCGGAAGCCACCGACAACAAAGCGGTCTGCGCCTTGCAGCCGCTGGGAGCCGCTTCGCAAGCATCGCGCAAGAAAATTTCGGTGTGCTCATTCTGAGAGGCGGCGTACGCCACATAGCGGCCATCGGCGCTCACCGACGGTGTTTCCTCCACCACTGACTCCGTGCCCGCGTGCGCCACCGCCCCGGTTCCCGCGGTGATGGTGAAGTTTTGGGCTGTGCTCGTGCCCCCACCGCCACCTGTCGGGCTGGGCGTGCCGCCCGGCGGCGTCGTCTGCGGAGTGGGAGGATTGAAGACCGTCACCGTGGCGGTTCCGGCAGCGGAATACAGGGAGCCGGGCACGGTCGCTTTGATGTCCGTGGACGAAATACTCGTGGTCGTCAACGATGTCTGCGTGGCTCCGGCGGTCCAGTGGACCTGAGAATTTTGCGTAGCGTCCGTTGAAGAGGTGATGAAATTTGTTCCTAGCAGATCGAGGGTGAAGCTAGCGCCGGCGCACGAACTTCCGCAGGCGGCAATCGTCGTGGGCGCGATAGAAGTCAGGGTGGGTACGGGGTTGGGCGGCGCATTGATGGTGAAGATGAGCGGATTGGAAAGCCCGTTATTGCCGGCGCCTGAAAAAGGATTTTGCGTAATTACCGTGGCAGTTCCCGACTTGGCCACCAGCGCCGCGGGTACTGTGGCGACCACACTTACCACATTCATGTTGCTGTCGAGGGTGACCGTGGTAGCGAGTTTTTTGCTGTTCCAGGTGACGTAAGTTTTGGCCACGAAACCGCTGCCGTTGATGGTTAACGAAAAATCGGAGCTTCCGGCGCTGATGTTCGAGGGAGACAGAAAAAAGATCGAGGCCCCAGTATTATTTTGAAAAGTATTGCCGTAATCGTTGCAGCCGGCGACCGCCGCGAGAGTTATCAGTGCGACAGCCAAGGCTGTCCATGACCGCTTCATGAGGCTCCTTCATTTTTCATCGCTTCGACTGAGACCGGGCATACACCGAAATCCAGTTCGAGAGCACAAACCATTCAGTTGAGGCACGGCGCAGGACCCGCACGTGCCGCCATTTTGCTTTTGGGATGAGATGCTGATTCCCCGCTGCGCGTTGACTCTCCAACTCCGGTGTTCTTCCCGAATGCAGGACACCCGGTGTCCGCTGTCTCCGCCCTTACCGCGAGGATGCGCGCAACCCTTCATCATTATCATCGTCTGCGGGATAACGTCAATGCGGAGGGTCACGTTTTACAGGACAGATTTGAATGACCATGCCATTTCCGCAGCATCAAATAGACAGGAGGTCCTCCATATGCTGCTTCAACTCTTGGCTGTTCTGGTCCTCGGCCTGATGTGTGGAAGTGAATTCAACGTGGCGGCCTTTGCCCATCCGACACTCAACCGCCAGTCCACCGGGGTACACACGCGAATGCGCGCATCGCTGGCCTCATTGTTAGGGCAGGTGATGCCCTTTTGGATGGTGGGCTCGGTACTGCTGAATGTTCTGCTGCTGTTCCCCTTCGAGCACCTCGACCCATTGGCGTGGCGGTTGGCCGTCATCGCTCTCGCGATTCAGTTGTTCATTGTGGTGTTTTCGCTGATCGGGCCGGTGCCCATCAACAATCGCATTGCCAAATGGACCCCGGAATCCCTGCCCGAGGATTGGCGAGAGCAGGAACGCCGCTGGGATGCTTATCACTGGCTACGGACCGCCGCGCTGGTTGCAGCCTTCGCAGTGCTGGTTGTCAGCGTCGGCGTCCGTTGATTTATGGAGTGGAATCGCTCCCAACGTGTGACATCGCGAAGCGCGTGGCATCTCCTCCGAAATGGCGTTACGCCTGGCGCGATATTCGGCACCACGCCTGCGGCAATTCCTGACGAATGCCGCCCGAATGCGGAACATCACAATACGAAATCAGACTCGCCTTTTGTTGCGCGCCCAGGAATGGACGTAGGAGCCGCGCGGGGCTTTTGTTATTCTCGGCGGACTGATGAAGCCGCCCCAAAATTCTTCTCCCGCCACTCTCGGGCGCGAATCGCCGTCTCCATCCGCTGGTTCAAGACTGCCGAATGACGGACTCGAGCGCGGGCTCGGGCTGAAAGAGGCCGTGGCGCTCAACATGATCGACATGATCGGCATTGGACCCTTCGTGGTCAGTCCGCTGGTCATTCGGGCCATGGGCGGACCGCAGGCATTGCTGGCATGGACGGCGGGCGCGGTACTGGCGCTACTTGACGGCTTTGTCTGGTCGGAGTTGGGCGCGGCGCTTCCGCGTGCCGGCGGCAGCTATGTTTTCCTGCGCGAAGCGTATGGCCCGGACCGCTGGGGCCGGCTGATGTCGTTCCTTTTCGTGTGGCAAACGCTGATCCAGGCACCGCTGGTGATCGCCTCGGGAGCCATTGGATTTTCGCAGTACGCCAGCTATCTGCATCCCTTCAGCGCGTACGAGCAGAAAGCCATTTCCGGCGCGGTCGTGCTGGTTCTGGTGGCACTGCTATACCGGCGCATCACCACCATCGGAAAAATCTCCGTGTTGCTGTGGATTGGCGTGATCGGCACGATGCTCTGGCTCATCGCCGGAGGCATCACGCATTTCAATGGCCGGATGGCGTTCTCGTTTCCACCTGGCGCGTTTCATGTCTCGCATCTTTTCTTCGCGGGACTCGGTGCGGCCATGGTCAGCACCACCTACACCTATTGGGGCTACTACAACATCTGTCTACTGGGCGGGGAGTTACGCGATCCGGAAAAAAATATTCCCCGCGGGATTTTTATTTCTATCGGCGGCATCGCGGTGCTGTATCTCGCAATGCAAACCAGCATTCTCGGCGTGGTGCCCTGGCAAAAAGCGCAGAACTCGCCCTTCCTGGTGAGCACGTTCGTCGAAACCATTTCCGGGCCGTTTGCGGCACGCATCGCCACCCTGCTGGTCCTGTGGATTGCCTTCGCTTCCATCTTTGCCTCTCTGCTCGGATATTCGCGTGTCCCCTACGCCGCCGCGCTGGACGGCAGATTTTTTTCCATCTTCGCGCGGGTGCATCCGGAAAAGAAATTTCCATACGTTTCGCTGCTGTTTCTGGGCGGCGTGGCCTTTCTGTCCAGTTTGCTCTTCAGGCTGTCCACGGTGATTGCCGCCATTCTCGCCACGCGCCTGCTGGTGCAATTTATCGGACAAGCCATCGGAGTGATGCTGTTGCGCCGCCGCTGGCCTCCGGAGCGCTTCCCTTTTAAGATGTGGTTTTATCCCTTTCCCGCGATTCTCACCATGTGCGGATGGGCTGCGCTTTTCTGGGCCACCGGCGCGGCGCGCAAATGGGGATTGCTGGTTATCGCTCTGGGCGTGGCGGCATTTCTGTTACGCGCAAGGGAAATGCGACAATGGCCTTTCGCCGCGGAATCGCCGCCGGAGCCGGAGGGTGCTTGAATCTTTCAGTGCTTAGAAAAGTCGTACTTGGCGTGCTGCCGTTTTGCCTGGCCTCGCCCGCGTTCGCGCAGTTTGCTCCCGCGCCGGGCACCGGCCCGGGCTTGAACGAAACCGTCGAGGCCATTGAGAGCGCCGGAGTCACCACCCGCATTTTGTACATCACCGCGCATCCCGATGACGAGTCCGCCGCGGTGCTGACCTACCTGGCGCGCGGCCTGCACGCCGATGTGGCCTTGCTTTCCCTCACGCGCGGCGAGGGGGGGCAAAACGTGCTGGGCCCGGAACAGGCTCCGCAACTCGGCCTGATCCGCACCCAGGAATTGCTGGCCGCCACGCGCGGTTATGGCGTGAAACTTTTTTTTACCAGCGCGAAGGACTTTGGTTATTCCAAAACTCCCGAGGAAACGGAAAAAATCTGGGGCGATCAGGTGCTCGCGGACATGGTGCGCCTCATTCGCACCTTTCGCCCCAATATTGTGATCAACAATTTCGGCGGAGTACATTCCGGCCACGGGCATCATCAGGCCGCGGGACTCTGGACGCCGAAAGCCGTGCAACTGGCGGCTGATCCGTCGTACAGGGGGGCCGCTAGGGCGTTGGGCACCATGGCATCAGGCGACAGCGCTGTAAACGTGGATTCTGAGAAGCCCTGGGGCGGCAAAGATCATCCGGTACAAGTTCTCGACGTCGAACGCGGCGGCGGGAGTTCTACGAGTGCGGCGAGCTACCAGGTTCCTCTCGATGAGGTTTCACCGCTGTGGGGAAAAACCTGGCGTGAAATCGGCATCGACGCCTTTGCCAACCATCGCACGCAAGGCATTTCGCTGTTTCTCGGCTCTCCTTTTCTGCACCGGCCGCTCGCGCTGGTCTCGGAAAACGGTGAAAAAATCGACCCTGCAACTTTGGCAGAGCCGCTGCACACTTTGGGCGGCGATGCGGGCACCGCTGCCGAAGGAAATGGCTGCGCCAATGGCGCGTTTTTCTGCCCGGTTTTGAAGCGCGCGGAGGAGCACCTGGCGAAAGCTCGCGAGGATGCTTTGTCGCTGCTGTGGCAGCAGTCCACCGCCGAAATCGCGGAGGCCGCCAGGGAAATTACCTCGCTGTATCCGGGCGGAGGCCACGCTGCACACTGGGTCGAGGGGGATCCGAAGCTCTTCGAACTGCATTCCGTGCAGCGACACGTGGATCGAGCGCTGGAGCTAGCCGCTGGGCTTGAAATTGTCGCGGAAGCGGATCGCAGCGACGTGGTCGCCGGTGAACCCTTCACGGTCGTGGCGGAAACGCGCTGCAGAAAAGAAGCCGCGTGCCAGCTGGGAAGATTGCAACTGGTGTTGCGCTCCAAAGCCACCGAGAAGGCCACCGGCGAGGATGGCGGTAAGAGCCAAAAATTTACCGTGGAGGTCGAAGGAGCCGCGCCAACGCCCACCGCATGGGAACAGCAACAACCGGAGCCGCCGCCCCTAGCGATCGCCAGGCAGGAGGCGACCGTGGCAGGCTACGCGTTCACCGCCGAGCAAGTGGTGACGCACATCGCGGCCAGCTCCACGCGCATCGACCGCGTCGCCGTGCGCATGGTGCCCGCCTACACCCTGGCGCTCGAACCCGATCAGACCATCGAATTGCTGGCAAAACCCGCGAAGCCCTTTGACGTGCTGCTGCGCGTGCATTCGTACGCCACCAAAGCCGGAAAGGTTGACGTGGGTCTCACCGCGCCGCAGGACTGGACGGTCGCCGCGCCGGTAACGCTGCATTTCTCCGGTGCGGGCGATCAGTACGCGAAGTTGAGCGTCACGCCGCCCGCCAAATTGTCACGCGGCACGTATCCCGTTACCGCCTTCGCGCAGCGCGGTGAAGACAAATTCACCACATCGCTCGCACCGCTGCCTTCCATCCCCACATTGCTCTGGAGCCAGCCCGCGGAGTGCCGGGTTTTCGCATTTGACGCCGCCGTGCCGGAGAATCTGCGCGTCGGATACATATCCGCGGAGAGCGAGCCGGTGCCCGAAGCTCTCGAACGGCTCGGCATTCACGTCGAGATGCTGGACGCCGCGGCGCTCGCATTCGGTGATCTCTCGCGCTTCGACGCCGTGGTGGTTGGCGTGCGCGCTTACGAGTTGCGCCCGGAATTGGCGGGAGCAAATCAACGGCTGCTCGAATATGTGTCCGGCGGCGGCACCCTGATAGTCCAATACCAGCGGGACTTCGCGTGGGACCGGTTTCAGTACGCACCTTATCCCGCGAGGATCAGCCCCGAAAAGCCCAACAGCCCACTGCCGCGCATCACCGACGAGAATTCGCCGGTGAAATTTCTGAAGCCCGACGATCCGCTGTTGAACACCCCCAATAAAATTACGCCCGAGGACTTCGGCGGCTGGATACAGGAACGCGGCCTCTATTTCTGGAGCCAATTCGACGCAAAATATACGCCGCTGCTGGCCATGCATGATCCCGGCGAACCGGACCAGGATGGCGCGCTGGTGTACGCGCACTACGGAAAAGGCACGTACATCTACTCGGGCCTGGCCTTTTTTCGGCAATTGCCGGAAGGAGTTCCCGGCGCGTATCGCCTGTTCATCAATCTGCTGAGCGCTTCACGCGAGGCAGGACGCTACCCAGCGCAGCAATAAATGCACTCACGACTCCGACATTCAATGATCTGCCACGGAATTTTTGTTTCGTCCGCCCAAAATCGCCAGTAGACCAACTGGACACAACCGCTCCGGCGGAAAACTGGCGTGCTATCCTCAAGCAGTTCTCTCTCAGAAACTGTGTTCGTCAGAAGGAGTTTTCCAGGGAAATGAAAATTTTGTTTACAACCCGTGAAGTACGCCGCGCGGTTCGATGCACTCTGTCCGCGGCCATGATGGCGGCGATGGCGCTGGCCTGCGCGTCGCCCGCAGCCGCGCAAAAAGACAAGAAAAAGGCGCCCAGCATCAAGCCGGCGGACAGCACCAATCCGCTGGTGCCCATGTCGGATGAAAACCAGATCGACTACATGATTTCAGAAATGCTCGGCGCGTGGCAGATCGGCGACGCCGAAAAGATGCACAAGGATTATGCCGATGATGTCACCGTGGTCAACGGCGCCTACGCGCCGCCCATCGTCGGCTGGAACAATTATCTGGCGGTTTATCAACAGCAGCGCGCGCGCATGCAACAGGTGCGCCTCGACCGTTCGAACACGGTCATCAAGGTAGACGGCAACGTGGCCTGGGCCTGCTATCAGTGGGATTTCGCGGCTACCGTAGACGGGACGCCAACCGGAGCGCAGGGACAGACTACGTTAGTGATGGAGAAAAGAAACAATCACTGGATTATCGTGCACAACCACACGTCGATGGTGCGCCAGGTGAATCCCGATACAGGCGCGCCTCTGGGCACACAACCGACTGGACAATCCAGCTCTGCCAAGCCCCGCGGACGCTAGAACAACCAGCCGCTTCAGCCAGGCGAGTCCGACAGGCGGAGTCTTTAGAAGTTCTTCAGTCCCTCATAAATCCACATGCCGGCGATGACTAGCAGCAAGGTGCCGGCCGTGATGCCGGTGGTGGTGATGGGCTTCGAGAGCCTGGTGATTTTCGTCAGTAGCTCTCGCTGTTCTCGCTCCATCAAGTCCTGGGAACCATTGATAAAGATTTGATCGTCCTCATGGGTAGCCAGCAGGGTGCGCCAGGCCAGGAGGATCAAAAAGATCCCGGTAATCACAGCCCAGACGATCAACAGATAGTAGATGGGTGCAGTAAGCGTAGATTCCATGGAGACCTCCCTTAGGAACCGACTCGCGATGCTTGTTCCGAACGGACAAGCCCTAACAGGGCGAGTATACCCCTCATAAATTTGAATATCTATTACTTCGTATTGAAACCATCGATGCAAAAATGACTGCTCTGATTGGTGTTTGGAGGTAGTTGAAGGGCCGCAATCGCGCGCTCCAGACGGCCAAGGCTATCCGGCTCGATAGGCCTCTATCCGTTCGGATAGGGTTCGGTGGGCGGGCGAGCACGACTGCGCAGTCCAAGCGGCCGGAGGATGCTCGCGCAACTGTCGGCAGGCTCAGCGCTTCCACCGCGAAGCGCACTCGACCTGAAATTTCCCTTCCTGTGGGCGCACAGATGCACTCTGTTGTGGAGTGCATTGCAAGCCGGGACTTAAGACATGCAAGCCGGACTAAGGTAGGAAGGGAGACGTCAAAATGAAAATCAAACTGAACCGGTTATTCACGATGGCTGCGTTAGGGCTTCTCAGCGCAGCCGCATCCGCACTCCCAGCTGCCGCCCAAGGCAGATTCGACGGACACTTTACACTGCCGTGTGAGGTTCGCTGGCAGAACGCCACTTTGCCCGCGGGAGACTACACCTTCACGCTCCCGTCCGTCTCGTACCAAAGCGCGATGGTCGTTTCTGGACCGGACGGCTCAGTATTCGAAGTTCCACGCGAAGTTTCTACTCGCGTGGTAGATGGCCGCAACGTTTTGATCCTCGAGCAACATGATGGCACCTATTTCGTTCGCGAAATGGATTTGAGCGTCGGCCAATTGAAGTACCGGATGCCCAAGGCCTCACAGAACGAGAAGTTGCTTGCGAAAGCCGCGGCGCCGCAGCAGATCATCATCGCGATGGTCACGAAATAACAGGGCCTCAAGCGCATTACCAGGAGGGCAAACCTGGCCCAGCCGGTTTGCCCTCTTTCTTTTTTTGTTCACGTGATGCGCCTCGATGCCCCGAGCGATCCCGCCTTTTGCAAATAAAGGTCAACCTGCCCTCTCCATTGCTACAATGACGGCACGCCCGGTCTCTTGCTGCCATCAGGTCAACACCTTGGGGGGCCGCATGCCTGCCACTACATCGAATTTGCGACGAATACAGATTCTTGTTGGGCTGCTACTGACCCTTGGTGTCCCCAACCTGCCGCTCGGCACCTGGGGCGAACGGCTGAAAATTTTTGGCCACCTGATTTCGCATGAACTGTTGTGGTGGCTCGCCGTGGTTATTGTGTTTTTCTATGCGGTACGTATCGAGCGCCTCCCGCTATCCTCCATCGGGCTTCGCAGGCCGGGCTTGTGGGACCTTGTGCTCGCGATTCTCACCGGAGTTTTGATGGTCGTGGGCATCGTGGTGATTTATTCAGTGGTCTTCCCGCGATTCCACCTGCAGATGAACACCCGCGAAATGAATTCGCTGATGTCTACTCCGTTCTGGTATCGCTTCCTGCTGGTTACGCGCGCAGCGGTGGCGGAAGAAGCATTATTCCGAGGATATCCCCTCGAAAGGCTCATCGAGCTCTCCGGCAGCCGCTGGATTGCCGCGTTGCTCTCGTGGGCGGCATTTACAATCGCGCATCTCAGTTCCTGGGGTTGGCCGCAGCTGATTGTGGCGGGATTCGGAGGAGTTCTATTGACGGCGCTCTATCTGTGGCGGCGCAACCTGTATGCCAACATGCTGGCTCACTGGATTGCCGACGGCGCTGGATTTTTGCTGCCGCACTGATCAGCGCCGTTTGGGAGCAAGGCGCTCTTCGAGCTGGACCGTCACCGTGTCGCCCTTGTCCTTTTTTATGGCTGCGCGTACTTCAGCCTTTACCGGCAGCATCTGCACGCCATCGCCCATGGCCATAAAGGAGCTTTCGAACGGATGCCCGTCAATTTTGCCCCGGACCTTGACCGCGCCGTGGGTTCCAAAAAACTTCGCGGCATCCGGCCAGACTACGTAAACCCAACCACCCTTATTGGGACTCTTCTGCAAACGCGCCGTGAATTTTTTGTCTATCTTCATGCTGCAAATCCCCGGTTCGCAGGCGCTAGCCTATTTGCTTTTGGAATTTTCCGTTTCCCGGATGAACGCAGCCACATTGTCATGCAACTGCTTCAATGATTCCTGGTGCGCATACACCATGTGTCCGGATTCATAAAACTTGAATTCGATATTTTTCTGCAATTTGGCGGGAATCGGCAGGTGCTGCATTTCGTAAATGCCCTCATAAAAGGGCGTGGCCAGATCGAAATAGCCCGCGTTCAGCATCACTCGCAGGTCCGGGTTATATTTCATGGCTATGGCCAGGTCGGGCATCACGTTGGTAGCCTGCGGCAACGGTACGGGCGCGCCGGGCGATTTGTGCAGAAAATTCCATGATCTCCAGATTTCAATTTCCGGCTTGAATTCGCGGTTTTCGCCGAACTTCAGTTCCTTGCGCACGTAGTCGTTGAATGCGGAAACGTACGCGGAACTGATGGCCGCCGATTGCGGGTCGTACTCCGCTTCCTTGCTGAGCGGGTCAAAGGTAGGACCGGAAAAGCGCGTATCCAGCCGGCCGGTGGTCATGTCGTTTTCGTCCTGCAGCGTTTTCTCGAATTCTCCCGCGCTGATGCGCAGGTTGGCCTTCTCGAGATACTCGGGCGGCAGGCCGGTGTACTGATGGAGCTTCGCCACTATGGCGCGCCGCTGCTCCGGAGCCAGCGTGGAGCCGTCCTGCAGCGCCTGCGCGTAATCGTTCATGGCAAAGTGTTCCACCTCCGCGAGCAAGGCCGCAAGTTCCGGCCGGTTCCCGGGAATTTTGTGGTGATACCACGCCGACGCCGCATAAGTGGGCAGCGCGAGCTGGTATGGCAATTCAACGCCGGGGTTAAATTCCGGTTCATCCGCGCTGAAATTGAAATTTAGAATTTGCGACAGCAGCATCACGCCGTTGAAGTCCACGTCGCGCTCGGTTTCCAGCACGTTGGAAAGCACCGCCGATCGGGTGGTCCCGTAGCTTTCGCCAAACATATATTTCGGTGAATTCCAGCGCCCATATTTCCCGAGGAATTGCGTGATGAAATCGGCGAATGCCTCCGCGTCCTGATCAACGCCGTAAAACGCCTTTTCCCTGTCTTTGCCGGCGATGCGGCTGAAGCCCGTTCCCGGCGCATCCACAAAGACGAGGTCGCTCACGTCCAGCAGGCTGTATTCGTTATTGACCACCGGATAGGGCGCCGCGGGCGTGTGAGAATCATCGAGAGTCACCACGCGCTTGGGCCCAAACGCCCCCATGTGCAGCCACACCGTCGAAGAACCCGGCCCACCGTTATACAGAAAGGTGACCGGGCGCGGCGCGCCTTTGTTATCAGACTTGAAGTACGCCACGTAAAACATGCTGGCTTCCGCGGGCTGATTTTTTGGGTCCTTGTCGCGATTCTGGGGAACGTCGTCCCAGCCCTTGGGATGCACCACCAGCGTGCCCGCATAGGCGTCATAGCTGATCAGACTTCCGCCAATGGTAACCGTGCCCTTGCTCGCTTGCTGCTCCGGTTTAAAATGCTCAATCTTGTCCGCTTCGGTCTTCGCCGTTTCCACCTTCAAGGTTTGCGTCTCTTCCTTGTCCTGTGCGCAGACCATCGCGGGCATCAGCAAGGGCGCCGCGATCGTGAAACTCATGCTCAAAAGTATTTTCCGCATTCAATGTGTCTCCATGGTGGAAATCAATCGCAACTTCTCCATTTTCGCGACACGCAGAAAGTACACCCGGCAATCCTTCCACGCAACTCTTCAGCGAACCCGCTTCGTTGACAAAGCTCGGGACGGCGGGCAGAATGAAAAAGCCTCGTTAACGCGCGCGATTGCCATTGTAGCGATTGCAAAGCATTCCGCGCGCAGCGCTTGTGCCCGAATGGCGGAATTGGCAGACGCGCCAGGTTCAGGACCTGGTTCTCGCAAGGGAGTGGAGGTTCGAGTCCTCTTTCGGGCACCAAACTCAAAGAACATTCCAGCATGACCGCCGTCCGCGAATCACGTTTTTCTGTTTCCGATCAAGAAGAGGTTTCCGCGCTGCTACTCCTGCCTGAGGAAGCGTCGTGCCTGCTGGCGATGGCCCACGGCGCCGGCGCGGGAATGAAGCATCCGTTTATGATCGCACTGGCGAACGAGTTGGCCGCCGTTGGCGTCGGCACTTTCCGTTACCAGTTTGCCTACATGGAGCAGCATCGCCGCGTTCCGGATGCTCAGCCGCTCCTCACCGCCACGGTTAATGCCGCCGTAAAAACCGCGGCGAAATGCGCTCCGAAACTTCCGTTGTTTGCCGGCGGCAAATCGATGGGCGGACGCATGACCTCGCTGGCTGCTTCGGAAAATCTGCTGGAAGGCGTCAAAGGACTGATCTTCTTCGGTTTTCCGCTGCATCCACCGAAGCGTCCTTCCACCAAACGCGCAGAACATCTCCAGCGAGTGAAGTTGCCGATGCTTTTCCTGCAAGGTACGCGTGACGATCTTGCGGATCTGACGTTGCTGACGCCCATCTGCAATGAACTCGGCTCCCTGGCTACTCTGCACATCATTGACGAAGCGGATCATTCCTTTCACGTGCTCAAGCGATCTGGTAAGACCGACGCGGAGGTGCTCGCTGAGTTGTCGCGCACCGTGAAGGCCTGGACAACTACGCATAGCAATTCGTAAGAAATACAAAAGCTGTACCCTGAAATGCCTGCTCGGATCACCCTCAAAAATCGCCGAAAATAATCCGAAAAAAAGCCAGCAACTGTCGATCCTGCTCCTCCTCGTTCGACGTGTAGATAGAAGCACAAAAGAAAGGCTGTGGAGGCAGAAATGGCGAGACATAACAAGCGTTCAACGGCACTGGAATCAATTACTTACGCCGCATTAGTGGGCTTGGCAGTTGTAGCCCTGACCGGTAGCCTGGCGTCGGCGCAAAGTCACCTCGGGAACCTTCTTTGGCACCTGCTGGGCGCGCGGCGCTTCATGATTCCCTCCTTGGTGCTCTCGGGCTTGCGGGCCATTCAGGCCCACGCTGCGGGTTCGTGCTGGCTCATCGACTGCTTCCCGCGGCTCTTGTCCTGCTTGTCCGCGCTGCTGCCGATGACCGGAGCGCTTTAATGCTGCAGCGCTTTTCAAGAGATAATCTGAGCGCCGCTTTGAACGGTGCGCTGCCAAAAAAAAATTCCGAGCATGTCGATTTTGCCGGCCCTCGTTCGTCACAAGGATAGAGGCCAGCTATCCACCGGCAGATTCCGCCGGGAATGTACGTTAGACCAAATCAAAGGAGAACTACGATGCGATTCATGATGTTAGTCAAGAGCACCGAGAACGCCGGGCCACCGCCCAAACCAATGATGGATGCCATCGCCAAGATTGCGGGTGAAGCCCTTCAAGCCGGCAAGATGGTTACCAGCGGGGGTCTGGCGCCCACGGCGCAGAGCAGCATCGTGCGCGTGTCTAAGGGACAAGTTTCCGTGGTTGACGGGCCCTTCGCGGAAGCCAAGGAAGTTGTTGGCGGCTTTGCCATTTTTGATCTGAAGTCCAAAGAGGAAGCCCTCGAGAGTGCGCAGCGTTTCATGGAGCTTCACCGGCTGCACTGGCCCGGCTGGCAGGGCGAGACGGAAGTCCGCCAGATCTTTTCCCCGGAAGACTTTGCTCCCTGCAAGGAAAAGTAAGCAACAGCATCGCGGCAATGAAGTCTTTGCGAGCCGCCTGGGAGTTGCGCCGGTGAATTAAAGATGTTTTGATCGGTGGTTGTATGGCCGCCGACATACATCGAGCCATTGACGCCGTGTGGCGCATGGAATCGCCCAGGCTTATCGCGGGTCTCACGCGCATGGTGCGCGACGTGAGCCTTGCCGAGGATTTCGCGCAGGACGCCCTCGTCGCTGCATTGGAGCGCTGGCCGGAGTCGGGCATCCCGGAAAATCCGGGTGCCTGGCTCATGACCGCCGCCAAGCATCGCGCCATCGACACATTCCGCCGAAACAAACTGCTCGAACGCAAACATGAAGAGCTCGGCCGCGAATACGATGCCCGGCAGGAGGCCGCGGTGGCTGATCTGGAAAATGCGATCGACGATAGCGTCGGCGACGACCTTCTGGGGCTGATGTTCATCTCTTGCCATCCGGTGCTGCCTCCCGAGGCGCGCGTGGCGCTCACGCTTCGCCTGCTCGGCGGTTTGACCACCGATGAAATTGCCCGCGCCTTCCTTCTTCCGGAAGCCACGATCGCGCAGCGCATCGTGCGTGCGAAACGCACGCTTGCGGAAAAGCGGGTGCCCTTCGAAGTTCCCCGCGCCGCCGATCTTCCCGCGCGCTTGTCATCCGTGCTGGAAGTGATTTACCTCGTCTTCAACGAAGGATACTCAGCCACTGCGGGCGACGATTTACTCCGGCCCGCGCTTTGCGATGATGCCGTGCGGCTCGGGCGCATCCTCGCGGAATTGACGCCCAACGAGCCCGAGGTTCACGGCGTGGTGGCGCTGATGGAGATTCAGGCTTCACGCGCGGCAGCACGTGTCGGCCCAACCTGTGAACCCATTCTCTTGCTGGATCAGGACCGCTCGCGTTGGGACCGCTTGCTGATCTCCCGCGGCTTGGCTGCGCTGCAGCGCGCTAAAGGGCTTGGCGGCCTGCGCGGCCCGTACGCGCTGCAGGCGGCTATCGCGGCGTGTCACGCCACGGCAGCTACGCCGGCGGACACCGACTGGGCCGGAATCGCCACGTTATACGCATCGCTGCTCGAGCAGGTGCCGTCCCCGGTGGTGGAGCTCAACCGCGCAGTCGCGGTGGGCATGGCCTTCGGGCCCGCGGCGGGACTGGAAATCGTCGACAGGCTGGCCGCCGAGCCATCGCTGAAGAGCTACCACCTCCTGCCAAGCGTTCGCGGCGACCTGCTCGCGAAACTTGGCCGCCACGAAGAAGGCTGCGCAGAGTTCGAGCGCGCGGCTTCCATGACGCGCAACTCGCGCGAACGCGACCTGTTGTTGAACCGCGCGCGAACTTGCGCGGAAGCGGTGGCCTCCGCAAACCACGAACCCAGCTAGTTGACATGGAGGATTTTCCAGCCGGCTGCCGCCGAATTGCTTCTCTCGCGGCATCGCACCTAAACTGAGTCTCTGCAACATCGGGAGGACATCGTGGCATCGAGGAAACATTTCGGATGGCAGTTGCTGGTTTGTGCGGCCATATTTGTCGCGGGGATTGCCGTCGGCTCGCTGCGCGCGGGCAATGTCGCCGCGCAAAACAAATTCGGGCAGCCGAAGACCGTTCTGCACGTGGTGGTCTACAAATTCAAGGACGCCACCTCCGAGAATGACCGCGAGAAGGCCATCGACGGCATCAAGGATCTGGCGAGAAAAATTCCCGGGATTAAAAACATCTGGCTCAAGACCGAACGCAACCAGATCAAGGATTTCAGCGGCGTCTACGCCATTGAATTTACCTCCGCCGAAGCTGCCGCCGACTACGCGGAGAGCCCGCTGCACGAAGCCTGGTCAAAGCAATGGCAGAACCTGCGTGAAAACAGCCTGTCGTTTCAGATTTCAAATCCATAGCCTGGCTCCGCAGAGTCCATCCATCGGGCGATGGTAAAAGTTCCGGACTGAAGCGGCGGTCAGTTCCGCTCTCGCTCAATTCCGTATCTCCGCCGCAGAATGGAGTCCATCACGCCGTCGGAAAGCAGCCGCTTCGCCCATTTCACCGTTCGCGCCAGTGGCGTGACTCCATAGCGCGCCCTGGGTCGCGGCGCTTCGATGGCCTCCAGCATCACTCGCGCGCAATCTTCCGGTGTGGTTTTGGATTTTTTCCTTGCGCTGGAAGCCCCGTTAAACGCTCCCGAATAAATCTTGTTGTACGGACCGGCGGTAATTTTTTCGGCATATGGCTCCATCAGCTCGGCGGCGATGTTCTGCAGGTTGGTCACGATATAGCCGGGCTCGATCAGCACCACGTCCACGCCAAACGGATACATTTCGTGCCGCAGCGCATTGCTCAGACCTTCTAGCGCATGCTTGGTGCTGCTGTACGGACCGTGAGTGGGCGGCGTAACCAGCCCGGAAACTGAACTCATCATCAGGATGCGGCCGCGCCGCCGCGTGCGCATGTGCGGCAAAACCGCCTGGGTGACGCGCACCACCCCAAAAAAATTGGTCTCAAACTGGCGGCGCCAATCCTCCATGCGCGTGTCTTCCACGGTGGCCACGTAAATAATCCCGGCGTTGTTGATCAGCACATCCAGCCCGCCGCCGCTGGAAATCACCGACTGAACTCCGGCGGTTACCGAGGCGTCGTCGCAAAC
Source organism: Candidatus Acidiferrum sp. (assembly GCA_036496505.1). GTDB lineage: Bacteria > Acidobacteriota > Terriglobia > Acidiferrales > UBA7541 > Acidiferrum. The sequence goes on along the minus strand of DASXLA010000007.1, from coordinate 5,973 downwards.
GTCCATGTCCAGAGTTTCCAGCGCATTTTTGTTCTCACGCGCCCAGGCATCCAGTTGTTTTCGCTTTTGGGGCGAGCGGCCCGCGGCAAACACCTGGTAGCCCCGTTGCGCCAGCAACATCGCCGCCGCTTTACCCAGGCCATCGGTCCCGCCGGTGATCAACACTGTCTTGAATTTTTCGCTCATCACCCCTCACAACGACCATGCTCGATCATGCTGCAACGCCGGGTGCACCTGGGAGCGCGCTCCTTCGCGACAAAGCAATCCGGTGCGCTAGATTCTATTCTGATCCGCGGCTTTCAGCTTCCTTGATTCTCATTTCTTGCTGAAATCGGCGCTCGTGAGGTCCCGGGTTTGCGATTCAGGGGAGTGCCATCAATTTATTCATCGATCCTATCTGTAGATTGACTTTGACTACACGCCATATTGGCGTCAACATCCCGCGCACATGAGTAGGGGCAGCCATTTTGGCTGATTGGCAACATAGTAATGGCGTAGACGGATCTTACGGATTCGGAACGGTACGCTGTGGCTTTCTATCCAGTTCTTCCCTAGGTGGTGCACACGGTGAGCGGCGCCGAGGCCGGCTCACCGCAAATCGTCTGGAAGTAAAAGCTGCTGCAAAGCGGCTCACGCAGGGGTGTCTAAATTTTGAGCGCGAGGTGATACACAAAATGTTGCGATTCTTCTCGGTATTAATTGTCCTTTTTTCTCTGGCATTTGCGGCCAGTGCGCAGACTTATCGCGGGGCCATCAACGGTTCGGTCACCGATCCTAGCGGAGCCGCCGTGCCGAGCGCGGAAGTAACCGCCAGAGACAAGGCTACCGACATTACTCACACGTCCACGACCACCAGCGATGGGGAGTTTGCTTTCCAGGATCTTCCGGTCGGCACCTACGTGGTCACGGTAAAAGCCGCGGGCTTTCCGGAGACGGCCGTCGATAACGTGCTGGTGACCCAGGGCTCGATCTACACCTTGCCGGTCAAGCTTTCCATCTCGCAGCAAGCCACTACCGTGGAAGTCTCCGCGGCGGCTCTTTCCCTCGATACCACCACGGAAACCCAGACAACCACTGTCACCGGCAGCGCGCTCCAGGATATGCCGCTCAACGGCCGCGACTTCACCCAACTGATTTCTGTCACGCCCGGCTTTGCAGGCTATTCCGCTGGCGGCTATGGCTCGCTCAACGGCACCCGCGCCAACCAGGTGAACTGGCAGATTGATGGCGTGGACAACAACGATTTGTGGCACAACATTCCGGCCGTTAATCAGGGCGGCGTTTCCGGCATCGCGGGCATCGTGCTCCCCATCGACGCTGTCGATCAATTCAGCGTGCAGACCCAGGCCGCTCCCGAAGCCGGGCGCAATCCCGGCGGCACCGTCGATCTGGCGCTGAAATCCGGCGGCAACAGCATCCACGGCTCCGTCTATTACTTCAACCGCAACGAAGCTTTGGCGGCCGCTTCTCCTTTCGTGGACGAGAAAAAGGAAAATCGCAACTACCAGTACGGCTTCTCCGTTGGCGGCCCCATCCTCAAGAACCGGCTTTTCTATTTCGCTACTTTCGAAAAGCAGCGCTTCACCATCGGCCTGCCGGGCCTGGCCACCGAACCTTCGCAAGCCTATCAGGCGGAAGCGCAAGCGGTGCTCAACACTTATGGAGTGCCGGTGAATCCCGTAAGCGCCGCGCTGCTTGCGAATCTTTGGCCAGGTTACGCGTTGAACGGACAGGCCTCTGCCAACAACTACAGCAGCCCCGATCCCGAGTTCGGTTACAGCTACAATGGCCTGGCCAAAGTTGATTTCAAAATCAATGATAAAAACAATTTTTCCTTCCACTACTTTGTAGGGCAAGGCAGCCAGGTCGCCCCGGTGGGGGGATCCGCCCTTTCCGAAGCCGCTTCGGAGTTGAAGTACTACTATGAAGTTGCGCCGATTCACGTGTCGAACTACGCCGCGTCCTGGAATTCCGTGCTGTCACCGCGGGTCTCGAACCAGGTGCTTGCCGGCGTCAATTATTTCCGGCAAATCTTCAGTGACGAAAACAACGGATTTGTAGTGTCCACATACGGGTTGAACCTCTCGCCGAATTTTGACGCCACCGGCTTGACCGGCGCCCCCAACATCGCCATCAGCGGATTTGACGGCGTTGGCCAGACGCCCCCGGAGGGTCGCGAAGATATCACCGGCCATCTCACCGATGTGGCTTCCTACACAGTGGGCAAACACCAGTTCCGCTTCGGCGGTGAATTTCGCCGCTCGCAACTCGAGGAGTTCTATCATCGCCACGGCCTGGGCACACTGCGTTTCGATGGCACCCAGGGGCCCTGGGCGAACGATCCCACGGTCACCGATCCGAACATTCTGAGCCTGGCCGACTTTCTCGGGGGATACTACAATCCCGAGCGCACCACCATCGCGTTGGGCGATCCAACCCGTCTGGTCTTCGTAAAAACATTTGCCTTGTTTGCACAGGACGCCTGGCAGGTCAGCCGCAAACTCACCGTGAATTACGGCCTGCGTTGGGACTACGAAGGACCGCTGGGCAACGACAAGAAAGACCTCTCCGTTTTCGTTCCCAGCAAAGGCGGCCTGGTTTTCCAGGGTGCCGGGATCTCCAGCGTATATCCCAAAGACTTCAAGAATTTCGCGCCACGACTGGGATTTGCCTATAAACCGAAGGAAGACGGCGATTTGGTGGTCCGCGGCGGATTCGGCATTTACTTTGATACGCCCAATCTGAATCCTTTCCTGGACAACCGCCCCAATAACGGCGCGCCCAACGGCATCGAAGGCAATCCTGCCGGTCCTGCTCCCGTGGATACCGTTGCTCCCACTTCGAGCGGGCCGATCGTTGCCGGCGTGCCGATTTTCCCCGCCGCGGGCGGTTTGTGCCCCACTGGAAACGGCTGCGGACAGATTTATAACCTCTTTTCCGTGAGCCAGGATTTCCGCAACGCCTACAACTACAATTACAACCTCAACGTGGAAAAGGGCATTGGCAGGTCGCTGCTCTTGCAAGTCGGCTATGTGGGCAGCGCGGCGCATCGCCTGCTAATCACTACCGACATCAATCAGGCCGGGCTTTCTCCGCTGGAAGCTTTGGCCACAACTCCCACGGAAGCCGCCGCTGCTGCTGCAGCCCAGCAAGCCAGCCGCCCGTATTACGCGCAATTTCCGGACTTTGGGATCATCAATGAGATCGGAAGCACCGGGAATTCCAATTACAATTCCTTCCAGGCCATCCTGAAGGTTCGCGAGTGGCACCGCTTCACTTCGCAATTCACTTATACCTGGGCGCACGCCCTCGACGACATCACTGCCTATCGCGGCACCACGCCCCAGAACAACTTTGACGTTCAAGGCGATTACGGGAACAGTGATTTCGATACGCGCCACAACTTCACGGCTCTTCTCAACTACAGCTTGCCGGACGCCGCCCGCTTCAAGCCGTTGCTCAACGGATGGCAGCTCACTAGCTTGCTGTCATTTCACACCGGGCAGCCTTTCAACGTGACCACTTCCACCGACACCACCGGGACGGATGAAGGCGTGCAACGCGCCGACATTATCGGCGATCCCTACGCGGGCGTTTCTCATGCCTTCAACAAGGCCGGAGTTCAATGGGTGAATCCCGCGGCGTTTGCGACGCCGGCTCCCGGAACTTACGGTAACCTCTCACGCAACTATCTCTACGGCCCGGGATTCGCGGACGTGGACTTCTCCGTGATCAAGAACACCAAGATCACCGAGCGCATCAACGCACAGTTCCGCATCGAACTGTACAATCTGTTTAACCGCGTCAACCTCGCGCCTCCCAACGGTGAACTCGGCGGAGGATTTGGCGTCACCGCGGACACCCTGGGAGACTACAACGGCGCTCCGGGCATCGGCCCTGGAGAAGCTTTCAACGTGCAACTGGGATTGAAGATCACCTTCTAACCTTCACGCTCGCTGCCTGCGTGGATGCGCGACGCCATCGTCCGCGTCCACGCATTTTTCTTTGATGCGAGTCCTTCGCTTCAAAACCGCTCAGATCGGTGGCATAACAACAGATGAACAGCGTTTAAGTAAAAGTGCTGGTACCGCTATATAAAAAAAGCACTTATGGCACAGCGCCCTCGGAAGGTACACATGCCCACACAAGGCGAGTCCGGAAGACAGTGGTACTGGAAGGTAAGAAGGAAGGAACCCCGAACCGCTATTTCCAAAAGGTGGGGTCGGGCTTCTCCAGCGCAAAGCCGGCATCCCAGGCTTCATGGCCGCGCCACACTACTTGCGCGTCAGCCTTTCGTCCGCTCTGTGCGTGGATGAGCTTGACGCGCTGGTGCAGCCGCAGGTCGCCGGCCACCACCGCTTTGCAGCCGGAATTACTGATGTCCACGGTCACCGCGTTGACGTGCTGCTGTGTGGGGCCTTCTTCCCACTCCACCATTAATTTCACGTTGGTCGTAGTGCGCTGGTGCCCACGCATGTTCATCCAGCGCTCCAGCAGGCTTTTCTTTACGGATTCGTCTACGATGAGGTTACTGAGGGCCATACGTCACCTCGACTTGTGCGCTTGCGAAGACCGCTAACTAAAAGTAGTCCCAGGAAAATGTCAGGTCAATAGTACCTTTCTTGAGGCTTCTCGCTTTGTTAAAGTTTCGCTAATTCTTTGCCTCGAGCGGGCGGGCTCGGCAATTGCCATCGGCAACTGCCAGGTGATACCCGATCGTGAATCGGGAGGTTCTCAGCATCTCTATTCTCCTCACACAATTTTCGTGGCCTGAGTTCGTTGTGTGATGATGTTTTGCTTGGAGGAAGAGCATGACCAAAGACGAGGCCTGGAAACTGGCGCACGATTGGATCGCCGCCTGGAACGCTCATGATCTCGAGCTGATCCTTTCGCACTATGATGACGCCATTGTGCTGACCTCGCCGGTTGCCGCGCGCTTGTTGGGCTCGCTTGATGGCAAGGTAACGGGAACTGCCAATGTGCGAGCTTATTTTCAGCGCGGGACTCGAAGCTTATCCGCAACTGCGCTTCGACCTGCAGGATGTGTTCTGGGGCGTCAGCAGTGTTGTGCTTCGCTACGCAAATCAAGCGGGGACGCACACGGCGGAATTCATGGAGTTGTCGGCCAACGGAAAAATCGTCCGCGTGGTAGCGAATTACAACGCTTGAAAACTAGATCGGCCCTCGCAGCAGTCTTCGCGCACGGCACTGCTCAACTGAAAATAAAAAAAGGCCGCGCTGATTACTCAGAGCGGCCTTTGGATTTTAATCCCGGCGACGACCTACGTTCCCACACAGTTGCCCGTGCAGTATCATCGGCCCTGCGAGGCTTAACTTCCGTGTTCGGGATGGGAACGGGTGTGACCCTCGCGGTATGATCACCAGGAAACTTTTTAGAGATTCGGGATTAGAAGTTCAGGCTCGAAGAAGAAGAAGAAAACACTTTGAACCCGACTCATATCCCGAATCTCAATTTTTTTGAGCCCGCGAATCGCAACAGCTTTCGCGAGTGGCGACAACAGAATTTGGCTGGCATTACAAGTTCGACTCATAGGTCGAACGCACTGTGCAGAATTGGCGTTTCTTTTCTGCGTTACTGGCTTCCTCAAAGACGGTTTGAGAAAGTTTTATGATTAAGCCGAACGGGCGATTAGTACTGGTCAGCTTCACGCATTACTGCGCTTCCACCTCCAGCCTATCAAAGTCGTAGTCTTCGACTGCCCTTCTTAGGTCTTAAACCTTGGGAGAACTTATCTTAGGGCGAGCTTCTTGCTTAGATGCATTCAGCAATTATCTCTTCCAGACTTCGCTACCGAGCGATGCCGCTGGCGCGACAGCTCGTACACAAGAGGTCTGTTCATCCCGGTCCTCTCGTACTAGGGACAACTCCCTTCAATTCTCCTGCGCCCACACCAGATAGGGACCGAACTGTCTCGCGACGTTCTGAACCCAGCTCACGTACCGCTTTAATAG
>DASXLA010000006.1:0-3074 GCA_036496505.1 Candidatus Acidiferrum sp. | reverse complement strand
GGGACAAAACGAGAATGCATTTTTCGGCGGGGCGCGTTTGTGGCAAAAAAAAGAGCACTCGCGCCAATTGAAATGGTGCGTGCTCTAGCTACGCCCAGGATCGACATTCCATGCCAGGGAGGGGACTCGAACCCCTAAGGATTTCTCCACCAGATCCTAAGTCTGGCGCGTCTGCCAATTTCGCCACCCTGGCTGGTTGATTATAAAGCCTTTATGAATATTCCTTGACAACGTTTTTTCGCGAGTCCTGAAAAATTTTCCGCCGATCTTCAACGTATCGGTCGGAAATAAATCGTATCGACTGGGATCATGGTCCGCGTCGACGGGCTTCGGAGACACGAGAGTATAACTGCCTTGATCCGTCAAAACGGTGACGGGATGCCGCCACGGCTCAAGATCTGTTCGATCGACATCTTGGACGACGCGCGCTACGGGGAAGTTGTAGATACTGCGGGCTGATTCGCTCTTGCGGTGTCGTTCCAACACTCCATACGAAATTTTGGCGGCGAGCAGGTCATGGCCTAGCGCGGCCAACGGCTGTTCATGCTCTGCGGCCGCCAGTTCCGGTCCTTCGATGCGTCCGCCCAAACAAATGACGTTGAGGTTGTCGTCCTCAACGCCTTGCTTCGCCGAAAAATGATCCTCAATCAGACAAGCGCGGATGCCTTTAATTTTGTTCGCGCAAACCGACGCGCCGACACCGCTGCCGCAAACCGCCACACCACGATCCACCGTGTCAGCGGCCACTGCCTGCCCAAGTGGAATGACAAAATCGGGATAATCATCATCGGGCGTTAACTGGTGAGCCCCGAAGTCCACGACCTCGTGACCGGCGGATTTCAGCCGGGCGACCAATTGCTCTTTCAAGGGAAAGCCGCCGTGATCTGCTGCTATTCCTACGCGCATCAAATTCCTTTCGTGTTGCTCGCGGCCGAGCGGTCAGCCAACACTACGGCCATGTTCCGCTGGATGCGGCCTGCTGGAATTGATTCGTCGCCGCTAACGAGGCGCTGGAGAATTTCAGCTTTCTCCGGCCCGGTCACCAACCACAGAATGCAACGAGCGCGGTTCAGAATCGGATAGGTCAGCGTCATCCTTCGACGCTTTTGGTAAACTCCGGTCACGGCTACGTCGCGGTCAGTGACGTCAACAACTGGATCGCCCGGCACGAGCGATGCGGTGTGGCCGTCCGGTCCGAGTCCGAGATGCACGAGGTCCAACACTGGCGGCGAGCCGGCAATCTGCCGAAGCAGATTCGCATAGCTTGCGGCGGCGGCTTCCAAATCATTTTCCTCCACCGGCATCGCGTGGAATTGCCCGGGTGGCAACGGTACTTGTGAAAGCAAACTTTCTCGCAGGTGTGTTAGATTGCGGTCCTGGTCGCCCGCCGGCGCCGCTCGCTCGTCCACCTGCACCACATGCACGTCTTGCCACGGGATTTTCTCGTTGGCCAGGATGCGGAACATCTGCCACGGAACGTGACCGCCGCTGACCGCCATGACGAAACGTCCGCGCGTCGCAACGGCCTCGCGGGCTTGCGCGGCAATAAACTTTGCTCCCGCCGTGGCCGCGGCGTCGGCATCGGAGTGAACTTCAATTCTCATACAAAACTCTTCAGAGCAGCCGGAGGCTGCTTCAAAACTGTCGTGTCTTTCATTTGTTCCAATGTCTTGCCTTTCGTTTCACGCACCGCAGCCCAGACGAAAGGCAGCGAGATAACCGCGGCTGCAGCGTAGAATCCGTAAGCGCCCGCCAGACCAACTGCGCTCAGCAGGGGTAAGAACGTGACGGTAACGGCGAAGCTAACGGCCCAATTCGTGGCGCCAGAAACAGCGAGAGCCGCGCCCCGAAGTTGGTTGGGAAACATTTCGCCTAACAACACCCACATCACCGGCCCCCATGACACGCCGAAGGCTACGATGTAAAGGTTCGCGGCAACGAGTCCTGCCACCGCTTCCATATGACTGAGCAGTGGCTTGCCGTCAGGACCGACGCCTGCGGTACCGAAGACAATTGCCATCGCCCCGAGCGTCAAAGCCATGCCAACTGATCCTGCCAATAGCAACGGTTTGCGGCCGATGCGATCGATGAGCACGATAGCTGGAATCGTGGCCAGGATGTTCACCAGACCGCTGAGCACGTTGATGCGCAGGCCCACTGTTCCGTTACTCCGGCTGCTTTCCAAAGGATCTCGCCGTAATAGAAGATGATGTTGATGCCAACAAATTGCTGAAAAGCCGCCAACCCCATTCCCACCCAAAGCACCGGAGCGATACGCCTTGTTCCCGGAATAACGAGATCAGATAGGCGAGGGCGGTGTTCGCCCTTGAGGCTCTCCTCGACCTGCCGAACCAGTCTTTCCGCATCGCCACCAATGCGGGCGAAGATTTCACGCGCTCGCTCGCGCTTGCCACGGAAAACGAGAAAGCGCGGCGACTCAGGAATTCGCAAAATGCCTAACATAAATGCGGCGGCCGGCAGCGCTTCCATCCAGAACGGTCAGCCATTTGGGGAGTGCAGGAATGCCTTCCGATGGATTGAAACCGAAGAGAACGAACGTCTCCGGCGACCAATAATCGAATGTTCCATCCGGCCGGAGCGACCAGCTTCCCATGTGTGCGAGTCGCTCACCCTCCCGCAGATAAAATTCGCTCCGCTGTAGACCGGTCAGCGGGCCTCGCGGCCGCTCAGGTTGAATATTCGCGCCGTCGCTTTGCACTTGCCGCTCCGTGAAATTGGTCCAGCCAAAGATTATATCAGTCGACTTGGCCCTAGCCAGTCACAAACTTAGTCTAAAGGGCCATCGTTTTGGAAGCCACACTAGTCGCCTAACGAATTATTTTTGTATTAAGAATTGCCGCGCACTTGATCTCACCAGGGATCTCTCGCGGAAATTCTACTTCCGTGCTGGCGCCTGCGCGGCCTGAAAGGCTTGCCAAGCATTCCAAGCGCGTTCCCAATTTTGTTTCTCGGCCCAACATTGTGCTTCCAAGAGATGAAAATAGGCCGGGGAGTTCGGCCGTTCGCTAAAATGACGGGCGGTGAGAAGGGCATCATCGAACCGACCACTCTGT
>DASXLA010000005.1:0-25923 GCA_036496505.1 Candidatus Acidiferrum sp. | reverse complement strand
CGGGTTTCCCCATTCGGAGATCCTCGGATCAAAGCCTGCTTGCGGCTCCCCGAGGCTTATCGCAGCTTGCCACGTCCTTCATCGCCTTCTGGCGCCAAGGCATCCACCGTACGCTCTTAGTAGCTTAATCATAAAACTCACTCAATCCGTCTTCCGGTCTCATCAGCTTCGATAAATCCTTAGACGTTTCGGTTCACGCAACTCCATACATCCTCGTACCGTTTCTTTCCGACCTTCACAGGTTTGATTGATTTACGGCACAGGCTTTCGTTTCTACGTTCCTCGAACGATTGGTAAGTCCGCCTTTTCTTCCACAGTTATGCTCAACTCGAGCAAAACTTGTAATCGTCCACAGCAATTCTCCGCAATCCTCCGCGGTGCGTTTGCTCGCGCAGACACACGTTTGGAAGATCACAGAGGCCCTTACTGTGAACTTGCCAGCCTTTCTGTTGTCAAAGAACGTTAACCCTGATCCCGTCAGGGCGCTTCGATTTCTCGAAGCTTTCTCCGAAACATTCGAATCCCGAACTGCGAAACTCGAAGCTCCGGAAAATAAAAAACCCGGCGTCGAGCGCCGGGCACAGTCGCCTTTCTCAGGCGTCTTTGCGCGAAGCTCGACTAATTTCTATCCTGTGCTCGTAAAGAACCTCACTTAGGATCTACTTCAGGAATTCGACCCGACTGTGACGCCCTGCTAGGTTCGTTCCACCATGATGGTGACCCCGGACACTTTGCAGTGCCCCGAACCATTTGTAACTTTATACCAGCTTTCCCCTACCCGTCAACCCCCTGCAACATTTATTTCAGATGCCTCTGTGGGCGCCTGTGAAAAACTCAGCGTCTGCTTATTTCACCATTTTGTAGTTGAAATGCGGTGTGCCGAACACCCCCCACAGCCGCATCCAGATGGGCATCAAGGCCTCCGTACCCCGGGCGTTGCTGATGTTGCCCATGTCGATCGGGTCTTTCCATCCGAAGGTTCGCAGCACTTCGACCACTTTGCGTTTCGCGCCCGCATCGTTGCCGCAGATAAACAAATCGCTGTCACCGTGCACCAGCGACGGATTCACCATGACTTCGCAGTTCACGGTATTCAGCGCTTTCACCACCAACGATTCCGGCAGCGCTTTCTGCGTTTCCTCGCCGAGCGAGGTCGTGTTGCTCAACTCGCTGATCAACGGAAACGGCATGGGCTGGGAAACATCCAGCGGATTCGAAACATCCACGATGATTTTCCCCTTCATCTGCGCCGCCCCCGGAACTTTGATGAGCGCCTTCATCACCGGAAGAGCTACGTCGCCCCGCAGGCAGACAAACAACATCTCTCCAAAACTTGCCGCGTCCGCAAACGTGCCTTCCGAGGCGCCTTTTCCGGCGCTTTTGGCCCAGGCCATTCCCTCCGCGTTCCCTGCTTCCCGCGAGCCCATTTTTACTTCATGGCCGAGCGAAACCAATTTGCTGCCAAGCGTCTTGCCAACCATCCCAGTGCCCAATATCCCGATCCTCATCGTGGCTTTCCTTTTTTCCCGGATTTACGCTACCGGCGCGCATCGCGCGCCTCTGGTTGTACTATCTGCACTGAGGTTCGAATTGGCAAGTAGGCACTTCAAAGTGAGGTGGTTCCGTGAAAGGTACCGCGAAAGACCCGCGCAAATCCTGTCCGGTGGAATCGACGCTGGAGGTTATCGGCGGTAAATGGAAATGCGTCATCCTGTGGCACGTGCGCGGCCGGGTGCGCCGCTTCAGCGAATTGCGCCGCCTGATCCCGGGGGCCACGCAAAAAATGCTGACGGCACAGTTGCGCCAGCTCGAACGCGACGGCCTCATCGAAAGAAAGGTTTACGCACAGGTTCCGGCCAAGATGGAATACTCCATTTCGGCCTACGGGCGCGGCTTGTCTCCGCTGCTCGAAGCCATGTGCAAGTGGGGCCTGGCGCATCGCGACCGCGAATCCGTTCGCCTGGCTTCTTGACGAAAATGAAGAGCTGCATATGTGGAAGAGTTCCCTGGAGCATCCATGCCGCAAAGGCTCCGCTGCGGCAAAGCTCTCCGCATCATTCTTGCTTGAACAGAAAGACGAGCTTATACAAAAAAAGGGCCGGCATCGCGCCGGCCCGCTTTTCTCCGTATTAGCAGTTCGATTTAGCGTAACCCGTACAAATCCACCTTCGGCCGGGTGTGCCAGCTCGCCTTCGCGTACCACAACTCCACGCTTTCAATCCTTCGGCGGTCTCCGGGAAGATCGATCGGACGAGTCCGCCCGCCGCTAGGAATTTCGGAGCGGATGGCAAGTTCTTGCTGCGAGCCGTTGCCAAAATGCACTACGACTCGCTCGAAATTGATGGCTCCGCCGCGCACCCGCAACTGAATGGCGCGAAATTTTCCGTCCTGATGGCCCACTCTGATGTTGTCATGGTCCTGAGCGCCGTCTACGTGGGCATTTCCGAGATAGGTCCATCTTCCTCCGTCGTTCCGATCCCGATCTTGAGCGTAAAGCGACGCCCCAAAAGCGAGAGCCACTACCAATCCGAGCAGCCATACGTTTTTGCGATTTATCATAAGCATCTTCTCTCCGTTGATTCAGTGGGTCGCCGCGGGACAGTCGGTTTGCGGCGATCTCCAGTTCGGGCTGGGGCGACGATTATTCTGCCACCTGCCAGGGCTTCGCGCGACTTTACACTGTTCCGCGGGAGCTTAACAATCACTCTTGTGTTAATTCTTCCCCGTAAAAGAACGCGGAGTATACTCACGTGCTGCCCGGCCGTTGGACGGACAATTCCGGTTTCGCTAAACTGAGTCTTGCGAAGCAATCGCCAATAACTACCATGATTGAATCAGCCAGCTCTTCCACCAGTGTTCGAGTGCGCTTTGCGCCTTCCCCGACGGGATATCTGCATGTCGGAGGCGCGCGCACCGCACTGTTCAACTGGCTTTTTTCCAAACAGCAGCACGGCACCATGGTCCTGCGCATTGAAGACACCGACGCCGAACGCAACAAGCCGGAGCTGGTTGAAGGCATTTTGTCCGGGCTGCGATGGCTCGGACTCACCTGGGATGAGGGCCCTTTCTACCAGTCGCAGCGCTATGCGCTTTACCGCGAGGCCGCGAAGAAGTGTCTTGCCAACGGCACCGCGTTTTTGTGTTATTGCCCCGCGGAAAAATATGCCGGGGGCGATCACTCCGAGGAAGGCGGCGAAGGGGGCCAGGTGCGGCGGGTGGTTCGCTGCGGATGCCGCGACGGGAAGCCCACCAATCCTGGCGCGAAGCCCGCGATTCGTTTCAAAGTGCCCATCGGTGGTAAAACCGCTTTTTACGACATGGTGTACGGCGACACGGAATTTTCCAACGACGATATCGAGGACTTCATGCTGCTGCGGTCGGATCCGCAGGAAGAATTCGGGCAGCCGATGTACCAATTGAGCGTGGTAGTCGACGACATCGATATGCGCATCACCCACGTCATTCGCGGCGCCGATCATCTTTCCAATACTCCGAAACAGGTATTGCTATATCGCGCGTTGGAGGTGACACCGCCGATTTTTGCGCACCTTCCGCTGATTCTGGGCGCGGACCGCAAGCGCCTGTCCAAGCGGCACGGCGCGACCAGTGTCAGCACGTATCGGGACGAAGGCTTTTTACCCGAAGCATTTCAGAATTTTCTGGCGCTTCTCGGATGGGCTCCCGGCGGCGACGTCGAGTTTCTGCGCACCGCGGATTTGATCGAAAAATTCAAGCTGGAAGGCGTAAGCCGCACCAACGGCGTGTTTGACCGGCCAAAACTCGAATGGTTCAACACGTTGTACATGCAGAAATTGCCGATTGAGGATCTGGTCCCACAGGTCGAGCAGGAATTGCGGCGCAGCGGCTTGTGGAAAGAAGAGTGGGCGGCCAGTGCGGGTCGCGAATGGTTTGCGCGAACGGTCGATCTGCTGCGCCCGCGCGTGCGCTTGCTGCCAGATTTTTCTACCTGGGCACGCGCATTCTTCAGCCACGACTTCACGATCGATCCCGCGGCGGAAGCGAAATTCTGGAAGGACCCCAAAATTCCTGATTTGCTCGGAAAGCTGGCTGAGGCTCTTGCGGCGCTTCCCGAATGGAATCATGATGCCTGCGATCATGCGCTACGCGCGCTGTGCGAGGCGGAAGGCGTGAAAGCCGGATTGTTGATTAACGCCACTCGCGTCGCCATCGTGGGCCAGGCGGTCGCGCCGCCGTTGTTCGATACGATGGTGGTGCTAGGCCGCGAACAAGTGGTGAGCAGATTGCGCGCGGCATCTCCCGCGTCCATCGCGAAGACTTGAGACCCTAGAACGGGGCGCGCTCTTCGGCTATTTTAGTTCTCTCCGCCCTTGTCGTCCTTGCCTGCACTTTGATCGTCGTTCCCAAAGGTCTTCTTAATTTTTTTGTGAAACACGCTGAACTCCAGTGTGGGCTCATCGCGCGTGCCGGAAATCGTGATGGGCAGCACCGTTCCCGACCCATTTTTGCTGAAAAACGGATCGAGGGCCTTCAGGAAAAATGACTTTTTGCCGCTCACCATTTGTGAAAGCTTGGCTTCCATGCGCAATTCTCCGGTGAAGTTCAGATCCTCGCCGCGTACTTTATAGGTGCCGTCAAGCTGAATGACCGCTCCGGGAACGCTGAAGGTAAGACTTTGAAAGGTGATGATTCCGTTCTTCATCCAGAATTTCCCGCGCAAATCCGAGATGGCGCTTCCCGCATCGGGATCATCGGGCATGCCCTGCGCATGACGGCTGAATGACGCCAGCTTGTCCCGTACGTCGGAACTCGCAAAGCGCGCGTCGGTAATGTTGAATTCCCCGTCGAGCGTCAGCTTGTCGAGCACCTTCACCTTGCCGGGCGGAAGCACGATTTTTGTTTTCAGGTTAACCAGCCCGCTCATCATGGGCTTCGTGGATTTGGTGGACAACTGCAGCAAATCTTCGAGCCGCGCTTTCGGAGCGACCGCATCGAGGATAATCAGATGGCCGTCTTTTTCAGGCACGCGCACCACACTGCCATTCGCGGTGATCTCCGAATGGATGAGGGTCGCGAGCACCGGATGCAGGTAGGTGTCGCCGTCAGTGCCGTCCACGGTGGCGTTAAATACAGTGTGCAACGGAACCGCGCGCCCGACCGGGTCGAGCGAAAACTGAGGCGTATCCGTTTCACCCTGCACTTCTATGCTGCCCAGCACGCCTTCATATTTGCCAATAGACGAAAGCGTGCCCGCGATTCCCGGAAACGGATCGAGATTGGCGTCCGTGAAGGTGTACGTTCCGGAAACCGGCGTCGATCCGGGATCGTCCAGTTGCCACGGACCGAAGTCGCCCTTGGTCTTGATTTCGCCTACAGGCTTGGCATTTTTCAAGTTGCCGCGAAAGGAAAATGGCTTGTTCACGCCCACGGATTTCAGGATCAGGTCGTGAATATCGAAATCGAGCGGCTTCTTCTCCGCCTGTTTGGGCAGAATCAGCAGCGTGGTTTCATCGGCCACGATCTGGTCGACCACAATTTGCGGGAGTGGTTTTTGTTTCTTCCCCGTTTCCTGAGCGGGCGGAGGCTGGTTCTCGGGCTTTTGGCCACGAGGCGGAATGGTGATGACCATTTCATCGAGGTGTACGCCCCGGATGTGGCGCGGAACCCGCAGAATTCCCATAAATCCCAGGTGAAAGGTGAACTGCTGAATGCGAATTAACGGAGGAACGTCGGAGCGATGCTGATAATAAACCACCAGATTTTCGCCCGTCACGCTCATTTCCGGGAAAGCGGTTACGTGAAGGGACGCCAGCTCCACGCGACTGTTGAAATGCTGCGAGAGCGCTCGCACAATCCAGTCGCGTGTCCAGTCATCGATGTTCCGCGTGCGCTGGTACACGATAACCGCGGGAATGATCAGCGCCAGGATAATGAGGCCCGGAATAATCAGCCACAGGTAAGAGCGCTTTTTTCGTTTACCGCCCGTTTCGGACGCCATGACCGGAGAATACAGGAGTGCTTGCTACGGTGTTGGAAATAATTCCGCATGCGCGGGTTTCGCCTCGGTGGGCGAAGACGCCACATTCACCGCCGCGTGCAAATCCACGGTTACCGGAGGCAGACAAATCTCCGTGCTGCAGGCCTGGTAGCGAAGCTTCAGCGGGATTTGCTGCGGCCCGGCGGGGGCCGAGGACAGTGCCGTGACCGGCATGCGCAGAGTTACCGTGCCCTGGTAAACATTCAGGGGAGTTTTGGAAAAAGTGAAGGTGTGCAGCTCCCCTTTGGGATATTGCACGTCGCCGGCTTTGAAACCCACGGGAACTTCGGCGCGCAAATCCGTGGCGATTAGATAGTCCGCGGATTTTTCTCTGGCATTTACGTGAAAACCCGGACGAATCTTCATCACCACTGCCAGTTGAAACGGAACGCCACGGGCCGCGGGATCAAAAGACGCGTATGCCGCAGGGGAAACCACCTCGCGCGGCGATGGCACGTGCTCTTGAGCGCGGGAGGCCATCACGAAAGCGGCTCCGGTCAAAACTGCCGCCGCAGTAGCGAGAGAGCGCCAGTTCATATCGTAACCGTGGTGCCCAACTGCTGAGAAATTACGCGCGACATCACCGCGTGCAGATTTTCGCCCGTTTTTTCCAACACAAACACGTTTTGCGTTTCGGACCAGCCCAGCTTGAAACTGGTGGAAAGCGCGGAGATCCAGATCTCGCGCACCGGAGTGTTCGGCGAAATGACGAACCTGGTCTCGTCGTCATCCTCGAACAAGACCTCCAGCTTGCCGCTCTCCCCTTCCACGTCAAACCCGTGCTCATCTCCGGCGGTGAGCATTCTTTTCTTCAAATCCTCGAAAGCGGCATCCGCTTTTCGTTGAAAATCTTTTTCTTCCAGCATGCTTCGCGCCTTCCCTATAGCTGCGCTTCGATGGCCTTCGAAATATCGTCATAGCTGATCAATCCGGTGATACGCTTCACCTGCTTGCCATCGCGCGAAATCAGAATGCTCGTCGGGTATCCCAACAGTCCGCCGAATTTTGTCGCAATATCGTCATTGCCGATCAGGATGGGATAACTCATGGGCATTTTCTGACCGCTCACGTCGAACTGCTCCTTGGCCACAAACGGCGCCACCACGCTCTTTCCTTCTTCGTCCATGGCCACGCCCAGTACCGTAAATCCCTTAGCGGAATATTTCTTCTGCATCTCGATCAGCCAGGGAATCTCCACGCGGCACGGATCGCACCAGGTGGCCCAGAAATTTACCAGCACCACTTTACCGTTATAGTCGCTGAGCGAAACATCCTTTCCGTCCAGATCCTTGAAATGCACGTCCGGCTCCGGCATGCCGACGGATTTGTCGGGTGAAAACGCCGCATGAGTCGACTTGACTGTGGATACCCGCGTGGCTTTGTCGGCGTAATAGGTGGCGCCAATCAGCACCAGCACAGTGGCCACCAGAATCACTACATTTTTCATTTTCATTTCCTGAGTTTTAAAACCTGCTTCCTATAGTGAAAACCGGTTCAAGAATGTCAGTTTACCCGAGAGCCAGGTCAGTTTGTTGACGAAGACCAGCCCGCCGACAAACAGCAGGAGCGCGCCGCTGAAAACTTCCACAGCGTGCAGGTACTTTCGGAAATTTTGATAGAAGCGCAGAAATTGCCCGATGCCCAGCGCCGTCAGCAGGAAAGGCACTGCGAGCCCGGCGGAATACACCGCCAGCAGCAAAATGCCTCGCGCGATGGTGTCACTGGCGGCCGCCAGTGCCAGCACCGTCGCCAGAATCGGTCCGATGCACGGCGTCCATCCAAACGCGAAGGCGAAGCCCAGCAAGAACGCGCTCCAGATTCCCGGCTGGAGGATTTTGCTTTGAATGCGCACATCGCGATTCAGCCAGCGCGCCATGGCGGGGCCGAAAAATCCGATCAGCGACAGCGAGAAAAAGTGCACGGCGCCGAATCCGGCGAAGAGCGGCGCGTGCCGCATCAGCGAGATCACACCCAGCACCACCAGCACGCCGCCAATGATGAGCCCGGCCTTTAGCGTCAGTTTGATCAGCACGCCGAGTAGATGCAAACCGAATAGAAGAATCAGCGCGCCGGCGACGGGCGCGAGAAAACTGCGATTTTCACGCAGAAACGAGCCTACCGCGCTAGCCGACGCGCCAAAGGAAATGAACACCGCGGAAAATCCGACCACGAATGCGAGCGCAGAGCCGAACAGCCCGGAGCGCGGCAATTCCTCTTTGCGCAGTTGCTCCATACCGATGCCCGAGAGCATCGAGATGTAACCGGGAACCAGCGGCAAAACACACGGCGAGAGAAACGAAACCAGGCCGGCAAGAAATGCGCCCGCCAATGGTACGTCGCCCATGCCTCAGCCTTTCCTCGCCGCTGCAATCATTGCAATCATCCGGTGGATATTCGCGAACTCCGTAGATGGCACGCTCTATTCTCCCATATTAACCCTACGCGATTCCGCTGCGATCGGACGGAAGCGCCCGCAAAACCCAGCATTTATGCTGCTGAATAGGCACGTTGGTAAACGTCCGCGGTAGCCAGCAGCAACTCTTCCGCGTTCGCGTCACCGATGAATTGCAGTCCCAGCGGCAGCCCGGCGGACGTAAAACCGCAGGGAACAGAAATTGCGGGGACTCCCGCGAGATTTGCCGGACGGTTCAGCCGCAGCAAAAGGGCGCGCGTCGAGTGATTGATTTTTCCCACGCGCGTCACTTCCTCGTTGAGAAGCGGCGCCGCGATCGGCGTCGTGGGCGCTACCAACGCATCGACCTCCGCGGCGTTAATCGCCAGGCCCAGCTGCTCGATGAACCTCTTTCGCTCGTCGAGCGCCTCGAAATATTCCGCTCCCGAAACTTTTGTTCCGGCTTGCAGTCGCGAGCGAACGTCCTCGCTATATTCGCCGGCGCGGCCCGGAAACCAGCCGGACTGCTGATGAAAATATGTCGCCTCCGCCCAACCGATGCGATTGCCGGCGGTTTCGGTCTCGCGCAACAGGGGAATGGACACCTCCACGGTCTTCGCGCCGAGTTGGCGCAGACCCCGCAGCGCAGCATCAAAATTTTTCTGCACCTCCACGGAGATGACTTCGAAGTAGAATTCGCGCGGCAATCCCAGGCGAATGTTCGAATACCTTTTCGTCGCGGGCCGGTGCGTCTGGGTGTGCGACCACCTCCGGCTGTCTCCAGCAAGAATCGCCTGAAAAAGAATCGCGGCATCCTCGGCCGTGCGCGCCATGGGCCCGACGCAATCCAGCGTCGTAGATAGAGGAACCACGCCCTTTACGCTTACGCGGCCCGCCGTGGGCTTCAACCCCACAACGCCGCACAGCGCCGAGGGGATTCGAATCGAGCCTCCTGTATCGGTGCCGATACTTCCAAAACAGAGCCCGGCGGCCACTGCCGCCGCCGAACCGCCGCTGGAGCCGCCTGGAATTCTCGCGGTATCCCAGGGATTGTGCGCCGCACCGTAATGCGGATTGTCATTGGTCACGCCGTAGGCAAATTCGTGCATGTTGGTCTTGCCGAGAAGCACCGCCCCGGCCTGTTTGAGATTCGCCACCACCGGCGCGTCTTTATCCGGAATGAATTTGCTGAGAATTTTTGATCCCGCCGTGGTGGGCGCACCCGCGGCATAAATATTGTCCTTCAGTGAAATGGGGATGCCATGCAGAATCCCGCGATCCACGCGGGATTTGCGATGACGAACGACGCTGAGATCCGCTTCCGCTTTTCTAGCCTGGGCCAGCGCCTGCCCAGCGGTTACCGTGATGTACGCGTTCAGTTTTGGATTCAGCGCTTCGATGCGCGCGAGCATCAGCTCCGTGAGTTCCACCGGCGACAGCTTGCCCGAGCGAAAAAGGCGAGCGACTTCGGCGATCGCCGCAAAGGCTGTGTCCGAATCTCTCACCACGGCAGATTTATCGATGATGGGATCCCTTCAACGACTGGCGCAGGCTAGTAGATTTTTTCCTGGCGCCGCAGATTTCCAAACGTGCCGATATTCGCGATGATGAACGCCACACGGAACTGGTTTTCCGTACGCACTTGGCCCAGCGCAATGCGCCGGTATTCCAGCGCCAGCCCGCAGCAACTTCCGTTATAGCTGACCTGCATCAACTGGTTCTGCAGCGCGTTATTGGTGAGATCGTAGCTGATTCCCGCGGCCGCGCTGAATCCTTTGCCGTTCACGCTGCCATAACCAAAAAGCGTGCGCACCTGGTTGGAAAGCGGCTGAAGAATCGGATCCGCATCCAGCCGAAAATGCGCCACGGTGGCAAAAAACTTGCCGAATGGCTTCAATTTAAGAAGTGTACCGACGGTGGTCAGCTTTTCGAGCGTGGGATCGTACTCCAGAATCTGCTCGATGTCGTAATTACTGCCGGGCGAAATCGTCAGATCGCTGACGATGGGCGACCAGTGCACCGGGCCCAGCGCGAACGCGAAAGGCGTGATGGAGTTGAGCGCCTGGAACACGTTGCGCTCCCCGGCAACAGCGGCTCCTCCAAATGTCGGATCGAAAAAATGCTTCTGTACCAACCGCCACGATAGCAGTTCCCGCGGTTGATCTTCTCCGTCATCCTTCACGAACAAGCGCTGCGTGACGCCGTATTCCACCTCATTGGTGTCCGTCAGCGTGGCGTCCGAATCAAACCGAATAAAATCCGCAAAATTGTTTACGCCTGTCACATAGCGGTACGTCAGCACCGGCTCGATGGAATGCTTATATTTTCTTTTCGTTTTTGGCCGGTCGAAGAAGCGCTCCAACGTGGGTGGCCGCAGGTCCACCGTAAATTCCTCGGTATTGCGCACAATCGACTGGTTGCTGACATCCCCGGCCGCGTCGAGCGAGGCGCCATAGCGCGTGGTGCGAAACGCCGCCGTCGTAGTGACCCCCAACCAGGCGCCGAAATGCAGCGGAATCGTTACGCGCGGCGCAAATTCCGTCCGCCCTACAAAACTCGGCGTGGTTTTTTGACTGTCGGAGCGGTGCAGCGAGTCGACAAACGAATCGAACGCAAAATATACCGGGAGATTTCGCCACGGCGCTTGTTCCACGGAATCAAAACGCGCTTCCGGCAGGTTGCGCAGCGTAACGCCGATGGCCGGATTAATCTGCAGAAAGCTCTTGTCATCGAGCGCCGCAAGATTCAGGCTGAACCCGCGAAAATTATTCGTCAGGAAAAAGGCGCTACGCACTTCGGAGTTGATGGCTTCGCCGAAGGTATCCGCGAACGCCAGCCGAAACGTGAGCGAGGAAAGGTGATTGTAATCGGTAACGAAACGCCAGCCACCCGGCAATTGTGACTGTATCTCCAGGCGCTGCTGCTCGCCCCCCTGCGGCTGCCGAACCCCGCCAACCAGCAACCCCCGATCGTCGACGCCAAAGTACGAATAATTGATTGAAGTCTCTTCGAACGGTTTGGCGCGCAACTCGCCACGCTCTTCCACGCCACGACGGCTGAGATATTGCGCACCGAGGGTGGCATCAAGCCACGGTTTCGGCGCCCAGTAGAACGCGTCGCCCAGCGTAACGCCCTTGCGCGAGCTGTCGCCGATATCCGGAATCAGAAAGCCGGATTGACGTACTTTTCGGCCGGCTGGCGCGGTTGCATACGGCAACCACACCAGCGGCACGCGCAGCAGCCGGAAATTTGCATTCACGAGCGCAACCGTTTTGTCCAGTTCTACCCGGGCGCGCGGCGCGAAAAATTGCCAAGTGGGATGCTCCGGGTCGCAGATGGTAATCCACGCGTGTTCGATAACGTAAATATTGTTCGGGAAGCGCTCCACCTGCCGTGCTTCGAAGTACAGCGGATTCTCGGAAAGCAAAACACTGGGATTGGGGCGTCGCTCGATTTTGACCGTGCCGCGAACGTTGTGGAACACACCATGCCCGGTCTTCACGTTGTAGTGCGCTTCGTCGGCTTCCAGGTGCTGATTCTCGTAATCAAATTGCACGTGCCCGCGTGCGAACGCTTCCGACGTTTTGTCGTTGTACTCCGCGTGGTCGGCGCGCAGCCGCGAATCACCGTAGCGGATGTCCACGTCTCCGTCGGCAATGAACAGATCTCCGCGACGGGTTTGCGGGCCACTGGAAGAAAGCTCCGCCACACCACCGGTTTTGATGGGCAGGCGGGCTTGCTGCGCGGCCTTGGTCATGGCCGACCAGCAGAAAGTCCAAGCAAATAAAAATAAGGCTAGGCGGCACGGATTGCGTGAGGTGCCCCGATACCGCAGCTGGATGTGGCGGTTTACAAGAGACATGCAAGCCATGAAAACAGTTGGATAGCCTAGCATGGGGTACCGGTGATGAGTAGAAGATGCGCAAAGGAACCAAGCAGATGCCTTGAAGACGCCGACGAAAATTTGGCGGCCTAAGTAATGTTAATTGTGCTTAGGTAATAACGAAGCCGCCACCCGGCGCGACTTCCACGACATGAATCTCGTCGAATCCTTCTTCGCGGGCGGGCGGAACGAGCTTTTTGAAGGCCGCCGCCACTGCCGGGGCAGGAATTTTCTGTTTGCCACTGCGCAGATTGTTCCGCTGCAAGGCCTCGGGCAGGCTCGTCTTAAAAAAATACGCTATTGTGCGAAACCCCGCAGCGCGCGCTCGCGGCAGGTAGCGCTGCCGGTCGGCCGGCAACGGGTTGGTATTGTCCACCACGAACGATTGCCTGCTCTGCAGGCAGGCGTGCACCAATGCCTCTTCCCGGTGGCGCGTACCCAGCATGTCGAGATTAATGCGCACGTGCGTATTGAAAAAGCGCTCCCGAAAGAGAGTGCTTTTCCCCGCGCCCTGGATTCCCACAAAGATAATGGCTTCCATAAAATGATGCCGCTTAGCTGAAACCTCGCGCAGATTTTACAGCCGCGGCAATTTCGGTGGCCTGGGGCCGTGCCGCACCGCCGAATACACCGGCTCATAAGAAAGCTCGGCGCCTTCACGGACGGAGCGCAGCATCAGTCCGCCACGGCTCATGTCTCCGCGCCCGACGAACGCCGACGGGAACAGCAATCGTTCGTCGAAAATGCCCAGCAACGGCTCCACGTATTTCGCTGTAGCGATGCTGCCGAGCAGCACTACTTCGCATCGATTCCCCGCGTGCTGCAACAGTTCTTCCGCATCGCGTTCCAGTGGCCGCCGGTATCGCGGATCCGTCGCTTCCACTGGCACCCCGGCAATTTCGAGCAACTGTTCGTGTGTGACCAGCGTATCGGGCGAGACCAGTCCGCGCCCTGCCGTGATGACGAACACACCCGGCAAACCCGAGGGAGGGCTCGCGAATGTTTGCGCATACGCCAGCTTGCCACGGAAATACAATCCGCTGATGAAACTGAACAATTCTCCCAGCGGAAGCCCGTCGTGGCGTAGCCGTCGTGCCAGCACAAAACCAGCGTTCTCACTCATGATCATTCTGGCGCGAATGCCGGCGGCGTTCGCCGGAGAAAGTAGAAAAATGCGGTGCAGGGACCGCGGCGCAGAAGGCGCCGGTGTTTTGCGATTCTGGCGTCTGGATTTTTTGCGGCCTGCTCGTTCTGTCTGCATGACTTGGCGAAGAAAAACTAGCGAAAGACCCTACAGCAAACCCAGCGCGGATTTATTTTCGCGCTTGACCTGCTTCATCGTGCAATCCTGCGGATTCTTTTCCGGGCGCCACCGCAGAAACCGAGTGCCATGGCGAAATCTTCCGCCGGTGAAATGATCGAACTGCACTTCCGCCACCAGCTTGGGATCGAGCGGCTGCCAGTCCATGGAACGCTTGGTACTCCAGCGGCTCAGCCCGCCAGGAGCTTTTCCTGTGAATCCCGGTGGCTTGATGATTTTCTCCAGCTTTTTTGTCAATGCCAAACGCTGGTCCGCCTGGATCGAGGAGCTGAAGCCCACATGATCGAGCAGGCCCTCGTCGTTATAGAGTCCCATCAGCAGCGAGCCGATCAGCGGCTTTTTCTCGAGGTATCGGAATCCGCCCACCACGCAATCCGCGGTACGCTGCTTCTTAATTTTCTGCATGCCGGTACGTTCGCCGGTCTGGTAAGGCAAATCCTTCCGCTTCGCCACGATTCCGTCTAGTCCCACGCCCATATGAAACCATTTTCGTGCGGCGGATAATTCGCCGGTCACGGGCGACAGGCTAATGATCGACTTTTCGTCAAAACTCGATTTTGCCAGCCGCTCCAGTTGGCCCCGGCGCTTTTCAAGCGACAACTCCACCAACGATTTTCCCTTTTCGTCCACCAGCAAATCAAAAACGATGAACACGCACGGGTGCTCCTGGCTCAATTTCGCCACGCGGCTGGCTGCCGGGTGAATGCGCATCAGCAATTCATCAAAGGAGAGGTGACCGTCGATGGGAATCACGATTTCGCCGTCGAGAACGAACTGTTTGGGCTTGATCGCCAGCAGCGCCGCGGCCAACTCGGGAAAATAACGCGTCAGTGGCTTGCCCGATTTGGATTGCAGATCAACGTGGTCCCCGTCGCGAAACGCCAGGCAGCGAAATCCGTCCCACTTCGGCTCGTATTGCCATTCGCGCCCTTGCGGCAAATCGGTGGCCGGCAGCGCTTCCATCGGCGCGTAGGTCTTTTTGAGTGGCAGAGTCATACGAACTTTTTCAGGTCCACGCGGCCACTTTCGCTCAACAGCGGCCTCCATAAATCACCGATGCTTTTGAGTCGCGCCGGCATGTTGGCCACCGTGAAGTCCTCGATGCGTATCCCTCGCTGGACTTCTTCCCAAGTCACCGGCGCGGATACCGTGGCGGCTGGCTTGGGCCGCACGGAGTACACCGAGGCCAGGGTGCGGTTCCACGCGTTTTGATTGTAGTCCACCAGCACCCGGCCTCGCGGGCGCTTGGCTACGCGATACTCCGCCGTGATGATTTTGGGATGGCGCAGCTCCAGCTCTTTCGCCAGTGCCTTGGCAAACGCCCACACCTGTTTTTGCGTCGGTCCACGCATGATGGGCACGTAAACGTGGACTCCACGCGAGCCGGTGGTCTTCGCGTAATTCTTGATCTTGAGGGAATCGAGCGCGTCTCGTAAGATCAGCGCGGTTTCCAGCACACGCTCAAACGTCGCCCCCGGCACCGGGTCCAGATCGAAGTGCAGGTAATCCGGCCGGTCCACATCGTCACAACGCGCGTACCAGGGATTCAAATCGATACAGCCAAGGTTCACTACCCACAGTAGCGACGACAACTGCTGAATCATTGGAAACGCGATAACGTTGCCCGAGCCATGTTCGATAGAACAAACCGGAATCGATGGTGGCCGTGGAGAAGGCGCACGCTTCATGAAAAAAAACTCGCCGTTGATTCCGTTGGGGTAGCGCTTCATCACCATGGCGCGGTCTTTCAGGTGCGGCAGCAGCCAGGGAGAAACGTCCAAGTAATATTGCAGCAAATCGCGTTTCGTCAGGTGTAGTCCTGGGAAAAACACTTTTTGCAGGTTTGTCAGATTTACGGCTCCCCTATTCACGTTGAGGCTGGCGGTGTCGACGCCTTGCGGTATTTGCAGCCCGGAAGCTTGCACGCGCGCATCGCTCTTGGGGGATGAGGTGCGCGGGGCGCGAGCCGCCTTCCGTGGCGCGGTTTTAGATCTTGCTTTGGTTTTCAAGGTGTTTGGATGATGTTTCAGGGCTCGGCGGCCTTTTTATTATCGCTTGGTGCCGGCAATCAATGAAAATCGTGCGAGCTGGACGGCGCGCTGGTAATCGTGAGCTGCTGGATACGCTGCGATTTCACCGACACCACGCCGTCTTGATTCTGCAATTGGCCTTCGATCAGCAAAAACTGCTGGTGCACCACCACCACATGGCACTGCTCAAAGAGCTGCGGCGAAATAATGGCATTGGCGATCCCGGTTTCGTCTTCCATGCTCAAAAACACAAACCCTTTCGCGGTGCCGGGACGTTGCCGCGCGATGACCCCTCCCGCTACACGCACCTGTAGGCCATCCGGCAAATGCGGCAATTCCGCTGCGGAGCGAATCCCCATTTTTCGCAACTCCGCTCGATGGTGCGCCATGGGATGCGGCCCCACAGTCATTCCCGTGCCGCGATAATCCGCCGCTAACCGTTCTTCCGCGCTCATCGGCGCCAGCGGCGATTGACTGCCCCTTGCCGGCGCCAGCGGCGATTGACTGCCCCTTGCCGGCGCCAGGCTTGCATCGTTCGCAGGCACCAAACTTGTGCCAATCAATCGCTCCACATTTTCCAATTCCGGTTCTGCAAACACCTCTTCATCCTCATCGCTCCACTCATATAACGGCCCCGCAGGCCGCGCCGTCCGCTCTACTTGCCACAAAGCGCCGCGCCGATGAAATCCATGTTGATTCCCAAGTTTGTTCAAAGCCCCCACCTCCGCCAGCACTTCCAATTCCCCTTTCTGAATTTTTGGGACCCGGCGCTTCAGGTCATCCAGCGATGTAAAAGCGCGCCGCGCGCGTTCGCGAACAATCTCGCCGCCAATCTCCGCGCGCAAGCCCTTGACGTAGCGCAATCCCAGCCGCACCGCAAATTTCCCGTCAATCTTTTCTAGCGTACAAAGCCATTCCGAACGGGTGATATCGATGGGGCGCACGCGCAGCCCGTGCCGTTGCGCGTCGCTAACCAGCGAGGGCGGCTGGTAAAAACCCATCGGCTGATTGTTGAGCATGGCCGCGGTAAACGCGGCGAGATAATGGCATTTCAAATACGCGCTGGCATAGGCCAGCAGCGCAAAACTGGCGGCGTGCGATTCCGGAAATCCGTAGAGCGCAAACGAAGTGATGGAGCGAATAATCGTTTCCTGCGTCTCGCCGGTGATGCCGTTTTTTTCCATGCCGCGCCGCAGCTTGTGTTCTACCTCTTTCATGCGTTTCTCGGAGCGCTTGAAACCGAACGCCCGCCGCAGTTCTTCCGCTTCGCCGCCGCTGAAGCCCGCGGCAATCATGGCGATGCGCAGCAGTTGCTCCTGAAAAAGCGGGACGCCCAGCGTGCGCGCCAGCACCTGCTCCAGTGAAGGATGCAAACAATTGGCCGGCTCGCGTCCCTGGCGGCGTTTCAGATAAGGATTGACCATTTGTCCCACGATGGGCCCCGGCCGGATGATCGCCACCTGCACCACAATGTCGTAAAAGCAAGTAGGCTTCAGCCGCGGCAGGCAGGACATCTGCGCGCGACTTTCAATCTGAAACATCCCCACGGTATCCGCTTTCTGCAAAGTTTGATAAACCACCGGGTCATTGGCGGGCAGCCGGCTCAAATCCATCTTTTCCCCGTAATCGTCGCGAATAATTTTCAGCGAATCCTCCAGCACCGCCATCATCCCCAATCCCAGCAGATCCACTTTTACGATGCCCATGTCCGCGCAATCGTCTTTGTCCCACTGCACCACCACCCGGCCCGGCATGGTGGCCGGCTCCAGCGGCACAACCGAATCAAGCTGCCCCTGGCACACCACCATCCCGCCGGAATGCTGCCCCAGATGGCGCGGCAAATCCTGAAACCGCAAGCACATCTCGCAAAATTTGCGGATTTGCGGGTGCTGCAAATCCAGCCCGGCATCGCGAAACTGGCGCTCCAGCGTGTCGTTGGCATCTTTGTATTCCCACGCGCCCACCAGCGACGTCAGCCGGTTCAACACTTCCGGATCAAACGCAAAAGCTTTTCCGATTTCGCGCGCGGCCGAGCGACCCCGATAAGTAATGACGTTGGCAGTCATGGCCGCGCCAAGTTTTCCATAACGCTCGTAAACATATTGAATGGCGCGCTCGCGCTGATCCCCGCTGGGCAGATCCAGATCGATGTCCGGCCACTCGCCGCGCTCTTCCGATAAAAATCGTTCGAACAACAGCTCCATGCTCACTGGATCGACCGCGGTGATGCCCAGCGCATAGCACACCGCGCTATTTGCCGCCGACCCGCGACCCTGAACTAGAATATTTTCCCGTGCACAAAAACGGATGATGTCCCAGACGATCAGGAAATACCCCGCAAGATCCAGCTTTTCGATAATGTCGAGTTCATGCGCGATCTGCCGTCGTGCGCGCTCGTTGTCCGTTCCGTAGCGCGCCAGCATCCCGTCGTGCGTACGGTCGCGCAGAAACTGCGTCTGCGAGCGCCCGTCCGGCACCGGATAAATCGGAAACTGGTAGCCCAGATCGTTCAGTGTGAATTGCAGGCGTGAAGCGAGCGTCTGCGTATTGGCGATGGCTTCGGGAAGATCCGCGAACAGTCTTTCCATCTCTTCGGCGGATTTCAAATGGCGCTCGGCATTGCGCGCCAACAGGCGCCCCGCAGTGGCGAGCGTGCGATGGTGGCGCACACACGAAAATACATCCAGCAGCTCCCGCTGCTCCGGCAACGCGTGGCACACGCCGTTGGTAGCCAGCACCGGCAATTTTAATTTTCGCGCAATCTCCAGCGCGCGCTGGTTGCGCACTTCTTCTTCCCGGCAAAGATGGCGCTGCAATTCCACGTAAACATTGTCATTTCCGAACAGCTCGCAAAGCTGCCGCACGCACCGAAGCGCGGCTTCCATCCCGCCGGACGCCAGCGCATGCGCCAGCGGCCCTTCGGTTCCGCCGGTAAGGCAGATCAATCCCCCTACGCCGTTTTCCAGCTCCGCGCGCGAAATTTGTCCATCGCCTTTTTTGGCGCGCAGTTTCATGCGCGTGATCAACCGGCAGACATTTTGATAACCGGCGCGCGACGCCACCAGCAGCGGGTAGCGCCAGCCTTCTTCCGACGTGACTTCCGCCCCCATCAATGCGCGAATACTTATTTTTTTGGCGGCCATATAAAAACGCGGCGCGCCATACATGCCGTCACGATCCAGCACCGCCATGGCCTTCATGTCCCGCTGGGCGCACACGCCGGCCAATTCTTCCGGCAACGATGTGCCGGCCAGAAAGCTGAACGCGGATCGCGCGTGCAATTCGGTGTACATCAATCGTAGGTTCCCCGGAGAAACCAGCCCTGCTGCCGCGCGTCGTAATAAATCAGATATAGCCCGCACCACGCGCCGGGACTGGAATCCCATTTCGTTTTTTGTGAAGCGGCAGAAAAATGAACTTCGACATCCCATTCGGCTTGATCCCAGGGATCCTGCCACCAGTCGCCTGAAGTGCACCAGGGCCCGGAAGCGGCCACAACTTCACCGCGCAAACCCTGAAAAGATACGCGCTCTGGAAATCCGCCACGCAATTCCACGCGCGCCGGAACGCCCGGGCGAAAAAATCGAAAACCGTTGGCAGGCTTGGCGACGCTTGATGGGCTCAACGAACTGTAAAATTTTGATGATGCGGAAATATTTTTGGCCGCTGCGCCGAAGGGTTTTTTCCTGTGGCTGCCGGCCGCCTCCTGCGCCAGGCGAAAGCGCTCCATGCGAATCGCATCCGGCCGGTGCGTATCCATCAACTGCGGCGAGCCCACATTCGTATTGCCCACCAAGTTGACCAGCCGCGCCATGGTCAGCTCCAGTTTTTCCGGTTCCGGCGAGGCCGGGAGAAATAATCCCCGCTGCGTGGTGCGCGGCCGGTCCGGCTCGGCGGAGAGCGCCATCTTTATAATGGCCGCGGGCGGAGGATCGGACTGCAGGCGCAAGCGCACCAGTTTTAAAAGCAGCTTGGAATCCCGCACAGGGACCGGCAGCGTAAAAGTCTTTTCAAATTTGCGGGAAATCAGTTTTTGTCGGCCGGGATGCGCGGAACACTGCAAATCTTTTTCAAACGAGCGCTCTAAATCGAATTCCAGGCGAATCGCCCGCGCCGAAAGCGAGCGCGCGGTCAGCCGTTCGCACAATTGATCGAGCAAACGCCCCAGCAGAAAGCTGAGCGATTCCAGCTCCTCCACCGCATCGTCCAGCTCCATTTCTTCGTGAAAGTAAATAGAAGATTTCGCCGGCACCAGTGAGCGCACTGCCGCACCGCGCGCCAGTGTGTGCAGCCGCACGCCTTCCTGTCCCAGCCGCGCGGAAAGATGAATCACCGGCAAAGCCGCCAGCGCGCCGCAGGTTTCTACTCCCCAGCGCGCCAGCGTTTCCAGAATTTCCGGCGACGGACGAAGCGTGTGCACCGGCAAAGCGCTCAGCCGTTTCGCTTCTTCCCCCGGCGCGATCAACATAACGCCCGGCAACCCCCGCGCAGCCAGGATGGCCACTTCGATATTCGTCGCTACAGCAACACGCGCTCTTAAGCCCAGGATCGAACCGTGTTCCGCGAGGTCGTGGGCCACTTTTTCTTCCGAGCCAAATAAAGCGCCCAGTCCCGCAAGATCCGCCACGACGGTATCCGGCGCAGCATCTTCCACGCGCGGCGAGATGGACCAGCCCAAGTCCAGCAAAGCTTCGTGCGCCGCTTTTTCCTGCGCCGGCGAACGATGGCGAATTTTCACCGGCGTAAATTGTGCCGCTTGCGATTTCGCCATGCCCAGTCCGATCCCGATTCGTGCGGCTTTCCGGTTGACCGCCACAACGCTCCACAACGGCGGCGTTCCATCCACGATGGCTACCGCGCGCCCGCGAAGAGCTATCTCCCCGCGCACCACGGCTTGCACAATAAAATCGGGAATATGAATGGCTGCAAAAAACATAAAAAGTCGATCTCGAATTGGGAATAAAATTCCGCAAAATGATTTTGTGTACGCTTCCTTTATTTAAGTTTGGCTTCCCGGGCTTCCAAAGGCATGGCGTGCAGATAAACTCCAGATGGATTGCGACGCAAAACTTTGCGCCTTGTCCCCGTCATGACCGGAGCGGCCCGCCGCAATCGAAACCGGCCCATTGCAGGCCTGCGGAAAATTGATGGACTGAATCCGCAAGTGCCGCATTTCCGCCTCAAGATTGGAGCCGTCCAGCAGGCACGTATGCGGCAGGCACTCAAGCGCGTGTGGCGAAATCCCCGAGCCGCCGCCGTTCGCCGTGCTTGCCGCGGTAACCGACCAGTTCGCCGGCTTTCTCTTCATCTGCAACACCAGCGAAGCGCAGGTTTTGGCGTTCGACTCCTGTTCCAGTAGCAGCAGCACCGTCGCGGTATCCTCCACCGCGCGCCGGAAGCGAAACCACGCATTCAGCGGCACTTGCCGCACCGTTTCCGGCGCGATATCGCTCAGGTCCAGCGCCACAAATCCAAATCCGCCTCTCTGGATTAAAAGATCCGCGGCACGCAAGGACTGCTCCAGGCCCCGGCAGCGCACCCACAGCAATTGCTGCAGCTCCACGCCCGCTGCTTCCGCGCTGCGCGGATCGAAGGAATCGCGCGCATCGATCAGCGCGCACACTTCCGCCTGGGCCGTGCGGGAGGCCAAAGCGGATAGCAGCACGGTGGTGCGGCCGGAACAAGGCGGGCCGTAAATTTCCGTCAACGCGCCTCGCGGAAAGCCGCCCGCCAGCGCATCGATTTCAGGGATACCCGTGAGTACCGTCTCCACGCTCTTGCGGTCGCGATACCCGAAAGGAGAGGCCATGCGGCCTGCAAGGGATAGTTCGACCTGGGAGCGGAGGGTAGCTAGATGAGAGCGCATGAGGGATGGAAAATATATGTTCGCTTTTTGTTCGCCTACAGCATTCTGTGAAATTTCTCCGCCCCTGTCAAGGAGTTTCCCTTCAACATCCCTGCCCCTCTCGTCCGCTCTCCCGCATCCTAAGATTTTTGCTTCAGAAAGGCCCTCATGCCCAAGCGCGCTACGAGTCCTTCGCAATTGGATCTGATTCCCAACAAAGCCTCTCTGGAAGAACTGCGCGAGGCGGCCAAATCCTGTAAAAACTGCGATCTCTGGAAACTCGGCACGCAAACCGTTTTTGGCGAGGGCTCCCCGCACAGCAAGCTCATGCTGGTGGGCGAGCAGCCCGGCGATCAGGAAGATATTGCCGGCAAACCGTTTGTCGGCCCCGCTGGCAAACTACTCGATAGCGCGCTGGTGGAAGCCGGCATCGACCGCAGAAAAGTTTACGTAACCAACGCTGTCAAGCATTTCAAGTGGGAGCCGCGCGGGAAACGCCGCATTCATAAAAAACCCAGTTCCGCGGAGATTGCCGCATGCCGGCCATGGCTCGACGCAGAAATTGCCGCTATCAAGCCGAAAGTTATTGTCTGCCTCGGTGCCACCGCCGCGCAGGCGTTGCTTGGCAAGGATTTTCGCGTCACCCGGCATCGCGGTGAATTTGTGTCTTCGCCTCTTGCGCCCCACGTCGCCGCCACCGTCCATCCTTCTTCCATCCTCCGTGCTCCCGATGAGGACACGCGTCACGAAGAAATGGCTCGCTTCATCGCCGACCTCAAGAAGATTGCGCGCGCTTTGGAATGACGGATTACACTACTTCTCATGGCGTCCCCAGGAAAAGTGCGCATCGGCATCTCCGGTTGGACCTACAAGCCGTGGCGCGGCATTTTTTATCCCGAGGATTTGAAGCAGAAGAGCGAACTGGAATACGCGTCCAGGACTTTCAATTCCATCGAAATCAACGGCACGTTTTATTCCCTGCAGCGCCCTACGAGTTTTGAACGCTGGGCCGCCGCCACTCCCGACGATTTTGTTTTTTCCGTCAAGGCGCCGCGCTTCATCACGCATATCCGGCGCCTGAAAGACGCGCAGTCGCCCGTCGCAAATTTCCTGGCATCCGGAATTTTTCGACTCGGCGCCAAGCTGGGCCCCATCCTGTGGCAATTGCCCCCCAATTTCCAATACAAGCCGGAATTGCTCGAGCAATTTCTCAAACTGCTTCCGCACAACACCGACGAAGCCGCCGTGCTCGCGAAGCAGCGCGACAGCTGGCTCAAGGGCCGCGAAGCTCCCAAAGCGGATGCCACGCGTCCCATGCGCCACGCCATCGAAATCCGGCACTCGAGCTTCGCGACGCCGGAATTCATCAATCTGCTGCGCAAATATGATGTGTCCCTGGTTTGCGCCGACACCGTCGAATGGCCACGCCTGATGGATGTAACTTCGGATTTTATGTATTGCCGCTTGCACGGCTCGGAAGTTCTATATGCCAGCGGCTATGACGACGCCGCTCTCGATCAGTGGACCACTCGCGTGGCCGCCTGGGCGCGTGGCGGAGAGCCGGAAGACGCCGAGCGAGTGATCAAGGAAAAAGCGGCGAAGCGTCCCGCGCGGGACGTGTTTGTTTATTTCGATAACGACGCGAAGGTGCGCGCGCCCTTTGATGCTAAAAGTCTGACGGAGCGCATCAACAAGGTTCTGGCGAAGTGAACGCTGCGGTCACGCGGGGCAAAATTACGAATTTCGTTTCCGGTGATGCTGCGCAATTTCCGTGTCTCCATAAATCTCGTCAGCTTTCACTTGCGGCCGGCGTTCGTCGGGACAAGGAGCAGTCCCGGAATGCGATTTCTTGGATGAAACACCTTTCGCCCCGGTTCCGGCTGACGTGGCAGCTCCGGCTGCAGCTCGCAAAATTTTCGCCCCTTTGACCTTGACGACCGTCTTTTTCTTGATGGGCTTCACGGTTCGCTCCTCTGAGTCACGGCGTTGCCGCTAGCAGCATCTTCGAAATGCCTTCCAGCGGAATGGCCACCCATTCCGGGCGGTTGTTCAGCTCGTAGCCAAGCTCGTACACGGCCTTCTCCAGCACGTAAAGCTGCAGCAGGGCCGTGATTTCTTCGCGGGTGGGCGGCAAGAACGCTGCGCCGGTCGCGGTCTTCAAATATTCCTCGAGGTAACGATCGCCAACCCATTTGGCCCACACTTCCGCCCAGTCGTTCAGATTTTGCTTTTTCTTTTCATCGACGTTCACCGTGCCTGTCGACGCCAGCAACGGGCCATACGCGGCGTAGTGAAATGACCGCAGCATGCCGGCCACGTCCTGCAGTGGCGAACGCTTCAATCGCCTTTGCGACATCGGTCGCGCCGGCTCTCCTTCGAAATCGATGATGACAAAATCCGTGCCGGTGTACAGCACCTGGCCGAGGTGATAATCGCCGTGGATGCGTGTGCGCTGCGCCTGAATCGGTGCGCTCAGCGCGGTATGGAATCGCTGAGTGATCTTGTCCTGCCCGCAGAGAATTTCCTCTGCTTTGCTTTGCAAGCTCTCGTGCAACTCCTCTTTGCTCTTGCGCAGTTGCGTGAAAATTCTCCCGGTAAGGTCCATCAGCGCCTGCTCCAGGCCTTCTTGAAACGTGGCGTCAAAGGGCTCGGGCGCAAAATCCGGATCCTCTGCTGCCGGTCCAGACGCCAGCGCCAGATGTAATTCCGCGGTTCGTCTGCCGAGAAGCGCGGCGGATTCCAGAAATTCCCTTTGCGACGCCAGTGCGAGATCCCTCGGCGCCGGAACCGATGATCCATCCGCGGGGGATCCATCCGGTGAAATATCCGCCACCTCGTGATAAAAACGCGAAATGCACTTCATGGTGTATTGCCACGCGTCGCCCTGATTCGCCACGAAAGTCTGTAGGATTCCCTGCGTCATGCGCCGCCCGCTTCCCGTGATGTATTCGAGGGCGCCCAGCAGTTGCGGCGTGTGCTGATAACCTGCTTTTTCCGTCAGAAAACTGGTCATTTCGAGGTCCGGGTTGATGCCTTCCTCCAGCCGGCGAAAAAATTTTAGTATCAATCGCTCACCGTACGCGATGGAGCTGTTGCTCTGTTCCGCCTTGATCGCTCGTGGATGCAAACTGCCGGCCGCGCCCGTCTCTTGAAGCGACAAGGCGTGCGTGTGCGTGGTGCGCAGTTCGCCGGCCTCGCCAGTAAAGACCAATCCTTTTCGAATCGCATCAAGCAGGAAAGCAAGAAAATGTTCGTCCTTCAGTGCGTCGGAAAAAACGATCTGCGCGCTGCCCTTGTGCCCGGAAACAGCCAGCCTCGCCGCTCCATCTTTGTTCGCGGAACCTTCGGACGCACCCGCCGCCTCATCGTAGAGCAACGGCACCGAATACAAATCTTCGCCGCCACCCTGGTATTGCACCTTCAGCAGCAGCACCAGCGCGTTTATGCCTGGCCGTGGTAGCGAGACTATGTCCACCACTTCCGTCCCGTGAAGTTCCCGCGCCTTGCCCCCAAACCAGCGCTGGCTTTTCAGATACGCCGGTAATTGGGAAGGCAATTCCGTTTTTAGCGTTGAGAGCAGTTCTTTGCGCGAACTCGGTGCGGCCATTGCCAATCTCCAGTACCGCTATCTTCCCTATAGCGGCTGAGGCTCTTTGTATTTTTCCTTTTCCGGTTCTCCCAGATATTTTTCAAGCGCCTGGCGAGCCAGATCCTTGCCGCCAAGCCCGAACGCAATGGCCAGGCCCAGCATGGAAGCACCAAACACGATGGAAAACGCCGCAATCACCGTTTGGCGCGCAAGTCCAAGCTCTTCCAGCGCCATGGAGATTGCCAGGATCCAGATTACAAAACGTATCGCCCAGCTGACAATCCTGGCCGACCGGTATCCCGCGTTCACAGACGCCAGAAGCGCCGCACGCGAAAGAAAATTTGCGATCACCAGTCCCAGAAATAAAATCAACATGGAAATGAATACTTCCGGAAGGAACCGGAACAATCGCGAGATTTGCTCCTGCAATCCCGCCACTCCCAGCACGCTGACGCCGATCAGCATGAACCCGATCCACGTGATCCAGAAAATCGACCGGCTCAACAACTCGCTCATCGACGGCAGGTCCGCCATGCGCAGCACCCGCGACGCGCCCGCGTCCTCCGACACGCGATCAAGCTTCGTCAGCCGCAGCAGCGCCCGCAGGAAGTGGCGGAAGGCATACGCCACCAGCAACCCCACCAGGATGATGACCAGCATCACCACGAATCGCGGCAGAAATTCGGCAATCATGTGCACGAGATTGTAGTAAGCCTGCTCTAAGCCCTGCACGATGGTGTCCTTCATGACTTCACCTCCACTCCTGCTTTCCACTTCTCCGTCAGGTACGGTTTCTGCCGCTCAAATTCCGCGCAAAGATTTTCGCAGTCGGTTTCCATTTCCGTCG
>DASXLA010000004.1:0-1875 GCA_036496505.1 Candidatus Acidiferrum sp. | reverse complement strand
GAGCACCGCGCGCGTTTCCTCGGGCTTGTGGTAATAGCCTTGCATCACACACGGCCCTTTCACCAGAATTTCTCCATCGTCGGCAATCCGCAGCTGTACGTTGGGAATCGGACGCCCGACCGTGCCTACCCTGTACGTCTTCGGCGAACTGAATGTAACCACCGGCGACGTTTCGGTCAGCCCATAGCCCTGATATACCGGTAGTCCAACCGACCAGAAAAACTCCGCCAGCTCTGGGGCCAGGGGCGCGCCACCGGAGCTGAAGATACGAATCCGGCCCCCCACTCCTGCGCGGATTTTTGAATAGACCAGGCGGTCCGCAATCCGCCACCGCAGCTTGACGGTCCAAGGGACGCTTTTGCCGTATGCTCGCCACGGGACGGCTTTCCCGGCCGTACGCATCGCGTCGTCGAGGATCTTCCTTTTCAGTCCGGATTCTCGATGGCCTTTTTCGATGATGTTCGCATAGGTCTTTTCGTAAAACCGCGGCACCGCCGCCATCGTTGTGGGCCGCACTTCCAGAAGCGCCTGCGCCACTGTTTCCGGCTGCTCCACATATGCGACTGAGACTCCCCGGAAAATGTATCCGTAGTCGATGGTCCGCTCGTAGACGTGCGCCAAAGGCAGCAGCGACAGGGCCACATCCGATGGTGACATCTCGAACTCCTCGCTGAAGTCGCGCGAGTTTGAGCTGAGGTTCGCATGATTCAGCATCACGCCCTTCGGCTCACCTGTGGTACCCGAGGTATAAATGATCGTCGCAAGTTGATCCGAAGTCACTTCCGCGGCGCGCCGCCGGTATTCTGTGATTTCCGCCTCGCCTGCCGCCGCGATCACGTCCTGGTAACGCAAAGTGCCGTTGAGAGGCGCACTCCCCTGCGCCGCACTGCGCGTGCCGCCGCCAGGATGTGCCGCAACGGTCGCGGAAATCACGTGCTCAATAGCGGGCAAGTTCTGGCGGCATTCGGCAATCTTATGCGATTGCTCCTCTCCTGCCGTGAACGCGATGCGCGCTCCCGAGTCCTTCAGTACGTAGGTCAGCCGTTCCGTCGATTCGCGGAAATATACTGGCACAACTACCGCTCCAAGCCCCTGAATCGCAAAATCGGCCACATGCCACTCTGGACAGTTCGGCGCGAAAATTCCCACGCGATCGCCGTTTTGGATGCCAAGTCCCGCCAAGGCTTTGGCCAGCCCGGCCACTCGCCGGAGCATTTCACCCGCCGAAATTGCCTGCCAGCCCGCGTCCGTTCGATATACCTGCGCGCGCGGATTCGTGAAACGGTCCACCGCATCCAGAAATAATCGCGGCAGCGGAATGTACTCAGCAGCAGTCATGCGCGCCACTCTAGCCTAGCCCACATCGCGACGCAATGTGCCCCTTCGCCGAATTTGGGTGCTGCAGAGCAGACTGTGCAAGCGACGAAATGTAAACCGGGGAGCACGAGATACAAGCCAACCGGAATTGGTCAGGCAGAAGCCAAGATCCTGAGGTCAACAAAATTGGACGGGAATACCGAAACTAAGCTTCACTCAGGTGCCGGAGAGGAGCTCGCCTTTGCCCGGTGATGGTGCCTTTTCGATTTCGCCTTTTTCGTTCCGCCGTGTCTCGCTTTCAGGCGATCGTTCTCCGCCTTGAGGTCGGCGTTTTCCTTCGTCAACTCGTTCTTCGCCGTTGTCGCTTCGTCAACGCGGTTGCCCATCTCGCCGAGTTGCTTTTGAAGATCGGCAACCTGCGTCTTTAGCTGCTGGTTTTCTTGTTGCATCTTCGTATTCTGGCAGGCGCTGAGCGACAAAACAGAGCACAGAGCTACCGCCAACAGACCCGCGCGGAACTTCGTCATGTTTACCTCCCTCAAGGAGCCTGGACGGACG
>DASXLA010000003.1:0-71117 GCA_036496505.1 Candidatus Acidiferrum sp. | reverse complement strand
GATGCTTCCCGGTCGAAGGATCGGAATCATTCGCCGGTCGTTCAGGCCGATGTATCCATACCGGTGCTTTTGTTGATCGTCTAGCAGGCTGCCTTCGAAGTTGCCCCACTGTTCGACCATGCGGGAAAGATACGTGGTACGCCGTGGATCGAAGGCTGGATCGAACCGCAACGGTACTCGCAGGGAGGCCGGCGGCGCGCCCAGGTGGGTTTGAGGCGCCGGAAACATGGCCCCGTCGATGAAAAACTCATCCACCGGAACCTTGTACCAGCGGAATAGTTCCAGTGGATTCAGGTGATAAACAACTGCCAACGCATACAGTTTATGCAGCCCCGGCACTGCATTTCGGTTCTCGATATCCGCCAACCGGCTGATGTGCAGAATAAATTCGGGGCGGCCCCGCTTGTCCGCGATTTCGTAACTGCATCGCTCTACGTCCCGATACGTCAGTCCCAGGTGCTCGCGAACTTGGCGCAGACGAAGACCGGGTAACATTCTTTCCTCGGGGACAAAGGGCATTGTGCGAAACACTACGATATTATCATTATGGTAAGAATTAAAAACGGAAACTTCGGCCTGGCGCAATGCGCCAACACCTTCCTGCATCACTTGAATCTGGTATTCTGCACCAATATGCGAAATTACCACCTGTTGGGCCGGCTTGCTTTGTTCGCGGTAATCCTGTGTTTGGCGGGTGGCCTTTCCGCGACTCAGAATACTCCAGGAATTCTCCCGCCCGATAGCTCCAAGCCCGTAAATGCCGATTTCACCGTCGCAGCGGACGAGGTCCTCGCGCAGATGAGTGCCATCACCGGGTTGAAGTTGCTCACTCCTCTGAAAAAAACGCTTCGCTCTCGCGACGAGATTCGTGCCTATGTCATTCGCGAAATGAATGAAGACAAAGCGCCGCAGGAGCGCTATGCCTCCTCGCGCAGCGCCGAGGCATTCGGCCTCCTGCCCAAGGGCTTCGACTTTGATTCTTTCATGGTCGAGCTTCTCACCGAGCAGATTGCTGGCCTCTATGACCCTAAAGCCCATGAGTTTTACATTGCGGACTGGATTCCGGTGGCGGATCAGCGCATGGTCATGGCTCACGAACTCACTCACGCGCTCGAGGACCAGCATTTTCAAATTGATGCTTGGGCCAAAGCAGCGCGGCCAAACGATGACGCCGAACTCGCGAGGGAATCCGTCCTCGAAGGCAGCGCCATGGCCGCCATGATTGATTATTTGTTGGGCGAGACAGGTCGCTCCCTCAAGGATCTCCCGGACATCGATCCTTCCATGCTGGTTGGAGACATGGGTAGCACCCCCACATTAAAAAAGGCGCCTCCGTTTCTGAAAGACGCGCTGGTGTTCCCCTATTTTGCGGGCCTCACCTTCTCTGCCGACCTTTTGAAGACTGACGGATGGAAGGGTCTCCCCCGAGTGTTCGCGAACCCTCCGGTTTCTACACAACAAATCATGCACCCCGCCCTCTATCATTCCGGCAAAACACCTTCGCAGGTCAAACTCCCGGAATTCGAAAAACTGCTGGGCCCGGAATGGACCAGGCTGGAAGAGAACGTGATGGGCGAGTTCGGTTGGAAAGAGGTCCTGAAACAATTCCTTGGTGAAGACCGCGCCAAGGCTCTTGCGGCCGCCTGGGATGGGGACCGCTACGTGGTGTTTGAACAGAAGCGTACCAAGCGGCTCTTGCTGATAAGCCGTTTACGTCTGAACAATGCAGCCGAGGCGGCCCGCTATTTCGGGCAATATTCCGAGGCCCTCGAGAAAAAATATTCGGATCGGACCAATCTGTTTCGCCGCCCGAATTTCTTTTCCTTTGATTCCGGCGGCGCAGGCGTCTATCTACGTTGCATGGATGTCGAATGCCTGAGTGTTGAGGGCAGCACTCGCGCGTTATTCGATGGCGTGGATAAAGCTATTGGCTGGACTGCGCCTCCCGAAGCGCCGCTCGACCCTGCCAAGCCCGCGCAAACCACCACCACGATGATGTTGAAAAAGGAGCTAATGTCCTCCGGAGTCGCTCGAAGCGGCCAATTCGAGCAGACCGCCGCTCTTCGTTAAGCGCTGTCTCAATCTCTTGATTCGTTTCATCGAAGCATCCTCGCGCCGTGCAGATTGCCCGCGAGAAAATAAACCGCCGCGGGAAGCTTGCGCGCACCACAGCGCGCCGGCACGCTGCGCAAATTCCAGCGCCTTCCGGTAATCCTTCATCTGTCTCTCGTAATAAATCGCCAGTTGCTCGCAGGCGTGTGCGCCGCCCTCTGCATCGCCGGCAAGTCCGTGCCAGAGTTCCGCGGCCATCTGATATTTTCCCTTCCGTTTCGCCATCAGCGCCAGGTCACCTTGCGCCCGGGCGTGAAACTCTGTCGGCAACCCCAGATTGACGGCTTGGGCGCAGGCAACCTGCGCGCGTCCTCGGTCGCCCTGGCGGTGCAGAAATTTTGAAAGTCCGAAGAGATCGAGGCTATGCGTGTCTTCCTCAAGATTTACGTCCTCGGATAACATTGCATCTATTTTTCCAAACAGCGCCGCCAGCCCGCGCAGATCCATTTGATTGTGCCGGGCCACTCCCAGCAGGGGTTCCGGAGGGCCGCCGCGAAGATAGTCGAAGTAAAATTGCGGAATAAATCTCGAAGATACATCGTCCTCTCTGTGCCAGCCCAGCAGCGTTGGATTCAGCACCTGTCGTTCCAGGTCCGTCAGGCGGACGGAACCCAGTCGAAATTTCCAAAGGGCTCGCGCCGGGTGCAGTAAATCAAGATGCCCCGCCAGATGTGGCACGGCAATCGAGCGAGTCATGCGAAAACGGTTCTCTAGCAACGGCCAGTCAAATGTTTTTCCGTTGAAGGTCACCAGCACGGGCCGCTCCGACAGCCGCTCCGCGAGTTGACACAATACCGAGTGTTCCTCGGAAAAATCGCGCATGAACAACTGCTCGACCTGCAAACCTCCGGCATCCCACCAGGCCAGCCCGATCAGAAAGGCGTACGTCCCGGTGCCTCCGGCTAGGCCGGTGGTTTCCGTGTCGAGAAAAAGCCATTTCTCGGGATCCTGCAGTGCCGCGCGTGCGCGTCGCGAAATCGTTTCATCGCGATGTTGCGAAAGGATCGTCACGCATGCCGGCCGAGGCGCGACGAATTCCGGTGTTGAAAACCAGTTTCGTACCGCAAGGTGTTCGCCAAAGTGATTGCGCGATACGCCCGCTCCCAGCAATCGCGCGAGAGTATCTTCTTCACTGGGTTCC
The DNA here is from genome assembly GCA_036496505.1 of Candidatus Acidiferrum sp. GTDB lineage: Bacteria > Acidobacteriota > Terriglobia > Acidiferrales > UBA7541 > Acidiferrum. The sequence continues at coordinate 67,864 of DASXLA010000003.1, read as the reverse complement.
CGCAGTGTGGTGGAACGAATGGCCGTTCCCCGCGCGGGTTTTAGAGCTGCCACTCGTGAAAATCGGTAGTCCGAGGCCGCCATTTACTCGCTCTCACCGTTCGAATCGCACAGCCGGCTGAGTATCGCCAGCGCGGCCTCTTTCGCTCGCGGTGCCAGGTCCCCGGCGGGACCTACGCACGATGGGCAGCCCTGGGCGCACTCACACGCCACAATCAGCTCGCGTGTTCTCCGCATCAAAATCTCATGCGCGCGGTACAGCGGCTCAGAAAAGCCGATGCCTCCCGGATACGCGTCGTACAAATATAAATTCGGCTCAAAAAATTCCTTCGCATTTTGCGAGATGCGATCGCGCAGTTGCACCGATTCGGTCATCGCCTCCTGATTGTCCGGATAAGGCGGCCTCTCTCCTATAGCCGTGCCAAGATCGCGTCGGTCGCACATCAGCAGCAGGGTGGCCACGGACGCGAGTGCGTGCAGCAGCCCAAACATGCCGCTTTGCCGCTCGCTGATCGAAAACGGCAGCGCTTCCAGCAGCGCGCGCTCCAACGTCACCCAGTATGACGTCGTATGCATCTCGTTCTCAGGCAGCTCCAGGTTTCCGGCTCCGATATTTTCGTTCGTAAAGAACTTCAGTTTCTTGAAGCCAATCACCTGCGACCGCACCAGCACGTCGCCGAACGACCGTAACGCCGGAGTCTCCGCCAGTGCTTCGGTGGCCTTCGTTTCTTCCGCGCATTCCAGGATGCGCACCTGCGTATAACGAATGGCGTCGGTGTAGTAGTCCACATCCACGCGCTTCACATACGCCTTCCGCTCTTTGAAATCCAGATGCTCCACGTGGTATTGCTGGCCGCCATGAATGTAAATCGCCTTTTCATGGACCGTGGTGAGCGCGCTTGAGAAATCCACCTCGCCAATCACTGTAGGCGCTCCGGTGATATCGACAATGACGAAGTTGTCGCTCGTTACGGAGCGCAAGCTCACCGTGTCCGCGGGATACGCTTCCTGTGTCCAGTGATAATTTTCCCCTGCTCGGTGCAGGAAGCCGGCTTCCTCGAGACGCGCGCAAAGATCCTGAACGTCTACCGCTCCAAACCTTTCCTCAGGCCCGATCGGTAATTCGAACGCCGCGCATTTCAAATGATTAATCAGAATCTCCAGGTTATCCGGCTGGATGAACCCGTGTTCCGGTGTATTGCCAAAAAAATAATCCGGATTCTTCACGATAAATTGGTCCAGGGGCGAAGAAGAAGCGACCAGCACCGCGCAGGAACTTCCGCTGCGCCGTCCGGCGCGTCCCGCGCGTTGCCAGGTGGCCGCAATGGTGCCCGGATATCCGGCCATGACCACCGTGTCGAGCGAGCCCACGTCAATCCCCAGTTCCAGAGCGCTGGTAGAGACCACTCCGCGAATCTGTCCGTCCCGCAATCCGCGCTCGATCTCTCTGCGCTCGTTCGGCAGATAACCACCGCGATAGCCGCGAATATCCGTCGCCTTCCCCAGGCGATGCGGGTTGGCTTGCTGCAGATAAGTCAGCATCAATTCGGTGTGCAGCCGCGAATTCGCGAACACCATGGTTTGCAGATCGCGCTTCAGGAATTCCTGCGTCACGCGGCAGGCTTCGTTGATGTAACTTCGGCGGATTCCGAGCGCCCGGTTCACCACCGGCGGGTTGTAAAACACAAATGTTTTCTCGGCAGCCGGCGCGCCATTCCCGTCCAATACCTCAACCTCTCTCTCCAGAAGTTTGCCGGCCAGCTCCCCCGGGTTGGCAATGGTCGCCGAACAGCAGATAAATTGTGGACTGCAGCCATAAAAATTTGCGATGCGCCGCAGTCTTCGCAACACATTGCAGAGATGGCTTCCGAATACTCCTCGGTAGGTATGCAGTTCGTCGATCACGATATACCGCAGATTCTCGAACAAACGCGTCCACCGCGTGTGATGCGGAAGGATCCCGGTGTGCAGCATGTCTGGATTCGTCAGCACAATATGGCTTTTTTCGCGAATGGCCTTCCGCGCGTCGCTCGGCGTATCGCCGTCGTAGGTGAAAACTCCAAACTTGTTGTCCAGCCGCTGATTCAGGTCATGAATCTCCGCCAGCTGATCCTGCGCAAGCGCCTTGGTGGGAAAAAGATAAATCGCTCGCGTATCCGAATTTTCCAGAACTTCGTTGATGATCGGCAGGTTGTAGCACAGCGTCTTCCCTGATGCCGTAGGCGTCACGATGACGATGTTTTTTCCTTCATGCGCCGCCTCGGCTGCTGCCGCCTGGTGGCTGTAGAGCCGCTCGATCTGTTTGGCCCCGTAAGCCGCCCGCAAATCTGCGTGAACCCACTCTGGAAAATTGGCCCACTGCGCAGGTCGAGCAGGGAAGTGCCGCACCGCCGTCAAAACCTCCCTGTCCCGGTCGCGCAAGGCAAAGCCGTCCAGCACTTCTTGCACACGAGTGATGGCGCTCGCTTGCGGCGCCGCGCGAACAGCCAGAGATTCAGGCATCAGGCTCCTCCCGGTGATTCGCCTTTTGTTCGCCAAAGCTAGCACGCGGTGTGCGCGCCCGCAACAGCAAATCAGGAGGTACGCAGCCTCGCAATCAAGACCGCCCCGATAAAGAACAGAATTGCCGAGACCGCGAACGCCGCCTGCACATTCACCGCGCTCCACAAAAACCCGATAACCATGCTGGACACGAAGTCTCCGCCGGCATTCACCGCCGCCAGCGTGCCGAAAGCCATTCCATGCTGCTCCTTCGGAACCAGCTCCGCCGCCAGCGAATCCTCCAGCGCCTCTTCCGTGCCGATGTAAAGTCCCGCCAGTGCAAAAATAAATCCCAGCATCCACATCGAATGTGTCGCCAGGCACAGCAGCAGCGCCGTCACCACGCCCAGCGCGTAACCCGCCGCCAGCACGGCCTTGCGCTGCCGCACGTGATCGCTCAGCCAGCCGCTGAGATACGCCGAACCCGCATAAAACACGTTGTGCACCGTATACAGCCCCACCGCGATGCTCGCCGCTCGCGCCACTCCGTGATACGGCGAAAGCATCCGCGAAGCGTACAGAATCAGCAGCGTGTGAGAAAAATCCCCCGCTCCAAAAATTCCTACTCCCAGTAGCAGCCTGCGAAAAGGAGCCGGCAACGCCCGTATGCCGCCGAAAAAAGTTTGCGTCGGCTTCGCCGCAATTGGCTTTTCCCGCACCAGCACCCAGAACAACAGCGCCGCCATCAGCCCCGGCAGCAGCGTCCACAAAAATATTCTTCGATACGAATGCCCCGTCGCCTCCAGCAGCCACAACGCCGTCAGTGGCCCCACGATGGCGCCCAGTGTGTCCATGAACCGTTCCAACCCGAATGCTCGCCCGTACGCCCCCGGAGGCACATCCGCGGCCAGCAACGCTTTCTTCGCCGGCGATCGAATGCCTCTGCCCAGCCACGCCGCCGTTCGCCCGAGCAGCACGTCATATGCATGCGTTGCGAACGCAAACGACGCCGTGGCCAGCGCCGTAAACACGTAACCCATCACCGCCAGCGGTTTCCGATGCTTCAGCCGGTCCGTGTAGTGTCCCGACGCCAGCTTCGCGAAACTCGAGAGCCCATCCGCGATGCCTTCAATCGCTCCGAGCCACGCTGGCCCCGCGCCAATCGCCGCCAGAAATGCGGGCAGCACCGCCGTGGCCGTCTCATGGCTCCAGTCGCTGAACAGGCTAGTCAAACCCACGCCCAGAACGGTGCGGTTCAGCCACGTCCCTGTTTTTGGTTTCTCCGGCATCCTGGAATTATGGCAGGCAATGCAAGAATTTCATTCCAGGCAAGTTTGCTTCAGTTCGCGGTTCACCGCTTCGCGGCGCGATACAGAATCACCCGCACTTTTTCGAGCGTAATCAATCCGCCTTCCACCATTTCGTCCAGGCGCGGCAAAATCTGGTCAATGCGCTCAGCGGTTTCGATCACCTCCAGGATGATCGGCAGGTCCTGAGACATTCTTAGTATTTTATCGGTGTGATACACGCTCGACCCGCCAAATCCCCCCACTCCCCGCAGCACCGTCGCGCCAGAAAACCCTTCCCTCCGTAGCATCTCCACGATCGCCTCGTGCAGCGATTTTCCATGCCACTTGTCGGATTCCCCGATGTGAATCCGCATCAATACGCGTTCGCCTTCAAACTTTTCATGCGTCATTCCGCACCTCTGCCTGCTCCACTAGAATCGGTTGGCCAGCCGAATGCCTGCAAACGACAAAAGCAATCCCGCAATCACGCTCGCTCCCACGTAAGCCGACGCCCGCACCCACTCGCCTTCTTCCATCATTTTCGCCGTCTCCCACCCAAAACTCGAAAAAGTCGTGAAACCCCCGAAGAAACCCACCGCGATGGCCACGCGCCATTCCGGCGGAATCACCAGGCGATTCAAAGTGAATTGTGCGATCAAACCGAGAAAAAAGCAGCCCAGCAGATTGACCAGCAACGTGCCGTACGGAAATGTCCCGCCTGTCCGCAGTTGCACCACGCCCTGCAGTCCATACCGCGCCAGCGTCCCCACGGCTCCGAACAGCGCGATGAGCAGAATTTTCAAGCCGCCTCCGATCCGTTGCCTTCGCCTGCCTCGCCGTGCTCCGCATAGCGGCGCAGAAAAACAAAAACTCCTGGCGCCGCAAGGCAGCCAGGAGTCATCAGATCCGAGAAATCATCCGGAACGGTTATGGCGAACTCCATCGCCCTAAGATTTCGTTCAGTCTAACACTTTCCGCCAGCGTGCAAGACCATTTTTGGCTCTGAAGTCGCCTTCTGTTCCTGCCCCGCCGCTCTCGCGCTCAATTTCAGAAGTGGAAGCGATAGCGCACCTGCGCGAAAACTTCGCGCGGATTGATATAGTGCGTCCCGCCAAACGTCAGGCTGTTATCTAGCAGAAAGCGCCGGTTCGCCACATTCAATCCGTTAACCGAAACCGAAAGCCGCTCGCCAAAATTTTTCCCCATTGTCAGGTCGAACGTCGTATGTCCCGGGAGGTATTCGCCCGAATCGTCGTTCGGAAATCCGGAACCATAGTAAACATCCGTCGAAGCATACGCCTGCCACGGCAGGTTCACGTTTCCGCCCACATGCAGCGTGTTCCGCTGATCGTGGTCCAGCGCGAAATAACCTTCGTCCTCCGGCGGCTCGAAGTCCGTCAATCCTCCCGTGATGGCGCCCCTCCCGAGCGCCACTTGATTCGAATACGTCACATACAGTTGCGCCCGCTTGGCGATCCGCGGCGATCGCAGCGTCGCTTCCCACCCGCGAATCAGCGCTCCATCGATGGTCAGCGGAAAGAAAATATCCGAATTTCCCACGTTGCTGTGATCGAAGAAGTTTCGCGCGCGCGTCTTGAACGTATCAATATCCACCACCCATCCTTTGTAAGGAATGGCTACGCCGAACTGCGATTCCTCGTCGCGTTCGCCGCGCAGCGGAATAAATCCCAGGTCCTGCGCATCCACAAACTGCAGCAGCGGCCCGGAAGCCGTCAGCAGCGGCGGCGCCTGGTAAAAACGCCCGTAAAATCCCCGGAAAACCCAGTTGATCTTGGGGATCCGCACCGCGGCTCCAAACCGCGGGCTGGTGGCATCTTCCGCCAGCGCCCCCGAAAAATGCGTTTGCCGGATTCCCGCGTCCAGCGTCAGCCACGAAGTAACGCGAAACTCATCTTCAGCGAACACCGCCTCCAGCGAACCGGAAAGGTTCTCCGGATGCCGGAAATTCTGCCCAAAAGATGGATCGCTGGGATCATTAAAAAGTACCCCGAACAGCTCGTCATTCTGTTGCGCGAACGCATACACCCCCGCTCGCCCGTTATTGCGCCCCTTGATCAGCGCCAGCGTCGCCTGCCCGCCTTCATAATGCGAAGCTCGCCGGTCCGTGGTGGCGTTCGGAAAATCGCTGGGATTGCTCTCATAATTCGCGTCGTTGAAATGATAGAAAGGCGAAACCGTCAGAACCAGTCCCGTTCCGAACGTGCGCACCCAGGAAAACGCCACGAAGGCATCCGCTTCATCATTCGCGTCTCGCAAACCGCTGCTGACCGGATCGTCCGGCGCATACGGAATCTGGTAATGATCGCGCCGCAGCGAGCTGACGAATCGCAGTTGGTCCTGCGAATCGAGGTTGTACATCAGCGAGGTGAATCCGCCATATCCATTTCCCGCGTCATGCTGCACCGCCGACGTCGGCGTCTCTAATCCCAGGTTCGTGCGGTTGCCGTTCACGCTGGCGTAGTACGCAAAGCGGTTGGTGTGCCCGCCGAAATTAATTTGGTCGTCCGACTGGTAGAAATTTCCGAAACTGGCCACCACCTCCGCGTCGTTATTCCATTCAAACCCCGTGCGTGGCGCGATGTTAAACACTCCATACGTGCGGTCGCCAAAATCCGCCGAGTAGCTTCCGCGTTGCGCTTCCAGCGTGTCGATGTCCTTGGGATCGATTTGCGGCCCGAGATTGCTGGCGATATTCGTATTCGGAATGGGCACGCCATCAATCAGCCACGTCACCTGATGCCCGCCGCGCACATGCAGTTGGTCGTGCGTCACGTATGCGCCCGGCACGTAATTCGTGATCATCGCCAGGCTGTTGGTGCGCGTCGCGCCCGGCGTTTCCTGGATTTCCGCGCGATTGATCAAGCTGCTCGGCGTCGCCGACTCCGTCTGCTCCGACTCCGAGTTAGCCGACACCGTCACCGATTCGTTGCGGCTCGCCAGGTGCAATTCAAAATGCAGGATGGGCGCGCTGCCGGACAGCACCGTAACGCTCTCGCTCTCCGCCACGAACGTCGTATCCGAAGCGGTCACGGTATATTCGCCCAGTGGCACCGCATCAAAATGAAATTGCCCTTCGGAATCCGTCGTCTCCGTAACCTTATAGTCTGAACTCTTGTCCGCCAGGACGATTTTGATCCCCGGGATCGGGCGATGCTGCGGATCGTGCACGATCCCGCGCACTGTGCCAAAAACCGTGGCAAGCAGCGTCCCCGCGGCAAGTACCGAAATAACCCACAACAAAAGAAGCCTTCGCAAGAAATCCTCCGCTGTATTGGCATAAGGTGGGCAGTCCCATTGGGTTATGCCCAGTCGTTGTTATGAACGGATCGGTGGCTTCGAAAGTCTTACAGCGAGGTGTTTAAGAATCGCGGGGGAGGAGCAACCACTTCAACGGTGCGTACGAAATGTTCGGCCTGCAATAAGTTTGCCGCTTCCGTCACGCCATGCGGGCGCAACGTTGGAGGCGCCGCAGGCAGCACGAAAGCGATCTGCGTCAGCAGGGAATGTTCCACTTTCTCACAGCAGTTCATGCTGCAATCGGTGAACGCGGCTCCGCTCTGGTGTTCGCAATCCGGCGTGTGCGCCGGCATTTTGGAATGGTGATGCTCGGGAATCGGGCAGTGATCTTTGGTGCAGCAGGCCGCCGCATGCGCGCTCCACGCCGCTTCCGCAAACGGCGCCAGCAGCAGCCCCACCGCCAGCAGGCACACCCATGCGGAAAAGACTCTCAAGCGTCGAGCGTTTGCAGCGGTCACCATCGTTTGCCCGTCCATCATGATAACCCAACCGCCGCCGCTTGCGTGCCTCCGCATCCCCAATTTTCACAAAACGTATCCGCGGATGACCCCGGCATCTTTCTACTTACTCTGAACTCTGAGAAAAGACAGGCAAGAGGGTGATGATGCACCTGACACAAAAAAGCGAACCGTGGGAAGATCTGTTGTGAAGTCGTGAGCACTATACGGATTTATCGCCGACGGATCGGTCGGCGCTTTCCCAAGGTGTCCGCTCCGATTGACTCGCTTTGGCTCTGGACGTAGGATTTCACACCAATAATCGGCCAAACACTATCGCACTAGGGCATTGTCGAAAAACTTGGCGGCCGGGCTTCCGCATTCACCTTCAGTCCGAATGGAGATCCTCATGAGCGCATCCACCCCAGCGATGACTTCATCCACCAACGCGTACACGACCCCCGCGTTTTGGGAACGCCTGTGGCGCACGGCTGGCATCCAGTCTGTCGGGCTCTTCATCATTGGTTACATTATCTACGGCTACCAGCCGCACATCGGCGCGTCGACCGACGCATTGGCCGCGTTCTACGACGGCGATCGCACGCATATCCTGATCGCTGCGGTGTTCTTCGGCCTGTCGATCCTCAATCTCCTGTGGTTCGCTGCGGCGCTCAGGACTACCTTGGCGGATGCGGGGCAAGACGGTTGGGGCGCGGCGTCGACCGCCTCAAGTGCCGCCCTCGGAGCGCTTTTCCTCCTGCTCATCGCGGTGGTCGCAGCCCTCACCTTCTCTGTCGCCGGCTCGGGAAATCACGTGTTCACATCGGGCCTGAACGACTTCGTATGGGCAGCCTTTGTGTTGAGTTCGTTCCCGAGAGCCATGTTGACCATGTCCGCGGCGTTTGGGCTCTGGCGGGCCCGGCTGATCTCGAACGCGCTCTTCGCGGTGGGGGTCGCTGCCGTTGTGCTTGCCTTGCTGGGCGGCACCACGTGGCTGAGCGGCGGATTCTGGGCACCAGACGGCGCCTATTCGAGGTTCGTCTCGCCCATCATCGGCATCGTGTGGGTCCTGGTAGTGAGCCGGGTTCTCTTGACCCGAAGTCCTGCTACGCGTGCGGAATGGTGAGGGCGACGCTCGGTCATCCGCAAAATGACGAATCCTCAGCAATGCTGGCTGAACAAAACCCTGAATGTCTAGTCGTCCGTCGAGGCTTCACGAAAAAGCCCGGCCCCTAGATCGGAAAATAACCGCCGAAACGCGCCGTCTTTCTTGTCAGCGGGTCGGGCTCTGGTGCCTGGCAGACGCGACCTTAGCGTTTGGCCGATTATGCCGGGTGCCGGCTTCCTTGCATTGCGGGTGCTGGCTGATGTTGCAGAAGAATCCGGAAACCGAGTCCGTGCGTAATTAGGAGCAGCGGCACGATCAGAGTTGGAAGAAAGAATGTGGCTCCCAACTGCCCCGCCAAAAGTCCGGACTGATTGCCCTGGTAGAAAACGTTTAGGAGTTCGGCTGCACCCCAGAGGTTGAAAATCCATGCGGTGGCAATGCCGGCCGCGCTGGGCAGTAATAGCCGGGTGCCCCGGACGGATCGCCTCGAATTTACTTGAGATCGAAATTGGCGGAATTCTATCACTGGCGCACATCGCGCGAGTAGAGTTGTTGGGGTGCCCCAGGTTCCGGTGTTTGGTACCTGGGTCTTGGGGTGTCCTCTTCTTTCCCTGGAGGCTCCCATGCCCTCTGGACGGAAACGCTACTTCGACAAAGGGCATCTGCACTTCATCACCTTCACTTGTTACCGGCCGGTGCCGCTGCTGAGGAATAAGCATCAAAGGGGACCGCCATGAAGATAAAGAAGAATCGCAAGAAAATGGACCACAGTGGGTCAACCTTCGATAGCTTCCTCGAAGAGGAAGGAATCCGGGAGGAAGTCGAGGCCCTCGCCATCAAGCGGGTGCTGGCATGGCAGCTCTCACAGGCTATGCAAGACACCTTGGATGAAACTCCCTTACAGCAGCAAACAGACTGACCTGGCCGGAGATGCCCAATTTCGTACAGGTTTTCCCACTCACCCCTCAGTACAGTAGTAATCATCTTACCTGAATAGTAAAATACCCCATGCTCGTCGCCGGCTACTCATCCGCCCATTCACCCGCGCCCAAACCGCTCTCACCGCTTCCGCCATCCCTTCACCCACCATCCAGGTTTGGTCGTCCGTCAGGCTCCCCTCCGCCTCAGGCCCTTCCGCCTCAGGCCCCTCCATGTCAGCGAACGAGCAACCAGGTGCCAAGCCGTCTTCCTTCGGACGGTCTCTTTTGTTCCTCTTGTGCTCTCTTGGGCCTCATTTGCACCCTCCTGTCCTTTGTTTTCAACAAAATACATCTACATTGCAAAAAAACGGCCTTGGTCGTTATCGGACGCGATCTCGTCCGGGTTGCGATGTACCGGTTGTCTCGCCGGCCTCTCTCGAGCGCCTCTTTTGCTTCTCTTGCAGCCTCTTGCGTCTCTTTTGCACCCTCCTGTCCTTTGTTTTCAACAAAATACATCTACATTGCAAAAAAACGACCCTACACGTTATCGGACGCGAACTCCTCCAGCTTACGAGGTGCCCTTTGTCCCAGCAAATCGCAGCCTCTCTTGCAAAGAGAACCATCCCCGCTGGCCAAACCGCAGGTCGCAGACCAGGTGAAATAATGTTACGAGTTGAAGATCTACTTCGATCAGATCCCCCTCAACCAATTGGGGCGCTCCTTGACTTGCTGCCGGGCGCGTCGCAAACTTCCTGCCTATGGCCCACATATACATGCACTTTGATTTTGGCGCGGATGAAGAGAAAGCGCAGGAAGCGCGCCACAAGCTGGACGTTTGGAAGCAGGCCTTTCGCCTGGACAAAAAACTGCAATATAAGTTGGATCGCCCGGAAGACGCGGACGCCGAAGAATCCTCAACCGCACCCGACAGTGCCGAACCAAACGACACCGCCAAAAAATCCAAATCAAAATCGCGAAAAGGGAATGGCGCCGACGCCGGTTCCGGGGAGAACGGCGCCGGCAATGTCAGCTTGCTGGTGCGGTTGTATTTTTCCAGCCACGAAAAGCTTTCCGAGCAGCGCTGGGTGGACCGCATTCCCACGGAAGAGCCCTTCAAGGATGCTTCGCCCCGAATTCTTCGTAAGGGCGACGCTGGTTTCGACGAGGCTCTGAAGCAATTTGCCGACCTCGACTGATGGCCTTTCGCGATGTAGTCATTCGGCTATTAGCCCCGAGTTCAAAGGACAAGCAACGCTGTAAAATTCGTTATAATTAGGGGTCTGCGGAACAAAAGCTTCCATCTCCTCCACGAGGTCGTCACGAATGGCGTTACAGACGCGCGTCAAAGTTACCAAGCTTGACGCCCCCAAAATGCACGGCCTTGATCGCGACTCCCTCGTCCGTCTGTATCGCACCATGTATCTGTCGCGGAAATTGGACGACCGCGAGATTCAGCTCAAGCGCCAGAATAAAATCTATTTCCAGATTTCCAGCGCCGGCCACGAAGCCGTAACCGCCGCGGCCGGCTTGCTTCTCCGGCCCGGAGTGGACTGGATTTATCCCTACTACCGGGATCGCGCCCTTTGCCTGATGCTCGGCGTCACTCCTCTCGAAACTTTGCTCCAGGCCGTTGGCGCCAAAGACGACCCCAGTTCGGGCGGCAGACAAATGCCTTCTCACTGGGGCCATGCCGATTGGAAGATCGTCAGCCGTTCTTCCTGCACCGGCACGCAATTTGTCCAGGCGGTCGGCGCGGCGGAAGCCACTCTCTATTTCCAGCAACGCTCCAAGGCTCTCGCCAAAGCGAAGAAGGCCCCCCTGGGCGAGCACGTCAGTTATCAGGACAACGAAATTGTGTATGTCTCCTCCGGCGATGGCGCCACCAGCGAGGGCGAATTCTGGGAATCGCTGAACACCGCATGCACCAAAAAGCTTCCCATGTTTTATTTGATCGAAGATAACGGCTACGCCATCTCCGTTCCCATCGAAGTGCAGACCGCCGGCGGCAGCATTTCCAAACTGGTGCGTAATTTCCCCGGGCTGCACGTCGCGGATTGTGACGGTACGGATCCGCTGGAAAGCTATGCCGCCTGTCGCGAAGCCATTCAGTATTGCCGTGAACGGCGCGGCCCCGCTTTGGTCCACGCTCAGGTGACGCGTCCTTATTCCCATTCTTTGTCCGACGACGAAAAGCTCTACAAATCTCCCGAAGAGCGCGATGAGGAAGCACACCGCGATCCCATCTCCAAGTTCTCGCTCTTTCTCGTGCGCGAGCGAGTGCTCGACCAGAAAGAAATCGAAGATCTGGAAGCGCAGATTGATAACGAAGTGCGCGAAGCCACCGACCACGCCTTGGCCGCGGCCGTGCCCACCATCGAGTCCATTGGCCAGAATATTTACTCCCCCGATGTCGATCCCACTTCATCGGCCTTCGAGTCCCAGCCGCAATTTCAAGGCGCGCCAAAGACCATGGTGGAAATGGTCGCGGCTACTCTTTCGGATGAAATGTTGCGCGATGAACGCATCACCGTCTTCGGTGAGGACGTCGCCGACGCCAGCCGTGAAGAAAATTTGAAGCAGGTTAAAGGCAAGGGTGGAGTTTTTAAAGCCACCGCCGGGCTGCAGCGCAAGTTTGGCGCTGATCGGGTCTTCAATTCACCGCTTGCGGAAGCCAGCATCGTCGGCCGCGCCATCGGTATGGCCACGCGCGGGCTCAAGCCCGTCGCCGAAATCCAGTTTTTCGACTACATCTGGCCCGCGATGATGCAGATTCGGGATGAGTTGTGCGTCATGCGCTGGCGCTCCAATGGCAACTTCAAGTGTCCCGCGGTGATTCGCGTGGCCATCGGTGGGTATCTCACCGGCGGAGCCGTTTATCACAGCCAGAGCGGTGAATCGATCTTCACGCATTGCCCCGGCTTGCGCGTGGTGATGCCTTCCACGGCCCTCGATGTTGCCGGCCTGCTGCGCACCGCCATTCGTTGCGACGATCCGGTAATGTTTCTCGAACACAAACATCTGTATCGCCAGCCCTACAATCGCTCGGAATATCCTGGTCCGGATTACACCATCCCCTTCGGCAAAGCCCGCACCGTCACCGAAGGTACCGACGTTTCCATCATTACCTACGGCGCTCTGGTGCACCGCGCCGAAGTGGCTGCCGCGCAGCTTGGCCGCGAAGGCACCTCGGTTGAAATCATTGACCTGCGCTCGTTGTCACCCTATGACTGGGAAGCGATCGCCGCCACCGTGCGAAAAAATCATCGCGTCATCGTCGCCTACGAAGACATGCTCAGTTGGGGCTATGGCTCCGAAATTGCCGCCCGCATCGCCGACGAACTTTTTGAAGAACTGGATGCGCCGGTGAAACGCGTCGCCGCCATGGACACGTTCTGTGCCTATCAACCGAATCTCGAAGACGCCATTCTGCCGCAAACGTCCCACCTCATTGCCGCCGTCAAGCAATTGCTGGAGTACTGACCGCCCACGCTCGCTGCGATCAACCAATGTGCCGGAGCCAGGCAGCGTTGCTGGAGCACTGACCGCCTGTGGCACCTGTCCAGGTCATGAAACTTTTTGGGCCTTTTTGACGTAATATTTATTTGATAGGGTCTGAACCGTGGAGGTGCCCTGTGACCTGTCCAAACTGTCAGAAGGAAATCGCTGACAACTCGAATTTCTGCTACAACTGCGGCGCGCACCTGGGGGCGAATGCTCCAGGAGCACCACCGCCCGCGGCCGCCTTTCCTGCCGTGAAGCGTTTGGCGCGTTCCAGTACGGACAAGAAGATCGCCGGCGTCTGTGGCGGCCTCGCCGAGTATTTTGACCTCGATCCGACGTTGGTACGCGTGCTGTGGTTGTTGCTGCTCTTCTTTGCCGGAACGGGCTTACTCGCTTACCTGATTTTGTGGATTGCGCTCCCGGTGGCTCCGGCGCGCATCGCCGCTAATTCGGTAACCGTGACGCCGTAGCCGCGAGTTCGGTAACCGTGACGCCGTAGCCGTGACGCCGTAGCTGCGACTCGTAGCAGTGACTCCGTAGCTCGCGTTTTTGGCTGCCTGCAATTCGGCAGCGCACATCGCGGGCGAGTTCGGTAACCGCGTTTTTCGCTGCCTGCAATTCGGCAGCTAGGCTTTCACTCTGACGATTCCCCGCCGCCGTTGGGCTCCGGATTCGTACAACGGGTAGTCCGCCGATGCCCGCCCGGCCCCGATGGTCGCCAATGCAAAACATCCCACCAACAGCGCCAAGGGAAATTCATAGTTATGGACTGCCATGATTCCCGCGCTGCTATGCACTTTCCACAAAGCCACGCCCATTTCTATGGCGAGCAATAGCGCGGCCACGCGCGTGAACAGCCCGATGATCAACAAGGCGCCCCCAAAGACCTCCAGCACGCCGGAGATCGTCACGAAATAAGACGGCAGCCCGTGTTGCACAAACATTCCCTGCATGCCCGCGGGATGCGTGAGCTTCGGATAACCGTGCCACATGAAGATAATTCCAAAAGCCAGGCGGAGCAGCAGCAAGGCGAGAGGTTGAAGCGCATTCAAGCGGGTCATCGATTTACCCCAAACGCATATTTGGACGCTTTCGCAACAATTCGACAGTCTAGCAGAAGCAAAATGGCGTTGTTGCAGGCACGTTGTTTCGCGACAGTAAAGCGCCGGCGTTCCACACCCGATGCAGCGCGACAGCAAAATGGCGTTGTTGCAGGCACGTTGTTTCGCAACATTCAGGTACAATCTTCCCAGAGATTAAAAGCGAATGACGCGCGGTAGTTGGGCAATCACCTCGATTAAAGTCACCAAATTTCATCGGCCGGCGCAAAGCCTCGTATCAACGAACCGCTTCGGTGCTCTCACGGCCATCTTCATGGACCCGCCCGGAACGGCTTCGATGGATCGCTCATGAAGCGGAAGCTGCTGGTAGCAGTACCCCTTTTATTTGTCGTCGCGGTATTGGCGTGGGTTTTTCGCCCCAAGCACGAAACGCACAGTGAAAGTTACATCAGCGAGCGCAGCGTGACCCTCTGGAGCAGCGTGGCCCAGGTGCGCGAACCCCTCGACACCCTGCATTACGGTGACCGGGTCGATGTCATTGCGCGGCGTAACGACAACGCCAAGGTACGCACAACCACCGGAGCAGTTGGCTGGGTCGATGCTCGTTTGCTGATGGAGCCGGCGCTGTGGCAACGCAGCGCCAAGCTGCTGGCGGAGGCTCAATCCTTGCCGGTGCAGGCCCGCGGCCGCACGAAAGTAGCTACAAATCTTCGCGCTCAGCCAGGCCGTACCCAGCCGCGGCTGTACCAATTCGGCCGCGGCATCCCGGTGGAGATTGTTGGACGTGCGGTCGCAGATTGGGTCCGGGCCGCCGACGAAAAAGAGATCCCGAGTGAATCGTCGCAACCCAAAAAAGAGGAATGGCTCTTTATTCGTGGACTGGCCACTCGACCGCCAAGCGAGACCAACGTCCGCGCTTCGGAAACAACCACGACCCGGCCCGGCGATCAAACCATTCCCATCGCCGGATGGATCGTTGGTCGATTCGTGGAGCTGGAAATGCCCGACGCCGTAAGAGAAGGCACCGCGGCTGCCAACGTGCGTCCCGTGGCATGGTTCGAACTGAACATGGTTTCCGATCCGTCCGGCGCCAAACCCCAATATCTCGTGGCTGGTGCCAGGGGGCCGGACTGGCAACCGTGCGACTTCACCAGCATCCGGGTTTACACCTGGAATCACAAAAAGTCGCGTTACGAAACTGCCTATATCGAAAATAAACTGTGCGGCTCGATGCCCGTGCGTATCGGCATGGGTCCGAAGTCGGAGCCGGAATTTCGTTTTCACAACAAGGAAGCTGCGGCAAAAGGCGGCGGGACGGAAGAGCGCACCTACCGCTTGATGCAAACGGTGGTCAGGCGCATTCGCGAACCGGGTTCTGAAGCAAGCGCCGTCAAGAAAACTAAAGCCAAAAAAACAACCAAGAATCCAACCAAGAGCGCGACCAAGCCCAGGAAAAAGCGATCATCATCACGCCCATGACCATGCACATCAGCGAATCCGAAGTGCGCTCCGTACTCACCATGAGTATGGCGTTGGAGGCGGTCGAAGACAGCTTGCGAAAACAGGGGCGCGGAGAAGTCGTCGTCCAGCCGCGGCGTCGTTTCGAATTGCCGAACGGTTTTTTTCATTACATGGCCGCAGCCGATTACAAAGCCGGCTACCTCGCCGAAAAGCAATACACCTACGTTTCCGGACGGATCCGCTTTCTCGTGCTTCTCTATGAAATCGCCACCGGCGATTTATTGGCGGAAATCGAAGCGGATTACATGGGCCGCCTGCGCACCGGCGCCGCGTCCGGCGTGGCCACAAAATTTCTGGCGCGCGCCGACGCGCGGGTCGCGGCCATCATCGGCACGGGCGGGCAGGCGCGCACACAACTGGAAGCTGTGGCGCAGGTACGCAAACTGGAATCCGCCCGCGCGTTCGGGCGTGATATCACGCGGCGCGAGAAGTTTTGCGCAGAGATGGCTGAGCGCGTGGGCATACCGGTATTCGCGGCAGGTTCGGCCGGCGAGGCCTTGCAAGGCGCTGACATCGTGTGCACCGCGACCACCGCATCACAGCCCGTCGTCAGCTCAGCGGATATCGCCCCGGGTATGCACCTCAACGCCATCGGCGTAAACCACGCGCACAAGCGCGAACTGGAGGAGGAAGTGGTGCGCAGGGCGGATCTCATCGTGGCCGACTCCATCGAACAGTCGCAGCAGGAAGCCGGCGACCTGATCATGGCCTTTGGAGGTGACTCTTCCCGCTGGTCAGCGGTCAAGCGGCTCGCCGATGTGGTCACCGGCAGTACTTCCGGCAGGACAAATGAAGCCCAAGTCACCATTTTCAAATCCAACGGAATTGCCTCCTGGGATTTGGCGGTGGCCGTCAGGATGTTGATGCTGGCTCGCGAAAAGGGCCTGGGCCGAAAGCTCCCGCTGTGGAGTGATCCACAAAATACCTGAGTTGCTAATGCAACACCTCGCCTCGCGAAATCAGTTTTGTCCGGATTGACAGCATGAAACCGCTGAGAACACACTGTACACGGGCGTACTAGGAAATATCGCGCGAGAAGGCGGCCCTGAAGTAAACTGGTTTTCAACTTATGGATACGCCGTACTAGTCCATGCGAACTCTTCCAGACTACTTAAGAAAAGGCATGAAGCTGGTGATTGTGGGCTGCAATCCCAGCGAGTCTTCCGTGCGTGTCGGACATTATTACGCCGGGCGCGTGAACCAGTTCTGGCCAGTCCTGTACAAAGGCGGGGTGGTGCCCGAACCGTTCGATTATCACGATGACAAGCGGGTGATTGAATTTGGAATCGGACTTACTGACCTGGTGAAGCGGCCCACCAAGACCACTGCCGAGCTTACCCGCGAGGACTTCGCTGAAGGCCGCATTGTGCTTTCCCAACGCCTGGGAGAATTCACGCCGCATGTGATCGCTTTCAACGGCAAGCTGCCTTACGAACAGTTCGCCCAGCGAAAGTGCAAATTTGGCCTCCAGAAAGAACTTCTCTACGGCGCTCGCGTCTACGTGCTCCCCGAGACCAATAATCAGGACGACCGGAACAACAGCGATCGTGTGCGCCATTTTAAAAAACTCGCCCAATTGGTCGCGCGCACCGCTTCGGAACGCGCCGCTAAAGGGAACCAGGATCGGAATTATGAGTGAAGCCACGCAGGTTACTCAATCCAACTCCCTGATTCTCGAGTCCAAACATGAAGGCGTCGCGACCCTCACCCTGAATCGCCCCGATAAGTTGAATGCCATTAATAAGGAGCTTGCCGTCGCTTTGAACGAAAGCCTTGGCCGCCTCACCACCGACAAGTCCATCTATGTGGTGATCATTACCGGCGCTGGCCGCGCTTTTTGTGCCGGCGGCGATCTTGGGGTGATTGGCGAAGGCCGCAAACATAACGACACCACCGAACTCGAGCCTTTGTTGAGGGCTGGAATGCACGCCGTCTTGAAAATTCGCAGCATGGCCCAGCCGGTGATTGCGGCAATCAATGGAGTCGCCGCCGGCGCCGGCATGAACATCGCGCTGGCGGCTGATCTGCGCGTGGCTTCCGAAAGCGCCTCGTTCGGCCAGAATTTCGTCAAGGTCGGCCTGTTTCCCGACCTCGGGGGCACGTATTTTCTTCCGCATCTTGTGGGGCCCTCGAAGGCCGCGGAAATGTTTTACACCGGAGAGATGATCGATGCGCAGGAAGCGTTGCGGCTGGGAATCGTGAATCGCGTTGTTCCGCCCGATCAGCTGCACGAGGAAACGCACAAGTTTGCGCAAAAAATCGCCGAAGCTCCGTCCGTATCCATACGAGCGATGAAGAACGCCTTATTCGGCAGCCGCAAGTTCGAGCTTGAGAAAGCGCTGGAAGACGAGGTGGAACAGCAACTCAAATGCTTTAAGTCGCCGGATTGCCGTGAAGGCATCAGCGCGTTTCTCGAAAAGCGCCCGCCCAAATTTCACAATAAGTGAATAGCGTGAGATTACCTGGACACTGATCATGTTTTTATTTTCATGGGAAAGGCAGTTACCTCTTGGACGAATTGCAAATATCTCCTGCTGATGTAAAGGCCCGCATGGATCGCGGCGAAAAGCTGGTGTTCGTCGACGTGCGTGAGCCCTGGGAATACGACCTGTGCAGAATTGAGGGCGCGAAGCTTGTGCCCCTCGGCACGCTGGCCGCGAATGTCGGCGGCCTCCTGGGCGTCGATGAAGTGATCTGCTATTGCCATCACGGCATGCGCAGCCTGGATGCCGCGGCCTGGCTGCGATTTCAAGGAATCGAGAAAGCCAAATCCTTGTCGGGAGGGATCGAACGTTGGTCCACCGAAGTCGATCCGCAAATCCCAAGATATTGATCGGCGGCGTCTCCCGGTGCCGCTGAGCAACCGCACTCGCAGCGGTGCGGATACCCAGGAATCCGGGTCACCCGCAGATGTTTCATCTCGATTACGGAGCGCTTGATGCCTAAGGCCAAACTCAAATTTCTTCAAAAGCCGACCTGCACCACCTGCAGAAAAGCGAAAGCCTATCTCGAAAAACTCGGCGTTGAACTCGAGTCTCGCAGCCTCGATAAACAGAAGCTGAACGAAAAAGAGCTGGACAAATTGATCGGCGATCGCGATTACAAGCAGTTCCTTAGCTCTCGCAACGAGCTCTACCGTAAGCGGAAGATGAAAGACCATCCCCCGTCGCGATCCGAAGCCATCCGCCTGATGGCTCAGGAGCCTAACTTGATCCGCAGGCCGGTGGTACTGCGCGGAAGGCGGCTCGTCCTCGGATATGACGAGGAAGCCTACAAGGAAATCGTGAAATAGTTCCCGGAAATCATGACGCCAGAAATAAAAACCATTGTCGTCATCGGTGCGGGCACCATGGGACGCGGCATTGCCTACGCCTCGGCGCTGGGCGGTTATTCCACCGTCCTGGAGGATATTTCGCGGCCGCACCTTGCGGAGAGCCTGCGCTGGATTGAGCAGGCCTTTGCTGAAGGGGTCTCAAGAGGCAAGGTGGATTCCCAAGTCCGCGATCGCGCGCTCTCTTTGATCGCCACCTCCAGTTCCGTCGAGGTCGCCATTCGTGACGCCGATCTCATCATTGAAGCCGTTCCGGAAGAAATGGAAATGAAAATGGAGCTGTTTACCATTTTCGACAAATTCTCGAAACCCGGCGCAATCTTTGCCAGCAACACCTCATCGCTCTCCATCAGTGACATGAGCGAGCTGACCGTCTCGCGCGAGCGCTGTATCGGTATGCACTTTTTCAACCCCGTTCCCAAGATGAAATTGATCGAACTGGTGAAGACTCCGCTCACTTCCGAGGACACCGTCAACGCCTGTCGCGAAGTTGCCCGGCGCATGGGCAAGGAAGTGGTGCTGGTGCAGGAATCGCCCGGATTCATAACCACTCGAATCAACGCCTTGATCGGTAACGAGGCTTTCGCCATGCTGGAAGCCGGAATTGCCACCGCGCGCGACATCGACAAGGCTCTTAAACTTGGATTGAATCACCCCATGGGCCCGTTCGAACTTGTCGACCTGGTAGGCCTGGATGTGCGCCTGAATATTCTGGAATATCTACATCAGACCCTGGGTGAGAAGTACCGTCCCAACGAATTATTGAGACAATATGTGCAGGAAGGACGCCTGGGACTGAAATCCGGGCGTGGTGTTTACGAATATCCGGGTTCGGGAGCCACGCCGGAAAAAACGTAACGCGCCGGTTGTGCGATCACGGGCCGTTGTGATGACATTAGAAGTGGACAAACGATGGACTCCTTGAAAGACAGAATCGTCATTCAGCAAGGCGACCTCACCGAGATGAGCACCGACGCCATTGTGAACGCCGCCAACAATGACCTGGTGCTCGGCGCGGGCGTAGCGGGGGCCATCCGCCGCAAGGGTGGCGAAGAAATTCAGCGAGAATGCGACGCCATCGGCAGCATACCGACCGGTTATGCAGCCATCACCAGTGGCGGCAAGTTGAAGGCGCCTTTCGTGATTCACGCCGCCAGCATGGAACTCGGCGGACGCACTTCCGCCGAAGATTTGCGTGGTTCGACCGCTCACGCCTTGCGCGTCGCCGCGGAACGCAATCTCAAGTCCATCGCCTTTCCCGCCGTGGGCACGGGCATTGCCGGATTTCCCATGAAAGAGTGCGCGGCCATCATGCTTCAGGAAGCCGCTGAACATCTTCAGACAGAGACTTCCATCGAGAAAATCTATTTTGTGCTTTTTGATGAAGAGGCCTGCGGAGTATTCGAACGCGCCTGGAAGCGTATCCAAGGCAAGATGAAAAAGGGAATTGCGGACGCTTCGAGCGCTTGAGGCGCGTAAAGCCCCAGCCCCGAGCTTTACTTCAACCACCAGACATGCAGCCGAAGAAATTCAGGTCAGGCGGGAACTAACTGGGGTCCGTGCGCTTCTTCAGCACCGGACGATCTCCCTCCGAAGGCGGAGGAATCGCAACCGGCGCGCTTGGCGTGGCGGTGCCGCCCGCTCCCGGAGCCGCTGCGGTAGTCGCCCCTTCGGTATAAGCTTTCTTCAGGAATCCTTCCGCCACCTGTTGCGCGCCGCCGGTATTGTCGTTGGTTTGCTTCGCTTTGCTGTACTCGTTCACCGCTCGTTCCCGCTGCGCCAGCAAGTCAAAAATCTTGCCCAGGTAAATGTGGCTCCAGACTTCCGTCCATTTTTCGGAGGGCTCCGGCACCGTTTGCAACGCTTCGCGGAAGGCGTTAGCGGAGGCCTGGTAATTCTTCTCGTAAAAGAAAGCTTCACCCATTCTGAAATTCGCGAGCGGCCGGTTTGGCTGAATGCTCAGAGCGCGCTGGTATTGCGCCACGGCGTCGTAGTAGCGGCCTTGCTCGGCCAGTTCTTCGCCACGCGCCACCGCGGCGCGACCCCGCAAGTTTGTGCTGGCTTTGAGAATCAGGTTATTGGGATCGATGCGTATGCCGCCGGGCTTCGGCCGGCCAAATGTTTCCACGGTGAAGTCCGACTCCGATCCCACCACATCGATGGTCTTCGTTTCCGGATTGCCTTCGGTATCGATGCGCAATTCCACCGGCATGCGGAAGGTATCGAGCGGCTGTTTGATCTTGCCCGAGATACGAAAGCCCTTGGGCGTGCGATAGACGACATACTCCACGGTAAATTCCGGTATTCCCGTGGAATTCAGCCATTGGGTGAAGAAACCGCGTAGGTCCGCCGGGTCTTCGCCCTTCCTGGCGGAGGCTTGCGCGTGCTGTTGCGCAAGCTTGGCAAAATCGTCAATCGTGGCGGTCTTGCCTTCGTATTTGGTGTAGAAATCGTGGAGCAACGACTTGAAGGCTACGTCCCCCATCTGCGCGCGGACCATGTGAAAAATCATGGCGCCCTTGTTCATCACCACCGAGCGGTAGTCCGCGGAGTATGGCGCCAGGCGCGCGGCTTGCGCGATGGGAGCGGAATCTTCGTACATCAATGCGCCCACGGCAAACTCATCGACGGCTTTCAGTCCAGCTTCCTTGCCGGCGTTTTGTTCCGCGTAAAGGGCTTCGGAGTAGCGCGCCAAACCATCGCTGATCCACACGTCGTTGGGCGAGGCCGGCAAAACTTCGTTGCCCCACCATTGCGAAGCGACCAGGCCCGCGATGGTGCGGTCATTCGTCTTGGGTTCCCAGGCGCGCTGGCTTAGCAACACCACTCCCGGGCCCGCGAAGCTACGCAGCGTTCCGTCGGGTATCTGGATTACCGATATGGACGGGTCCGGGAGGGGCCCAAACAGGTCCGAGAACGCGGTCATGGAGCGCGCCACCGAGGCCGCAAAATCCTTTGCGTTTGCGGAGGCCGAGCGTGGCGCATAGACGGACACGCTTATGCCTTCCGCCTGCTCGGGGTTGAGTTGAAGATTTCCAGCCACGAAGGTGCCATTCGGCGCCGCATTTTTGCATTCGAAGGTATAGACGATGCGCCCGCCATCAATGGGGTTCTTGCCCGCAACCGTAGTGGGCGCCAAGGCTTTACCGGTGCCGGCGACCGCGAAGGTATCCGGGACGTTCAAGTGGAAGGTCGCGGTGTAGCGATTGGAAGGGTAGTCGGTCAAGGGAAACCAGCGCGCAGGCAACAGTAAATAAGCTCCATCATGATTGATGACGGCGGCGCGCACGCCCGGAACCGGGCTGTTCTCCTCGTTGGCCAGCAGCCCGCTATACGCGAAGGTCAGCGAAACATGCTCACCCGCTGCTACCGGCGTTGGCACGGTTACGATCACGAACATGGGATTCTGACGGTCACGCTCAAAATTCAGCGATTTGCCGTCCGCGGTCTTCACCGTTTGTATTTCCAGATTGGGGTGCAGCTCCACGCGAACGTTTCCGGAAACCTCCAGCGCCTTAAAATTCACGGTAGCGGTCGCAGAAATGGATTGGCGGATGGTGTCCAGCGTTGCGGATACGTCATAGTTGTCGGCGAGAAACGCGACAGGGCGCGGCGCCTGCGCTCGCAAGGAGGCGGCCGTGAACAACAACGCCGTCATCGTCGCCAAGCGGATTATTGGCCTGAAATTCTTTCCACGGAGGGCCATCGGATCCCTTTCAGATTTTCCCTTTGGAATCGGGTGCAGAGTCCTGCACGCCGCAGCTGCTCGCTACTCTACTAGGATACCAAACCCCTCACTTTGCGTTGCTTGGCGCGACCTGTAGTTGGCTCACGATGGCGTCAGCGGCCCTCTCGACGGCGCCCGGTGGCCCTAACAGGCTGGTTACCTCCGCCAGCCCGCGCCGCATTTCCGACACCCTCGCAACGCTTTGGTTGGATGCCGACAGCAGAGCCGCGGCTTCGTCGGCGACGCGCCCTGCGGTGAAATCATCCTGGATCAGCTCCGGCACGACCGCCCGGCCGGCGATCAGGTTGACCATGCTGAAGAATTTTGTGCGCACCAGCGGCTTGGCCAAGCGCGCGGTCATGGGCGAAAGCTTGTAAATCACGATCATCGGCTTGCCCAGCAAGGCCGCTTCGATGGTTGCCGTGCCGCTGGATACAATCGCCAGGTCCGCCGCCGCAAGCGCGTCGTAGGTGGCGTCGGTCACGAAGCGCACTGCGTCGTTTACCGGAAGCAATGCCTCCAGTTCTGTGCGAACCACGCTTGGAGCCACCGCGACAATTACCTGCACGTCCGGTATGTGGGCCCTGAGTCGCGTTAACGCTTCTCCCAGCACCGGAGCATGATAGGCAATTTCCCCTCCGCGGCTACCTGGAAGGATGGTAACGATGGGCTTATCGGGATTTAAGCCCTGTTTTTTGCAGAATTGCTCCCGCGACATGCTGGCGTGCACGTGGCCTACGAGCGGGTGGCCAATGAACTGCACCGCTACGCCCGCATCGCGATAGAACTTCTCCTCGAAGGGGAAAATACACAGGGCCTGCGCAAATCGCCGGCGCACCAGGTTGGCGCGCCACGGGCGCCAGGCCCAGAATTGTGGGCAAATGTAGTAGACATTTCGAATGGCGAGCGGGGACAGCTTTCGCGCCAGCCGCAGGTGGAATCCGGGAAAATCCGTGAGGATGGCCAGCGTTGGCCTGCGCCTGCGCGCTTCTTGCACCAAGGTAGCCATCGCGCGCCGCAGGGAAGGGAGTTGCTTGAGCACTTCGGTGATGCCCACAACGGACACTTCCCGGTAATCCACGACGGTTTCCACGCCCGCCGCGCGCATCTCCGCCCCGCCCATCCCAAACAGCGCCACATCCGCCCGCTCCCGGAGGGCTGCCGCCAATCGCGCCGCATACATATCGCCGGAAGCCTCACCGGCAGAAATAAGAATAGGCGCGCTGTTCATACGCTTGGGGCGAACGTCGGTTGGCCGGGCCTAACGATTGCAATTGAACTGACCGTCAAGGGGCGAACTTCAAGCCGGCGAAGTTCAGTCATTCGCCTGAAGAGCCGGCGGCTCGATGGCTGCAACCGGTAAGTGCAATTCCTGCTCTTTGTATTGAAGCTGGTAGAGCCGGTAATAAATTCCACGCTGCGCCAGCAACTCCTGATGAGCGCCGCGTTCCCGCAGCCGGCCTTTGTGAAATACCAGAATGCAGTCGGCGTGTTGAATGGTGCTCAAGCGGTGCGCAATCACCAGGGCGGTGCGGCCCGAAAGCAAGCGGTCCAGAGCTTCGCGGATCAGCAATTCCGTTTTGGTGTCCACACTCGAGGTCGCTTCGTCCAGAATCAGGAATCTCGGATTGTGCGCGAGCGCGCGCGCGAAATTGATGAGCTGGCGCTGTCCCACGGAAAGAGTGGAACCGCGCTCGTTTACAGCGGTGTCGACTCCGCCGGGCAACGCGCGAACAAAATCCCCCAGCCCCACTTCGTTTACCGCGCTCTCGACGCTCAAGCGATCGATCCCGGCCGTCCCCAGCCGCACATTTGATTCAATCGTGCCGGAAAACAGGAATGGATCCTGCAGCACGATGCCGAACTGACGGCGCAGATCCTGCAATTCGATGGTGCGAATGTCGATTCCATCCAGCAAAATCTGCCCGCGCTGGATATCGTAAAAGCGCAGCAGCAGAGAAATCAGCGTGGTCTTGCCCGCGCCGGTGTGCCCCACAATCGCCATGGTCTGCCCGGGCTCCACTCTGAACGACACGTCGCGCAGCACCCAATCCTCATCGTGGGGTTCCGTCGCGTGCTTGTAGGAGAACCAGACATTGCGAAATTCTATTTCCCCGCGAGGGTCGCGCAGCGGAATGGCATTCGGATCATTCGCGATCGTCACCGGCTCATCGAGCAGCCTGAAGATCCGTTCGGAGGCGGCCATCGCCGACTGCAAAATGTTGAATTTCTCGCTCAAATCCTGAATCGGCCGGAAAAACCTCTGCGCGTACTGCATGAAGGCCACCAGCACCCCAAGCGTCAGGGTCTTGGCAAAAATCTGCAGCCCTCCAACCCACAGGATCAAGGCGATGGCCGCCACGCCCAGAAACTCCACCGTGGGATAGAAAAGCGCAAACGCCAGGATGGCGTCCTTATACGCCAGCATGTGATCGCGATTACGCTTGATGAACTCCACGCGTGCCCGGCGTTCGCGGTTGAAGACCTGCACGATGCTCATGCCCGAAATATATTCCTGAAGAAATGCGTTGATACGCGCAATCGCCGTGCGAATCCGCCGGTTTGCTTCTCGCACAAAATTGCGGAACACATAAGTCACGATCAAAATGAGCGGCAAGGTGGCCAGCGCCGCCAGCGCTAGGTGCCAGTTCAGGTACAGCAGCACCCCTACCATAACCGCCAGCAGGAAAAAATCATTGATCATGGTGACCACGCCGGCGGCAAACAAATCATTCAGGGCATCGACGTCCGTGGTCACCCGCGTCACCAGCCGTCCCACCGGGTTCTTATCGAAATAAGTCATCGACAGGCGCTGGATATGACTGAAAATTTCCTGCCGCATGTCGTACATGGTTTGCTGCCCGACGCGCTGCATGATGCGGATTTGTACGTACTGCGCGAGGAAATCAAAAAACAACACCAGCAGGTAGATGAGGCTGATGAGCACCAGCCCATGCCTGGCCCCCGCGATGGTGATGCCGTGACGAACCGCGGGATCCAGATAGCGGTCGATGGCCACCTGAAACAGCTTCGGCGGAGCCAGCTCCAGCGGCGTAACCGCCAGCGTCAGCGCCAGCGCCAGAATCACGCGCCCTTTATACGGGCGCATGTACTCCAGCAAACGGCGCATCAGCCGCGAGTCGTACGCTTTTCCGAGCGCTTCTTCTTCGTGCTGATTACTCATGCGCGTTCAAGTTCTTCTTCCAGCAATTGCTTGTGATAAAGATCCGAATAATAGCCGCCCCGCCCCAGTAGCTCTTCATGCCTGCCGCGCTCGATAATTCGCCCGTCGCGTACCACCACGATCTGGTCGGCGTTCTGCACCGTGGAAGTCCGGTGCGAAATCAAAATCGTCGTCCGCCCCGCCATGATCCCGCGCAGCCGGGAAAGGATGCACTCTTCCGTTTGCGTGTCCACGGCCGAAAGGGAATCGTCCAGAATCAAAATGCGCGGATCGCGCACCAGCGCTCGCGCGATCGCGGTCCGCTGCTTCTGTCCACCGGATAGCGTAATACCTCGCTCTCCCACCATGGTCTCGTATTTTTCCGTGAAGTCCTCGATGTCGCCTTCCAGGTTAGCGACCTGCGCCGCTTCGCGCACCCGCTCGGCATCGTATTGCGGCAAGCCAAACGCGATATTTTCGCCCAGGGTCTCGCCGAATAAATAGGTATCCTGCGGCACATACCCGATAGCCCGCCTTAGCGTCTCCAGCGGCCACTCCCGTATCGGCCGTCCATCAATCAGCAGTTCGCCCGCGGGAGCGTCCCACAGCCTCGCCACCAGTGCAGCCAGCGTCGTTTTTCCGCTGCCCGTTGGGCCGATAATGGCTACCGTCGAGCCCGCGGGAATGCGCAAATTTATGTTGCTGAGCGTCGCATGACCCGCGCTCGCATTGAGAGCCGCTCCGTTTGCCGAGCCTCCCTTGGCTGCCGTGCCATTCGCGGAAGCGCCTCCCACACTGCCGTCTCCCGACAATTGCGTGGGATACGTAAACGTCAAGTCGCGGAACTCGATCTCTCCCTGGACTTCTTCGTCGGCCGGAATTTTCGCGTCCCGATCATCAATGCGCGGCTGGGCGTTCAGGATGTACGTCAGCCTCCCCATGGACGCCGCCCCGCGCTGGAAAATATTTGTGACCCACCCAAGCGCGATCATCGGCCAAACCAGCAATGTCAGGAAATTGGAAAACGAGACCAGCCCCCCGAGTGATAGCTGGTTCCGCAGAAATAAATATCCGCCCTTCCACAGCACGATCAGAAACGTGGTTCCAATCATGGCCTGCAGCGACGGCATGAACATGCTCCAGGTTCGAATCAATTTCACGTTACGCGCCACATACTCGCGATTCGGTTCGTCGAACGCCCGGATCTGCGCATCCTCTTGCGCATACGCGCGAATCACCCGCACGCCCGACAGGTTCTCCTGAACTTTCACGGAAAGAGCCGCAAGCGAAGCCTGGATTTTCTCGTACAGCTCGTGAATCACTTTGCCAAAATGACGCACCACCAGCGCCACTATCGGCACCGGCAGCAGCACCCACAGCGTCAAGGACGGCGACAGCTTGAACATCAACGCGATGGCCATCAGCATGGTCACCAGCGTTGTCGCGCTGTACATGATTCCCGGTCCCAGCACCATTCGTACGGAGTTCAGGTCATTCGTGGCGCGCGACATCAATTCGCCGGTGCGGTTGCGCACATAAAACTCCGGCTCGAGGATCAGCAATCGATCCAGCAAGTCGTTGCGTATGTCGAATTCGATGTCCCGGGAGATTCCGATCAGAATCCATCGCGTGGAAAACGACAAAACTCCTTTTAGCGCGATGAACCCAATCAGTAGCAGGCAATAAATCAACAATGTGTGGCGGCTATGCGGGGCATAGAAGGGAACCATCCGGCTCAACCAGCCTGCGTGCAGTGTCCCCGCTCCCGGTACTCCATTGGAAAACGGCCGCTCACTGCCGGCCAGCACATCGAAAATAATTCCGATGGAAAGCGGCACCACGTTGCCCACGATGCCCATCAGTGCCAGCGCCACCATCCCCAGCATGATGTTTCCCGTGTAGCGCCTCAGGTACGGAAGAAGCCCGCGCAGGTTCTTCCACGCCGAAACTTTGGGCGGAACATTGGCGGTCGACGGGACTCCTGACGCCGCGCTGGTTGTGGCCGCTGCGCTCATCGCAACGTGGACCTCACATTTTGCAGCGACGCAGACTCCCCCAAGAAATGCTGGTAACTGCTATCCAGCGACTGATAGCGCTTGGTTTCCGGGTTCCAGCGCACTCCCACCGGCAGGACGTGCGTGTCCCCATTGGCCTTCAGTGGCGTGAAATAAAGCTGCAAGCCCTTCTCCGCACTCTGTTCGTATTGCAGCCGCCACCCGTTTACTGGTTCGAGCGGCGTCAACCCCAGATAGCCCTTGGAGTTTTTCAGGTGTTCGTCGCAACGCAGCAATTCCGTCCACTTCCCATCTTCTTCCTGGGCGATCACTGCGCGTGTCACCACGGTGCCGGGCACATTGTTCTTCGGCGATTTTGGCACCACATTGGCGGCCAGAAATTGGCGCTTCCCGTTTTTCGCCAGGTCCCCCACCAGCAGCACCTGGGCATCGCTTCCCAGCAGCGCTTTTGCGGCGTCTTGTACGACTTCCGGGATTGCTGGTTCCGCTGGTTTGGCCGCGGCGGCGGGTTCAGCGGCAGGTTTCGGGGCTTCTGTCCCGCATCCTGCCGCGATGAGCAGCGCCGTTGTCACCATCCCCAGGAAAATACTGTGGTATGGCACATTCTTTCCTCTGCTTTGAGGACGACCGCTCGATGCCAAATGTTTCGTCAAAGTAGCGAACCTTTTCTGCGAACTGCCGCGCATTAAGAAGTTCCGGGCCCGGAGACAAACACCCATTTCATTTTCAGGTCAATTCTATCCGCTGTCTCAAAAAGTCTCTACCGCCGCGTTTAGCCCTGCATGCAACCTTGCCTATCGTTGCGCCAGTATGGCATCCAGCCGCGCCTCAAAATTCTCTTCACCCTCGGACCACAATTCACTGCGCTCCACTGGCAGCGCGCTTTGAATCGCCTCCACCCACCCAAACAACTGTTGGATGTTGGCTCGTGTTTTTGCGAGATATTCCTTCAGGTTGCCGCCCGCCGCCATCCACCGGCGAAACGTATGTTCCACCGGATGATCCGACGAATCAAAGGGATTGGTGGCCTTGCTGGCAGCCAACAACCCCGCATGGCCGGTAAAGAAATGCTCGAAACCCAGGTCTGCAACAAAATGCCCCTCCGACGCCGCGACCATGTTGTCGAATTCGCTTCCATTGCATATCAACACCAACGGTTGGGGGGCATGCTGCCACTTCAAACTCTCCACGTCGAGATCCCACAGGTCCCACTTTGCGGTGGCGATATACGCGCTGTCAGAATTCAGGTGTTGCAGGGCCAGCGCCGCCACCTCTGCCGCTCCATAGCCTTGGCCGCGCAGGTCCCAGGAGGCCACCGGCGACTCCGTCGTATCCACTGGTTGGACGGTTAATTCCGCGAAAGTATTCATCGCAGCCGAGAGTGGCGCGCTGGTTAGAAATCGCGCGAATTCGGCAATCATTGTTTCTTCAGAGAAGTCGCGTGTCCACACACGCAGGTAAGCCCGGTTAGCCATATGGGGAGGAACCTTCGCATTATACCGGGGACCCAGGCGAGAGGCGAATTTGGCGAAGGCGCATTCCGCGGGTATGGCGTACACCGGCCATCAGCCAACGCAAAATAAGTTCTTCACCAGGCGATAACGCCGTCTAGGTGCTCGTCGCCGCGCGGGTTTTCGTTTGCGGGTCCGTCGGGACCGTCAAGCTTCGCGCGATTTGCTTCAGCCGTTCTTGCAAGGTTTCGCCGATGCCGGCAAACACCTGCGTGCACGTCTCGCGTAATTTATCTTCCGCGCTTGCCGAAATGCTGGAAACCACATCGCGAGCCTGGCGGTCCAGCGAGCTGACCGTCGCCAGCATCCATTGGTTAGAAACATTTTCCAGCCGGGTGCGATGGTGTTCCGTGGCCTGCTCGCTGATCTTCGAATATACGTTGCGGAGTTCCGCCTGATGCCGGTCGGTCATCACCTTCCAGGAATCCAGCAGCGGAGAGAAACTCGCCTCCACCTTGGCATTCGCATCCTTGACGCCCGACTCCAGGGTCGCTTCCATCGCCGCCTGAAAGCGCCGCAAAAACTCCTCCTGCTCCGCGGTGACCTTGTCGGAAAGTTCGCGGCGCGCTCCTTCGAGTTCTGTGCGCGCCTGCTCCACGTTTTTTTGCAACTCTTCTCCAAATCCTTGCAACTCCTGCCTGCCGGTCCGCTGGATTTCATCCGTGAAAGCCGCCGAGGTGGTCTCCGACGCCTCCGAAAAGAGAGATCGCGCACGTTCGAAGGCATCCCGCACGGAGTCTTCCATTTGCGATTGCGTGTGTCCCACGAAGTTTCGGCTGGAGTTGTCGAGTTCGCTCGCAAAGGTGCTGGAAATCTCACCGGCTTTATCACGCAGCTGCGAGCTCGCCTGTTCCACCGCTTTGTCGGTCACGTTCTGGATATGCGTCTGTGCTTTCTTTTCATACCACTCCGCCGACTTGAAAACATCCTGGATGGCCTGATGCTTGATATCGCTAAGTTTCTCTTCCATCTCGGCCAGATTCCGGTTGGTTACCGTCCGCGAAGATTCATCGAGAAGTTGCTCCGCGCTGCCCAGGTTATCCCGGAACCGCGACAATGATTCGGCAAACGCATCGTCCGCCGCCGTCCGTATGCGGTCTTGCTGCATCGAGAGCGCCGCGTCCAGCAACGCCCGCCCTCCCGCCATGCGATGAATGGAATCCTCTGTTCTCTGCAGATGCGGCGCGACCGTGGCCGTGATTCGTTCGTCGAATTCTCCCGCCGCTCGCTCGGTGACTTCGCCGACCGTGGTGCGCATCCGCGAAGTGATTTCCTCGAAAATCGATTCGGACCTGCGATGCAGCTCATTCCGGTGCAGGCTGAGCACGTCATCCAGTTGGGTATGAAACCCCACCAGCGCCTGTTCGTGCAGCACTCCCAGCCGCGATGAAAAATGCTCCAGCGTAACCGTCGATTCGTTCGCGCGCGCCAACAAAAAGTCCAGCCGCTCGCTGGACTCTCGCAGCGATTCACGCGATCCCAGCAGGCGCCGCTCTAATTCGGCGGTGGCCTCCGCGGTCTGCGCCCTCAGCGCGGCGCTATGATTTGCAGCCTCTTCCTGTAAACGCAAAAACAATTCGCGGCCCCGCGCATCCATCTCGGCGACGGCGCGATTTTGCGCCTCCGGCAAAGTCGTCTTGAGCGTCCCATCCCAGCGAGCCTGCGCCAGTTCGATCTCCCGGGCCAGGTGCGTTTCCCACTCATGATGCGCGGCGGAAAGCGTGGCCGCGACTTGTTGTTGCACTTCTTCGGCCGCCGCATGCAAAGCCCCCCGGTGCAGGTTCAAGGCTTCCTCGCGCACCCGTCCCGATTCTCCCATCGCGTGGGCCGCCGCCTCGGCGATCTGCGCCTCGATTTGCCCGGCTCGCGCCGCAAGCCGTCCCAGGGCTTCCTCGCGAACGCGCGCCGCCTCATCCATGGTGCGCGCTACGGCATCCGCTCGTTCCGCGAAGTGCGCTTCGGTTTCTTCCGCTTGCATCGCCAGGCTTGCGCTCGTCTCTTCGCGCAGGCGGGTGACCTCGGCTTGGGCTCGTCCGACCGTCTCGGCTTCCACCAGCAATCGTGACTCGATTTCGTCCGCCTGCGTTTTTAGCCGGCTGGCGACCTCTTCCGCTTCGTGAAACAAGCTGACCAGGTGTTCTCCGCTGGCTTTCAATTGCTCCACGTGTTCCTCGCGCTGTACCGCGCCTTCGCGCGAAAGCCGGGAAGTCAGCTCCTGCGTGGCGTGCTCGAGTTGTGGCGTAATCCATCGCGGCAGGTCGCTGCGCACCGCTTCTTCGGCGGAAACGCTCAAGGATTGCGTATGTTTCTCCGCCTCTTGCTGCATTTTTTCGATCAGCCGCGAGGTCTCGTTGACAATCTCTTTGCGCGCCGCGGCAAATTTCTGCTCCCACTGTTCGAAGGAGGCGCGCTGTTCCGTGGCCACCGCCTGGCTCGCTGCTTCCCGGGCGGCTGCTTGAATCTGCTGCTTGGCGTCGGCTACCAGCCGCGCCAGCTGTCGCGCCAACTGCAGCGACGCATCCGTGACACTCGTGGGAAGAGGAAATGTTCGAAGATTGTCGGTCACAACTGCCGGCGAAGACTCCATCTCATTATTGGCGGCCACTTCGTGCTCCATTTCGTTGGGCTGGCTTTCGAGAGCCGCGATCAAATTCTGGCTTTGCGGCTCAACATCCGGGAATGCAAACCAGTCCTCAGGCGGAAACGCGATGCCCCACACGTTCCCGGGCGTCTCCAGCTCCAGCGCCACTTGAAAAAGCTGCCGCACCGTTCGAGGCCTCTGGATCCACGCCACACGCCCGCGCACCACGCGGGCCGGTCGACCCGACTCCGGGTGCGGAACTTCCAGCTTCACCCACATATTTTTCAGCACGTAATGTTTTGACTGATAGCGGCATCCGTGGCAATTAATGATCAGCGTGGAAGTATGTTCCGTGAACGGTCGTCCGATGGCATCTACGCCGGTCACCGCCAGCGGCACCGCCTGCACGATTCTCGTGCTGCGCCGCTTCCTCAGTTCCGGTCCACCGGTCACCACCGGCGCTGCCATCTCCTGCGGTCTCTCGGTTGTGTTGTGGCTGATTTCGTCCATCGCTCGTTTTAAACTCCCGGGTGCATTTGTTGCTTTCGGCCTGCTCGCTGCGCCGGCTTCTTTACCCTGCGGCCACGCGCCACGGAGCAAGCCCATCAATGTTTGGATTCGCGTCCAGCGCACAAAGTGTCAAATCAGGTGCTACCCACCCGCAAGCGCCCGCGCTGTTAGCACGGATATCGCATTGAAAGAGCTGGTACGCTGGATCGAGAGCGAACTGTAGTGCGCCTGGATCGCCATAGCGCACCTCCTTGCTGGGGGACTTCGCAGGACTCAAACTTTATACCCAATACTCCGTCTTGGCTATAGAGTCCTACCAGTACTGCCAGTTTGTTTTCGCTAATCTAACCGCGTTTTTCACTCCTCCTCAAAGCTCCCGCCGTCCCTCCATGGCTTTCAACATGGTCACTTCGTCGGCATATTCCAGGTCCGCGCCTACCGGGATTCCCACGCCTATTCTGGTCACCCGTACGCCTAAGGGTTTGAGCAGCTTGGACATATACACGGCCGTGGCCTCGCCTTCCGCCGTGGGGTTGGTGGCCACGATGATTTCTTCCACGTCACCACCCTTCAGCCGTTCAATGAGCGACTTGATTTTCAGTTGCTCCGGTCCACGCCCGGACAGGGGGGACAGCGACCCGCCCAGCACGTGGTACATGCCCGAATACATGCGCGTCTTTTCAATGGCCATGATGTTGTGGGCTTCCTCGACGACACAAATTGTCTTGTGGTTTCTCGTCGGTCCCACGCAATAAGCGCACGGATCGGTGTCGGTAATATTGTGGCACGTTGAACATTCGCGGATTTTTTCCTTGGCGTCGCGAATGGCGTCCGCCAGCGCCAGTGCGCTTTCCGAAGAGCTGCGCAACAGGTAAAACGCCAATCTTTGTGCTGTTTTCTGGCCAATTCCCGGCAGGTGCTTCAATTCATCGATGAGTCGTTCCACTGGCGCGGCAAAATCTGGCATCTCTGATGTGTAGCACAGCGCGCCCGTCGGCGCAAACTGCCGTTTTCCGCGAGGAGATCGAATCACTCGCGCCGTTTTTCGCGGCACACCGCGCCATCCGGAAATTTTGTCTTCGGAATTTGTTTCTACTGGGAAGGAAAAAGGAAACTAGAATAAACCGGGAATCTTCAGGCCAGCCATTCCCGGAACGTTGCCTGCCAGGTTCTTCATCTGGCTGGCCAGTTCATCATCCACGCGTCGTGAAGCTTCGTTCACCGCCGCTCTCACCAGGTCCTGCAACATCTCCTGGTCCTTGCCTGCGAAGATTTCCGGCTCGATACGGATCTCCACGATCTGCTTTTGCCCGTTCATCTTCACGTTCACCATTCCGCCGCCCGCCGATGCTTCCACGTTGACGGAATTTACCTGCCGCTGCAGGTCGTCCTGCAATTGCCGGAATTTCGAAAGCATTTGTTGCAACGCGTTCACTTCCATCGCTTCATTCCTCTTGGGGTCTTCGCACTTCGGAAATCTTTCCGCCGAAGCGCTGCAGTATCGAACGCACGATGGGATCCCGTTCGAACTTGGCCCGCAACTCTTGCGCATCCGAACCAGCGCGCGAGGTTGCCGCCGAATTCATGACCGCTTCGAGTTTAGCACACACGCGCACCGGCCGCCCCAGCACGTTGCTCGAAGTGCTACGCAGCTTCTCAAGCGACTCGCGTCCTTCCAGCATCTCCGCGAAAGATTTTTTCTCCGCGGGAAAATAAAGTTTTAATTCCGGGCCGGCAAGTTCCCATGCGCTGACGTGCTCCAGTAATTCCCCAAGAAATTTCTGCTGGCCCTGTACTGCCGCCTTGATTTCGCCGACTTGCTGCTCGGTCATTCCTTCGACGCGCAGTTTCTGCGCACCGGAGCTCTCGCCGTTCGTGTAGCTTCTGTTGTCGGTTTTCGCCGTTCCCGCTTCCTCGGACTCCGCCGCCGTCTTCACCGCCGGCGCTGTCTTGACTGCCGGCGCAGGAAATGCTGTTTCCACGATTCCCGCCGGCGCCGCGGCGTTCGCGACGGATTTGATCTCGGCACTCGGGCCGGCAACCGCCGAATGCGGCTCCACCACTTCGCCAGTGCGAGCCGGAGTGAACACCGCCGGCCTGGCCGTGGCGGCCTGCGGCGCCGGCGCCGCGCCGGCCGCGGTTGCCGCGCGCCGCACGGGAGTCCCCGTTGGCACTCCGCCGGTTCCGCCCTTGATCTCTGCCAGCAACTCTTCCAGCGGCGCCAGCCGCGCCGCATTAATCAGCCGCAGCAACCCCATTTCCAGGTGCACCCGCGCATCCGGCTTGTGTCGCAGATCGTCATCCGTTTGCAGCAGGATCTGGAAAAAACGCGTCAGGTCTTCTTCGCTGAAGAGCGCCGCCGCTTCCGCCAATCCCGGCCGCTGGTCCGCCGTGGCCGCGATCAAATCGGAATCCGCGCCGCACACCTTGGCGATCAGCAGATTTCTCATGTGCCGGATGGCCTCGCGGCAAAAATGCTGCAGGTTGCGGCCTTCCTTTTGAAAGCTGTGAATCAGCCCCAGCGCCCGGTCCGCCGACCCTTCCGCGATGGCCGCCACCATTTCCGCCAGCGCGTCATCGGGCACTACTCCCAGCAGTTCTCGTACCGCGTCATTTCCGATCACTTCGCCGCAGTACGCGCGCGCTTGCTCCAGCAGCGACAACGCGTCGCGCATGCTTCCTTCCGCCATTCGCGCGATCACCGCCAGCGCCCCCGCGTCGATCTGCAAATTTTCTTTCCGGGCCACCTCTTCGAGCCGCTCGGTAATTTCGCTGAAGGTCAGCGTGCGAAAATGGAAATGCTGCGAGCGCGACCGGATGGTGTCCACCAGGTCTTCCGGCTGCGTCGTGGCCATCACGAAGATCACTCGCTCCGGCGGCTCTTCCAGGGTTTTCAGGAGCGCGTTCGAAGCCTCCCCCGTCAGCATGTGCGCCTCGTCGAGGATCACCACCTTGCTTCGCGAGCTTGCCGGCGCGTAGCGCACCATTTCCCGCAGCTCGCGAATCTGGTCGATGCCCCGGTTCGAGGCCGCGTCAATTTCAATCACGTCCAGCGATGAGCCCGCGGCAATTTCCCGGCAGGAATCGCATTCTCCGCACGGCTCCGCCGTCGGCCCCTTCACGCAATTCAGCGCTTTGGCCAGGATGCGCGCCGCGGTGGTCTTTCCCACGCCTCGCGCTCCGGAAAAAATATACGCGTGCGCCACGCGATTGTTGTTGATGGCGTTCTTCAGGGTTTCCGTGACGTGTTGTTGTCCTACGAGATCGCTGAATGTCTGCGGGCGCCACTTGCGGGCTATGACCTGGTAGCTCATTTTGCGGGAATTGCTCCGGATGCGGGAACGGGTTTCATTGCCTGGAAAAGAGGAACTTCGGGTGATCTGCGGCACCCGAGGTGTTCCCGGTACCGTTGCTCCCTTCCGGGCCTGGCGGGGTTCGCGGGACCTCGTTGCACAGAGCCCGAAGTTCCACGTTTCAACAGTCGCAGAAAAATTTCACGCGTCTGCTGAACAAAAGTCTAGCACAGCATCGGGACCACCAGCCAGATTCCTGCCGCGCTCCGATGCAGCTCGTCTCCGGAATGAATCGCTGGCCTTCGCCGCCGTGCCGGGATCACTGGCCGGATTCACATCAATAATTTTGAACCGTCCGACGCCGCTGCCTGGCACCAGCTAAATCATTTCGCGGGCGC
Organism: Candidatus Acidiferrum sp.; assembly: GCA_036496505.1. Lineage (GTDB taxonomy): Bacteria > Acidobacteriota > Terriglobia > Acidiferrales > UBA7541 > Acidiferrum. The sequence goes on along the minus strand of DASXLA010000003.1, from coordinate 31,700 downwards.
CAACCAGCATCACCATTTTCGACTCATCATACTTGTCGCCCATCCCGGCCATGAACGTCCCCAAAAGCGCATCGCTACGTCGGACAAAATCAAGTGGAGGCAATATTCACCGGGCGTGGAGCTGTGTCCGGTGTACGGAAACTGCGACAAACCCGGCGCGGCGTGCGTATCTCGTGAACATCCGAGCCGCCGCCGTCCTTTTCTGAAAGTGTTTTTGTACACTGCGGCCCGCGGTGAGAGAAAGTGGCGCCAAGGCGCCAAGATATCACGCCGCACGGAGCTCAAGACATCTTCCCGCCGCGCAGGAGCGGCTCCCGCTCTCAAGCGCACCGAAAAATTGTGTCGTTTCGTGCAACAGCTCCGTAAAACACCTGATTCCCGCGCTCCACCCGCGCAGTACACTAGCCCCGGATGGAGTTCCTCCCCATCCACCCTGCGTTTTTTTCGCGAAAACGCCGGGTCCGCGGCGCCAGCGGAACGTTCCGGCAAAGCCGGGATTGCCCCACGTCAAGGGGCCGCTCACACCCTGGTGTGCGCAGGAGGAAATTCATGAAAACATGGTTGTCCGCAGTTTTGGCTGGCGCTCTTTTTTGCGCCACCGCGTCGCTCTCTTTTGCCGAGCCTCGTCAAGTCGTTCCCGGAACGCAGATCCGTCTGCACATCGTCAGCAACATCGGCACCTCCATCTCCCGGGAAGGTGATCCCTTCGTTGCGGTGGTCTCCGAGCCGGTATTCGTTGGCAACACCCTGCTCATTCCCGCGGGCACTCGTGTGAATGGCATCGTCAATAGCGTGGAACGGGCCCGGCGCTTCTCCATTTTCCGCGGCCAGGCTTACATGGATTTGACCTTCCGGAGCCTCGAAATCGACAGCCGCCTGATTCCCGTCCACATGAGCATCCTGGCCATTGAGCAGCCCAGCAGCGACCGCGACGGCCAGCGGCGCAAGGACGTAAAAATCGATGAAGGCCAGATTATCCAGGAAAAGCACGACTTCAGGGGCGACATCGTCGGCGGTTCCATCGGCACCGGTGGCGGCGCCTTGGTGGGATTGATCTTCAGCAACGTGGCTCGGGGATTCGGTTTCGGTCTGGCTGGCAGCGCGGTTTACATCGTGGCGCGCAAGGGCAAGGAAGTCGATCTCCCGGCGCAAACCGGCATGCTGGTGCGCATCGACAACGGCGTAGTTTTGCCAGGCAGTGTGGAACCGGTGGCGGCAACCCATCCTTCGGGAAACTGATTTAGAACCGTTTCATTAGAAGTATCCGGATGAACGGCCCTCCGCGGCCGCCAGATTCCCTGGCGGCCACGGAGGGTTTTTTGTCTTTGTGGGCTTTTTTTCGTGAAACAGCGACGTTGCCCACAAGACCCGCCAGACCCACCCGGCCCAGGTGCATCACGATTCGCGCTTGGCCCGTGCGATTCCGCTGAATCGCTCAACTCCCGAGCCCTCTAATTTTCGAGTGAGCGCGTGCAGTATGCAGTAACTTCACACCTTCATGTCGCGCGGCCGCAGCACTGCTACGCCTCGTCTGCGGGACATCGAAATTGCCGCTGAACGATCGAGCAGCCGGTGCATTGTCTCCGGAGGTTGCGTTGAGATTGCTGCGTTCAGGTTGTTGCGTTGAGATTGTTGCGTTGAGATTGTTGCGTTCAGGTTGTTGCGTTGTGTTCAGGTTGTTGCGTTGTGTTCAGGTTGTTGTGTTGAGATTGTTGCGTTGAGGTTGTTGCGTTGAGATTGTTGCGTTGACGTTGTTACTTTGACGTTGTCGCCTTTAACGTTCGGCGCCAATCAAGGCGGCGAAGACCCCGCCGCTACTCCACGCGGCTTGACGCGAGCCGCCATCTCCGCATGATCCCGCTTCAAGTAACGATACAGACTGGTTCGCCCGATTCCCAGCACTTGCGCGGCGCGCAGCCGGTTTCCCATGCACATCGTCAGCACTCTCTGGATGTGCACCTTGCGTACTTCATCCAGCGAAAGTGGGCGCCACTCCGCGCCTTCCGCGGTGCGTAGTCTGCGGTGCTGCAGATTCTCCGGCAAATCCGCCAGGTCGATGAAGTCACCGGTAGTGGTGATGCCCGCGCTGGAAATCACATTCTCCAACTCCCGCACGTTGCCCGGCCACGGATGCTGTAACAGCACTGTTTGCGCCCGCCGCGTCAACCCGGAAATACTCTTGCCATAAACCCCGTTGTATTTCTTCACAAAAAACTGCACCAGCAGCGGAATGTCTTCGAGCCTCTCCGCCAGCGAAGGCACGCGAATCTGAATGGAACTGAGCCGGTAGAAGAGATCTTCCCGAAACCTCCCGGCGATCACCTCGGCGCGCAGATCACGGTTGGTGGCCGCAATCAGCCGCACGTTCACATGCCGCACTTCCGGCGAGCCCACCCGCTGCACTTCCCGGTTTTGGATGACGCGCAGCAATTTCGCCTGCATCGCCAGCGACGTTTCTCCCACCTCGTCCAGGAAAACCGTCCCACCATCCGCGTATTCAAAAAGTCCCGGGCGCATCTCCGTGGCTCCGGTAAACGCGCCGCGAATGTGCCCGAACAATTGGCTCTCGAGCAGCGTGTCCACCATCGCCGAGCAGTTACACACCGCCAGCCGCTGCTGGTTGACCGGGCTGAGTTGATGAATGGCCCGGGCCACCAGCTCTTTCCCCGTCCCGGTCGGCCCCACCAGCAACACGTTGCTATAGTGCCGCGCCACCTTGCGCGCAAAATCGAAAACTTCCAGCATCGCCGGGCTCTTTCCCACGATGCCGTGAAATTCCAGGTCGCGTAACAATTGTTCTTCCAGCACGCGCACGCGCCGCCGCTGGTCATACAGCGCCGCCACGTCGTCCAGCACGCGCTTGAGCCGCTGCCGGTCCAGCGGTTTCGGCAAGAAATCTGTGGCCCCGCGCCGGATGGCCTCCAGCGCCGATTCCAGCGTGTATTCCTTGGTGATGATGATGACGTGCACGCCCGGATCCACGCGCAGCACCCGGTCCAGAAATTCGTACGCATCCGCTCCAGGCAAATGCACATCCGCCAGAATCAGCCGGCAGGCTCCCGACTGCACCAGCCGCACCGCTTCTTCCGGATCGGCCGTCGGCAGCGAATCGTAGCCCACCTCGGAAATCATTTCCGAGAGCAGCCTCAGTTGTTCGGGATCATCATCCAGGATGCACGGCGTGAGCGAACTTCGCCCCGCAAGCGTTTTCAGAGAACTTCGCCCCGCGAGCGCTTCCGCCGTTTTTGCTTCCACAGTTCCCACACCAACTCATTCGCAACTCTTCTGCCATCCCCGCAATTTCGTCCGTAGCCCATAAAACTGCGTAAACACTCGTCATTCATCGCCCGGTGAAAGCGTTTCTCCTCAACTTCGGCAACTCCACGATCATTAGCCATTGCCAATTCCCGAATCCGGCGAAAACCCTATCCGTTTTGGCTCACCGTTCCTATTCGGAACGGTTCCAAGCAACGTTCTAACCGCGAGCTCTCTAACCACGCGCCCCCTGACCACGTGCCACTAGCGCTCCCGACGCGCCTCGCTTCGCTGTGAAATGTTTGGCAGAATTTTTCCCAGCCGGATCAGCCGCTTGAAAGGGAAGGGAATCAGTCCTGCGGTAGAATTAAAAGTGGCTTCTCAACAGTAAATTCGTCGCAAAGATCTCCACGTACCCATACACCTTGCTGAAGAACAGCAACGCCACCAGCAGTCCCAGCATCGCGTAGCTGTTCCCGCGCAGCCAGCTCAGATATTTCTGGCCCTGCGACTCGCTCATGAAAATCAGGATCCCGGTGCTCCCGTCCAGCGGCGGCACCGGCAACAAATTAAATGTTCCTAACAACAGGTTCAGTGAAAAGAAAATCAACAGGGTCACAAAAGCGATTCCCCGCTGGCCCGTTGCGGGGTCCCGCGTGAACCAATCCATGGACATCCCCACGCGCAATCCGATCACCGCCAGAAGCATCAACGAGAAATTGGCCGCCGGACCCGCCAGCGCCATCCATCCGGCCCGCCGCGGATGGTTCCGCTCCCACGCAGGATCAAACGGCGCGCTCGCCCAGCCGATCATCGATTGGTTAATGAAGTAGGACAGCAACGGGACCAGCACCATCCCGAACGGCTCTCGTCGAATATGCGGAATGGGATTCAGCGTGACTTGCCCGCCCTCCGCCGCCGTCTCATCGCCGCCGAGTTTGGCCACCAGCGCGTGCGCCGCCTCATGACAGGTAGTGGAAAACAGGAAAGCGACATACCACAGAAATCCGTACAGCAGAAAGTCGGGAGTCAAATCGTGCATCGCGGCAAGAAGGGTAGATGCTGTGGCGCACGATTGCAAGTTAGCTTAAATAGCGCTTCAGCTCTACTCCTTGCTATCGCTGCTTTCCACCCAGCAAACGCTTTGGCCCGCTTACAAACGGGTTCCCCGGCTCGTAAAACCGCCAGAGGCGCTCTGCCGCGCGCGAAATTCCAATCCGCACCGCCTCCCCGATCAACGGGTCGTCCGGTTTTCCTGCGCGTCCAGCGCTTTGCGATTTACTCCGCACCACGGCGCCGAGCCACAGCGTTCCCTTGCCGCACAAATCCACCCCGTCGTGGCCGCGATCGATCCGCAACGCCGCCGCCAGTCTTCCCGGCCCGCGCGTCAGATTTGCCACCACTTCACAGTCCCGGTTTTTTTTCATCAGCTCGAGGCCTTCCAGCGGTTCCAGCGCCCGAATCAATATTCCGCCCGCGGTCCCGGCCGCCTCGCCGCTCACATTCAGCATGAAGTGCGCTCCGTAATTGAAAAATATGTAGGCGTGTCCGGGATCGAGGTACATCGAGCGGATGCGCGGTGTCGGCCCCCGAAAATGATGGCCCGCCGGATCGCCCGGCGGATAGGCTTCCGTTTCCACGATGCGCCCGCTCACCCGGCCGTCCGGCAGTTCGTGCACCACCACTTTTCCGATGAGAAACCGCGCCAGCTCAAGGGTGTCGCTGGGCAATTCCGATCTACGCAGCCGCCGGATGCGCAACTTCGTCGAGGAATGTTTAGGAGTACCCACAGAAAAAATTCAATGCTCAATCGCGCAAGAATTTATCTAGCCGGCATTCGGTTCCGCCGGCTCGCTGTTAAACAGCCGCGCCAGTTCCGCATGCTCCATGACCACCGCGGGATCGCGCTGGATCGAGTCAAAATACCGCTTTTGAAACGCATCCCCCGATTCCGAAGGCGCGAACATTTTTCGCGCGATGGCGATGGCGCTGCGCGTATCCTCCGCGGTGATCGGCGCTTCGCCCGCCAGCGCCTCGTCCAGCCGCACCACAAACTCCGAAATATTATGCAGCCAGCCAAACTGCTGGTGGTCCACCACCAGCCGAAACAATTCGCCCGTGGTCACGTGCCCGTGCTCGCGTTCGTATTCCCGCCGCTCCATGTCCAACAGCGTCTTGTGCAGTCGCAGCAGCGCCGTTCGCAGTTCCGTCAACTTCGCGCGCTCTGCCGCGTCGCCGCCTTCCAGGGATGGATTTGGTGTCATCGTTCCAGTCCGGCTACTCGTGATAGCGCTGCTCTCCGACGGGCAGGGCGATTTTCAGGCGATTTCCCGGCGGCGGCAGCGGGCACGTCGCGAACGGTGTGTACGCGCACGGAGGATTTTCCAGGTGGTTGAAATCCAGCCATAGTTCACCGGGCTGCGCCACGCCCGCGCTGGGCAGCGGCGTGTACAGGAATCGGCACGCCCCATAGGTCGTCGTGGTGCTGGTGGTGTCGCGCATGATGAAGAAAAGCCGCGGAGGCGTGGTGTCTTCGTAGACCGGCTCCAGCCGGTAGCTCTTCCCCAAAAGCTCGAACTCCGCCACCCCCGGCACTGGTTGCGCGTAACTGGTATTCGCCAAAGTGAGCAGCATCACTGATTTTGCCGGGTTGTACGGGATCCACTTGGCTTTGACGCGGTATCGCTCATCCGGGGCGTACCATTTCAGCGCGTGAAATTCCCGCAAGGCCTGCGAATGCGAATCCTTCACTCTCAAGGCAAACCGGTCCGCTCGCCGGATCACGTACATGTTCAGCGTTCCGATGGTCAGGTGCGGCGCGTTTTTGTCGACTTCCGGCTGCGTGGGCAACACTTGTGCTTTGGCCGGCGCCCCCGCCACCAGAAAGCCCGCCGGAAACCCTCCGGGCGGTTCCACCAGCTCCACGGTCGAATTTTTTAGTCGCAGGATCCCAAGGTGTGCTGGCGTCGCGCCCGCAAGGTGGATTTTGTTGTCTGCCGCTCCGCCGAACGAGTTATCTCCTTCTTCCAGCCACTCGAGCCCCGCCAGAGAAAGCCATCCATCGGGCTTTTGCAGGTCCCGCACATGTTGCGACCGCCAATCCAGAAGGTCTTCCTTCCAGGCGTCCGAAGATGTCGCAGGTGGCTGGCCACTGAACATATTCAGCAAGCATAACAGTGTGGCCGCAGTAGTGAATCCGCTCCAGAGCATCCACGAAGTATAACGTGAGACCTCACCGCGCCAAAAGTTACCGTCCTCATTTTATTTTTCAGCTCCCGGCGCTATCCGAAGACCAATGGTCGCCCGCTTCGCCTGACAACGAATAGTCAAAATGGAAACGGCTCACCAACAAGAATTAGCGAGCCGTCGATTCATTCCGGTAGTCTCTGTTGGTTTTTTACTTTTCCGGCGCCACCACCAGGTTATTGGTCACCGAAAACACGTTCGACACTCCTTTGGCCCGAATGTTCGCCAGGTCCTTATCTCCCTGGTTGTCCACAATGCCGACCAACGTCACATTCCCGTTCTTTACGATGATGTGGATCGAAGGGACCGCAGACTCCGCGTAACGCGACAACCCTGGTTCGCTGAAAATCGCCCGGTATACCGCCCGGCGAATCTGGTTATCCATCGGCGAAAGCGGCAGCACCTCGATGTTATTCACTACCTTTCCGACTCCTTCAATATTCTTCACCACGTTTTCCGCGTCCGACTTCAGCGTCGGCCGCACCACCTGTCCTTCCAGTGTCACCGTATCCCCGTCGACTCGAAACCCCAGGTTGTCGAACACCGAATAGTAGGGCAACAAGATCAACTGGTGGCGTACTTCGCGAATCAGGTTTTGTCGTGGTTCCGTCTGTTTCCGGTCTTGGGCGCGCGACCCGACAGACATGGAGATGATTCCCGCCACTGCAAGCATCGCCGCAATTAGGACTGGGCCTTTTCTCATGTCGAAGCTCTCCTCTATCCTTTGAATTCCTGGACTGCTCGTTAGATTCACGCCGCTCGCCGAATGGGTGCAAGACGGCATGGCCGCGACCGATGTTAGGATACCGTCGTGCTCTTGCGACCGGCTGAAATCCCGGCGGCGCGCCCAGCCGGTAACCTCAAGAGCGGATCGCCTTTGTTCACCTTTTCGCCGTCCAGGTTGCCATGCTACTGATCGCCCACCGCGGAGCCTCCGGCTACGCGCCCGAAAACACCCTGGCGGCCTTCAAGAAGGCTGTCACCTTGGGTGCCACTTTCATCGAGACCGACCTGCAGTTGACTCGCGACGCTCGCCTCGTGGCCATTCACGACGAGACCGTGAATCGCACCACCAACGGCAAAGGCGCGGTCCACGACATGACCCTCGCCGATTTGCGCCGGCTCGATGCCGGCTCCTGGTTCGGAAGCGAATATGCCGGTGAACGCGTCCCCACTCTCGAGGAAATTCTCGGCTTCGCCAAAAAATACGACGTGGTTTTTTACCTGGAGATGAAGCCCGGCGGCTCCTGGGGCGGGGAACACGCGCTCATCAGCGCGTTGCGCGAGTCCGGCGAGATTGCGCGCACCGTGGTCATTTCCTTCGACGCGTCCATCCTGTCTACGGTGCGAAAAATCGAGCCCACCCTGATGACTGCCTTGCTTTACGACGGCCAGCTCGAAAAGCCCCTCGATCAGGCGCTCGAAGTCGGCGCGCGCCAATTGGCCATCCGCGGCGACCTCGTCAGCCCTTGGCTTCTCACCGCGGCGCGAAAAAAAGATTTGCAGGTCGTTTGCTGGACCATCAACCATTCCGCGCATATGCGCCTGCTTATGGCAGCCGGCGTTGACGGCATCATGAGCGATTATCCCGACCGCCTCGTAGCCAGTGACGCGAAATCCCGGCGCAAGACTCAATAACCAAACCCAGTGACAAAACCCAGTGACAAAACCCAGCAACTTAAATTTCTAAAGTTCCGCCAAGCCGCAATTTTGCGTACATCGCAGCAAGCCCGGAAATAGAAATCTGCTCCGCGCGCGCATCCGCGCGCAGCCCCAGCGACGTCAACGCGCCACGCACTTCGTCCGCATTCCATTTTCCCCGCAGACTGTTCACCAGCGTTTTCCGTTTTTTAGAAAAACACAATTTCACAAACTCCAGAAAAGCGTCCTCCCCTGTGTTTTGCTCCGCCGCCTGCACTTTTCCCGCCGGCAACAAACTCTCTTCGCGCAATTTGGCCCACGCGCCCGGCAAGCGCAACGTCACCAGCGTGGAACTCACCTCGGGCGGCGGTTGAAACGCCGCCCGAGGTACCTCCAATACCACTTCCGGACGCGCATTCAGTTGCGTCGCCACCGAAAGATAACCATACGCCTTGCTCCCGGGCGTCGCCGCCATGCGCTCCGCCACTTCCGTCTGCACCACCACGTGAATCTCTTCGATCACGTCCGCAAACTCAAAAAGACGGTGCAGAATCGGCGACGTAATGTAATAGGGAAGGCTTCCATAAACACGCATGCGTCTCCCGCCTGCAACCGCGCGCAGGTCGATTTCCAGAATGTCGCCGTGCATCACTTCAAGGTTCGGGAATTTTTTCTTCAGCCCCTTCAGGCTTGCCACCAGATTTTCATCCAGTTCAATCGCAAACACCCGGCGACCCGTCCCCGCCAGGTATTCCGTCATCTCCCCATGTCCGGGCCCTATTTCGATCCAGCAATATTCCGCTTCCTTACCAACCGCTCGGCCCCGTCCCTCGGAGTCCCGCGACACACCAATCGCTTCTGCGATTTGCTCTCTCCAGTGCGAATCTTTCAGGAAATGTTGGCCAAGCCGTTGACGAGCCATCGACCTATAGTGTATCGGCCCGAGGTGTATCTTGAAGATTGATAATCAGTGCGGCAACTGTCCAACCGCAGTGTCTGACTTTGACCTCATGCCCGCAACTCGTATAGCGTAAAATGGCGCGGTCCCGAACACCCGCTCGGCACGCATGGCGTTTCCGGTGACACTATCTTGAGAATACTCTTCGCCGCCTCCGAAGGCCTTCCCTTCGCCAAGACTGGCGGCCTCGCCGACGTAGTCGAGGCCTTGCCCAAAGCCCTCGCCGCGCAGGGCCACGAAGTCGCCGTCGTTTTGCCCCGCTATCGCGGAATAAAACCCACTTCCGTGGTGATGCCCAGCCTCACCGTTCCCATGGGTGGCAGCTTGCGCTTTCCCGCCATTGCCGATGGCGCCATTCTCAACGGTGTGCGCTATTTTTTTGTCAATGATCCCGGCTATTTCGACCGCGACGGCATCTACGGCAATAGCTCCGGCGATTTTCCCGACAACGCCGAGCGCTACAGCGAATTCTGTCGCGCCGCCATTGAAATTGCCAAGCACGTCTGGCCCACTGACATCATCCATTGCCACGACTGGCAGACCGCCCTCATCCCTGTTTTCTTGCGTTCTTCTTACGCCACCGATCCCTTGGTCAAGGACCTCCCGGTTATTTTCACCATCCACAATCTCGGCTATCAGGGACACTTTCCCGCTTCATCCCTCGATCGCGCCAGTATCCCCAGGGACGTTTATCATCCCGCGGGAATTGAGTTCTTCGGCATCGTCAATTTCCTGAAAGGCGGCCTGGTCTATTCCGACTATCTGACCACCGTCAGCAAAAAATACGCCGAAGAAATTCAAACGCCCGAATTTGGCTATGGCCTCGACGGTGTCGTGCGCACCCGTAAGGATCACGTCGTCGGAATCCTCAATGGCGTCGACTACTCTGTCTGGAATCCCGACAAAGACAAACTCATCGCCGCCAGATATTCCGCGAAAGACCTCACCGGCAAGCAGGCCTGCAAAAAAGAGCTGCTCGAGATCTTTGGCCTTTCGCCCGAGCATCAGTCTCGCCCCATTATCGGCATCGTCTCCCGCTTCGCCGATCAAAAAGGCTTCGACCTGATTGCCGCCATCGCCAACGAACTGATGCAGGAAGACGTAATCCTCACGGTTTTAGGCACCGGCGAGCGTCGCTACGAAGAATTGTTCGAAGCCCTCGCCAACGCATTTCCCGGACGCGTGGGTGTCCGTATCGCCTACGACAACGAGCTCGCTCACAAAATCGAAGCGGGCGCCGACATGTTTCTCATGCCCTCGCGCTACGAGCCCTGCGGTTTGAATCAGGTTTACAGCTTGAAATATGGTACCGTCCCGATTGTGCGCGCCACCGGCGGCCTCGACGACACCGTGCAGAATTTCGACGTCGAGCAAGGCACCGGCACCGGTTTCAAGTTTGTGGAATACACCGGCGCGGCGCTTCTGGACTCCGTTCGCCAGGCCTTGATTTACTTCACCGATGAGCGCATCTGGAAGCGCATCCAGTTGAACGGTATGGCCAGGGATTTTTCGTGGAAGCGCCCGGCCGCCGAATATGCGAAGCTCTACAAGGCGGCGCGCTTGGCACGAAACCAAATCCCTGTTGCAACATCTAATTGAACACCGAGGAGAGAAGAGCGGCCGGCGAGTCGAGGCTAAGCCGCTGAGGACAAAAGACATGGCTGATAATATTCAAGCAGTAACCGACGGCAACTTCGAAGCCGAAGTTTTGACCGCCAGCAACGCACAACCGGTAATGGTGGATTTCTGGGCCGATTGGTGCCGCCCGTGCCACATGCTGGCCCCCACCGTGGCGGAAATCGCCCACGATTACGCCGGCAAATTAAAAGTGATGAAGCTCAACGTGGATGAGGCCATCAATTCCGCCGGACGTTACAACGTTCGCGGCATCCCCACCTTGCTGGTTTTCAAGAACGGACAAGTTGTCGAGCAGATTGTCGGCGCCGTCCCCAAAGACCAGATTACCAAGGCGCTCTCGCGCCATCTATCCTGAACTCTTTCGCAATCATCTCCGGCGCATCGCACCCGTTCCGTGCGATGCGCTTTTCCTTGTTCCAATTGTTCTCCCCCAAGAGCATCGCCGAAACGATATGAGCAAACCCCTTGTTCGCTGTCGCTGGCCAGGCAATCCTCTCAGCATTGCCTACCATGATGAGGAATGGGGCGCTCCTGTCCACGACGACCATAAACTTTTCGAATTCCTTATTCTCGAAGGCGCGCAAGCCGGACTGAGCTGGGACACCGTCCTGAAAAAGCGCCCCCGCTACCGTCAGCTATTCGCGAAATTCAATCCTCAAAGAGTCGCCCGCTTCGACCGTCAAAAAATAAAAGCCCTTCTGAAAGATCCCGGCATCATCCGCAATCGCCTCAAAATTGCCTCCACCATCAGTAACGCCCAAGCCTTCCTGCAGGTCCAGAAGGAATTCGGCTCCTTCGATGCCTATATCTGGAGCTTCGTAAACGGCAAGCCCCTCCAGAACGCCTGGAAAACTCACGGCGGTCTGCCCGCCAAAACCTCCATCTCCGACGCCATGAGCAAAGACCTCAAAAAGCGTGGCTTCCGCTTTGTCGGCTCCACCATTTGCTACGCCTTCATGCAAGCTGTCGGCATGGTCAACGACCACTCCACGGATTGTTTCCGTTACAAGCAACTCAACTCATAGGAACCTCTCACCGTTCAGAAATCCGGCGCGGCGCACTCTCGACATCGCGCGTTTGCTCGCCCCTCACCCCTGAGGTAAACTCTCTCGCCCATGTCTGATAGCCCTCCCATCCTCGGTCGTACCATTTCCCATTATAGCGTCCTCGAAAAACTCGGTGGCGGCGGCATGGGCGTGGTCTACAAAGCCAAAGACTCCCGCCTCGGCCGCAGCGTCGCGCTGAAATTTCTTCCCGACGATATTTCCCAGGACCCCCAGGCCATTGAGCGTTTCCGCCGTGAAGCCCGCGCCGCCTCCTCCCTCAATCATCCCAATATCTGCACCATTTACGACGTCGGCGAGTTCGAAGGCCGCCCCTTCATCGCCATGGAACTCCTCGAAGGCCAGACCCTCAAGCATCGCATCTCCAGCAAATCCCTCGCGATTATCGAGCTTCTCGAAATCGGCATTCAAATTGCCGACGGCCTCGAAGCCGCCCACGCCAAAGGCATCGTCCATCGCGACATCAAGCCCGCCAACATTTTTCTCGTCGACCGTGGCCAGGCAAAAATTCTCGATTTCGGTTTAGCCAAACTCTCCACTCTTCGCCAGCCCGCAAAAGAGTTCGTCAGCCAGACCTCCATGCCCACCCAGACCATGCAGGATGACGCTTTCCTCACCAGCCCGGGCAGCTCCGTCGGCACCGTCGCCTACATGTCTCCGGAACAGGCCCGTGGCGAAGATCTCGACTCGCGCTCCGATCTCTTTTCTCTCGGCGTGGTCCTCTATGAAATGTGCACCGGCCAGGTTCCGTTCACCGGTTCCACCGTGGCGCTGATTTTCGACGGCATCCTCCATTCCGAAGCCACTCCCGTCACCAGTGTGAACTCCAAGCTTCCCGCCGCTCTCGAAAATATCTTCGCCAAGGCCCTCGAAAAAGATATCGAGCTGCGTTATCAATCCGCCGCGGAAATTCGCCTCGACATGAAGCGCTTGAAGCGCGACCTCGATTCCAGCCGCCGTCCCACCGCGGAAAAATCCGAAATCTCTACTCCTCACGCCCCCAGCCCCGCCGCCGGAAAAAAATCCGTCGCCGTTCTTTATTTCGAAAATCAAAGCGGCGCCAAGGAAGACGAATATCTTCGCGACGGCATCACCGAAGATGTCATCACCGAGCTCTCCAAAATTCGCGGCCTCAACACTTTTTCCCGCCCCACCGTGCTCGCCTTTCGCGACAAGTCCGTAACCCCCGTCCAGATTGGCAAGCAACTCGGCGCCGCCTACGTGCTCACCGGCACCGTGCGCCGCGCCGGAGCCCGTCTGCGCATCAGCGCGCAGCTTGTCGATACCCACACCGATTTTCCTCTCTGGTCCGAGCGTTTCGACCGCGAAATGAAAGACGTTTTCGAAGTGCAGGACGAAATGGCCCGCAAAATCGCCGAAGCCCTCCGCGTCACCCTTTCCCCTCAGGAGCTGGAAGCCCTCGCCGATAAGCCCACCGAAAATCTCCAGGCCTACGACCTCTATCTTCGCGGTAAACGTTACGCCCGCCGTTTGACGCGCCAGGACGTCGAGTTCGCCCTGCAGATGTTTGAAAACGCCGTCGCCCTCGATCCCAGTTTCGCGCTGGCCTACGCCGCCTGCGCCAACGCCTGCGCCATGTACTACTCCTTCTTCAGCCGCGATCAGGTTTGGGTCGAGCGCGCTCGCGAAGCTTCCGGCCGCGCCGTGGCCCTCCGCTGGGATCTTCCCGAAACGCATGTCAGCCAGGCTTGGGTGCTCTACGCCGCAGGCCTTTACGACGAAGCCGTGCGCATGGTGAAAAAGGCCATCGAGCGCAAACGCGACTGCGACGGCGCCTACTATCTATTGTGTCGCGCGCTTTTCGCCGCAGGCCGCTATCAGGAGGTTGCCGACGTTTCCGAAGCGGCCATTGACGCCAGCGGCGAGGATTACAACGTGTACGTCCCCATCATCAACAGCCTTGGCGGCATGGGCAAAGAGAAAGCTAAGCGCAACATGGTTGAGCGCAGAATAGCCGCGCTCCAGGGCCACTTGAAGCACGTCCCGGAAGACGCGCGCGCGCGCATCGTTTTAGGCGCCGACTACGCCGAGGTGGGAAAAGAAAAAGAAGCCATGGCCGAGCTGAACCTCGCCGTCACCCTCCGCGCCAACGAGGCCTCTATCCTCTATAACGTGGCCTGTGTCTACTGCCTGCTCAAGAAAAAGGCCGAAGCCCTCGACGCTCTGCGCCAGGCTTGGGAGGCCGGCTCCAAGGACGCCGTCTGGGCCCGCCGCGACCCCGATCTAACCATTCTCCACGGTGACCCCGAGTTCGAACGCATGTACCCGGATAAACCAGGCGCACCCACCTCCGAATTTCACTAGTCCAATCGCGTGGATATTTGTGAACCCGTGCGCATGCCACTCCTCGCCGGATTCCCTCACATTCCCACTGTCTCGCTTGCGCCTGCGCCGAGCCACAGGTACGATTCTGATTTGCAACTCGCTGCAACGTTCCCTCCGTACCGAATGCTTTAGCTCCATCTGGAAGAAAGGTTCGCATGAACTCTGTCGTTGTGGTCGGCGCGCAATGGGGCGATGAAGGGAAGGGCAAGGTCGTCGACTATCTCGCCGGCTCCTTCGAATACATCGCGCGCGTTGCCGGGGGCCACAACGCCGGTCACACCGTGATCATCGGCGAGGATCGTTACGTTCTGCAGCTCATCCCCTGCGGCATTCTGCGTCCAGGTCGCCACGCCGTAATCGGCACCGGCGTTGTTGTCGACCCCGGCGCGCTCGTCAACGAAATTGAAACTCTCGCGAAAGCCGGAATTGACGTGAAGGGCCGCCTCCACGTCAGCAATCGCGCTCACCTCATCTTTCCTTACCACCGCGAGCTCGACAAAGCGGCCGAAGGCGCCCGTGGCGCCGACAAAATCGGCACCACTTCTCGCGGTATCGGCCCCGCCTATGAAGACAAAATGGCTCGCCGCGGTCTGCGTATGTGCGATTTGCTCCAGCCGGAGCTCTTCCGCAAAAAAGCCGCCCACGTCGTAGCCGAAAAAAATCGCCTCGCCAAGGGGGCCTACGGCGCAAACGTGGACTTCTCTCACGAAGTGGAAGAAACGCTCGCGCTCGGCGAAAAAATTCGCGGTTACATCTGCGACACCGCCGAACTGGTCAACCGTGCTCTCGACGAGGGCCAGTCCGTTCTTTTCGAAGGCGCTCAGGGCACCATGCTGGATATCGACCACGGCACCTATCCCTACGTCACCTCCTCCAGCGCCATTTCCGGAGGCGCCTCCACTGGCGTCGGTGTTCCTCCCACGAAAATCAAACATGTCCTCGGAATTTCCAAAGCTTATACCACCCGCGTCGGCTCCGGCCCGTTTCCCACCGAGATGCCCGACCTCGACGCCGAAGAAGTCCGCAAGCGCGGAAAGGAATTCGGCGCGGTCACCGGCCGCCCGCGTCGCTGCGGCTGGCTCGATCTCCAGGTCTTGCGCTACGCCAAAATGATTAATGGCATCGACTCGCTGGTGGTCACCAAGCTCGACGTCTTCGATACCCAACGCGAAATCCAGGTTTGCGTCGGCTACAAATACAAAGGCCAGCTCCTCAAGGAAATGCCCGCCCTCGCCGAGGAATACGAGCACGTCACTCCCGAATACAAATCCTTGCCCGGATGGAACGAAACCACCTACGGTCTGAAAGACGGCTCCCGACTTCCCAAAGCCGCCGTTGACTACCTCAAATTCATCTCCGACTTCCTGCAAGTTGAAATCGGCATGATTTCCACCGGCCCCGAGCGCGACGCCACCATCATTCAGCCCGGCTCGCTTCTCTCCGGCTGGCTCTAGCGCAGCAAGTTCTACCCGCGAACAAACATTGAATTCGCTATGCTGACCTACCAACAAGCCCGCCAGGAAATCGTCGCGCACCTCTCCAACGGCAAGCATCCCGCAAAAACCGTCGACCGCTCCGTGTGGGACGCCCTCGGATTTGTCCTGGCTCAGGATCTCCAGGCCGACCGCGATTACCCGCCTTTCCATCGCGCCACTCGCGATGGCTACGCCGTGCGCGGCGCCGAATCCACTGCGGGCGCCTCACTAATCTGTGCCGGCGAAGTCAAAGCGGGCGATGCTCACATCCCCGTCTTGGCTCCTCAAACCTGTTTGCAGATTATGACCGGCGCGCCCTTGCCGTCCGGCGCCGACGCCGTCGTCATGATTGAACACACCACTCGCGACGGCGACGTCATTCATTTCCGCCAAGCCGCCACGCCTGGCCAAAATATCGTTCCCCAGGGTCATGAAGGCGCCGTCAATCAAATCTTGTTGCGCCGCGGCGCTCGTCTCGGTTATGCCGAGCTGAGCCTCGCCGCTCAAATTGGCGCCACAACCTTGCGTTGCGCAAAAAAGCCTCGCGTCGCCATCCTCTCCACTGGAGACGAGCTCGTCCCCGTCGACGCCACTCCCGCGCCCTTCCAGATTCGCAACAGCAACAGTGTCTCCCTGTCCGCGCAAGTTCAGCTCGCCGGCGGCGAGCCGGTGGTCCTCGCCAAAGCCTCTGATCGCCTTGAGAATCTGCGCGAAAACATCCAACTCGGCCTCAAGGAAGACATCCTCGTTTTGTCCGGTGGCGTCTCCATGGGCAAGTACGACCTCGTCGAAGACGTTCTCAAGGAACTCGGCGTGACCTTTCACTTCGACGCCGTAGCCATTCGTCCCGGCAAACCCGCTGTGTTCGCCACCCTCCACGGAAAGCCCATCTTCGGCTTGCCCGGAAATCCGCTCTCCACCATGGTTACGTTCGAACTCTTCGTCGTCTCCGCCATCGATCTGCTCAGTGGCGCGTCCGCTCGCCCCCTCCCATTATTGAAGGCCTCCCTCGCCGCCTTCATAAAAGAAAAACCCGGCATGACCCATTTCCTCCCCTCCATCATCCAATGGTCCAATGGCGTGGCAACCGTCCAGCCCTTGCCGTGGAAGGGTTCCGGCGACACTGTTTCCATGGCCCGGGCAAACTGCTTCACCGTGGTGGGTGCCGAAACGGAAGCGCTTCCCGCAGGCGAAAGTGTTAACGTGCTGTTGCGCAAGGACCTTTTCTAACGCTCCAACGGGCTACTCGCGGCTCTCTCGAAACGCATGAAAACGCTCTCTCACTACACCAAATCCGGCGCCGTCCAAATGGTGGACGTTTCCGCCAAAACTCTTACCACCCGCACCGCCATCGCCCAGGCTCTCGTCAAAATGAAGCCCGCCGTCGTCCGCGCCGTAAAGCGCCTCAAAAACCCCAAAGGCGACCCCCTCGAAATCGCTCGCATCGCCGGTATTGCCGCCGCAAAACGCACCGCCGAATGGATACCTCTTTGTCACCCTCTGCTTCTCACGCACATTGATGTGACTGCATCGCTGTGCCAGAATGGCGTTGAACTCCGTTCTACTGTCACAACGAATGCGCAAACCGGCGTGGAGATGGAAGCGCTGGTCGCGGTTACTGCCGCAGCCCTCACGGTTTATGACATGTGTAAAGCTTTGGATAAAGGCATCGAGATTACCGGCGTTGTTCTCGTCGAAAAAACCGGCGGGAAAAGCGGCGACTATCGCCGTCGCTTCACACCTCGCGACTCAAAGGCCCGCTCTCGATGAGTGCCGCCGCGGGTAAAAGCGTCCGCCTGTTGCTGGCCGACGATAACCCCTTGATCCGCGACCTCGTGCTCAAGGCGCTCGAGCCCGTCTGCGAAGTGATCCTCGCCGACGACGGCGCCGACGCTCTGCTCAAAGTCATCGACGAGCCGCCCGACGTCATTCTCTGCGATTACAAAATGCCCGGCCTCGATGGCCGCCAGCTTTTCGAAAAACTCCGCGGCCGCCAGTCCACTCGCCACATTCCTTTTCTCTTCATGGCCAGCCGCGCCGACATCGAGGAACGCCTTCGCCCTCTCGTTGACGGTGTCGAGGATTTCATCACCAAGCCTTTCCTCGTGAAAGATCTCGTCCGCGCCACAAAAAAAGTCGTCGACCGCCTGCATCTTGAAAAACTTCAGACCAAAGCCTCTCGCCCCGGTGTCATCCAGGGGCGCCTTGAAGAAATGAGCATGATCGATCTCATGCAGTCGCTCGAAATGGGCCAGAAATCCTGCCGCCTCGTCGTACAGAGGGGTCCCGAACGCGGCGAGCTTTATTTTTCCGGCGGCCAGTGCCGCGACGCCAGAAGCGGCGAGCTCGAAGGCGATGACGCCGTTTATCGTGTCGTCCTCTGGACCGAAGGCGAATTCGAAATCGACTTCAACGCCGCCAACGCCTCCACGCGCACCAGCACCACCCGCAATACCACCGGCCTCCTCATGGAAGCCATGCGCCTGATGGACGAATCCAACCAGGACAAAGTAGAAACTTAAATCGCCGGGAACCAAAGCGTGTGGAACCTGAATAAATCGAAAAAACCGGCAGCCCATCCGTCTTCGAGGATTCTTTTGCGATGCGCGTAGCCATCCTCACCATCAGCGATTCCGCCTCCAAAGGCGAACGCGAAGACCTCTCCGGTCCCGCGGTCGTCGCCTTTTGCCGCGGCCTCGGTTGGGAAGTCACTTCCACGTTGCGCCTGCCCGACGACCAGGCCGGCATTCGCGATCAGCTTCGCACCATCGCTGACAGCGGCCGTGTCGATCTTCTGCTCACCACCGGTGGCACAGGAATCGGCCCCCGCGATAACACCCCCGAAGCCACCATCGCCGTCGCCGACCGTCTGATCCCCGGAATCTCCGAAGAAATGCGCCGCAAAGGCACCGAGAAAACTCCCACCGCCGCACTCTCGCGCGCCGTCACCGCCATCCGTAGCCACACCATCATCGTCAATTTACCCGGCAGCCCCAAAGGCGCCGTCGAGTCCCTCGAATCCATCGCCCATCTTCTCCCTCACGCCGTTCACGTCCTCCACGGCGCCCGCCACGACTAATCTCAATCGCTTCGCTGCCCCGGATTCGCAAAGCTGCGGGTTTTCCCCCAATGTGCGGAGCCGCCATCCCGATTCTGAGACTCCGTCCCAACGTTCCATCCCGACATTCGATGGTTGACGCGCCTCCACGCCTCGTCAACAATACTTCCCCATGAAGCAGAATCTGGCTCACAAGAAATTGGCGGTTTTAGGAACCGGCAAGCTAGGTGGCATTTTGCTCCGCGCCTACCTCAATCAAAACCTCTTCAGCCCGCAAAATGTAACCGCCACCGTGAAACACGCTGAAAAGGCCGCCAGGCTCGCCAAAGAGTTAAACATCAACGTCACCACGGAAAATCGCGCTGCCGTCCGCGACGCCGACATCGTCCTCCTGGGCGTCAAGCCCCAGGTCGTCGGCGAAGTGCTCCAGGAAATTTCCAATGAACTGAACGACGACACTCTCGTCGTCTCCGTCGCTGCCTCCGTTCCCACCTCCTACATCGAGCAGCGCCTCGGCGCCACCGCCGCGGTGGTTCGCGTCATGCCCAACACCTGCTCCACGGTCAGTTGCGGCATGGCCGGAATCTGCCGCGGAGCCAGCGCCACCGATCAGCACGTCGAAATCGTGCGCGCCATGTTCGACGCCGTCGGCCGCACCGTCGTCGTCGACGAAAAAAATATGGACGCCGTCACCGGCCTCTCCGCCAGCGGCCCCGCCTTCGCCTATATCATTCTTGAGTCCCTCGCCGAAGCCGGCGTCAAAGTTGGCCTCGCCCGCGATGTAGCCACGCTCCTCGCCGCGCAAACCATGAAGGGCGCCGCCAGCGTCGTCCTTGAAACCGGCGACCATCCCGCCCTGCTCAAAGACTCCGTCACCACCCCCGCAGGCTGCACCATCGACGGCATCCTGGAATTGGAAGAAGGCAAACTCCGCGTCACCCTCATCAAAGCCGTGGTAAAAGCCACTCAACGCGCCGGTGAACTCCTCTTCGAAAAATGAAATACTCCAATCAGATCCACCATACCGCCGAATCCTCCACGAGCCTCCCATGCGCGGTCAGGTGACATTTTTCATTCTCGCCGGCCTCGCCATTTTCGGCGCCATGGCCACCGTTACGCGACGCAAAGCCATCTACGCCTTCCTCTATTTCACTTTCACCTTGCTCGCCATCTCCGGCATCTTCCTGCAGCTCCACGCCCCATTGCTTCTAGCCGCTCAACTCATCGTCATCTTGTGCGCTCTCCTCGGCATCATTTTATTTTCCGTGGAAGTTGCCAAACTCGACGTCACCTTGGCCGCCGAGCGCGACTCCGCGCTGAAATCCACGTTCATCGTCGCTGCGATTAGTCTCGCGCTCCTCATCGTCCTGGCGCTGCTCCAGCACCACTTTCTTTTGCCCGGCGAAAATGTCGCTGCTCTTATGCCCCAGCGTGCTGTGACCTGGCCACCCATCGTTAGCGAATTAATCCGCTTTTTCTTCACCTATGACCTTTTGCCCCTGGGTTTAATGTTGTTGCTCTTGTTGATCACAGCGGTTGGCATCCGTGTGCTGTATCTGAAGAGAGTCTGAATCGACATGCTCCCCATCACCTCCTACCTGTTCCTGAGCTTCGCGCTCCTCTTCATCGGCATCATCGGTGCACTAACTCGCCGCAACCTCGTCATCAAACTTTTATCCACCGAGCTCGCCCTCGTCGCCGCCGCCATCAACTTCACCGCCTTCGCTCGCTTGTACGGCGACGCCTCCGGGCAAATTTTCGCCATCGTTTCGATTGTCACCATTGTTTTGCAGTTGCTCGTAGCGTTGGCCATAGTTGCTGCCGTCTTTCGCCACTGGAACGCCGCAGCTCCTGGCCCCGCCAAAGACATATCGTCCCAACGTAGCGATTAGGGCCTGGCTTTCTCAAACGCAAAACGCAAACGCAAAACACACATCAACCTCATGCCCACCCAAATCCTCAATGCTCTCCGCACTTTCATGCACGGCAATGGAGCCGTTCTCCTCCCGGAGCTGCAACTCCTGCTCTTCGCCGTCGGTATGCTCGTCATGGACACCTGGGCCGACAAGGACCCCACCAGCAGGCAACGCCTCTGGAATCCCGCCTTGGCTCTGGCGGGCACGATTTTCAGCGCTTTAACCCTCTGGATGCTTCACGCGCGCATCATCGAGAGCGGCGATCTCGACGCCTTCCAGGTGACCCTCATCGTCGATTCCTACTTCCTCTATTTTTCCGCCCTTTTCCTCGCCGCCACCGCGCTCGTAATCCTGCTTTCCGTGAATTACCCCGCAAGCTTTGGCCTCACTCAAGCTCGCTCTCAAGCCCGCTACTACGCTCTGCTCTTGTTCGCTTGCATGGGCATGATGTTCATGGTCTCAGCCGTCGACCTGTTCGTAATTTTTCTCGCCGTCGAAACCGTAGCGATCACCGGTTATTTTCTCGCTGCCACTCCCGGCCCTTCCGCCAAGCCGACCAGCACCGCCATCACTCCACTCACTGCAGGCATGCTCGGCTCCGCCATTCTGGCCTACGCATTTTCCCTGCTCTACGGTCTCAGCGGCGCCACCAACATTGGCCGCGTCGCCTCCGCGCTCACTCGCCGCAGCAACGTCGCCAAGGTCATCGTCTTAAGCCAACAGGCCGGCGCCCACGGAGCCGAGATGTACCAGCTCCTCCAGTCACGCTTGCCCGGTTCGGTGCATTGGCATCCCTTCATACTCGCCGTGCTCCCCATCTCCGCTTTCATCCTCATTTCCATCGGCATACTCTTGAAACTGACCACCACGCCATTCCATTCCGCGCTGAAAGAAGCAGCCCCCGGCATCGCCGCGCCGGTCCTCCTCTTTCTCTGCGGCGCATTTGCCGTCGTCGCCATCGCTCTGCTCATGCGCCTGGCTCTCACGATTTTCGCCGAGACCCAAGGCCTCTGGTGGTACATCGTCGCCGCGCTCGCCCTCGCCATGATTCTCTGGGGCACTTACACCTCCGTGCTCGAAACCAATCTGCAACGCCTTCTCGCTTCTTCCTCCATCGCGCAAATCGGCTTTATCCTCCTCGGCCTCGTCTCCGCCAACGAAGGCGCATTGACCGGCATGAGCTACTACCTCTTCACTTATCTCTTCATCCTCACCGGCGCCATCGCCGTGCTCATTACTGTCCGCCACAACGGCGTCGCCGCGGAACACCTCAGCGACCTCGCTGGTTTGCGCCGCCACAACCCCATCTCCACGATTCTCCTCATCGTTTTCGTCCTCGCACTCGCCGGGTTTCCCCCCACCGCCGGCTTTCTCGGCCGCTATTTGATTTTCCGTTCGCTGCTCCAGACCGCGCACCCCGTCCTCGCCTGGTTCGCCGCGATCGCCTCCATCCCCTTGGCCTATTCCTATCTGCGCATCGCCGTTTACGCCTGGCGCAACACCGGCTCACCCGTCGAATCTGCCGCGCCATCCTTCGGCATTCCTGAAGCCGTCGTTCTCGGCGTCTGCGTATTTGTCTCTCTGGCGGCTGGCCTGTATTCTGAGCCCTTCACCCGCTTGGCCCGCTATGCCTTTGGACAATAAATCCACCAACGACCCCGTGAAAACTCCCGTTCCGCCCAAATCCAATTTTTCCACGCAATTTGCCGTGGCCATGGAGCTGCCCTTCGTCCTCGTCGGCGCTGTTTTACTCGGTGGGGTGTTGGGCTACTTTCTCGACCGCTGGCTGCACACCAAGCCTCTCCTCATGTTGATATTTGGTGCGCTCGGATTCTTCGGCGGCGTCCGCGACATTCTTCGGCGCCTGCCTGGAAGCAGCAATGGCCGCCCCACCCGTTAGTCTCACCTCCGCCGCAAAAACCGAGCAGCGCATCGCCTGGCTGATCTTGCTGGTCGGCATCCTCGCCGCCGCGGCCGCCGCCCTTGCACGCAACTTGCCCTGGGCCCTCGGCCTCCTGATTGGCTCCATCCTCGCTTGGCTTAATTTTCGCTGGCTTCGTCAGGGGATGGACGCTCTGGCCGCCGCTTCCCAAGCCCAGGCCGGCCTCCCGCACCCCCGCGTCCCGGCAGGTGTCTATTTCCGCGCACTCTTCCGCTACGCCTTGATCGCTCTTCTCGTGTATGTTATTTTTGACTTTCTGAAAGTTCCCCTCGCTAGCATGGTGGTGGGTTTGTGTGCTCTGGGACCAGCGGCCATCGCCGCAAGTGTGTACGAGATTGCGCATCCTCGGAAGTAGGGAGGAGTAGGAGCTGAAACCTCGCGGTTGAGATCATTATGGAACACGCCAGCGCGCTGACAGAGT
Organism: Candidatus Acidiferrum sp.; assembly: GCA_036496505.1. Classification (GTDB taxonomy): domain Bacteria; phylum Acidobacteriota; class Terriglobia; order Acidiferrales; family UBA7541; genus Acidiferrum. Next base: position 8,740 of record DASXLA010000003.1, on the reverse strand, counting down.
TAGTCAATCGTTACTTGGGTGGCTTGGCCTTGGCTTTGCTCTCCGCTTTGCATTTGAAGCCTTCGAATCCCAAACTCCCCATCCCCGAGCACGTCGTCATGGCCTTCGTCGTTTTGGTCGTTGCCACGCTTCTCGCGCTGTGGGTCAAGTCGCGCCTTTCCGTCGAGCGTCCCGGCGCCTCCCAGCAGATTGCCGAGTTCCTGCTGAACAATCCCATGGGCTTCGGCATCCGCGACGTCCTCTCTCAGAATGCAGGCCATGAATGGGAGCGCTATGTTCCCGTGGTCGGCTCCATCGGTTTGTTTGTCCTGCTCGGCAATTTGTTTGGCGCCTTTCCATTTCTCACCGCGCCCACCGCCGTCTACGCCGTGCCGCTGGCTTGCGCCATTTTGGCCTTCTCCTATTTCAACTGGCAGGGCATTCGCCACCACGGCCCCATCGGTTACATGAAGCATTTCATCGGCCCGGTGCCCTGGTTGGCTTGGCTGATTTTTCCCGTCGAAATTCTCAGCACTACCGCTCGCCTGCTCTCTCTTTCCGTCCGTCTCTGGGCCAACATCTTTGCCAGCGATATTATCTACGGCCTCTTCGTCGGCCTCTTTGCCAGCGCTTTTACTGCCGGATGGACCAAGTCTCCGGTCCTCGGCATCATCGCCGGCATTCTCCCGGCGCTGTTTCCCATCGCCTTTCTGCTTCTCCATATTTTCGTTTCTGTAGTGCAGGCCTACGTCTTCACCATTCTTCCCTCCGTCTACATCGGCATGTCCACGGAGGAGCATCTCTAAATCGGCTTTGTACGCCGCTCCAGCGTGAGCCCGGCTGCACGGTGTCCGGGAACCACCTCCTGGCGGCACTTTATGAGGAGGAAGTTCATGACGAAGTACGTAACGAAGTACATGAGGCAGTACATGAAAAGATCGGCAGTCGTTCTGGTTGCGCTGTTCGTTGTAATGCTCGTCGTTCCCGCCGCTTTTGCCCAGGGCGCCGCGCCCGAGCAGAAACCCCCGCTGAACCCCACCACGCTGGTTTTGGCCATTGGTTTCGGCGTGGCCGTTGCCGCCTTCGGTGGCGGTTTGGGTCAGGGACGCATCGGCGCCGCGGCCTGCGAAGGTATCGCCCGCAATCCCGGCGCAGCCGACGGAGTGCGCGGAGCCATGATTCTGGCCCTCGTCTTCGTCGAAACTCTCACCCTCTTCACCTTCGCGCTAGGCTTCCTGCTCTATCGCCTGCTGTAATCTTTTGATTTTGGCCCTGGCGGGTCCAGGCCTTTACGCTTCCTGCCCATAAAGGGTTGCGCCCCACGTGCACCGCACGTGGGGCTTTTATTTCCTCATCCCATGATTCGCATCCCGTCGCCCGTCAGCCATGATCCTCATGACCCGCTGTTGTAACTCCAAGCGCTTCTGAAGACGCACGCGATAGCTGTCGTCCATCTCCAGGCCTTGAGTGCCACAAAAACCGCCGAGGTATGATTTAATTCTGCAAGTGGAAGTTCTCAACGGTGAACCAGCAAGTTCAGTAAACTCTATGTTTCTACGCACGGGAGAAAAAAATGTCAGCCTCGCCCTCAAGCGTTCCCAACGTTCCGCAACCGCCTAAATTTGCGACGCAGGCCGAGGAGCGCTCGCACCGCAAACGCATGCTTGCCGCTGCATTTCGCCTGTTTTCGCGTTTCGGATTCGATGAAGGAGTAGCCGGCCACATTACCGCCCGCGATCCGGAGCGCCCGGACCATTTCTGGGTGAATCCCTTCGGGATGCATTTCGGCCAAATCCGCTCATCGGATTTGATTTTGGTGAACCATCGTGGCGAAGTCGTCGAGGGCCGGCATCCGGTAAATGGCGCGGCATTTGCAATTCACTCCCAAGTACACGCTGCACGCCCGGACGTGATTGCCGCGGCGCACGCCCATTCCATGTACGGAAAATCCTGGGCGGCGCTCGGCCGGCTGCTCGATCCCATCACCCAGGACGCCTGCGCGTTTTACGAGGACCACGGACTTTTCTCGGACTTCACCGGCGTAGTCTACGAGACCTCTGAAGGTGAGCGCATCGCCGAAGCTCTTGGTCCGCACAAGGCGGCCATCCTGCGAAATCACGGCTTGATCACCGTAGGCGAAACCGTCGAGGAGGCCGCCTGGTGGTTCATCACCATGGACAGAAGTTGTCAGGCGCAGTTGCTCGCCGAAGCCGCCGGCGATCCCGTAAAGATTGATCATTCCCATGCAATCGCGACGAGGCACCAAGTGGGAAGTCACTTCGCGGGCTGGTTCCAGTTTCAGCCACTCTTGGCGCGCATCCTCCGTGACGAGCCCGATTTACGCGACTAACTCCCCGAAACCTCACGTTCGCAGCCTGGAACGTTCCGTCTCCCTTCCCCAGCAAGACCGCAATGGGGCCGCTTCAGAAGCAGTCGGTGGGGCGAAGCCAGACAACTCGAAATATTACACGGCGTTATCGGTTGATAGTACTACTGAGGTCCTAAATACGAGACGCTACCCTCTAGTTTTTCTGCAAACCGCAACATCCCAATGCACATCAGGCTAAGTGCGTGGACACCCAGTGTATCAGTGGAAATTCTACGGACACGTTACCGTGGTCAGAGTAAAGGTTTGTGTGGCTGAGGATGTTACTCCGTCCCTTACAAAGATTCCGGCCGTCGCAGTCCCCGGTCCACTGGCGGTACCGCTAAGGACTCCGGTCATCGAGTTCAGGGTGATACCCGTAGGGTAGTTCAAAGAGGTAGTTGTTAATTCAAAATCCCGTGGCGGGATCCCGCCAGAGGCAGTAAACGTAAAGGAATAGTATTGATTAGCACAGGCGTTTGGCAACGTCGGGGAACTGGAAATGATCAGTGGCTCAACGATCATCCAGGTGTATTGCTGCTGCGCCGTTTTCGCCGGATTCGCTGAATCTCGGACCTGGAGCGTAAATGTATAGGTGCCGTCCGTGGTGGCTGTTCCACTCAACAACCCTGTGGAACTCAGGGTCCACCCGGGAGGCAACGCTCCTGAAATCACCGACCAAGTCACTGCCCCTGTTCCTCCGGTGTAGTTGAGTTGCTGCTGAAACGCCACGCCCTTCGTGGAACCTTGTTTATCATAAGAGCCGAGACCCTGCAGCGGAACGGCAATACGCAGCGGCTCATCGACGCCGCTGATACTCAGGTAATACTGCATATCCGGCCGGGCATCTCCGCGCCAATCGAGCACGCGCAAATAAAAAGTCTGCTCAGTTCCCGCCGGACCGGACAGCAACAGGTCTAAGGCTGAGTCGGTCGTTTCGGTGTTGAGGTCGTCATTCAAACATGCGGACTTGTAGGATGGTGCGCCGCAGGTTTGCAAGCGCGTACCGCTCTGATTCAAAAGTTCGATTACCGTGTCGAGATTCCCCACCCCAAAACCTCGTTGTGCGATGGTTTCCACGTGGATAGGGGAACCCGCGGTCGCCGTCAACTTGAAATAATCGGTGTCCGGATTGGCGGTCGAAGCATTGATCGGATCAATGTACGGGCTGATCGAGAACGTGGGGCTGTTCGAGGAGAGATTTCCCAGCGGCGTCGCTGTGGCGATGGAGTCGTTGCGTCCCAACGCTTTCGTGATCTGTATAAAGTCATTGGAGGTGCCGCTTTGAGGCGGTGAGCTCGAGTCCGTGGCGAGAGGACTGAAGTTGTAAGTACCGATTTGCGTCGGCGTTCCATCAATGTACCCCGTCGCCGGATCCAAGGTAAGACCCATGGGCAAACTCCCCGAAGAAAGGGAAAATGTATAGGGCGGAGTACCGCCAGAGACAGGTACCTGCGAATGGTACAGAACATTGACTGGGGCAGGGGAGATCGGATTGCCCGAGACGTTGACAGGTGTAGGTGTCACGTGCAACGTCACAGCCTGCGTCACTGTCACCGGGGGACTTAAGGAATCCGCGACCTGTAACGTCAATGGATATGCGCCGAGTTGATTCGTGCTTCCGCTGAGGACGCCGGTTGCGGAAAGCGACAGTCCTGACGGCAGAGTTCCTGAAAGGATCGTCCACGTGTACGGAGAGAATCCACCTGTCGCGTTTAACTGCGAGTAGTACGGGGTGTTTAGATAGACGGGATCGAGGGCACTTGAAATCTGCAAAGGGGTGGCGATCTGGACGGTGCCTGAACTTGAGGCCGTTTGGGGCGGAACCTTGGAATCTGTGACGGTTACGTTGTAGCTGTACGAAATAGAGGCACCCGCCGTTGACGGCGTGCCTGCCACTTGACCGGTAGTCGCGTTCAAGCCCAAGCCGGGGGGCAACGGCGAATCGAGCGTCCACGCCAAGGGCGCTATACCATTGACCGAGGCGAAGCTATCCGAATACGGCTGCAGTTGCTCGCCATTTTTCAGGGTCGCTTTAGTGATAGTCAGATGAGAGTCAACAGTGATAGATCCATCCGCTGTGGCAGTTTGAGGCAGAAGGTTGTCGCCACCGGTAACCTGAACGGTAAACGCGTAGGTCCCTGTTTGGCTGGGCGTGCCGGAGATTGTGTCGGCGCTCAGGTTGCCCGTAGAACTCAACGTCAATCCCGGCGGCAGTTGCCCTGTGCTGATACTCCAAGCGTTCACCGTCGCACCTTGGGCGGACACCGCGAAAGAATAGGGCACGTTAGTATGCGCTACCGTCGCCGTAAATGGATTGATTGTCAGGCGCCCAGTTATTCCAATATAAAACGTGGCATTCCCGCTGGCTTTGCCATCGGTGGCCTGCACGCCGACCGTTTGCCCCGAGGCTTGAGTCGAGGGCATCCCGGAAATCACTCCGGATTGAGCGGCCAGAGTGAGTCCATCCGGTAAAGTTCCCGAAGTGATCGACCAGGTCACGGCGGCAGTTGCCCCCGTTTCTTGTAATGCGTACATAAAAGGCAAGATCTGAGCGGCTTCCAGGCTGCCGGGTGAAGTGATCACGATGTGTTCCGGCTGCGTGGCTCCGCCGCCACTGGAAGACGAACTACTGCCGCCACCCCCGCAACCCACCGCCAAAGCCACTGCTGCGCATGTTGCCGCAACCAACGGGCACCGCCACCCGGCGATCACGAGTTCACTCCCCACTCCCACGGGGACGGCGACGGGCGGAATACAAACGTGTCATTGGGCAAGAGCAATTGCACTTCGCCGTCCTCAAATTGATCGAATCTCGGTGGCGTGCCATTCAGAATGATGTTGATGTTGCTGATTTTTTGGCCCGCCTGCACGGTGACGGTGTCGGCCTGATTGGATTGGTCAAATGCGGATTCGAAGTGGTGCCAGCTTTCAGGCGTGCCATTCGTCACCACGGGTGGATCCAGCGGACCGAGACTCGATCCACCGGTGAACGCGTTGTCTATAAGCTCGGTTTGTACTGTGTAGGTGCCCGGTGGCACAGGTATCTCGTAATAGCCAATCAACGCCGGGTTTCGACTGCCGAAAGCGCTTCCGCCGGTGTTATCGCCGCTGACGCTCTGCCCCGGATTGCCTGTAAACGAATAGCCGGACACCACCGAGACCGCAATGCGGTGCGACTCATTCTGTGGGGTGTTGGGGTCGTCCACGCGTCTAGCTATGACGTTAAGTCCTTGCGCGTGCGTAATGCCGTCGGAGAAAAACACAAAGCCGCTGATGGTCCCGTAATTCGCCGCAAAGGTGCTATTGGGATACAACTTGGAAATCCACGCGGCGTCATCCGGCGCCAAAATCGGCAAACCCGCCGACTTGCGCGACTGGCAAAATTCCACCGGAAACATAAGGGGGAGCCCCGCTAGCCTATCCACGTCGCAGGAACCCGGCGTTGCGCTTTGGTACAAATCCAGATTGATTTGCGAATGCCCCAAGCCGCTGAAGTGGCCCATCTCGTGAGTGATGGCTTCATCGAACTGGTCGGTAGAAATCTCATAATTCATGTTGTTGACGTTGGTCACGCCATCCTGAAATTCGCCGTTCAGGACAATCATCGCCGACAAGATATGGCCGCCAGTGGTGTCTAATTTGCATCCCGAGGCGAAACCAATCACCAGCGGATCAAGGCCCAGCGCCTGCGTTATCGAACCATTCGCGTCAAAAATCACCGGGCTTTGCGTCCCGGCGTTGCAGCTGCCGCTCACGGTATTAAAGTCCTGAATGGTCTTTACGTCTCCGCCGGTCACGCCGGTGATCGGCCCACCATACGCGTACTGGATAGAACTCGTTGGTACCGCGGACCAGTTGTTGAAGAGGTTTTGCACGCGCGTCAAACCTTGTGCGTTAGTGATGACCGTTTGTCCTGACGGATTAACGCTCAACGGCCCGGTGTCCACTGTGTAATGAATGGGGGTAGTGACATTCCAGACGAAAGGCTGACCTGGGGTAGCCGCCGCAGGTCCCGTGACCTGCAATGGACCACCTGCAAACGTCTGCGCTGCCACCAACAAGGTGGCAATCGCTATTGTCGCTACGCGCCGGGCGATCACGGCCGCACCGCCGCCAAAACTTGAATCGTTTCCTCGAGCGTCGCCAGCGATACTTTCCCGCCATTTTTGGTCATCATGGTCCTGGCTTGCGGAGACAGTACTACGCCACGCTCAACGGCCTTGTCCTCGACGTCGGTGAAAAGGCCGAGGTTCCCGCGGCCATTTACCGCGTAACGATTGCCTTTGGCGTCGCGCGTCACGTGGAAGTGACCCTGCTCCATACCTACCGGACTGGTCAGCCCGTAAAGCGAAGTGGGATTCAAAAACAAAATCAGCTCTTCCGATTTTTGATAGCCGCCGGCTCCGTCGCCATCTTTGACGTTCCAGACGAATTGCCGAAAGGTGATGCTGGGAGTCGCTGGCCCCTTGAAAGTCTTTGCCACCGCGACCGTCACCAGTACGGTCTGCAGGTTCTGAAACTGCGGATGTGCTTCCAGGACCGCTGAGACCACGTGGCCGTGCACGATGATCTGTGCGTTATCGACCAGGTGGGTCAGGTTTGCCCGCGCCACGCTCGCGGTTATCTGCGAGTGGGCTGCAGGTGTCGAAAGCAAATTCACGCCGGCGAGGACAGTAAACGCGCACCAACGCAGCATTAAGGTTCGTCGGTTCATCGAGTCGAGCGCAGAGAGGCGCACTCCTCCAGTTCAATGGCAGTGCTACGATCTGATTTCCTGAAGTAAGGCCCAGGTGGACCCCAATGGCACGTAGCCTATATTAAAATAAATTCATCTGTCAATAGACTGGCAGGTTGTATATATATCGGTAAATATAAAACAATTATAAGCCAATCGGCCGGATGAACTAACCGGAAAGCCGCAAACTCCCCGCTACTCTGAAACGCTCGCTGACCTGGGATCGAGGACTAGAGCTGGCCATGACAAGGACTGCACAGTGGCGACGGATTCGCAGGTTTACTTCCGTGATCCGCAAAGTCCCCGGCAGCGCGGCACCAATGAAAACGCCAATGTCGTGTTCCGGCAATGCTTCCCGCGAGGTACCGACCTGTCTGTCCATTCGCAAGCGCAGCTCGACCAGGTCGCGCTGCGCTTGAATCAACCCTTCAGAAAAACCTTAGGCTTCGAAACTCCCGCGAGTAAACTGCAAGCCAGTGTCGCGTCGACCATCTGAGCCGGCAGCGTTAATCAGGACTTGGCAAGCCACTGGCCTACGGATGGTCTTGTGCTCTTCGCCCATCTGGGTTTTTAGACTCTTTTTTAGCGAACGGGTCAATCCAGAAGCCAAATCGGGCACAGCCTTTGTCTGCGACATCGACGGTTGTCGAATTTAGCGGGGGTGAAGTATGGACTTCGCCATCCGCATTTAGCAAAACCTTATACCTTCCTGCCGGAAGTCCCGAGAGCCTGAAATTTCCACGCCTGTCGATAATCGCTTGATACGTTTGAGTTGCCCCTTCAACTTCAACTTTATGGCCAGTTTCAGGAATTCCAAGTCGTATAACCGCTCCCCTTGGGCTCTCTGGGGTCTTGTACCGAAACACAGACCCATAGATTGTCGCCCCGTGCGGGGCCGTAGCAAGGCCACGGAGATATTTTAGGTCAGCAGCGGCATCCCGTTTCCACTTGGTCGACGAGGAAATGCTTACGTGCACTTCATCATTTGGAAGTCGGCGTCCGTAGACAAGATACTCGTGTCCTTTTGTGAACGGAAAACCGCACAGGTCACCACCGGAAGTGACGGTCACAACTTTCTCCGAGACTCCTATAAATGCTTCATCCACTCGGAATGTGACGCGCAGCCTCGAAGTCTGTGCCTTTTCTCCGTCTAGAATGACCGGAACATCTTCTTCGTGCACATCGGTTGCGAGGCCAAGGAAAACTGCCGAAATGTTCGTCTGCCATGCGCTCTCACATGCAGGAGTTTCCCAGTCGGATTTGCCTTCGCACGAATGCTCTTCTGTTTTTATCTGAGTTTGAGAATTCCCATCGGCGGCAAGAAAAAGCACGAACGCAGTTGTCGTGAGGGCATACAAAAGCCGCATGGAGACTTCTCCCAACCCAGAACCCGAGCGAGCGGAAAGAAGGCTAACACACTGTTGCGCGAGTTCCACCTGCGCCAACTCCTGATAAGTCGGGTGCATTCGACAGTTCGATGCAACACCATCTGATGTAAGTCTGCTGTGTAAAGGTGGTGTTGGCATGAGGCCAGGACAACGATATGGACTTTCTGAGATCGAGAAGCGTGACGTTTGGAGCCGGTGGAAGGCGGGGCAGTCGCTGCATCAGATTGGGCGCGTCTTTGACAAGCCGCATAGCTGTATTCGCTCGGTGTT
>DASXLA010000002.1:0-40920 GCA_036496505.1 Candidatus Acidiferrum sp. | reverse complement strand
GGTGGTGGGGTCACAAACCAGGCCGACGGTTTGGGCGCACGGAAGAAAGCCATTGAGGAAATTCTGATCGGGTACGGTGGTGGTGACAGGCACCGTAAGATCCTGCCGGAGCCCCTCGTAATTGACGAAGAAGAAAGTTTTGTTTTTGTAGATGGGGCCGCCGAAAGTGCCCCCAAACTGATTTCTGCTGAACGGTAAAGCGGAGGTGCCGGGATCGAAAAAGTTGCGAGCGTCGAGGGCGCTGTTGCGAGCGAACTCGTAAACGGAGCCGTGAAATTCGTTGGTGCCGGAGCGGATAGCGGCGTTGATGGCCGCGCCGTTGCCGCCGTAGTCGGCGGTATAAGTGTTGGTGAGAACCTGAAATTCGGCGATGCCGTCGACGCCGAGGGTGGTGCCGACAAGGTTGGAGCCGGTGCCGTTGCCCCACACGCCAGCGGTGTCGGTGCCGTCGATGAGGAAGAGTTCACCTTGGGGGCGGCCGCCGGCGACAGAAAATCTTTGCGGGGAGCCGAAGCCGAAGGGAACGAGGCTGGAGGCGCCTTCGGTGTTTTCCTGGGGAACGGGTTGGACGCCGGGAGCGAGCAGCGTCAATTGGATGTAGTTGCGACCGTTGAGGGGCAGTTCATGAATTTGCTTTTCGCCGACGAGGAAGCCAACGGCGCTGGAGGCGGTGTCTACGGTGGGAGTGGTGGCGGCGACTTCCACGGTTTGGGAGACATCTCCAATGGTGAGAGTGAACTCTTCGACAGCATTCTTGCCGACGGTGAGTTCGATGGGGCCGCGTGCGCTGGTCTTGAAGCCGTCGCGCTGGGCTTCGATGCGGTAATTTCCGATGGGCAAGCTGGAGACGGAATAGACGCCTTGGGCGTCGGCGGCGGTGATGCTGGTGACGCCGGTCTCAATGTTGGTGACGATAATTTTGGCGTTGGCCACCCGTGCGCCCTGACTATCGGAGACGACGCCGGAAATGGTGGCGGTGGAGGTCTGCGCACGAAGCGCTGAGCCCGCCGCGCCGAGGAACAAGACGAGGACCGCGGCGACAAAGAAATTCCGTGAGAAAATAACTGCAGCTACTTTTTTCATGCATACCATCCAAATATTGAAGTGGGCGCGCCACAAAATCGCACCCCAGGAGGCCGTGCGTCAATGGAGTGCGCAATTAGTTGGGGAGATTGAGAGATACTTAGCAATCGGGTTGTCTAATTTTGCAGGTTCCTCAACCTATTGAGGGTGGCTTTGACTCCAAATCGTCTTGAGGTTTATAGCTAGGAGCCCTGAGGGCATTCCCGGCGTGGTGAGCAAAGATTACGAGGTAGTGGAGCTTTGGAGCGGCGGTGGAATGGGGTCCTCGGCGAAACCAGATTCTTCAACCAATTCGCTTGAGCGGGCGCTGGCGATTTTGGAGTTTGTGGCGCACAAATCGGGTGGGTTGACCAACGCGGAGATCAGCGCGCACTTCAAGATCCCGACGAGCTCGTCGTCGTATATTTTGCGCCGACTGGAGCGCGAGGGCTACCTGCGACGGGCAGCGGACAATGGCAGGTATGAAATGGGATTGAAGATCGTGGCGTTGAGCCATGGGGCGCTGCGAGACATGGGCTTGCGGCGAATCGCGGAACCAATTCTGCACCGGCTGTCGGCGCAGACCAGAGTGTCGGCGTTGATCGGGGTGCTGGAACGCGGCAGCGTGATGATTGTCGATAAGGTGGAGAAGCCGGACTTGGCGCGCATTGATATGGATATTGGAGTACGTTATCCGGCGCATTCGACGGCGCTGGGAAAAGTTTTGCTGGCGCATTTGCCGGAAAATCAGTTCGCAAGCTTGTTTCTCAGTTCGGGACTGGAGAAGCCATCGCCAAAAACGATCGATTCGAAGGATCGGTTGGAGGGGGAACTGTCGCTGGTGCGGAAGCAAGGGTTTGCGTCGAGCGATGGGGAGCTTTTTTTGGGTATTCGGGCGGTGGCGGCTCCAATTTTTGGGGAGACCGGGGAGATTGTTGCGGCGGTGAGTGTTACTGGTGTGACCGTGTACGTGGAAGATGAAAATGTGATCAATGCGGTGAAGGTGGCGGCGCGGGAAATTTCGCGGAGGTATACGGCCGCGGCAGGGCATAACCCGCCGGAATATTAGTTTGTTGGGTGGTGGTTCTTGCTGATTATGGATTGCTGAAAATTGTCTGCGACTCTTTGCCTGTCGAAAGGAAAAAGGATGAGAGCCAAGTGCGTTTGCAGCGTGGCGTTTTTGCTCTGCTGGGTTGCGGGGAGTTCGTCGGCCTTGGCACAGTCGAACTGCGAAAAGTTGAAGGACGTTAAGCTGGCAGACATTACGATTACGGGAGCGGAGAGCGTGGCGGCCGGACCGTTTAAGTTGCCGCCGGGTTTGATTTCTTCGGTGGATGTGCCGGCGTTCTGCAGAGTACGTGCGGACCTCAAGCCGGCCGCGGATTCGCTGATCAAGATGGAAGTGTGGATGCCGGCGGAAGGCTGGAACGGAAAATTTGAACAAGTTGGGAATGGCGGATTGGCGGGATCGATCAACCAGTTGTCGCTGGCGATGGCGTTGAAGCGCGGATTTGCGACTGCGGCAACGGACGATGGGCATGAGGGCGCGGGGACGGACGGATCGTGGGCGCTCGGTCATCCTGAGAAGGTCAGGGACTTTGGTTATCGCGCGGTGCATGAGACTAGCGAAAAATCGAAGAAGATTATTGCTGCGTTTTATCATAAGGCAGCGAGCTTTGCGTATTTCAACGGATGCTCGGAGGGCGGTCGCGAAGCGATAATGGAGGCGCAGCGGTATCCCGACGACTTCAACGGGATTTTGGCGGGAGCGCCGGCGATGTACTGGACGCAGTTGATGACGGCATTTGTGTGGAATGCACAGGCGTTCAGCGATCCGGCAAGTTTTATCAACGAGCCGAAGCGAGCGGCGGTGGAAAACGCGGCGCTGGCGGCGTGCGGCCGGCAGAACAATGTGACCGACAAATTTATCAAAGATCCGCTGCAGTGCCACTTTGATCCGGCGGTGTTGCTGTGCAAAGAAGCTGACGGGGATAGTTGCCTGACGCAAAAACAGGTGGATGCGATTAAGAAAGTTTATGCGGGGCCGAAAGATTCGAGCGGCAAGCAACTTTCAGCGGGCTATGAGCCGGGAGCGGAAGCGGAGCCGGGGCTGCCGGGGATTTCGTATCAGAGCTACATTCTAGGTCCGGCGCCGGGAGCGACGCTGGACGCGATTTTTTCGGGGTCGTTTTACAGCAGCTTTGTGTTCGAGGATCCAAAGTGGAAAGTTTCGCAATTTAATTTTGACAAGGATGTGGCGACGACTGAAGCGAAGGTGGGAGCGATTTTGAATGCCGGGAATCCGGAGTTGCAGGCCTTTCGTTCGCATGGCGGAAAGTTGGTGGTGTACCACGGATGGAACGACGGTTCCCCGCCGCCGATGCACTCGGTGGAGTATTACCAGCGGGTAGCTGAGAAGATGGGCGGCGTGGAGAAAACGCGGGAGTTTTATAGGCTGTTTATGGTGCCGGGAATGATGCATTGCGGATCGGGTGCGGGTCCGAATTTGTTTGGAAATGTGATGGACCTGCATCCGATTGCCGATCCGGAGCACGACATCTTTATGGCGCTGCAGAAGTGGGTGGAGAACGGAGTGGCGCCGGAGTACATCGTGGCGACGAAATATGTGGAAGACGACCTGAGCAAGGGGAAGGCGATGAGCCGGCCAATTTGTGCGTATCCCCAGCAGGCGATTTGGGATGAGAAGGGAGATTTGGCGGAAGCGGGGAGTTGGGTTTGTGAGGTGGCGAAGTAGGATCGCAGTGTTGAACGATCTCGGATTTGGGCTACCTCGCGTCGCCGCACAATCAGCGCTTTTGGATACGCTCCTCCAGGCGGTCTGCATACCCTCGACGACTACGCTTATCCTGCGATTATCCCGATGGGTATTCAAGGTCACGAAGACAGGATTCGGACCTATCCCTGTTTCCCGGCTAGTTGGTCCAGTGCCTGATTAACGCGGTGGTCTCGATGGGTCGACGCAACACTAGCCCAACGTCTACTTGCAGGCTGCTGAACGCTAGAAGTCGTTTGCGCGGGTTGATCCAAACGGAACACCACCCGGGCTAGGTCTGATTGAATCCAGCCGGACAGTTCGGTTCTCTATCGGCGAATATTGTCGAACGAATTTGTGGATAAGGACCGACGTTGTTGATCTCAAAAAGTTAACAAATATAAAAAATAAAATAAGCCCGATGGCGATCAAACGTGTCCTCGTCATCCCTATCGCCTGTGCCGGACAACTCAGAAACTAACGCTGTAAACGAATCCGCAATGAAGTCTTGCGCGATTATCCAAAGTACACTCGTCGCAAAATCAGTCGAAAGTGGCCGTAAAATGGGCCGAAAGTGTTGCCTCACTTTTTTGCCCGACCAAACCCCTCGCCAACTATTTTGCATTCTCCGTCATTGTCTCTTGACATATTTGTAGATATATGGCATATGTCATGTCATAAATAAGAACGGCTCCGCCGGATGTTTGAGCATCCGACAGAGCCTAACTCCCAAAGTGAGGTATGCACGATGGAAGCTACACCGAATCTATCAGCGGTCCATTCAGCCAGCAAGGCAGTCCGTTCCCGTACCGATGCGATTAGACAAGAAGCGCTCACCCGAGCAATCTCCGGCCAGACGATGAGCAATTACCCGGCTATCTTCGAAGGGTTCATTGCCAAGGGCATTCCTGAGTCTGAGATTCTTCCTCGCGAGAATGTTTTTACATTTGACGCGTGGCGCGCCTTGGGATGGACGGTTCGTCGCGGTGAGCATGGCGTCAAAGTGCTCACCTTCATCGAACGGGCCAGCAAGGAAACGGAGGGCACAGGCGAGCGCAAGACGATCCGCCTCGCCTGGAGTACAACGGTGTTCCACGTCTCGCAGACCGAAGCGTTACAGGGGGGTGAGCGATGACCACCCCCACCTTTGCGTTTCCCGTTCGCCTGAGTGAAAAGTATCGCCCGCGGAAGGTTGGGGAGTTTGTCGGGCTCCCCAAGGCGAAGCGAGTGCTATCCAAGTTTGTCGCCAACCCCTACGCCTGCTCCTTCCTGTTCTTTGGACCGCCGGGAGTTGGCAAGACTTCCATCGCAATGGCTATGGCGCAAGAGATGGGAGCGGAATTCCATCATCTTGGCTCGCAGAAGTGCAATCTGGAGAATCTGGAAGAGTTCTGCCGCATCTGCCAGTACGTCCCGCTGAGTGGCGGATTCCACTTTGTACTGATTGACGAAGTGGATTCCGCATCTCGCGCGGCTCAGCTCGCCCTACTGTCCAAACTGGATTCGACAGACGCGCCGAAAGGCACGGTATTCGTCTTCACCTGTAACAGCACCGATGGACTGGAGCCGCGATTCCTGAGCCGATGCCTGCCAATCGACTTCTCAAGTTACGGCATGGCCGGAGACATCTCCGAATATCTAGACAAGGTTTGGCACGCGGAGGGTGGAAACGGGAACGCGCCAGACTTCGCGCGACTTGCCAAAGAATGCAGGAATAACGTGCGCGATTGCCTAGGCCGTTTGGAAGTAGAACTGATGGCACTCTAGAGACGCGAGGGCACCCGATGAAGAAAATGTATAGCACTGAGGTTGCGGCCAAACGCATTGGTGTTTCGTTCCGCACTATTAACCGATGGCTCGCGCAAGGCAAGATCCGGCCGTCCATTGCCATTCCCTTTAGTGATGGACGCAAGCTCTGGCGCTGGAGCGATGCAGACCTCGCGAAGGCACGCAAAGTGAAGGCCGTACAGAAACCCGGCCGGAAAGCGCGGAAGGAATGAGAGCCGCGATCTATGCGCGAGTCTCCACCAGTAATCACGGGCAAGACCCGCACGTGCAGACGCGCGAGTTGCGAGAGCATTGTTTGCGGCGAGGCTGGCAGATCGTTGACGAGTACGTGGACAGTGGCATCTCTGGAACGAAAGAGCGCCGGCCGCAACTTGATCGCCTTCTGGCCGATTGCCGGCGACGACGCGTGGATATTGTCTTGGTGTATCGCTACGACAGGTTTGCTCGCAGCCTACGGCATCTGGTGAACGCTCTGGAGGAGTTTCGCGCTCTCGGCATCGACTTCATCAGTTTGCATGAAGGTGTGGACACCAGCACACCGAATGGACGGCTCGTGTTTGGAATATTTGCCAGCATTGCGGAGTTTGAGCGGGAGCTAATTCGAGATCGCGTGAAGTCAGGCATTGCGGCTGCGCGCTCCAAAGGCACGACACTCGGTCGCCCACGTGTGGCTGTCGATGCTGTGAGGATTGCCGCCCTGCGGTCGCAAGGCCTATCCTGGGCCAAGATCGGCGCACAGCTGGGATTGGGAGAGGGCACGATTCGACGGACCGCTCTGGCGTCCGCCAAAAACCCCTTCAAAACGGTCGCTCCAAGTCCTATCGACTCAGCAGTCGTTTGAACGAATCGGCCTCCGCCAAAAACAAATGTTTTTGGAAGATGACGACTGAGCCTCGTTCAACTTGCCTGCTGACCGACATACAAATGGTAAGCCCCTAATGTCGGCATACGGCGACTATAAATTCATCGCGGCACAACTCCTTATGGTTCTTGTGTCCGCGGAAGACGCTTGGACGACTGACCCCGTCGTAATCAGAAAAAAGATCGACACGCCTAAGGTAAGAAATCGCAGTTTTATCGTCGGTACACACCACACGGCACTTTGACGCTATCACGAGAGCAACTAGATGCTCATCATTGAACTTTGGGTCAGGTACTTTCCTCTTCAATTCAGCTGCGATTGCGTCTACCTGGTCAGTCGGCATTCTGACCGTCCGTCTTTTTCTAGACAGCTCAGTTACATAGGATAGGAATTTTGCGGCTTTTTTGAGTTCAGTGTTGTACTTAGTGCCGCCGTAAATCAGGCGCCCATTTGCATTTATCCAATTTAAGACCGGAAGGAATTTTGCATGATGCTTGCTGCGCCCCTCAAATACCGTTCCCAGGCAGCAAATATCAATGACGAGACACATATCTCATATTCCGAGCAGATCCATTTGTTCACGGATGAAGAACTGGCGATAGCTGTCAGGTTGATCCGCCGGTAGTTCTCCAGACTTTCCAATAATTAGTGGCGTGACAACATTGTGCTTATCGCGACGCTCAAAGAATAAGATTTGACTGTCTGGTTTGTGGGATCGCCCGTTCTTGTAGTTCATCCGAAAACGATCGATGGCGTAGTCGCTGTGAGTCTCAATAAGAAAACACTTGCGATCTATCGTAGCCATTTCAAACAAAACATCGCCAAGCGCGGCTTGCGCGCGTGGATGAAGGTGAATCTCTGGCTCCTGAATTGCAAACCACGTTCCCCTGTCTCTCGCCAACAGTTCGACTATGATGGGAAGAGACTGGGATACCCCGTACCCAACGTTCAGAATGTTTAATGCCTTGCCATCGAGCACGATATCAAGTTCAAAGCGCGGATTCGGCCCGCGGCCAAAGCTCTGAGTTTTAACACCTTGGAACAGGCCACTCGCCTTGCCGATTTTTTCGAGAAATTCCTTCAGTTTTATGGCTTGTAACTTTGAATTCAGCATTCTGCGTATTAGATAAGGGGTGTGCCGACCTGCTGAAGAAAACTCGAGGGTTAACTCATCGTAGGTTCGTTTCGGCTCCGTGCGAATCGGACCGAACCAGGTTACCTCCGGAGGAGCGAAACTCGGGGATGGGTATAGAAAGAACTCATCATTTTTCTTCTGGCTCTTTGAAACGGTTCGCGCCAAGGACAGGGCTATCAGGATCGGAATTCTTCCGCCTAAACCTCGAGGTGATTCAAGTTTTTTGTAGCCATTGTCTTTACCAGCGTGTTCGTCAACCCATTGAGCCCGTAAATTTGCAACTATCTCCTCTGCACTCGTGGCCACTGAACATCGAGTTGTCTTGTAATAAATGGCGTTGCCGAATTTCAAAGTTATCTGTTCATCGTCACGACGAAATGTACATTTAAAGAGCCGCGGTTGTCCCTGCTTTTCACGGAAAGTGAACAGCCCACCAGTCGCGATCTTTTCACCCTTCTTGTCTTTAAATTCAGCTGCAAATCCAATATGAAAATGAGTTTGATTAGTCGAATGAGCACTGACCATGTCCGAGAAATGACGGAAACCCACTTCCTCATCGTCAAAGTCTTGACCCATGAAGAGGCCAGGGCCGGAAAACAGCTTTATTAACCCCAAAATAGATGACTTCCCCGTGCTATTTTCCCCGACGAGGAAATTAACGTCCGTTATAGGAATACAGGTATCACTAAAGCCCCGGAAATTATCGACGAAGAGGTAGTATTTCATTTAATGGGGAACGCAGATCTTGACTAACGCGTGTGAACCCGGGCGCCTCGACGAGGGCGAGGAGTGTCCGACGCTTGAAAGATCAGTTTGTTAAGTCTTTTTCTTGAAATTCCCAACATGCGCGACATCACTTGGACGAAGCGGTCAAAATTTTCGGCTCGTGTCGTATTGGTTTTCGCCATATTTCTCCTCTAGCCAGGACGACTTTTTCTTCGATCCCCGGGGTTCGTTAACTCCTAGATGCCCACGTAAATCTCGAAGTGCCGGTTCACATTTGCTCTCTGTTTTACAATACACTGCTGGCCAGCGACTCCGCTACACTCGTTTGCCGACGGTTGTTTCACGTGGAGTCTACCTCTATCGACTGCGAACGCGTATAGACTTTTTATATCCAACTTGAGCAGGTCGGCGCACTCGCCAGAGTTCGCCACTACATGGTCACTCATCAAGAGGGAGCCCCGCCGTTTGATATGCTCCAAGCCGCGAAAGCACTGCGTTGCTACGCCGGTGTTCTCTCCTTCATTGCTGGTGCAACGGCGACTCCTGAATCCATCGATCCGAAGAAACCCGTCTAGCCGCTTCTGCCAGCGCGTTTTCTGTTTTTGGTCGCGCTGAAGCCGTGCTTCCCGCCGGCATGTGCCTGGCGGTACCGCTCACACCATGAGAACGCGTTTTCCGCTGCGTCAATTCCTTGCGAGGCGAAATGTCTCGTTGAAGGGTGGTGGAACGGTCTGGAGGCTTCCTATCTCGTTTTTCTGCAAACAAAACATTTGAGCTATGCGTGTTGGATCAACTCGCTTGACGGTCCTCCACCGGCTGTGGTCCGCTGTGCTCGTCGATCCCCAATTCCTTCCGGACTGCAGTTCTCACGGCCACCCGTTTCTTTTCCCGTTCCGGTCGCGACTTGTCGTAAACCTCCCAATCCTTTCCGGGTGTGATCTTCGCCGCCGTCAGGTTGACCAAAGTCCCGAATGCCTCGAAGGCGGCTATCGTGTCCTTCTGGCACGCCATGTTGACCATTAGCCTTGCCTCATCGAATGCAGCAGAAGCCTGGCTCCATTTCATCGTTCTCTCATGTTTTGTTTCAGCCCATGCGAGCTTGGCACCTTCCTCTTCGACTTTGTTCTGTTTTGCGAGCTCCACCTGCAATATGGAATCGAGAGAAAGCAGCCCGTCCTCAACGTCCGCCAATCTTTTCGTCGCGTCGAAGAGTACTTCACGCTTTAACTCCCAACGCTTCTGACGATCCCATACATCGCTCGATATCTTCGCCTCGATATCCTTCGTTGCTTTTGTTACGGCACTCATTTGCTCAACGAGCTTGCCAAGGTTTTCATGCGTGGCAAGGTCCTCGCCCTTCTTTTTCATGTATCCAGCGAGAAACCCTACAAAAATACTCAAAAGGATGCTGAGAACCAAGATAACAAAGTACATCGTTCACCAATTCTGACTAAGGTTGTCCACCTGCGGATGCCGTGGACTCGGTGGATTATAAACTTAAAAGCGAAGGGCGCGGTTAGAGCCGACCGGCAGTTTACGACTTTGCCGGGCGGAGCATCCCGCCCGAAAAATCCTTCGGGAAAATGACCTGTGTCACGCCACCGGTTTCTTCGTTGTTCACAACAAACCACCAGGACCCCGCGCTTCCGTTCCACGGTCGCCAGTTCGTATTCGCTCCGGTTCGATCCACGCCTGAGCCGCACCGCGAGGTTCGATAGAACTTGCCGGAGAGTATCCAGGGTGCGCGAGCGAGGGATCTCCGCCAACGCGATTTATACTGTGCCCAGTTTTGTGCCTACCACCAAACCCTACTCATTACTACCGGGTGATGATTCGATTGGATAAGAGTCCGCGATGCATGTACTTGTCGCAATCCGTAGCATTCCATGGCACTCGGTGTAACTTGTTGATTCTTCGTGCGACCAATCTTTGCAAGCAGGGGGTCACCGGTTCGATCCCGGTCACGTCCACCATATTTCTAGTTTGGTTTTATTGGATTAGCTGCCGATTCGCCGCAGCTCCGGTGGTCAGGAGCGCTTGCGCCGGGCGGCTTGAGCGCCTTTTTTGCCCAGAGCGGTGCGCACGGACTTTGGCAGATGCGCAATGGTGCGTTTTTTTCTTGCGGCGCTGGCGGCTTTCTTGATGTTTTTGCGAGCGGCGGCGCTTTGTTTTGCTGTCATGGTTCCCTCCGAAGATTCATGATTTGACTTCCTACGACACTTTGTTGCGACACTTTGTTAATTCCTACTTCGGCTAAATGCATTGGGCGGCGGCATCACGTTTTCTTCAGGGCTTTTATGGCGGGGGCCAGAGCCTGACGGCTTGCGAAGAAATCGCGCCAGGGATCTGCGGCTTTGAGGCGGCTTTGAAAATTCCCGATGTTGAAATCGGACGGACTCAGATCGGGCGTGACCTCCGACCATGCCAGAGGCGTGGAAACCGGAGCTTTGGGGCGGCGGCGAACAGAGTAGGGTGAAACAACGGTCTGGCCGAAACCGTTGCGGAAGGGATCGAGATAAACGCGCTGGCCGCGCGCGGCGATGGAATGTTCGACGGTCAATTCCCCGGGGTGCTGCGCGGCGACGCGAGCCGCCAGAGCTTGAGAAAATTCCAACACTTCGTCTACGTCCGGGCCCACGCGGATGGGAATAAAGATGTGCAGGCCGCGGCTGCCGGAAGTCTTGGGGAAGGATTTCAGATTCAAGGCATCGAGGGCTTCTTTCAGGCGCAGGCCAGCGCGCGCCGCGTCGCTGAATTTTCCGGATTGGGGATCGAGGTCAAAACAGATCCAGTCCGGCTTGCGCAATGAGGAAGCGCGACTGCCGGAAATGTGGACGGCGATGCAACCGAGATTCGCCAACGCGAGCTGCGTGGCGAGAGAGCCGCCAACGACATAATTCGTGGACCTGGAAGACTTGCCGACGTGCGCGATTTTTTTGGTGGGCGTGCCGACGGGCATGCTGGAGGGCGCTTCCTTCTGGTAAAAACAGCCGCCGCGCATGCCGTCAGGACAGCGCTCGAGAGAGAGGACGCGGTCTTGCACGTAGGGCTGCAGCTTGGGAAAAATCGCGGCGTAAAATTCGATTAACCGCAGCTTGGTATAGCCTTCGTCGGGCCAGAAAATCTTGCCGGGATTGGAGACTTGGACGGGAAGAGTTTTGGCGTGTGCCGGCGCGGCAGCGGACCTGGCGGAAGCAGATTTGGCCTTACCCGATTTGGCCTTGGCAGATTTGGCGGAAGCGGATTTTCTGGCGGCTTTCATGCGGCAAACTCCGGCATGCGAACTTCCTGGGCGCTCTTATCGTCGCGCAGGCCCAAAAAGACAGGCTGGCGAAGTTTTTTGTCGGTGGTCCATTCCTGGTATGAGATTTGCGCGACGAGTTTAGGAGCAAGGAAGGTAACATCGCGTTCCCTGGGGGGATCAACGAAGGCGCTTTGCCGGCGCGCCAACGGGCGGAATTTTTTGTGCAGCATGGCGAGAGATTCGGTATTGAAGCCGGTGCCAACTTTTCCAACGAAGTGCAGCTTGCCGCGTTCGTAAGCTCCGAGAAGCAGCGCGCCAAAGTGATTGCGCGAGCCGGAGGGCTCGGTGAAGCCGCCGATCACGAATTCATCTTCCTGGTGAACTTTTACCTTAAGCCAGAATCTGGAGCGGCCTTCGACGTAGGGGGAAGCGAGGTCCTTGGCTACCAGGCCTTCGAATTTCTTTTTGGTGGCCAAGCGATAGGCTTCGAAACCGTCGGAGGACAATCGAGTGGAAGGCACGATCAGCTTGTTGCGTGGCGTGGATTCTTCCAGTGCGGCGCGGCGCTCAGACAACGGGCGGGAGCGCAAATCCTTGCCGTCTTTGTAGAGGCAATCAAAAACAGCGAATACGAATTTGCCCGCGCCCAGATTTTGCAACAACTGGAAACGGGAAACGCCTTGGCGGTCGAAAACGGAGATTTCGCCGTCGAGCAAGAGCGTGGCGGGACGCAGCTTGCTCACAGCGGCAGCGACGTCCGAAAAACGGCTGGTGCGGTCGATGGCGTTGCGCGAATAGAGATGGACGCTGGAGCCTTCCTTGTAGGCCAAAATGCGATAGCCGTCATATTTTTCTTCGTAAACCCAGCCGGGCTTGTGAAAGGGCTCGCGCACGAGGGTGGCCAACATGGGCTGAGCGCGAAATGGAATGTGATCAGGCAAGGTCGGAATTTGAAAAGTGCGCGCGGGCTCAAGTCGATGTTTTGCGCTGTTTTTGAGAGGGCGCCCGCGTCGGTTTGGGAGCCGCTGGTTTGCGAACTTTTTTGGGCGCTTTAGAGGCGTTGCCGCGAGATTTTGCCGCGGGTTTAGCGGATTTGGCCGGCTTGAGAGGAGCCGGGTCGCCCGTCGCGGCTTTCTCCACGTCTCCGCCATTGTCACGGGCAATATCAGCAAGGAGCCGGTTGGAAATTGCGGAGCGCGGCATTTCCTGCGCGACATCGCCAGTGGAAGCAAACGCGTCACGATGCTTGATCAACAACCACGAGACCTTTGAACTGCTGCCAAAGCCGCGGGTGCGCACAAGCACCCAGGAGCCCTTTAATTTCTTGCCGTGCAACGTAAATTTGAAATCGCCTTTTTCTAGCGCGGCGGAGACGTCGGGGCTCTCGGGAGACCAGGTGCCTTTGTCCCACACCATGACGGTGCCACCGCCGTATTCACCTTCGGGAATTACGCCCTCGAAATCAGCGTAATCGACGGGATGATCTTCCACCTGCATGGCCAGGCGCTTGACGGAGGGATCGAGCGAAGGCCCTTTGGGAACCGCCCAGGAAAGAAGCGTGCCGTGAAACTCCAGGCGGAAATCGTAATGGAGTTGGGTGGCGCGGTGTTTCTGCATAACATAGATCAAAGATGACTGCGGATTTTTCGTCGGAGCTTTTGCGCCGGAGGGCTCGGGTGAAATACTGAAATCCCGTTTCTTGCGATAGTCGTTGAGGGGCATTTTATGAATTCTATACGAACGCGGGAAAAAACCGGGCCCGCATGTGGAAATGGCATGCGAGCCCGGCGTGCATTCATGTGGTTATCTGCCTATTCCTGGTCATCTGCCTATTCTTCGTGACCCGGCTTAGGAGCGTTTTCGGTGTCCCGGTTGCCGGTGGTAGCGGGATTGGGGGAACGTTCCGGAGTGTCGCGATTTTCGGCCGGTTGATTGTCTCTGTCGCGCCCGGTCCCTGGATCTTCCGTTTCGCCGGTCTGGGTGGAAGTCAACTCACCGCTGGGGTCGATGTCGGTTTCCGTCAAGCGGCGCTTCTTTGATGTTCCCGGACCGGCCGAAGAATCGGGTCGAGATGTATATCCTTGAGACATCGCCGTCAGGCTCTGGCGCTCTTGGATTTCTTACGAATGGGCGTGGCGGTCTCTTCGCCTTCCTGTTCCTCTTCAGCGGAACCCCGTCCGGCGTCCTCGCCCATGGCTTTCACGTTAATGTCACTGGCCAGGTCGGTGAGCTTCTGATCGGTTTCCTTCTCTTCTTCGAGGGTTTGCTCGAGGAGCTGGACGGCGTTCTTTTCGCCAAGCAGTTCGGCATAGGTGCGCACAGTGCCGTAAGCGGCGATTTCGTAGTGCTCGACGCGCTGGGCCGCGGAAATCAAGGCGGCATCCATGACATCGCCTTCAAAGTCCTCATCCATCATTTCCTGGCCTTCGGCAACGAGGCCTTCCATGCCCTTGCACTTCTTGCCGGAGGCCTTTTCACCGAAGTCCTTGAAAATTTGTTCCAGCCGTTGCACATGGCCGCGGGTCTGCTCGAGATGCTGCTCGAAACCGTTGCGGAGGTCTTCGGAGTTGGCGGCTTTGGCCATCTTCGGAAGAGCTTTCACCAACTGATTTTCGGCGTTGTAGATATCTCGAAGTTCATCGACATAAAGTTCCTTAAGAGCTTCGTGGTGCATGATGTCCTCCCTAAATTTGAGACGCGCATTTCAAACTAAAGGTACGTCCGCGAGCCAACCATCCAGCGGAGTACCTAAGGTGTTGCGTGGTTTCGTGTAGCGCAACCCAACACCGGCAATTGACCCTGGCGGCGCGAGTCCGAAGCCAACGTCGAGGCCGACGCGGAGATCACAGCTGCGTTTCAGCCCGATGTTTGAGCCGTGAACGGGAGCAAGTCCATCGGTGAAATGTTGTAGGGACTGGTTATCTGTGAACTTCCGCGGAGGGCGTTTTGGGGCTTGCAAGAAGGGACGTGCTTTCGTCACGAAGCCCGGTCTGATAGACTATTTCTCTATCAGTATCCGTGGTAGCGATCATCCGTCGGTTTTCGCATAATCCGAAGAAGCGGGAATAAAAATGGCAATGAAGTGTGAACTTTGCGGCAAAGGGCCGCATTACGGCAACGTGATCAGTCATGCGAATAACACCCGCAGGCGTCGCTGGAATCCGAATTTGAAGAGAGTACGCGCCCTGGTATCCGGCGCCCGCAGGCAGATGCGCGTGTGTACGGCCTGTATTCGCGCGGGCAAAGTCAAGAAAGCTGCCTGAGCATTCACTTGGCTTCCAACCCGTTGCGAGCCCTTTCGCAAGTGCGCGTCCCAAAGCTTGCCGGCCGGCGAGGCGCTGTTCCCTTTTCCAAAACGATGGCCTTGCTGGCGCTCCCTTTAACAGTGGTGTCGCTTATTTCCGTGGGAGGCTGCAATCGGCAGACACAGCATTCGCCCGACGTGTGGGGCGTGGTGAATGGAAAAGAAATCACCAAGAATGAAGTCGAGAAGTACTACCGGACCAGGGTAAATCCGGAAGGCCAGTCGCCTTCGCAGGAAGAAGCGCTTTCGCTGAAGCTGAACGTCCTGGACGAATTGATCAATAACGAGATTCTGATCGAGCGCGCGAAGAAACTGAACCTGGAAGCCAGCGACGGCGAAGTAGAGGACAAATTCACGGAGTTGAAGAGTCCTTACACGGAAGACGAATTCCAGCGGCAATTGAAGGAGCGCGGCGTTTCCGTCGACGACCTGAAGCGCGACCTGCGGCGGCAGCTTTCCATCCAGAAGTTATTGAACCGCGAAGTGGTGGCCAAGATTTCCATTACGGACCAGGACGTCGCGGATTTTTACAACGCCAACAAGGCGCAGTTTAACGTGGCGGAGCCGCAGTACCGCATCGCGCAGATTGTAGTGACACCGCGGAAAGAGCCACAAATCCGCAATCGCAAAAATGACGACGCCACCAACGAGGCGGAAGCGCAACGCAAGATAAAAATGCTGATGGACAAGCTGAACAGCGGGGCGGACTTCGCGCAGCTGGCCATGGATTACTCGGAAGACGCGAACTCCGCGGCGACCGGCGGAGACTTGGGGTATGTTCCGGAATCGGCGCTAAACCAGTCCGATCCGCAACTGAAAAAGCTGGTGCTGGCGATGAAGCCTGGGCAAGTCAGCCAGCCCATTCAATTGAAAGAAGGCTTCCGCATTCTGAAGTTGATTACGCGCGAATCGCCGGGACTGCGCGGGCTTTCCGATCCGCAAGTGCAACAGACCATCCGGGACACGCTGCGAAATCGCAAAGAACAATTGTTGCGCGCGGCGTATCTGGCGGTGGCGCGCGACGAAGCACACTCCACGAATTATCTAGCCCAACAGGTGATCGAATCCGCGGGCAAGCTGCCCGGCGACACGACTGCACCTGCGCCTGGGCCCGCACCTGCGCCTGCAAAACCTATAGGCCAGTAGCCAGCCCGCGGGCGCTGACTAACCCGCAGCTTATTTTTCTTCCGAAGTTTTAGAATCCGATTTCAACCAATCCAGGCGAGTATTTCCCCGGCGTTTACCGGCTGACCTTCCTGCGCCAACAGACGCTCGACCGTGCCGGACTTCGTGGAGCGAATCTCGTTTTGCATTTTCATGGCTTCCACGACCAGCAGGCCCTGACCGGCCTCCACGCGATCGCCGGATTTTACGAGCACGCGAACGACTTTGCCCGCCATGGGGGCCGTGATCTGCTGGCGGCCTTCGGCTTCCACGTGACCGAGGCGGCGTCCTCTCCAAGAGCGCGGATCGTTCACTTCGACGGTGAATTCACGCAGCCCGTCTTGAATACCCAGTTTTCCGCCGGGCATGCGGGTAATGCGAATTTCGTGCGATTCGCCCCGAATCAGAATGGAGAGAATATTGGGGGCAATTTCCACGGCATCGACTTCTACCGCCTTGCCATCCAGGGCGATCGTCCATTTGTCCCCGGCGCGTTCGAGTTCCACGGTGCAGCTTCTGGTTCCCGAAGGTGAAGCGAGCTGCACTTCGAATTTCATGGAGTGCGATCCAATTGCTGGTCGCGACCGTCGCGTTTCCAGCGGGATGGCGCTTCTTTTTCGGGGACCGTGGCCGAGCCGACGGCGTTCTGCATGGCTTGCCAGACGGTGGCGCCGATGGCGGCAGCGTCTTCGCAACCCTGTTGCGCAGCGGTGGAGCGCGGGGTGAGCTGCAACAGCTCGTCAAGCCAGGTGGTGTGGATTTCGCCGCGAACGAAATCCGGCTCGACGAGGATGCGGCGGAACAGCGCGGAGTTCGTTTTGATGCCGGTCACGGCGTATTCCTCGAGAGAACGGCGGAGTCGCGCGATGGTTTCTTCACGGCTGTTGCCCCAGGCGATCAATTTGCTCAATAGCGGGTCGTAATCGTTGGGGACGGTCCAACCTTCATAGTCGCCTTCGTCGAGGCGAATGCCGGGACCGCTGGGAGCGTGACGGGACAGGATTTTTCCGGGCGAGGGGAAGAAATTATTTTCGGGGTCCTCTGCATAAAGGCGGACTTCCATGGCGTGCCCGCGCGGAGTGATGGTTTCCCACGCGAAGGGCAAGCGGTGCCCGGCGGCGATCGCGATTTGCAGTTTGACCAGGTCCAGCCCGGTGACCTGTTCGGTAACCGGATGTTCGACCTGCAAGCGCGTGTTCACTTCCAAAAAGTAGAAGTCGAGATTCGTATCCACGAGAAACTCCACGGTACCCGCATTGGTGTAGCCGCCCGCACGGGCCAGGCGCACCGCGGCGTCGCCCATTTTCTTTCGCAGATCGGGAGTCATGATCGAGCAAGGCGCTTCTTCGATCAGTTTCTGATGGCGGCGTTGCACGGAGCATTCGCGCTCGCCGAGAGAAACCACGCGTCCGTGGGAGTCAGCGAGGATTTGAATTTCCACGTGACGCGGCTGGGACAGATACTTCTCGAGGTACACGCGGCCATCGCCGAAACTGTTCAACGCTTCGGAGGAGGCGTCGCGAAATGCGGCGGCCAGTTCGGCGGGACGATGCACCAGGCGCATCCCTTTTCCGCCGCCACCGGCCACAGCTTTGAGCAAAACCGGGAACCCGGTGTTGGCAGCCAGGTTTTCCGCCTGTTCGAAACTCTCGATGGGATCGTTGGTGCCAGGCACGCTGGGAACATCTGAGCGCCGCGCGAGCTGGCGCCCGGCCGTCTTGGAGCCCAGCGCTTCCATGGCTTCCGCGGTGGGACCGATAAAGGTGATGCCGGCATCGCTGCAGGCGCGGGGCAATGCGGGATTTTCTGCCAGAAACCCATAGCCGGGATGCAGCGCGTCACAGTCCGCGCGCCGCGCCACGTCCATCAGCTTGTCGATGCGAAGATAACTTTCACCTGACGCCGCTGGGCCTATCGGGTAAGCTTCATCGGCCAAGCGCACGTGGAGGGATTTGCGATCGACCTCGCTGAAAACTGCAGCGGAACGGATGCCGAGCTCGCGGCAGGCGCGGAGGATGCGTACAGCGATTTCTCCGCGATTGGCAATCAGGATTTTTCTGAACATGGCTGGCCGTGATTTCGTGGAATTTTAACACGCGACCGGAATGGCCGAAGGACGGCGTTGCGACAAGGTGTCCAATCGTTTCGAGGATTCGACCTTTCGAGGAGGTTGTGGTGAAAACGCGAAAATTGCCGATGTTAGCGGCACTTTTTCTGATTGTGGCTTTGCAGGCAGGCGCGCAAGAGACCGCTCTTGCGCCCGCGGATAACCTGGTTGTCGAGGGAGTGCCCAAAATTCCGGCTTCGCTGGTGGAGACGGCGGGGCGTTATGGTTCCTACCGGTCGGCGGGACTCGCCGACTGGCGCCCCACGCGGCGTGAAATGCTGATCGCCACGCGATTCGGGGATACACCACAACTTCATCTCGTCAAGATGCCGGGAGGGGAGCGGCAGCAACTGACATTTTATGCCGACACCGTCGCGACAGCGCGCTTCCATCCCAATGGCGGAGACTACATTTTGTTTATGAAGGACATTGGAGGCGGGGAGTGGTTTCAGCTGTATCGCTACGACATGGACACCGCGAAGACAACGCTGCTGACCGACGGCAAATCGAGGAATCTGCCGGGTTCGTGGTCCACGAGCGGGGACCAGATTGCCTACGTTTCGACGCGGCGTACCGGGCAGGACACGGATTTATGGGTGATGAATCCGGCAGATCCAAAAAGCGATCACATGCTGGCGCAACTGAAAGGCGGCGGCTGGGAACCGCTCGACTGGTCTCCGGACGACAAGAGCATCCTGCTGCTTGAAGAGGTGTCCATCAACGAATCGTATCTTTGGCTGGTGAATACCACAACTGGAGAAAAGACGGCGATCACGCCCCACGACGGACAGGTGAAAGTGTCTTACGGGGAAGCGCGATTCAGCAAGGATGGAAAAGGAATTTACGTAACCACGGACCTGGACTCGGAATTCCACCGGTTGGCTTTGCTGGATCTTGACGGAAAGCATCCGCGGTTTTTGACCAGCCATATCCCGTGGGACGTGGAGGATTTCGATCTCACGCGCAATGGAAAGCGGCTGGCTTTTATCACCAATGAAGAAGGCGTGAGTCATTTGCGCGTGCTGGATACCGCGACGGACATAGAGATGAAAGTCCCCGCGCTTCCGGCCGGCGTGATGAGCGGACTGCGGTGGCATCGCGACGGGAACGACCTGGCTTTCTCGTTGACCAATGCGCAGACCAGCGGCGACTGCTACTCGCTGGACGTCGACAGCGGAAAAGTTGAACGCTGGACCGCGAGCGAAAGCGCCGTAAAGACAGATGCTTTCCCGGCTGCGGAGCTGGTGCACTGGAAGAGTTTTGACGGAAAAATCATTTCGGGCTTTTTGTACAAGCCCCCGGCACGATTTGCAGGCAAGCGGCCGGTGCTGGTGGTGATACACGGCGGGCCAGAGGGGCAGTCGCAGCCCACATTTTTGGGGCGTGGGAATTATTACTTGAACGAGCTGGGAATCGCGATGATTTATCCCAATGTGCGAGGGTCTACGGGATACGGCAAGACTTTTTCGTTGTTGGATAACGGGTTCAAGCGTGAGGACACCTACAAGGACATCAACGCGCTATTCGACTGGATTGGAACACGTCCGGATCTGGACGCCGACAAAATCGCGGTAATGGGAGGGAGCTACGGCGGGCACATGACGCTGGCGGTTTCAACTTTTTACAGCGCGCGCATACGTTGCTCGGTGGACGTCGTGGGAATGTCCAACCTGGTGACGTTTTTGGAGCACACCGAAGGTTACCGCCGGGATTTGCGGCGCGTGGAATATGGAGATGAACGCGATCCGAAGATGCATGAGTTCCTGGAGAAAATAGCTCCGATGAACAACATCGATAAAATCAAGAAGCCGATGCTGGTGGTCGCCGGAAAGAATGATCCGCGGGTGCCGGTAACGGAATCGGAGCAAATCGTGGCGGCGTTGAAACAGGAGGGCACGCCGGTGTGGTACCTGATGGCCAAAGATGAGGGGCACGGCTTTCGGAAGAAGCCGAATCAGGATTTTCAGTTCTATACCACGATCGAGTTTTTGGAGGAGTTTCTGCTGAAGTAGCGGAGAAGAAATTTTCGGGCCCGGAGAAGAACGACTGAGGCCCCGCTTGGTAGCCCCGGACGGAATTACAAGGGAATGTTGCCGTGCTTTTTACGCGGGTTGGTGTCCCGCTTATTTTCGAGTGCGCGCAAGGCGGCGATGATGCGCGTTCTTGTTTCGGCGGGCTCAATCACCGCGTCGATGTAGCCGCGCTCGGCGGCCACAAACGGATTCGCGAAGCGCTCGCGGAACTCTTCGATTTTTTCACGGCGCAAGACTTCACGCTGCGATTCGGGAGCTTTGTCCAGCTCCCGTTTGTAAACAATGTTCACGGCGCCTTCCGGCCCCATCACGGCGATTTCGGCCGCGGGCCACGCGAAGTTGGCATCCGTGCGCAGATGTTTGCTGGCCATCACGCAGTAGGCGCCGCCGTAGGCTTTGCGAGTAATCACGGTGATTTTAGGCACCGTGGCTTCGGCGAAGGCGAACAGCAGTTTGGCTCCGTGGCGGATGATGCCGCCAAACTCCTGCTGCGTGCCGGGGAGAAATCCCGGCACATCCTCGAAAGTAATCAGGGGGATGTTGAAAGCGTCGCAGAAACGCACGAAGCGGGCACCCTTTACGGAAGCGTTGATATCGAGAGTCCCCGCAAGAAACGAAGGTTGATTGGCCACAAAGCCCGCGGGCCGACCATCAAGGCGGGCAAAGCCGACCACCAGGTTTCTGCCGAAGTGTTCGTGCACTTCAAAAAAATAACCGTCATCGACGATGGCGTGGATGGCGTCTTTTATGTCATAAGGCTGCTGCGGATCATCGGGCACCAGCGTGTTCAACGATTCTTCGCGGCGGTTGGGTGGATCGATGGTGGCGCGGCGCGGCGCATCTTCCAGGTTATTGGCAGGCAAAAAACTCATCAGCTCGCGAATCATTGCCAGGCAATCAGCGTCGTCGCGGGCGATGAAATGAGCGACGCCGCTCTTTTCGTTGTGGGTCATGGCGCCACCAAGCTCCTGCTTGGTGACTTCTTCATGTGTAACCGTCTTGATGACGTCAGGCCCGGTGACGAACATGTAGGAAGTCTCGCGGGTCATGAAAATAAAGTCGGTAATCGCTGGAGAGTAGACGGCGCCGCCGGCGCACGGGCCCATGATGGCGCTGATTTGCGGGATCACTCCGCTGGCCAAAGTGTTGCGTAGAAAAATATCCGCGTAGCCCGCCAGCGAAGCCACACCTTCCTGGATACGCGCGCCGCCGGAATCGTTGAGCCCGATAAGCGGAGCGCCCGCACGTATGGCCAGATCCATAATTTTGCAGATTTTGCGCGCGTTAGCCTCGGAGAGCGAACCGCCAAAGACGGTGAAATCCTGGGCGAAGACATAAACGAGACGCCCATCGATGCGCCCGAATCCGGTTACAAAGCCATCGCCGGGCGGACGCTGTTCTTCCATTCCGAAATCGACGCAATTGTGGCGGACAAATTTGTCCAGTTCGTCGAAGGTGCCGTCGTCCAGCAGCAAATGGATACGCTCACGCGCGGTGAGCTTGCCGGCTTTGTGTTCGCGCTCGCGTCGTTCGGCGCCTCCGCCGGCTTCGGCTTCCGCGGATAACCGGTGCAGCTCTTTCATGCGGTCGTGGTGATTGGTCTGAGCAGCAGGAACGTTATTTTTTTTGTCAGACAAGCGGGCCCTCCGCCAGCGCATCTTCTTTTCTGGCAAAAATGCGAACGGCCAGGTGCGTAGCCATCCACACTGTGCCCAGCAGGAGAACCACGCCGAGCAGCAACTCCGCTCCGACTGCGACGGTGCGCTGAACCGGGGATGCGATGGCGGTGACGTAAACCGTGGCGGTCACCAGGATAAACATGGCGCCAAGGCTCATGGCCACGATGAGGATGGTGGTAAAAATGGAGGCAAGAATCATTTTCATGGGATTAGCGCTTCGCCGGGTTCCGCATAAGGATAACGCAAGTGGCTGAAGGTGAGAGTTGCCCGATGCGGCCATCGCGAGAGTTGGCAATAACAGGCCGGAGCAGCGGCATTAACGCAGACCGGACCAGTCATCCGCGACAAGGATGGAATCGGTAGGATTTGCGGGATCATACTTGACGCTGGCGGGCTGACCGGCGACCAGCCGTTCGAAACGGATCTGGCCTTCGAGGCCGGTGATGTCCTGTGCGGTGTGATACGTGACGCCGGAAATCGCGTAACTGTAGGAAACCAGGTGACGCAGCCGGTTATCGGCGAGCGGACGCGCCGCGGACCGAAACAACGCTTTGCGCTCCACCTTGGGCTCCGGCGGATGCTCTGCCAACTCCACGACCTGCCCTTCGGTGATGCGGCCAATCTGGTTCAGATGCAGACGGCGCTTGCGTTCTATAGCTTCGGGACTTTCCGGCGCGCGCATGAAGGCGTAGCCGATCATGATGATCGCGGCTATCGCCACCCCGGCCATGGCCAGAATGATATTTAAATCAACGAGCAGAAATCTCAACGCACCAGCTCCCATTCCATCATGTCGTCAGACTGTACTGCGGGAGTCCGCCGAGCAGGCGGAAAAATCACAGCGCAGCGCACAAGCGCGCGCAACCGGAGGGACCCCACGCCGAGTATTTTACCGGAATCGTATCGCGCGCAAACTCAGCCCTGAAAAGCGTGCACCGGATTGCGCAATACGCCAATCCCGGCGACTTTAACCTCGACGGTATCTCCGGCGTTCAAGCGCCCCACACCGGCGGGCGTTCCCGTGGCGATCACGTCACCAGGAATGAGGGTCATCATCCGCGAAATCCAGCGTATCAGAAAAGCAACGGGATAAATCATGAGCGAGGTGCTGGCGGACTGCCGCAAGACACCGTTGACACGCGTTTCCACCAGGACATCGGCAGGATTAAGATCCGTTTCGATGTGAGGTCCGATAGGGCAAAACGTGTCAAAACTCTTCGCGCGCGCGAACTGCACATCCTTTTTTTGAAGATCGCGGGCCGTCACATCGTTCAGACAGGAATAGCCGAGCACGTATTCCAACGGGTCGTCCGCGTCGCCAAGATGAGCGCAGGTTTTGCCGATGACCACGGCGAGCTCCCCCTCGTGTTCCACCTGGCCGGAATAGGGAGTTAATACGATGGTGTCTTCCGGTCCGATAACCGCGGAGGTGGCCTTTAGAAACAGCAGCGGCTCGGTGGGGATCTCGTTGCCGAGCTCGGCAGCGTGCGCGGCATAATTGCGGCCGATGCAAACAACTTTGCGGGGCTCAACCGGCGGCAACAGTCGAACATTGTCGATATGCCAGAGATGCGTGGCTTGCGACCATTGACCCCATGGCGGGCCGGAAATTTCGCGGATCTGTTCACCTTCGATCAAACCATGAAGCGCGAAGGGTGCTTTTGAGGATGCGGAATCGCTGGGGAGAAAACGGCAAAATTTCATCGCGACTCAGTGAGCTCGATGGCGAGGAGGGGAAAGGTGCGCGGCGCGCGCTTTCCAGATACACGTGCCCAGCCAGGAAAGCGTGGCGGCGATCAAGTAGATCACGGCGCCCAGCATGAAAACTTCGAACGCGCTGTACCACTCGCGAAGCGTCCAGAAAAACGCGCTCAGGATCCAGTAGGTCACGCTGAAAATACTCCAGGCAATCAGGCTGGAAGCCAGCAGGTGTGCGGGCTCGCGGAAAAAGCGCAGCACCGGGATGAAGGCCAATACGGCGATGATGGCCGCAGCGGCGAGGTTGCGCTCCACGGAGATGCGATCGAAAATCGAAACGCGATTCGCGAGATAAATCCAACCGGTGAGCGCAAAAGAAAGGCCGCCACCGACGACCAGGCCGATGCGCACAGGAGCGTCCCGGAGAACCGCGGAGGGGTGGTGTTCGCGAATTTGTGGACGAGCGAGCATCGTAAAAAAGGCAAACAGGTCCTAAACCCTATAAACCCAAAATCACGGGGAAGGTTGCGCAATTTCCACAGCCACCGGGGGACTTGGCGCGCTCTCGTTTCCGGCGCGGTCAACAGCCGTTACGGTATACCAATAATCACGTGCGGACTGTACAGAGGTATCACGATATGCCGGTGTGAGCAACAACTCTGCCGTAAGTAACTGGCCCCGCGAGTTTTCCCGGTCACTGCGATAGACGCGATAACCGGCAAAATCGCTTTCGACATTGATAGACCATGAGAGGTCGACGACAAGAGAACCGGGCGCTTCTCCCGGCAGCACCGCAGCCACCAGCGCTTGCGGAACGGCGGGAGGAAAAATGTCGCGCGGCGCCACAATCGCGGGCGCTGAATCCGCGGATTCGAGCTTGCCGCCATCGAGAGTGCTGACGCTGCGAACAACGTAGGCATAGACCTTGCCGAATTGAAAAGATTTGTCGCTGTAGGCAGTTTCCGGCTGAGAAGCGAGCAACGTGAGTCTGGCGTCCAGCTTCAGTTGCGTGGCGTCGCTCTTGGCCAACGCTGCGTCGGCGTCATCCAGCTCCACGCGATAAATATTATAAGCAGGGGCAGACGGGAGCGGGTCTCCCGCGGACGTACGGTCCACCGCGGGCCAGCTTAAATCGATGGCCGTCTCCGTGACGCCTGCTTCGATCGCGGCGACCGGCGCGGGCACGCTGAAAACGCGCAGCGACACGAGGTTGGAATTTGCGGAAGCGCGTTTTTGCGAAAGGCGCGTGCGCACCGTGTAGACCAAAACCTTTCCCGGATGTGTTTTAGTTTCTTCAGGCGCGATGGGGTCGATGAATTGAAACTTGTCATCGACAGAATATTTGGCGGCGAGGGAGCCGGGGACAGTATCGACAACTCTCAGCGATTTCAAATCGGGAGAGCCGTCGGGCTTTACCCCGCCGCGCAAAATCTCTATAGCAGGCACCGAGGTCAAACGATCGCCGGTCAGAGATTTGGTTGGCATCGTAAACGTGAGTTGCGCACCATCGCCGGCCTGGCGCACGGAGAGATCGGCGATTTGCGCGGCAACGGGAGGGGAGGGCGGCACCGGCTCGCCCGGAGCGCCGCAACCGGCAGCCGCAAGCAGCGCCACCGCGACGCAGATGCCCGCCTGCGCAACACCAACGCTGGTTTGCCGTCTGAGCTTCGCGGGTGGGATGCTCACTCGATTAGGCGCTCCGTTCGGAGTCTGCTCGGATTACAGGATGTAACGGCTGAGGTCTTGATTCTTGACGATGTCCGCAAGCTGTTTCGAAACGTACGCCGCATCGATCTTGACGTTTTTCTTTTTCAAGTCGGGAGCCTCGAAGGAGAGCTCATCGAGAACTTTTTCCAGGATGGTGTGCAAGCGGCGCGCGCCGATATTTTCCGTCTGTTCGTTGACGCTGGTGGCGAAACGCGCAATGGCCGCCACGGCATCTTCGGTAAACGACAGTTTCACTCCTTCGGTTTCGAGCAGCGCCACGGATTGCTTGAGCAAGGCGTTCTTGGGCTCAGTCAGAATGCGGATGAAGTCTTCTTCCTTCAGGGATTGCAGTTCCACGCGAATCGGCAAGCGGCCCTGAAGCTCGGGAATCAGGTCTGAAGGCTTGCTGACGTGAAAGGCGCCGGCGGCGATGAACAAAATGTGGTCGGTGCGAATCATGCCGTAACGTGTGTTGACGGTGGTGCCTTCGATAATCGGCAGAATGTCGCGCTGCACGCCCTCGCGTGACACGTCCGGCCCGTGACCGGATTCCCGTCCGGCAACCTTATCGATTTCGTCGATAAAAATGATGCCCATCTGCTCGGCGCGCTCCACGGCGGTGCGCGTCACCTGGTCCATGTCGAGCAGCTTGTTTTCCTCTTCCTGGATCAAATATTCGAAGGCATCCGCGACGGACATCTTGCGCTTCTTTTTTTGCTGCCCAAACATTCCAGAGAGCACATCCTTGATATTGACGTCCATTTCTTCGACGCCCTGATTGGAAATGATTTCGAACGACGGCATGGAGCGTTCGCGGACTTCGATATCGACCATGCGCTGATCGAGTTTGCCTTCGCGAAGCTGGGCGCGCAGTTTCTCGCGGGTACGCTCGGTCTGCTCGCGCTGAGAGGTCACGTCCGCTTCGCTCGCGCCCGTCGTGGGAGATGTGGATGGCGGGAGCAACAGGTCCAGCACGCGCTCTTCGGCGGCTTGCTCGGCGCGGTCGGCAACCTCGTCGAGCTTTTCCTCGCGAATCATGTCGATGGAGGTTTCCACCAGGTCGCGCACCATGGATTCGACGTCGCGGCCTACGTAGCCCACCTCGGTATATTTTGACGCCTCCACTTTAACGAACGGGCACCCTGCGAGACGTGCGAGCCGGCGCGCGATTTCCGTCTTGCCGACGCCGGTGGGGCCGATCATCAGGATATTTTTGGGAAGAATGTCTTCGGCAATCTCGGGCGCGAGCTTTTGCCTGCGCACCCGATTGCGCAGCGCCACGGCGACCGCGCGCTTGGCGGCATTCTGGCCGACGATGTATTTATCCAGCTCCACGACAATCTCGCGCGGGGTCATGTCGTCAAGAGCCGGAAGCAACTCCTGGTCCCCGGCGGGCGGAGTGCCATTGCCGGCAGGAACAAATACGATTTCTTTCTCAGTTTTGGACGGCATCAACCCTTCTAGACTTCTCGTTTTCTTTCATGATCATTAACCGTGATGCGAAATGCGACTGAAAACCAGACTTATTGGATGCGTGGTCACCCGCTTACGGTCGCAAATTCAGCTTAAAGCTCTTCCACCGTAAAATTGGCATTGGTGTAAATACAAATTTCACTTGCTATCCGCATAGCTTCCATGGCCAGGTCCTTGACGGTCAACTTGGAATGCTTTAACAACGCCCGCGCAGCCGCAAGGGCGTAAGAGCCGCCCGAACCGATGGCCACAATGCCGTCGTCCGGTTCGATCACGTCCCCGTTGCCGGAAAGAATAAAGGTGCCCTTGGTATCGGCGACGATCAGCAAAGCCTCAAGGTGCCGAAGGGCGCGGTCCTTGCGCCATTCTTTGGCGAGTTCGACCGCGGACTTCTGCAAATTTCCAGAATGTTCCTGCAGCTTGCCTTCGAAGCGTTCGAACAGAGTAATGGCGTCGGCAGTGGAGCCGGCAAAGCCGGCGATAACTTTATCGTTATAGAGGCGGCGCGTTTTGCGCGCGGTGTGCTTCATCACGTGATCGCCCATGGTCACCTGGCCATCGGCGATGAGCACAACCTTATTGTCTTTGCGCACGCACAGAACTGTAGTTCCATGAAACGGCGCGTCCCCTGGAGTATGCGGCATCCAAACATTATACCGCTGAGCACCTTCCGGTCCTAAAAAGGCGTTTGCCCGGGCAAAAATTTGGGACGCTTGCAAAGCCATCTACATTCGAGCGGCCAGGACGGACGCATTGCGATGTGCAATGGCCTCGATGGTGATCATGGGATTGACTCCCGAGGCGCTGGGAAAACTGGAGCCGTCCATCACGAAAAGATTACGCACTTCCCAGGTTTCGCCGTCGGGAGTTGTGGCGGAATCCGCGCGGGAACTTCCGAGGCGAGCACTGCCCATGATGTGAAAAGAAAAAAGCGCGACACGGCCGGAGCCCCATCCGGCCGAATCCATGGCTTGTGTGAAGGAGTCGAGCGAACCGGAGCGGCCCGGTTCGTAGGCGCACCATTTGGCGTGCGGAGAAAAAATGGTTCTGGCCCCGGCCGCTTCCAGAATGCGGGCGGCGGAGATAAACCCGTGGCGCAAATGAAGGCGGTCGAATTGTGAAAGCGTGTAACGCGCGACGGGATTGCCGCGCGGGTCGAGAGTTACAGTTCCGCCGCCGCGGTCGCGCAGCAAAACGCCGATGCCCACAGTGTTGGAAAGGCGGCGTAGAAAAGATCGCTGCTGCGTGGGATTGCGCCAGGGCAGTGCGGCCATGGCGATGACCGGCTGCAACGCAGTGGTTTCGTATTTGACGCCGTATTGTCCGGTAAGTGCGCGGTGTTCGTCGGAGTAAATGGCCTGCATGGTGCCTTCCCAGGGACGCAGCTCTTCGTCGAAGACGCCGCAGACGTTGGAGACCGGATGCAAATGGAGGTGGCGGCCGATGTGATCGTTGCGAAGGCCCGAGCGGCGCAGCAGCGCGGGAGTGTGTATGGCGCCGCAGGCGGCGACAACGGCATTGCAGCGAATCGAAACGCGATGACCGCTTTTCGAAAGAGCTTCGACTCCACTCGCGCGGCCTGCTTCGATGCGGATGCTTTGCGCGCGGGTCTCGGTAAGGATGCGCGCGCCGTATTTTTGCGCGTCCTCCAGAAAAGTCTTGGTTACGGATTGCTTGGCGCCGATGGAGCAGCCCACGCCGCAGTAGCCGCAGATTTTTCCCTGGTCGCAGCCCACGACATTGCGGGGCATGGCGTCGACATGCCAGCCGAGCGCGCGCAAACCGCGCTCGAGAATCTGTTCCCGGGCGGAGATGCGATTGTGCTCGCCGTTGACGGAGAGCCGCGTGCACACGGCGTCGAGGCTCTTCGCATACTCGTCGCTCGCAAACCACGGAACGCCGGCGGCCCATTCCGCGCGTATGTCCTCAGGCGTGCGGAAGGAAGTGGTGTAGTTGACCACCGTGCCGCCGCCCAGACATTCACCAGCTAACAAGCCGACACTGTGATCGGCGGTGGCCGCCGAACCGCCTTCCACGTAGAGGCGCTGGTAACCGCCGAGTTCCGCGCCGTCGAAATCGGCGTCGTCGTAGTAACCGCCCGCTTCGAGAATCACGACATCTTTTCCCGCGGCAGCCAGCACCGCGGCGGCTGTGCCTCCCCCGGCTCCGGAGCCAACCACGCACACGTCACAGGAAAGCTCGGTGTTTTGCTGTGGAGCAGTCACCTGCAAGCGAGGAGAAGAACCGTAATTGCCAGGCTGCAACGGACCCGGATAGCCAATCTTGTTCCAGACCGGCGTCGGCGCCCCGTGGCACTGCGGAAGCATGACGTATAGATAAGAAACCGCTTTGCGCAAAGCTTGAAATGCGGCGCGTCGGCGGCCCAGGCCGCTGTCAGCCCAGGAAAGCAGCACGCCTACGCGCGCCTGCTCCGAAAGAGTGGAAAAACGCGATGCGCGCCCAATCGCAATGAACGAATGCAGGCGGGAATCCCAAAAATCAAGGAGCTGCCGGAATTGCGCCGCATCGCCCGGACGGGGATTCAGGTCCATGGCCGCGGCAATAGCTTCGGGAACGCCCAACTCAGAAGCCGACGGCCAGCCATCACCCTGGGGCGCGAAAGTGTCGCAGATGGCTTTCAGCGCGAGCTGCTGACGAGGCGTCAGATTCATGAGCAGGCACAGACTAGCAAAAGGCCTCGAGTGCCGAAAGGAGAGTGCCTGGAGAGAAGCGCAGCGCGGTGAGCAAATCAAAAAGTCGCGGCAACCGAAGCGAGGCCCGTCAATCTCTGGCGTTCTTGTATTTGTCTCTGTCTTTTTTGCTTCCTACTTCTGCGTAGCGTTTCTCCAGCGCGGCCCTGGTGAACATATCGTCGGGAAAATGCGGATTGAACGTGCAGGTTTCAAAAAAGGCCTGGTAAACGCGATGGCCATCGCGCTCGCGAGAAATCTGCAGCGGCACCATCACCCCATCCTTAAGCTGGTAGTTGGTATAGATAGTGGTTTCCTGCGTGCGTTCCTGCGTATTTTGGTCGACGCTCTGCACCACGCTATGGAGCAATAAATGGGAGTAGCGGTCGATGGCCAGGCGCAGCGTGCGGTCCGGGTCGGAGACCTCCACCCAATCCACCTGGCGCATATCGATGATATCCGGCCCGGCATAAGTAAGATTCAGGGTTTTATCTTTCAACCCGAAGCGCAGCAGATTATCCACGCTGTGTTTCACCAGATGCTCGAAGTCCGAAACGGATTGCGCCGGCTCTTCGCTGACGCCGCTGCGATCCATGCTCCAGCCCTGGTTTCCGTTGAAGACGTCGATGATGTTGCGCTTCTTGGAATAGTCGACGCGATGCTTATCGGGATAAATCCAATAATCCTTGAAATCAATGAAGCCTTCCAGCTCGCCGTTATGGCCGAACTGCGCGCGGCGGCCGTCGCATTCGCGCTCGCG
Source organism: Candidatus Acidiferrum sp. (assembly GCA_036496505.1). Classification (GTDB taxonomy): domain Bacteria; phylum Acidobacteriota; class Terriglobia; order Acidiferrales; family UBA7541; genus Acidiferrum. Next base: position 10,715 of record DASXLA010000002.1, on the reverse strand, counting down.
CGATTCGAGGTAAGCGGGTCCGCCGAGAGCATTCACCAGGTCATTCAGAATGTAGCGCGCTTTGGCGACGCTCTGTTCCGGCAGCATGGTGTCCGGATTTTGCGGCGGGGGTGCGGCGGCGGCGGAAAAGGCGGTGCTCACGGCCACAATGGCGAATGCCCACCGCGCCCAGCCACCCGGAAACTTCAGCCGCACAAGACAGATCCTCCATTTACATTGATGATCTCGCCGGTCATGAAGTTGGCCAGATCGGAGGCCAGAAACAGGATAGGGCCGGCGATTTCTTCGGCCGTGGCGGGCCGGCCGAGCGGAATAGCGGCGGCCACCATTTTCTGGCCTGCTTTGGTTTCGAGGACGGCGTTGGACATATCGGTTGCCACCCAGCCCGGCGCCACGGAATTAACCAGGATGTTGTGCCGTGCGAGCTCGCTGGCGAGGCCTTTGGTCAAGCTGATGATGCCGCCCTTGGACGCCCCATAGTGGGTGTGCAAGGATTCGCCGCGCTGCCCTGCCGTGGAACTGATGGGAATGATTTTTCCCGATTTCTGTTTGATCATTTGCGGCACGGAAAAATGAATCAGGGAGTACACGCTGGTGAGATTGACGCGAATCATTTCGTTCCACTGCTTCTCGGTCATTTTCTCGATGGGCAGATCATCGTTGTTCCAGACGCCGGCATTGGCAACCACAATGTCGAGGCGCCCCAGCCTGGCAATGGCAAACTCCACCAGTTTCTTATTGTCGCTGTGGCGGCCTACATCCGTTTTGAAAGCTTCAACGCGCGTGCCGTGCTTGGCGGCATCCTGCTCCACCTGCATCGCCGGCTCTTTCGCCTTGTTGTAGCTGAAAACCACATCCGCGCCGGCCTGCGCGAAAAGTTTTACCGCCGCCGCACCAATCCCTCTCGAACCGCCAGTAATCAGCGCTGCCTTGCCCGCCAAAGAAATCATCTCTCCCCCAAAAATCCAAACTTGTGCCGAAAAACCTTCTGGGCCTACTTACGCAACTGCGCCCCGTGATTGGCGGGCCGCCACAATGAAGTCGCGGAACAATCGCTCCGAAAACGCATCGCCAAACATGCGTTCGGGGTGCCACTGCACCCCCACCACCCAGTTCGCATCCCCGGCCCATTCCACTGCTTCTATCGTGCCGTCGGGAGCGTGCGCCGTAACTTGCAGCCCTTTGCCAACCCGTTCCACGGCCTGGTGATGCGAGCTATTCACCTGCGCCTCATTGCTCTCCGCAATCCTCGCCAGCCGGCTGGCCCGCTCCAGCGCGGCCTCGTGAACCGGATCGGTGGGCGGCTCGGGAACTATGTCGTGCTTCGTATGCGCGATGGGAGTTTCGGTCTCCTCGCGCAGATCCTGAATCAGCGTGCCTCCCAGATAGACGTTCAGAAGCTGACAACCGTAGCAAATGGCCAGCACCGGTTTCTTCTGGGTGAAGGCGTGTTTCAGTATGGCTCGGTCCGTCTTCTCGCGAGGCGCATCCGGCGGCTCGGACTTGCCGCGATTCACTTCACCGTACTCAGCGGGATCGACGTCGGCTGGGCTGCCCGGCAAAACGAATGCGTCCAGCGCGGGCAACAACTCCTGAAGCTTGTCCGGCTGCTGGAGGGGTAGCAGGACCGGCTCGCCACCGGCGGCAATGACCGAGTTCTGGTAATTCTGAATCTTGGCGAGGTTGTTTCCCGCTTCTTCTGCGGACGTACGCCAAGGAATACCCACCCGGGGGCGTTGTAATGTTTGGGGTGACATGGAACCCGTAAATCCTAGCATCCCTGACAGAAAAGCGGCAACCAAGGGTAGGCCGGGCGGGACTGGAAGGGCACTTTGGGGTTCTCAGACGGACCGGGTGTGTTTGGCGGCCGGCAGGTCCAGGCAGAACTCCGGTTGCTGAAAGAACGGCGGCAAACCATGAAGACTGGCGGAAAGCTGCTCAAAGGTGGCGGCGCAGAGAGTGACATGGCCCAGTTTGCGGCCGGCGCGCGGTGATTTGCCGTAAAGGTGCAGGTGGGCACCCGGGATAGCCAGGATTTCCGCGGTCGAGGGCGTGTCACCAATCAAATTCAGCATTGCCGCCACGCCGCTGGCTTGCGTCGAGCCCAGCGGAAGATCCAGGACGCCGCGCAGATGATTTTCGAACTGGCTGGTGACCGCGCCCTCGATGGTCCAGTGGCCTGAATTATGCACCCGCGGCGCCATTTCATTGGCGAGCAGCCGGCCCTGGCTCTGAAAAAATTCGATGGCCAGCACGCCCACATAGTCGAGCGCATGGAGCACGCGGCGGGCGATATCCTCCGCCGCGCGCTGCAGCGCAGGGTCCAGCGTCGGCGCCGGGGCCAGGGAAAGCCGCAGGATGCCGCCGTGGTGGCGGTTTTCCACCAGGGGATAAAAGGCCACCTCTCCGTTGCGCGCGCGAACCCCGAGAACGGAGAGCTCACGCGTGAAGGAAATGAAACGCTCCAGGATGAATGGAGCGGTATCGCGCGGCGACTCCGCTCCATCGGAATTTACGAGCTTGACGAAAGCACTGTCGCTTTCGCTCTTCAAACGCGCCACATCCGCGGAGCTACGCAGCATCCACTGGCCCTTGCCGTCATATCCGAATCGGCATGTTTTCAGCACAGCGGGAAAGCCCAGGCTTGCAATCGCCGCATCCAAGGATTCGAAATCGTGCACCGGCGCGAACTCCGTCGTGGCGATTTCCAATTTGTGAAACAGCGCCTTTTCCTTGAGGCGGTCCTGCGCGACCTCCAGCGTCGCGGGCGGCGGAAACACCGGCACGCGTTCCGCAAGGAACTTGGTGGCGGCCACCGGCACATTTTCGAATTCGTAGGTGACCAGTTCGAGGCCGGCCGCAAACTTCTCCAGCGCCGCCTCATCGGCAAAATCGGCCGTAACCCGCTGCGCGATGCGGCCCACCGGAGCTTCCGGCGAGGGATCGAGAAAACGGAAGCGCAGGCCCAGGGGGTAGCCCGCGAGGGCAAGCATGTAGCCGAGCTGGCCGCCGCCGAGAATACCGATAGTCACGAAAATTTCCTGGATTTGGCGCGGCGAGAAACAGCGCGAGCTTTTTTGGACGCCCTGCGAGGCGCAGCGGACGGATCAGGAGCAGCCAGAACGCGATTCGTCTGTGTTTCGCGGAAAGCGCGCAGCGCTTCGCGAATTCCGGGATGCTTGATCCCCAGAATCGCCGCCGCCAGCAGTGCGGAGTTAATAGCTCCGGATTTTCCTATGGCCAGCGTGCCCACAGGAATGCCCCCGGGCATTTGCGCAATGGACAGCAGGGAGTCCAGGCCCTTGAGCGCTTTGGATTCGACAGGCACGCCCAGGACCGGCAGAACCGTTTTGGAGGCAGCCATTCCAGGAAGATGCGCGGCCCCGCCGGCACCCGCGATGATCACCTCAATGCCGCGCGCTTCCGCCGCGGAGGCGTATTCGAACAGCAGGTCGGGAGTGCGGTGGGCGGAGACCACCCGGGTTTCGTGAGGAATGCCCAGATCAGCCAGGGTTTTCGCGGCAGGCTCGAGCGTCTCCCAATCGGAGGAAGAACCCATAATGACCGCGACGAGAGGTTGCAGGCTGGAATGCTTCTTTTCGATGAGGCCCAGCTGTGATTTTTTCTGAGACATTTTGCGCAAATCGTTCCGCCCCGCGAACAGCCCGGCAAAACAAACAGGTTCAGCGATGCATTCGATGAGGCGAATATTCTACGGCGTTTTGGCGTTCGCGGCGACCCGTTCGCGAGTTTTCCAATAGCCCCGCAACTGCCCGACCAGGTAGAGCGAGCCGGTTATGAAAATCGCGTCTTCCGGGCGGGCGTTGGCCAGAGCGTGATCTAGGGCTCGTTCCGCCACGGGAATAGTCACGGAATGACGCGCGTGATGGCTGGTGAGTTCTTCCAGCTGCGCGGCCGAGATGGACCGCGAGGTGCGCGGTTCGGTGATGACCACTTCGGCGGCGTCCGGAAATAGAAAGCCGGCAACTTCGTCGACGGATTTGTCGCGGAGCGCGCCGTAGATGAGCCAGATTTTTCTTCCCGCAAAATGCTCGGCGAAAAAACCCGCCAGTTCCCGCGCCGCGGACGGATTATGCGCGCCATCCAGATAAACATCGGGATGCGCTTGCAGTTTTTCGAGGCGGCCCGGCCAGATCGTGCCGGCGATTCCTGCGGCGATGGCGTCATCGGTGATGCGCAAGCCGCGAGTGCCAAGCAGCCGCGCCGCCGCGAGCGCGTTCAGCGCATTCTGTACCTGAAAATGCCCCGCCAGCGACGGCGCGATATCGAGCGCCCATCCAGAGGCGGGCTCTGAAATGTTCGCGGCGATGAGACCGGCGGGCTGGCCTTCCTTCTGAAGCGGCGGCTCACCGAGCAATTCGTGAATTTTGTACGCCACCGCCGTATCGATCACCGGGCAATTCAACTGCGCGGCGCGCTTCAGAATGACTTCGCGGGCCTCCGGCTGTTGCGCCGCGACGACCGCCGGGACGCCGGCCTTGAGGATGCCGGCTTTCTCCCCGGCGATTTCCGTGAGCGAGTGGCCAAGAAAATTTTCGTGGTCAAAATCAATGCGCGTAATGATGGTGACCGCGGGCAAAAGAATATTCGTGGCATCGAGGCGGCCGCCGAGGCCCACCTCAAAAATGGCGAAATCCACTTTTTGACGCGCGAAATATTCGAAAGCCAGCGCGGTGACGCATTCAAAATAAGTTGGATGCGCGCGCAGCCGCCCATCAGCCAGAAGCTCTTCAATCACCTTTAGAAGATCCGTAAATACCGCGGCAAACGCTTCATCGCTGATTTCCTCGCAATCGATGCCGATACGTTCGTTGATTCTCTCCAGATGAGGAGAGGTGTTGAGCCCGGTTCGCAAGCCGACATGCCGCAGGATGGATTCCAGAAACGCCGCCGTCGAACCCTTGCCGTTGGTGCCGGCAATATGCGCGCTGGGATAGGCGCGGCTCGGGTGACCGAGCCGCTCGTCGAGCACGGAAATATTTTCGAGATGGAACTTCGCGGCGGCGGCCTGCGTGGGGGCGGCTAACTCCCTGCCAAGAGAAAGCAGGTAGTTCACGGCGTCAGTGTAATTCATGTTTTCGCGGAGTTCAGCTGAACAATAAATCGAGCGAAGTGCTGATGAAGGATTTCAGATCCTTTCGCGGAACCACGGCGTCCAGAAAGCCATGCTCCAGAAGAAATTCCGATCGCTGGAATCCTTCCGGCAATTTCTGGCCGATGGTTTGTTCGATGACGCGCGGTCCGGCAAAACCGATCAGCGCGCCGGGTTCGGCGATGTTCAAGTCGCCCAGCATCGCGAAACTGGCGGTGACGCCGCCGGTGGTGGGATCGGTAAGCAGCGAAATGTAAGGAATCTTGGCGTCATCGAGTTTGGCCAGCGCGGCGGAAACCTTCGCGAGCTGCATCAAGCTGATGGTTCCTTCCATCATGCGCGCGCCCCCGGAGCAGGACACGGCGATAAAGGGCTGGCGTCCTTCGATGGCCAGTTCGATTCCGCGCGTAACTTTCTCCCCGACCACCGCGCCCATGGAACCGCCGATAAAGCCAAACTCCATGGCGCAGCAAACCACCGGCCGCCCATTCAATTGTCCCTCGGCGGTGATGATGGCGTCATTCATGCCTAGCTTTTTGCGCGCTTCCTTGAGGCGGCTGGCATATGGCTTGGTGTCGGTGAAATGCAGTGGATCGGTCGAGGTCATACCCGCATCGTGTTCCGTGTAACGCCCATCGAGCAGCATTTCCAGCCGCTTTTTAGCGTTCATTTTGAAATGGAACTGGCACTTCGGGCACACAAAGAGATTGGCTTCAAGGTCCTTGCGAAACACAATCGTCCGGCAGGACTCGCACTTGACCCATAAGCCTTCCGTGCGCACACGGCGCTCTTCCGGCGGCGTGGTCTGCTCAATGGCTTTTTTATCGCGTTTGAACCAAGTCATAAATTCAGTACCAACAAGACGGAGATCGCAGGGGCCGGAAGCGTTTGGACGGCGAGCATCGCTGAAGAGGCCGGGAGCGCACCTAATAGTCGATTCCCCGTTGCGCCAGTATACCCTTCGTATACGGGTGTTTCACCTCGCGCATCTCGGTAACCAGGTCCGCCAGCTCCGTCAGTTGCGGATGGGCATTCCGGCCGGTGCAGATGACATGCACGCGCTCGGGGCGATTTTTCAAGGCCTCGGCCACTTCCGCTGCGTCCAGCATTTTGTAGCTGATGGTGTAATTAATCTCGTCGAGAATCACCAGGTCGTACGTGCCGCTGTAGATGGCATCTCGACCGGCATGCCAGCACTCCTGCGCAAGCTTGATGTCTTCCGGGTCGGTTTCCGCGCCGCCAATCTTCACGAAGCCGCGGCCCATGGGGCGAATCTCGAACTTGTCGTCGCCCAACATCTTTGCGGCGTCAAGCTCACCGTAGTGCCAGGAACCCTTAATAAATTGCACCATCAGCACGCGCAGGCCCTGTCCCACGGCGCGAAATGCGGTGCCCAGCGCGCAGGTGGTTTTCCCCTTGCCGGGTCCGGTGTAAACGATCAGCAAACCTTTCTCTTCCGGCACGCAGGGTCCGATCCGAAGCGCGAGTCACCGAGCAAACGCAAAGAAGTTTGAGGATTGGCGGCGGAAACGTCAAGCGAGACGAGTCTTGCCCCGGCGAAAAACAACGGAAAGCAACGAGACAGCCGAGGCTTTCTTACGTGAGCTGCAGTCGCTTTACCAATTCATCGGCGATGCAATGGATGCGGTCCTGCGTCGCGGCCGGCAACCCTGCCTTCGCTTTCGCATGCGGATCCGACAATACAATCCACAATCCCGGCCGGTACACTTCATCGTCTCCGGGACAAATCGCGCCGGTCAACTGCACCAGCTCCAAGGGCGGAGGCGCCGAATGGGTGAAATCCAGAGGCGCATTTTCGGGAGCATTTGCCTGCGCGGGCGGATGCGCCAGCAAATCCATGAGCACCCCGCGAGCGTCGTCGACCAGATCACGAAATCCCTGCGAAACCAGAATCGCGTCGATGTCCCGTGGCGTGGGCTGCTCCAATTGATCCAGGTCGTAATCCGGCAAAGGTTTATCGAGAGGAATCTCGATGGTGGCGGACGGCTGACGTTCATCGGCGATCACACGAATCGACATAACTGTGCTGCCTTTTTGCGCAACTACTTGGGGTAGGCGCTGCCGGAGAGAATGGCAAAAGCGCGGTAAATCTGCTCAACGAGCATAGCACGTGCCAGTTCGTGCGAATAGGTCATGGCGCTGAGCGATAGTTTTTGATGGGCCTGCCTCCGAATTTCTTCGGGGAAGCCGTCGGCTCCTCCACAGACGAAGATCAACAATCGCGTGCCGCGGTCGCGGTGTTCACCGAGCCATGTGGCAAAACCCTTGGAATCCGGATTCTTTGCCGCATCCTCCAGCAGCACAATCGTGGACGGCCGCTCGAAAGAAAATTTCTTCAGCGCAGCTTCTGTTTCCCGCAGGTCCACGATCTCGATGGGCGCGTACCGGCCGATGCGCTGCACATAATCGTCGATGATGCCGCGAAGCTCCGGGCGGCGCGTCTTGCTCAGCATGACCAGGCTCAGGCGCATTACTTCAACCCGTATTTTTTGCGTTTTTCCAGCAGCGTCTTGCGGCTGATGCCCAGGGAGGCGGCCGCCTGGCTGATTTTGTAATGCATGGCGTCGAGCGTCGCGGCGATCAATTCGCGTTCCATCTCTTCCAGGGAGCGCAGTCTGGCATTGACTTCAGGCGCCACAGCCCGCAGATTTTCTGGAAAATTGGCGGGTTCCAGAAATTGTCCTTCACCGTCGCCGGCGGCCGCATCGCGTTCGTGGAAAACCACGGCGCGCTCCAGCACGTTGCGCAGCTCCCGCACATTGCCGGGCCAGGCGTACGCGGCAAGCATGCCCTTCGTGGCCTCGCTTAGCTGCAACGCCGGGCGCGCATGAATGGCTCGCAAGGAAGCCAGCAGGTGTTCAGCGAGCGGCAGGATATCCGCGCGCCTTTCGCGCAACGGAGGAACCGCGAGCGCCAGAACGTTGAGGCGAAAATAAAGATCTTCGCGAAAATTTCCCGCCGCCACCGCCGCGGGTAAATCGACATTGCTAAGCGCAACGAGGCGCGCGTCGATGTCGATAATTTCCGTGCCGCCCAGGCGTTCAAAGTTGCGTTCCTGCAAAACGCGCAGAAGGTTGCCCTGCGCCCCGGGCTGCAACGCCGCGATTTCATCGAGCACGATGGTGCCGCCGGAGCCAAGCTCGAAGCGTCCCAGTTTTCGCTCGACCGCCCCGGTAAAAGCGCCGCGTTCGTGGCCGAAGAGCTCGCTCTCCACCAGTTGCGGCGGAAGGCTGGCGCAATCGATTTTCAAAAAAGGGGCATCGCGACGCGGTCCAAGCTCATGTACCAGGCGCGCCAGGTAATCCTTGCCGCTGCCGCTTTCTCCCGAAATCAGCAACGTGGTCGGAGCGACGGCAACTTTTTGCGCCAGTTCGAAGAGGCGAAGCGACGCAGGATCAGCGCATATCCACGGCAATCGCTCCGCGGTCATCAGGAAACTGCTTCACCCGGGAAACGGTCGGAATCGCCGCCCGGGCGGCGCGCCACATTATCGTGCCCCAGGCTTGCGGGAGCGTCGGAAATTTCCAGTTTCTGCGCGGAACGCCACAGTCGCTCCAGATCGTAGTAGCGACGCGCCTGTTCGCTGAAAACATGAACCACGAATCCTCCAAAATCCAGCAAGGCCCATTCCGCGGAGCGCTGCCCTTCGCGGTGGGTCGGCGAACGCTGCGCCTGCTTGTACAACTGTTCTTCGATCTCCGTGCAGATGGCCTGCACCTGCGGCGTACTGAACCCCGTACAAATCACGAAATATTCCGTGAAGGCTCCGAGACCGCTGAGGTCCAGAACGGTAATCGCCGCCGCTTTTTTTTCCTGAGCTGCCTGCACCGCAAGCTGCACACCCTTGGGGAAGGATTCTAGGTTCACTGGTAAAGACCCTGTTTCAAAATGTATTCCTCGACGCGCGCCGATACAAGCCCGTGAATGGATTGCCCGCGATGCGCGCGCCGCCGTATATCCGTTGCGGAAATATCGCTGCTCACGTTTTCCAGCAAATAGACCGTACTCCGATGCAGATGCGCCACCACTTGCGAGGGGTGCGCCGCTTCCGTTTCTTTTTTGAGGTCCGGACGCGCCATCAGGTCCGGCGGAATCACCAGCCGCAAAGCTTCCGGGCGGATGCCCGGGCGGTTGGCGACGATAAAATCGCACAGGCCCAGCAGCGTTTCGTATTCCTTCCACATGGGAATGTCCAGAAACGCGTCCGCGCCGATAATAAAAAACACTCGATCGCCCGTACCGTTGTACGCATGGCGAAAATACCGAACCGTATCCACGGAGTAGTGCAGCTGCGTGCCGCTGAAATCCTCTCCCGCTTCCGTCAGCGACGGAACGAAATGCGGATGCTCCGTGCATGCCAGCGAAACCATGGCAAAGCGGTGCGGAAACGGCGCCAGGTGCTGCTTCAGTTTGTGCGGCGGCCGGCTGGCCGCGATGAAATGAATTTCGTCGAAATTAAACCGCCGATCCGCCGCGCGCGCAATCGAAAGATGGCCATTATGAATCGGATCGAAAGACCCGCCAAAAATTCCGATGCGGCGTGGATGCTGCTTGGCGGCGGTGCGGTGGGCTTGCGCGGTAGTCAATGACACTCCGGGAGTGAAGTTAGCCGCCAGGCGGGGGCCTGGCGGCATGGCAATTCTCTCATGAATCTTCTTCGCCGCTTACCAGCGGCATGGGCGCATCAACGCGGGCGTTGTGCGGAGCAGCCTGCGCCAGCTCAGGCGCGGGATGCGACTCCAGGTCCGGCCTCGAGCGCGGAATTTTGTCCAACGCATCCGCGATGGAACGCACCAGCTCCTTGACGCCTTCACCGGTCGCCGCGGAAATAGCATGAAACTCGAGATGGTTTTCCCCGCAGAAATCGCGCAACTCGTCGAGACGTGTGCGATCCGTGGTGGCATCGAGTTTGGTGGCTACAACAATGCGAGGCTTTTCCGTGAGCGCGGCGCTGAATGCGCTCAGCTCGCCGGAAATGACTTCGTAGGAATGCATCGGATCATCGACATTCGCATCGCTGGTGTCGATGAGATGCACCAGCAACCGGGTGCGCTCCACGTGGCGCAGAAAACGTATGCCCAGTCCCGCGCCTTCGTGCGCTCCTTCGATCAAGCCGGGAAGGTCGGCGACCACAAAGGTGCGCCCTAACTCGGTGCCGTGCGAGCCGGTGCCGCCGTCGGCGTTTACCACGCCGAGATTAGGCTCCAGCGTGGTGAAGGGATAATTCGCAATCTTGGGTCGCGCCGCTGAGATAACAGAAATAAGCGTCGACTTCCCAGCATTGGGGAATCCCACGAGGCCGACGTCCGCGAGCAGTTTCAATTCCAGGCGTAGATGGCGTTCTTCGCCGGCATGACCTTCTTCATGCTCGCGCGGCGCTTGGTGCCAGGGTTTGGCAAAGTGCTGGTTGCCCCGACCGCCGTGGCCGCCATGCGCCACGAGCACGCGCTGGCCCGGCGTGGCCAGATCGGCGATGGTTTCGCCGCCCTGCGCATCGAAAACCACCGTGCCGATGGGCACCAGCAGCACCATATCGTCGCCCGAGTGCCCCGTGCAATTCGAGCCTTCGCCGTGACGCCCG
>DASXLA010000001.1:0-1929 GCA_036496505.1 Candidatus Acidiferrum sp. | reverse complement strand
AGTGTGCGCGGTGTTCGGCTGTTGCGCCGTACCTCCCGCGCGCGCACAGACCGTCGACATGCAGAAACCCCTGCAAACCATCGACGAAGACATTACCGCCTTCGCCTTTGCTCCTGATGGCCGCATCGTTTATTCCGTGCGCCGCAATATGAAAACCAAACTCTACGATTTGCAGCACGACGACATCTGGCTGCAGGAAACCAACGGCAAGAAGCGCCGCCTGCTGCTTGGTGAAAAATTCAAGATTGGCAATCTCCCGTTCAGTTACGCGGTGGACTCTTTCCGCTGGTCGCCGAATGGCCGTTTTATTCTCGCGCGCCTGTTTGTGACCTCTCTCGTGGACGACAGCGGCAGGACCCAGGATTCCTACATGACCGTAGTGCTGGATGAGAGCGGCAAAGAGGTGCGCATCAACGGCGGCGAAAACGTGATTCGCGATTCCGCGGACGCCTTCTGGCTGAAAGACAACGCCACCGTTGTTTATTTAACTGAAGCCGTGAAGCCTCGGGCGCTCTTCTCTTTTCACTACGCCAATCTGGCCACCGGGCCGGCCGGCGAGGCGTTCGAGGGCCGCACCTTTCTGGACATCGACGAAATCCACGGCACCAACATGGCCGTCGCCGTCGAGCAGGACCGCTCGCAATCCGGTCCGCCACGTCTGCAGCGCCTGGATTTGCTTTCGCAGGACGACAAAGAGCTGGCCACGCTGCAGTCCTTCGCGGGCGGGCTGTCCATTTCTCCCAGCGGCAAACTCGTCGCGTTCTATGTCGATAAGGAGGTGCTGGAGATTCGCGACCTCAGCAATATTCATCGCGTGGCGCGCGCGCGCGTGGGCATGGGGGTGTTTCACTGGTCGCCCGACGAGCGCCGCATCTTGCTGAAGCGCGCCGTGGAAAAGAAAACCGCCGAGCTGGTGTGGGTTGATCTTCCCAATCTGGTTGAGACCAGCGACGAAAAGGACATTCCCGTGGCGCAGCCCGAGCCACAGCCGATTCTACGCGCCCTGGGCTTTCGCGATTTTTCGATTTCCGCGGATGGGAAACTGCTGGGCGTAATTGTGCCGGGAAAACACAACCTGTTCGTCTTCCCGCTCACGGTGCAGTAGAAATTTTGCCGTTTCTTGCCGCCCGGCACGTACACTTACTCGCGCGCCATCGCCTCACCGCCGGTGGCGCTTGCGGTGCTCAATCAAAATGCACGCATCCTCGATCACAATTAAACCCGCGGCGCGGGCTTTTTCGGCGGCGGCTTGGTGCTCCACTCCCTGCTGCATCCAGATAACTTTGGCGCCCGTCGCGATGGCGCTCTCCACCACCGGCGGTACGTTGACTGATCGCCGGAAAATATCCACAATCTCGATTTTTGCCGTACCAGGAATATCCTCCAGCCGCGCGTAGCTTTTCTCGCCCAGCACTTCCGTCTCGTTGGGATTCACAGGAATGATGCGGTATCCGGCAGCCTGCATGTATTGCGTCACGCCGAAACTGGGCCGCATGGGGTTCGACGACAAGCCCACCACCGCGATGTTTTTATATTTGAGGAGAATGTCGCCGACCACGTCGGCGCTGTGCGGGAAATTCTCGGGCACGGATATTTTCATGGTGAACAGGCCGCATCCGCAGCGCCGGAATTATCGTGGGCCCCGGTCGCGGTTCGGGCGAAAAGGTTTTCCCCGATTTTTTCCATCGCGCGCATTTGGCGGACGCCCGGGAGCTGATCCATGAGGCGCTCCCCCGCCGCTTTCTCGCCGCGGCCCTGAGAAGCCCGGCCCACGATTGGGATCACGCCCTGGTCCACGACTTGGACCACGGCTTGGTCCGCGACTCGGACCACGACTGGGGCCCCATTTCTCACCGCGATTTGAACGACCAGTTTGACCAGTTTGACCACTGGGCCCGCTTGATCCACGATTTGGTCCGCGATTTGGTC